>JAHELJ010000007.1:89248-160515 GCA_024644235.1 Lewinellaceae bacterium
TGCTATGCCTGTTACTTGTATGATACAGATCTATTAAACACTTAATCTCTAAACCTTTTAAACTTCAACATTATGACCCCTTTAGTAAAATCCAAATTAGTCGGCATGCTATGCCTGTTACTTGTATGATACAGATCTATTAAACACTTAATCTCTAAACCTTTTAAACTTCAACATTATGACCCCTTTAGTAAAATCCAAATTAGTCGGCATGCTATGCCTGTTACCAGTATGATACAGATCTATTAAACACTTAATCTTTTAACCTTTTAAACTTAACATTATGACCCCTTTAGTAAAATCCAAATTGGTGGGCATGCTATGCCTGCTCCCCGCCCTCTTCCTCTCGCTTTCATGTGAAAAAACGATTGATTATGACAGCCTTGAAACTGCCGCTATGGTGGAGCCAGGCAGTGAGGATGCGGTAAAAAACACGCAACGTGGCGTCGGCTCTGAAGCCTATGTACTTTTTGGCGATGAAGATGCCGGATCTCCTTTTCCCCCACCGGATGGACACGACCAGTCTATTCACGCCAAGGACAAGATGGTGCCAAGAACCGTTGTTATATCAAGAGATGGAAGGGTTCACTACCAGATTGCAGCTTTTCATCAGGTCGCCATTTACGAGCCTAGAACTAAGCCCAGTGACATTGATCTTACTCTATTAAAAAATCTTACGTTCCCTTTCTTCATCCCGAACTTTATTATTGACGATCCCAATAATCGGGTCGTTCTGTCGGATCCTTTGACGGTATTTGAGACGGAGTGGACTACTCCTGATGGCACCTTCGATGAGCCCGGTCGCTACCTGGTGATCTGCACTACTCTACCGCATTTTGAAGAGGCGGATATGTTTGGATGGGTGATTGTCAAGTAAGATAACGTAGCAAAAAGAAGGAGGCATGTTGCTGTCACAACATGCCTCTACATTTTTCAGTTGGCCTGGGCGGCTGCATCCGCCCTTTGGCGCCCGAGCGCCCGGGTTTCTTCATCATCCAGCACCGGGCTGATTTCACAATCAAGTATCCCGTTCCAATTCAATGCCCAATTGGCCATAGCTATTGGATCGTCGCATTCATAGATGGCTACACCAGTAAACTCAGCGATGTTGTGCCAGCGTCCAATCAATTTTACCGCACTACCCATGTCTGCGGCATCATCGGCGGCAGTCATCTGGGAAAAGGCGTGAAGGGCGTTATGACGTTGTTCGTCATGGACCCTCCAGCTTAGCATAAATTTCATACTACTAGATTTTTTGAGATTAAGAAATTGCTTGAGATCAATGGTCATGCATATAGGACCAATAATCTATAATTTACAAAAATAAAGGTACTCTATAAGAGTGTCATGCCTGATATATACTCATACGGGCACAGGTCGATTAAAGGCAATCGAGCAATCATTCTAGATCAGAAAACCATACCGTAGGGAACTCGGTAATGCGGAGGGTAGTGCACCCGTAAGGAATCAATTCAATCTCTTCCAACTCCCATCCTTCTCGGCTCACTCTTCGCGGACTCCAGGGCAACGGGCCCGGAACACCATCGTAAGATTTCCAATCCGGCATCAATGCCGCAGTTGCTTTAAACCGAATAGGAGCACCCGCTTCCGTCCAGGGATATTTATCCAACTTCATTGTAGTCGCTTGGAAATGTGTATCCAAGTCATCGAGATGCTGCTCGATTAAGGCGTAGTTCCAACGGCTCGCAGCAGTAACGTCAAAATAGTCACCATAGTGGTCTTCGTTTTCCACTAAAGTCTTTTGCCCTTTCACTTTCAAAGCATAGACCAACGGACCCTTTTCCAGTGCCACCGAGTAATCATACCACCGATGATATTTCAGTTTAGACGGAAGTATTAATGTGACTAAATCGCCGTTGGTCCATGTTCGCTCTACCTCGACAATCTGGCCGCCAGTATGATCCTCTGAGGGCTCATCATTTATCTGCAGTTCTGCTTCAGCACACCATGCTGGAATTCTCAAATGCAGGGGAAATGCCACCTCCTCCTCCTCAATTCTCACTAAAAAGTGAATAGTATCACTAAAAGGATATTGGGTTCGCTCTTCAATCTCAATCTGCACGCTGTCGCCGACCAAGGCACGGACTTTGCAAGGTGCGAAGACTAATGCCGCCAAACCATTATCATTAGTGCCATGCCAGAGACTCTGAGTAAACTTGGGCCAACCCTGATGCATATTACATGTACAGCAGGGATAACCGGTCAATACTCCATAGCAGATGTCAGTGCCGTCATGACCCACATCCTGATAGAAATTGCGATAGCCCCGGGAGATGTCGATCTGATTAGCAGACTGCATATACTGCCTTGTTCCAAAATCGTCGGCGATCTGAGTCGACAAGGCATTGTAGGCGATTTTTTCCAGGTGATCCATAAATTCCACATCGCCGGTTATTGCCATCATCTTCTCTAATGAGTACATCAGTTCGACTACCGAGCACAGCTCCACTCCCTGGTTCGGATTCGGTCCGTGCAGTGGTTCATCTCCCCCATACATGCCCTGCGGCTGCCCATGATACTTTCGAATATCTCGAAATGCCGTTCTAACCGCATGAATCAGCTTTTCATCTCCGCTTTGCTGAAAATAGATCACCGGCTTCTTTATGCCCTGGGCCAGATTGACACAGTGAAAACCTCCCCATTGCTTCAAGCAGAGGTTGTCTAGTTGCTCTTGATCATAGGGATACCTCTTGATTACCCGGCTGTAATGCCAAGGATCGTGCTGTTCCTGGTAGCAGTCTTCATTGAGAAATATGCGCTCCCAGGGAAAAGCCTGTTCCTGGATCAGTTCGGCGAGCTCCAGCAAGAAATCATCCCCAGTGATGTTATATAACCAATAGATGATCATCATGTTATCACCGGCTCGGCGGTTGCCCCACAGAGACCAATGATCGATCGGAGTGTGAGGTAGCTCGCGAAGCTGGTATCGAAAATAGTTTGTCAATAATTGGAGGACACGGGGATCTTCTGTACCGGAATAGTGTTGTTGCAGCACTTTGAGCATGACCATTTTAGGCCACCAGTCTCTCCTGGGTGTCTTCTGAATTCCGGGCTCAGGTTCCGGTTCTACTTCGAATGGCACTGGTCCGAAATATCCATCATCCGTTTGACTTGACAGCGTCCACTCAATCCAAGGCTCCACTTTTTCTTTCAGCACCTGGTCATCCAAAAGATAAGCCAGGGGCAGCAGACCATCAATCCAGTATGGTCCTCTCTCCCATCCATCACCATCGCCACCCAGCCAACCATTTCTGGATCCAACAACCTCAGGATAAACCTCATCGAGGCGACCTGTCAGTCCAGTCTTTTGCCTCATCAACTGCTCGAGAAGCCATCCCTTTGGCTTTATTGTACCGAGGGGTAATTCCAGATAAACTTTAGGCTGGAGAGGAGTACGGTTCTCAAGGTAATTCGATGTTCTGGACTCTAGTGGATCATCACCTTGACCAGAACCACAAGCAGCTGAAAGGCCAAGAAGTGGAAGCAGCAAGATAAAAACAGACTTCATCACCAAATGAAATGAGTTTCTTCAAGATAAGAAACTCTCTCAGTGATCATGCCGATCATTAGATCTAGGTGTCAGCCAAAGGATCTACCCTTTCATGCAAACTTCAACGCCTTCAGGTAAGCTGCACCAGTCTTCGCGCTTTCCATCGGTGTGGAATTATCGTACCTCTCCTGCTCCATGATGTAGTACTTCATACCCTTATCAGCAGCTAGCTTGAGTATTTTCGGAAAGTCGATTGATCCCGTACCCAAATCACACGAAGCACTCCGCTCATCCGCTCCAGCAGACTTCAAACGGTCCTTCACATGGCATAACCTGAACCGGTTTGGATAACGGTCTAGGTAATCTACCGGATCTGCGCCACCGGTCACCACCCAATAAATATCCATCTGGTGGTCGACCAAATCCGGATCGGTATTCTCCATAAGGAAATCCTGAGGAATCATCCCGGAAAATGAGCGGAATGTATACTCGTGATTGTGGTAGGCAAAACGAATACCGTTGGCCTTACAGACCCTACCACATTCATTAAACAATTCAGTGACTTCCTTCCACTTCTCTACGCTATTCTGCGGTCCGATAAATGGACAAATCAGGTAGGACATACCCACTTCAGCAGCCTGCTCAGCCTTCTTCTCAAAGTCTTCGCGAATGTTGCAATGGCTGGAAACCATTTCCAGTCCCTGGTCGTCAAGGAACATTTTGAAATCCTTATGAGGCATATCCCAGAACATGCCCTGACGGCCTTCAAAGCCTTCGATCTGCTCAAATCCATAAGATGCCAATTGGCTAATTGTTCCTTTTGGATCGTCACCTATCACATCTCGAAGCGTATAGAGTTGGATACCGAATTTGTCCAAACTGCCGGCACTGCCTGCAACCTTCTTGGATTGAGCACAGGCCAACTGCGGCGCCATCATTCCACCCGCTGCAACGAGGCTCAGTTTGTGGAGAAACGCGCGTCTGTTGCTGATCATATTTTTTTGAATTTTTTTGTTGTGAAGGAAGAAAGCAAAGTTAAGAATTTGATTCAATGATCGGTGTAGAGACCATTCAAATTCTACTAGAAGGACCTTAGTACTGGCAGTAGACGAACCAGGAAGTGTGTTCCCGAAATCTGCTGGCAAGAACCGACGCGTTTTCATATTGATTAAATCGATCCTGGAGCCAACTCGACCACAGGGAATCAACTTTGCTAAGATTCTCACCAAGCGTCAAGCTCGCCATTTCTCGGGTCGGCTCTTCAGCACCATAGACCAGGTCAAGTAGTGTACCCCATCCGTATCGCTCATGAACGAACCGGCACCACGAGGCACGGAGCGCATAAGCCTGAATATTACAAGACTCATTCACGAAGTCATTATTCTCCCGGAGTGTATCTTGAGGAATGCCGGTTCCATCGACGACCATGGATCCTGCTACTATATCTTCGGGATGGCCATAAAACGGAAATCCAGTCTTTGCTGATTCCACCAATTGAGCCAGATACTCAGCAAAAGCTTCATCATAGTAGGCGAATTGGGGCCACTTCCATGGCTCATATTCAATGTAGTATGGCTCTCTAAAAGCATGGCCAAGTTCATGAGTGAGCAAAGCCAGATATCCATTCTCCTCTTGCGAATAACGGAAAAGATGTACTCCCTCCTGGTCGAAATAAGGTCCTTGTTCGATAAAAGGGCCCTCTAAGAGAATAAAGATCTTTTGCTGTGGATCGAACCGATTACCTAACAAATCGGAGAAGCGAAGCCTCATCGATTCAGCATGTTGCAACACGGCCTGAGCTTCTTCCATTGAACTTTGGGGACTCGACCCAATCACGGTAAAATGGGAGCTTTCCAACCTGATCTCAGCTATTTTTTGTTTCGAACAGGTGGCCGAAAGCACAAGTATACTTATGGTGATTAAGGTCACCACTCTTATCGCATACACCAATTCAGCCACACTCTTCATGAGGACGGGTAAGTTAAGAACAGGAGAGATCTGATCATGTGATACCGGCTAATCCCGGTCGTGATAAGAATCATTACTATTCTACATCACACCGATGCCCTTTCCATAAATCTCCAGCGATTCCATCTTCCAGGGTGCTTCTTCTGTGGTCACCGCTGTCTGGGTAATGCGAAGGAATTTCCCCTCAGTGGGTGGAAACATGAAGTGGCTATGCTCCTGATCGCAATCACCCTCCTGTACCGGATCACGCCAATTTATTCCATCTCCTGAGATTTCAATTCGATAAGACTGGGGGTAGGTTGGAAGTGGAGGCGGTGCGTCTGGTCCCCAGCCGCGCCACATAGGGGGTGACCGAAACCGGATCTCCGTGAATTGTATGGGCTCTGGCAATTGTACTTGAAACCACATGTCCTTTGCTTGCGGCTCGCCTGAAGTCCATCCCTCATAGCTAAATGCCGATCGAGGTTCGCCGGTACCTCCTACCCTGGCCAGACCCGAATGACTGGCACTTACTCGCCATTCTTCAGAAGGAGCTAGCTGACGGGTTGCCAGTGTGAGGGCTTCTTCAAATTGGTACGGCTTATCTCCTTCCGATTCTGCCCGAATCTTCGCCACCTCTTCAGGAGTGACTACAGACGCATCGTTTCCAAGATTAGTTCTGAGAAAAGACGTGACTGAAGCAATCCATTCGTCGGATTCATGAGCATTAGGTGTCATGAAGCCACCGCTGAAGTCAGCTCCGTCCATTGGGCCGACCATACCCCGGAGGATAACCCTGACCATGTAATCGGGATGATCATTCAATCGAGGTGCATTGACCAGTGAAGGAGCTAGCAAGCCTCCCGCTGACTGTACCCCGGCTCCATCTGTACCGTGACAGGTGGCGCAGAGCTCCTGGAAGATTCGAGCACCTTCTTGAATGAGGGCTTTTTCATCATCATTGTACTCACTCTGGATAGCAAAGAATCCCGGTCGATGGGTGGGGTTCAAGATCTCTTCACCCACCACCTGAATCGCTCTTTGGGGATATCTCTTCATGGCAGTACGAATGGCAATTTCCGCCCCCTGGACATCCAGGATATTTGCGGTCATCATGGCCTGAAGAACTACATTAAAATCTGGATCGACCATCATTTCTAAATAATCAGCTGCCAAAGATTCTTCACCACCCTTATAGAGCGTTTCACTGGCTCGCATCGCAATGATCTTTATGGTAGCGCTTGTGTCCTCAAAAAGTTCTTGTACAAGATTCCTATTGAGACCATCCAGGCCTTCCAACGTCCAAATCGCATGAATTCGTTCAACCTCGTTCTCGCTGTATCGAGCAATGGAATCAAGAACGGGGACAACAACTGTGTCTTGTCGCACCACCAATTCTTGTTGGGCCATATCTCTCCACCATCCGTTAGGATGCGATAAATGACGTAATAACTCAAGAGGCTGGTCTGCTCCCATCCGGGGTTGTAGGGTGTCTCGAGGAATAACCTCGTGCACCAAGCGCCAGATTCTACCGAGACTAATGATCTTGTCCATCTGGTACTGCTCGATCTTTGCCCGGAGATATGAACCAGGTTGAGTCCATTGCCCTTCCTGGATGATTCCGTGGTACATGTCGACGACGTACATTGTTCCATCGGGTGCAGTGGCTATGTCCACTGGTCGAAAAAGTGGATCTGATGAACGTATGAACTCGGATTTGAAATCTTGATATTGATTGTGTAATTGGGTAATCCCTTCGGTAACGATCGGATTCACCTGCCTGACAATCCTGGCCACGGGTTCTCCATAAAAATACTGTCCCACCAGCGCCTGCGGGAGTCGATGTCCGCGGAATAGATCGTTGCCTGCTGCTCCGGTCACTTCATTGACTGATCCATCCGGTTGCCGCACCGCGCGCATACCAGGTTGTACATCCGCGAGGCCCATCGGCAGGCCCCATGGCACTTTAAAACCCTCCGCATATTGATCTTCAACAGTGAATGTGCCGTAGTAAATCGGAAACTGAAAATAGGATGGAACACCACTGGCTCCCCCCTGAAACCAAAGTTTTCCATAGTCATCCTGAGTGATGCCCCATTGCGCCCAATTGAATCCGGTGTTCTCCCGAATCACCCCACCGGGGGTCCAACGAATACGGAATGCATTCACCGTGGAATAAAGCCAGTTGTCCATTCCATAGAAAAGTGAAGCCTGTTGGTGTTCTACATTTCCCGATCGACCAAATTCTCCGGTGAAGAATTCTTTGGTGTCAGCCCGTCCGTCTTCATCAGTATCAGTGTACTTATAAATGTTGTCCTGATTCGATTCCATCGAGAGTACACTATTGGTGTCCCAGGGCAGTACAAATCGGGGAAAGATCAAACTGTCAACAAACACTGTACCCTCCTCATACACGCCATCGTTGTCTTTGTCTTCCCAACGTGAGATTACATTGGTCGGTTCCAGCTCATGGTCTGCGTCTGCAGTGAGCATGTAGCTGCGGAGTTCAAGCACATACATCCTTCCATTGGGATCGAATGCGATTTGGGCCGGCTGCTGAATCTGCGGATCCGTCAACACCGGTTCCAACCGGTATCCTGGAGGTAGCTGAAAAGTAGCTAACTGCTCCTTTACTGATTTTGCCAGTACTGGAGGACTCGGTGTAAGGTCGATTCCTTTCCAGACAGAAGAAGTTGTATCTGCTGTTTCTGGAATAGTTATGACCGGATAAGAATCGGAAGGATCGGGTCCAATGCAGCTGATCAAGCAAAGAAAAACAATGCATGTAAGGGTGCTCTCCCTGGAATTGATCATCAACATAGGATAAATTTATTAGTCCTACTTAAAATAGTGGCACAGCAGAAGCGAAAAATTAGGCTATCCTTTTATTTCGTGCTGCAATGGAAGAAAATCCATTTTAAAAATATGTTGATCAAGAGGTTAAGAAAAAGCAGCTCCGATATTACATTCTGGATTGTCATTTTCTTTTTAGTAAGGCTTTTCGGCATTACTAATCCACCATTGGAAAAATCACATAATTGGAGACAGTCCACCGTAGCCATGGTGGCCAGAAACTTTGTCGAAGTCGATGCGAATATCTTCTATCCGAGAATCGATATTGCCGGGGATCGTTCCGGTATTACCGGTATGGAATTCCCAGTCTTCAATTATCTGATTTATCTACTCTCTAAAGTCTTTGGTTATGATCACTGGTACGGTCGCCTAATCAATCTTTTTGTGACTAGCATTGGGCTTGTATTTTTTTACAGGTTATTAGGTAGGCGATTTGACGAGAGAATTGCTTTCTATTCCACCTGGGTCCTTTTGTTCTCCATTTGGTTTTCGTTCTCTCGAAAAATAATGCCGGATACATTTTCTATGTCACTAATGATTGTGGGACTTTACTACCTTGATAGCTTTTTGCTGACCGATCGTTTCCAAACTGCTCCCTTAATCGTTACATTTTTTCTAATCGCTTTGGCAACACTGTCAAAAATCCCTTCCGCCTATATCCTGATCTTGGTCATACCAATATTATTCGATAAAAGCATTCGCCAAGGGAGGAAGCTAGGAGTACTCCTAGCCGTCTCAGTGGTTGGTATACTGGCTATGGCCTGGTATTTCCTTTGGGTACCTCATTTAAACAATACATATGGCTTCGAGCATTTTTTCATGGGAAAGAATTTGAGTTTGGGTTCAAGTGAAATCTTAGATCAGGCTGGTGAGGTCCTCAGCATGTTTTATGAGAAGGCAATTAAATATGTTGCGTTTGCCCTTTTTCTATTAGGTCTCTACCGTATCGTGACAAACAGGCAAAATGTATTAAAGACTGTATTTCTTTTCGGGCTTTGTGGGTTCATCCTATTCATGTTTTCTGCAGGTGAATCATTCGTAAAACACGATTATTACATTATTCCCTTTGTTCCCTTGATGTCTCTTGTTGCAGGATACGGCCTGGCTTCGATTTCATCCCGACGTTTAGTGATGATCTTCCTTTTGTCAATTGCTGTGGAGGGTGTATTGAATCAATATCACGATGTTCTCATCGATGAAAAATCTTTACTACTTCTTGAGCTGGAAGAAGATCTGAATGCTTTTTCAGATCGCGACGATCTTGTCCTGATCAACAGTGGTGAATATCCCACACCAATGTATTTTGCCTCTCGAAAAGGATGGATCCTTACCAATGATGAAATCGTAGAAGATGAGATATTCACTGAATTACAAAAACGAGGATTGAAATACGTCGTGATACTTAGACAGGTTTTCGGTTCAGATCTAGAATTGGATCTTCCAGTTGTGTTGGACAAGGAGGTGTATGTAATATATGCTTCGAGCTATTGAATTACTGACAAGAAAAACCATCGTTATCGCACCAGGGTGAATTGCTTCCTGCTCAAGAAACTTAGGTGATCTTCTGATGGCGCTAAATAGATATACAGATACTCTGCTTGCCTTTGAAGAGAACCTGCAATCGGACCTAATCGCCTTAATAATAGTCTATTCGGAGCAGCTAGGGCTGCTCAACATTCGAAGGCTATAACAGTGCTCGTCTATACTTCCAGAAGTTAATCGAAATGACCGTTGGATCCTCGAAACGAGCACCAGCCTCTGCAGTTCAGGCCATTCTGTTGGCTCATCAAAGCCTTTGAAGATTGATCAGACAAACTTATACCCATACTTCACCAAGGGAAGGGATCTCACTCTCTGACCCGTCGCAGTAAAAATGGCATTGGTAAGTGCTGGAGCGATGGGAGGCGTGCCAGGTTCCCCTATACCTCCCGGCAGTTCATCCACCTCCATAATTTCCACTTCGATCTCCGGACAGACATTCATCCGCACCATTTCATACTGGGGAAAGTTCATCTGTTGCACTGCACCATTTGCCCAGGTGATCTCACCGTAAAGAGCTGCAGTTAATCCAAAAACCACTCCACCCTGAATCTGAGCTTCGATGATGTCCGGATTGACATAGTTGCCACAATCCACGGCACAATAGACTTTGTCCAGCTTAAATTCCTTTTCTCCTATTTGCCTCAGTTCTGCTACTTCACCTACGATCGAACCGAAGGACTTTATCAAAGCAATCCCCAGATGTCTGCCGCCCTTATCAGACCAGTTGCTCATTTCCGCTACCTTATCCAAGACTGCTTCAAAGCGGGGATGATCTTTTAATTTGGATTTCCGGAAGAGATACGGATCAACTCCTGCTGAATGTGCGCATTCATCCATAAAGCTTTCAGCGAAAAATCCATTTTGGGAAAATCCCACACTTCGCCAAAAACCCACCTGTATGGGCAACTCCAAATTCCCAAAGGAAACCCGACGGTTTTTCATAGAGTAAACCATATCCTCTATTCCCTCCACCGTTGTCTCATCTTTTTCCGGAGGGGTTGCCATCGAGGGCATTATGCGCATCAATGAATTGTGTGCAGTGGACTGCAACACCGACATGCTGTCGAAAGCCTCCAACTCACCGGCAGGATTGACTTTAGCTTTTAGAACACATGAAGCCATTGGCCGGTACATATCGTTTTGCATATCTTCCTCCCGAGTGAAAAAGGTCTGCACCGGGACGCCCGGCATCTCTTTAGCAGCAGATCCTGCAAATCGGACAAAATCCGGCTCTGCCCGTCTACCAAATCCACCACCTAGATAAGTTGTGTGGATATGGATATTCTTCTTTTTCACGCCGGTGGCTTCCCTAAGCAAATTGTGAACAACCGAAGATGCCTGATGTCCCACCCAACACTCGCACCTGCCCTCATCAACAAGCACAGTGCAGTTCATCGGTTCCATGGTAGCATGCGCCAAATATGGAACATCATAGCGAGCTTCCAGAAGGGTACCTCCATCTGCCGACATTGCAGCATCAACATCACCCTCATCAATTCTTACCTCAATCGGATCCTCATTGAGTAGCTGTTCGATCTTAGTCTGAATAGTAGTGGTGGACAGCTCTTTATTAACACCATCCTCTTCTAGGTCAAGTGCTTTGGCGGCCATGGAAGCGCGCCAGGTGTTGTCCGCTATGACGATAGCTGGTCCATATTCGGAAATGAATATTTTCTTCACACCCCGCATTCCCATGATGCGATCTTCATTGCGGATGCTCAATATCTTACCTCCAATCGTACTGGGATGCTTCACCACGGCATACAGCATTCCATCCAGCCGGACATCCAAACCAAATTCTGCTGATCCATCAATTTTCTCTACTACATCCAGTCGTTGCACCGGTTTTCCGATGACCTTGAAATCTTTCCGGTCCTTGAGTTTGGGTAATTCTTTAATCTCAATAGTTGCAGCATCCTCTGCTAATTCACCATAGGTGAATCGCTCCTGATTCCCGGTGTTAATTACATGTCCGTTCTCTGCCCGGCAATTCTGTGGATCCACATTCCATCGATTCGCAGCAACCTGGATCAGTGCTTCTCGCGCCGTAGCTCCCGCATATCTCAGGTTGTACCAGGCATCGGCAACGGAAGTACTGCCGCCAGTAGCGACAATCGGCAGAAACGAATACATCGTCTCCATCACTGTGTAGCTCTTGTATATATTGGGCACCTCCTGAGTTAAAATGAAAGTATTTGAATAGGGTGATTCCGGTTGTGGATGCACCACTTTCAGAGCTGCCACCTCAACTTCGAGCTCCTCAGCAACGAGTTGTGGCAGCGAAGTATATACTCCTTGTCCCATTTCTGCCCTTGGGATGGCTAGAGTGATGGAATTGTCGGGAGCTATCGTGATCCAGGCGTTCATGGTGTTCCCATCTCCCAAACCGTAGCCAGAATACTTTCGCACAGCTGACTTCATGTACATATATCCACCCACTCCTGCCACCAGTCCGACACCAGCCAGGCCTCCTACGCCAATAAAAGCCCGTCTGCTCCATTTCTTGAGGGTCGACCTTTCTTTGTTGTCTTTTGCCATTTTAGTTTTCGATTGATTAAAAAGAACCAAACCACAGTCAGCCTATGACCGGACTGACATCCTCATCGTCCTTTGCCGCTGTATGTATGGCAGCACGAACCCGCTGATAGGTACCACACCGGCAAATGTTTGTAATCGCTTGATCGATGTCTTCATCTGTGGGATCAGGCTTCTCCCTAAGTAAAGCCTCAGCAGCCATGATCATTCCCGATTGGCAATAACCACATTGCGGTACCTGATGTGCTATCCAGGCACGTTGTATTGCGGAAATTTTACCATCTCGACTGATGCCTTCTACCGTGGTGATCTCCTTCCCTATAGAAGCTGAAGCCGGTAAGGTACAGGTCCGCACTGCCACTCCGTCCAGATGTACCGTGCACGATCCGCAGGATGCGACACCGCAGCCATACTTGGTGCCAGTCAGATTTAGTTCGTCACGTAGAACCCAAAGGAGAGGCATATGCTCTTCCACCTCCACTTTGTAGATTCGTCCATTTATAGATAACTCCATTTGATAGATTCCTTCTAAGATTATTGGATTGTTCTTTAGCCGCTTTGATTATTTAGCTTTTTGGGGAGAGCGAGCTGTGACTTTAAAATTAAGACTTTTTTAAATGGGACCGTGAATGATGGAAAGTAAGGGTAAAGGACGAAAGGCAAAGGGCAAAGTGTGAAGTAGCAAGAGTAAGTGGTGCAGCAAACTGGGAATAATCAGATGAAAACCACCCCTAGGGGTGAGGAAATCGCAGTGGATGGCAGTGATCTTTATGAAGATGTTACAATGAAAATCTAAAGAAAGATGAGGGAGCCATTGCGCTCCACTCACAATATTTGGTGCCAGGACAGACCAATGCAGTTGAACTATCGGGAGTTGGAATAATCGTATAGATTGGTAGTGATTTACTCTCCAGGGCTAGTCCATTTTTGAACTTAACTGATTTTTGATTATATTCTATTCTTCATGAACTGAATTTGGGTTTCTACAAGATGCACCTCCTTCGGTGCGTCTCTTCTGGTTTTTTCTCTGGAAGAGATTTGGCTATCATATGAGTAGTTACCTGGTAACCAAGCCAAAAACTAGAAGCCGTCTATGCATAGTTATAAAGCAATAACACTAAGAAATTTTACTTCAATTCCTCAAATCGCATTGAATCTCAGTGAAAGGGAAAAATTTGAGATAATGGTGGTTGGTCATGTATTGCCCTTCAAGACGAACCGATACATTATTGAGAACCTGATCGACTGGAATCAATTCAGAAATGATCCAATCTACGTGCTGAATTTCCCAAGAAAGGAATTGTTGTTAGATCAACATTTCGAAGAAATGGCTCAAGCATTGACCTCCGGAGCGGGCAAAGCAGAATTAAGACTGGTTGCAAGTAAAATCCGTAGAGAGCTCAATCCAAATCCTGCAGGACAAATGGAAAAGAATGTGCCTCAGTTTGAAGAAGAAAAACTGACCGGAATTCAACACAAGTACCGGGAAACGATGCTTTTTTTCCCAAGTCAGGGGCAAACCTGCCACGCCTTCTGTACTTTCTGTTTTCGATGGCCACAGTTTACTGGCATTAAGGATTTAAAGTTCGGGATGAAGGATATTCAGCGTGCTATTCGATATCTGTCTGCAAATCCGGATGTGACCGATATTCTCTTTACCGGAGGTGATCCTCTGATCATGCGTACAAAAATACTCTCCCAATATTTGAACGCACTGATAGCTGCGGATTTACCCGGCCTGCAGTCGATACGACTTGGTAGCAAGGCACTTTCCTACTGGCCACATCGCTTTGTCCATGATGAGGATGCCGATGAGCTGTTACACCTCATGGAAAAGGTGGTAAAGTCAGGAATCAACCTTGCCTTGATGGCACATATAAATCATCCCAGGGAGCTGCAGACTGATATAGTCCAGGAAGCCTTCCGGAGAGTAATCGGCACAGGCACCGTCATTCGCACACAATCACCGATCATGCGGAATATTAACGATGACTCAGCTACTTGGGCCGAACTGTGGCAGAAGCAGGTGCAACTTGGATGCATCCCATATTATATGTTCATTGCCAGAGATACGGGAGCACAACATTACTTTGCCGTAACTCTTGCTCGATCATGGGAAATCTATAAAGAGGCTATCCAGCGAGTGAGTGGTTTAGCCAGAACTGCCAGAGGACCCAGTATGTCAGCTGATCCCGGTAAAGTCCAGGTTCTTGGTGTAACAAAAGTTCATGGAGAAAAAGTTTTTGTCTTGCAATTCCTGCAGGGAAGAAAGGCCAAGTGGGTACATCGACCATTTTTTGCAAAATTTGATCCGGCTGCAATCTGGTTAGATGATCTTTCACCCGCTTTTGATGATAAAACCTTCTTTTTCAAAAATGATCATCCTCTCACTCAAACAAATGTGCCACTAGAGGTTAATAGATCCTCGTCAGTAGATATTGATCTGTCCACAATCTACCACTAAGGTCATCTAGTCAGAATGAAAATTAAGGTGCTGATCGAAACACTTTACCAAAAGCTGAATTTCTGGATAATGTAAGGAAGATCACATGAGAACACAATTAGTTTGGAAAGGAGAAATTTATTGGCAAGGTTCTGGAATACCTTGAAAAACGAGGCTATGGAGATATCAGAGCCAATATTGCTGAATTCGATAAACCGACTTCTTATACAAAGAAAGGAGATGATAAACCCTTTATCCCAGAATGTCACCGGTAAGCTACGTGGAGTAAAGGACTATTTTGAGGTGGCATTGAAAACCGATACAACCCGACGGACCATAGCCAAGTGGAAGTTTACTAGGTACACTTGCTGGAATGAAGAATGTTAAACTGTACTTATTCGCTCCCTATGGTCACAAGGCTTTTGCGCAAAAGATTTTAGACGAGCACAAAATCAAGGCAATCTTGTTGCCCATTGAGCCATGAGTAATTACCTCCAATCTGATTATCAACAATCTCCGTCGATTTGTCCAATTCATTCCAAATAAAAGGTTTCTCAGAATAGTTACAAAAGCTGTATTGAGCTCGAATATCAAGGGATTCGCTTGCCTCCAGTGCTCAATATTTCCCACCAATACACAATTAATTCGGCAGCCCTTCTCAGTCAGATATAGTACATTGCTATAATATCTTAATTACCCCGGCCTATTGGAAGGCTTATTCAGATGTTGAAAAAAAGTAAAATTCCAATCAACCTGAACCTTAATGTACGCGGGCTGAAACAATCCGCGACCCTTGCGATCAACGAAAAATGTAATCAACTCGCAAGTGAGGGAAAGGAAGTTTTTCATTTTGGCTTCGGGCAATCCCCATTTCCCATCCCTTTACCAGTAGTTGAATCACTACGACACCACGCTCATGAGAAAAACTACTTAGCTGTAAAAGGCTTATTTGAGCTCAGAGAATCCATAGCTGACTACTGGGACAGGCGGCAGGGTCTCAAGTATACGGCAGAAGACATCATGGTTAGCCCGGGTTCCAAAGAATTGCTTTTTCTTCTCCAATTGGTTTACTATGGTGATCTAGTCATTCCGACTCCAAGCTGGGTCTCATATAGTCCTCAGGCCCTCATCATAGGCAGGCGTGTGAATTGGGTTAAAACACATCGGGAGAATGATTGGCGATTGACGCCTGATGAACTCGAGTCCCTTTGCATGAAGGATCCGAGCCGACCACGCATTGTCATTTTCAATTATCCATCTAATCCCACCGGTTCCACTTATAGAGTAGAACAATTAAAGAGAATTGCCGCTATTGCCAGGAGATACAACATCATCCTACTTTCTGATGAAATCTATGGTGAGTTACATCACACTGGTCGTCACATCTCAGTAGCTCGCTATTATCCGGAAGGTACCATCATCAGCAGCGGGTTGTCCAAGTGGTGTGGAGCAGGTGGATGGCGCCTGGGAATGTTCACTTTTCCACCCGATTTGAGATGGCTCCTTGATGCCCTTTCTGTCGTAGCTAGTGAAACCTACACTTCAACCAGTGCTCCCATTCAATTCGCCTCAATAACTGCATTTCAGGAAAACGATGTTATTAATTACCAATTAAAACAATCCAGAAGAATCCTACGGGCAGTGGGTACTTACGTGCACACCCAACTAACAGAAATGGGTATCCACACCCCAATACCTAAAGGAGGTTTTTACCTTTTTCCCGACTTCTCTGACTATAAACAAGAGCTAAGCCAGTACGGGATCCACAACAGTGATCAACTGTGCTCCAAAATTCTCAGTGACACCGGTGTAGCACTCCTTCCCAGTTACGATTTTGGCCGACCAACGGAAGAACTAACTGCACGCCTGTCCTATGTAGATTTTGACGGAGCAGATGCCCTTAAGATCGCACATAGTGAGTATCACAACAAATCCCTTGACCAACAATTCATCGATCAATGTTGTCCCAGGATGGTCGAGGGTGTTCGTAGAATTCAACAGTGGTTGAGTGCAAAAAAACTAGAACATGTTCGCTGACGGATCGCCCTGCGACTAAGTTTTTAGGAGATCAATACTATCACAGTCCCAACTTTGTAGGTAGTCTTGAAGCCTTCAGATGCTACGTTTAGAAGGACAATGGCAAAGAAGCTGAACCAAATCACGTATCCTAAGCCTGAATCCTGCTGGCTAAAGGCCCTGAAACCACTCTTGAAACTTCTCGCCAAGCACAGGTACCACTTTTTGCTCGCCTTCAATGGCTGCAACAATACCAATTATCCAAAGGACCAGGGCCAGGATATAACAAAGAGCACCAGCGATCCAACCAAGGAATGGCACCACAAAGAAGAAACCTCCTACCACCCACATTAAGTTAATTCCAAGAGCCTGACGTAAGTGAAATGACGCCAGTTCGGTTCTTGGGCGATTGATCAAAAAGGCGATGATCCAGCCAATGAGGGCCAGGTAAGCAATGATGCTGACCACTTTAGGATTGTTCACACCACCGGTATGGTTACTGTCTTCCATCTTTTGAGATTTTTCAGTTACTGTTCGAAGTAGAATATCTATCAATCTAATTAATGAAATGTGATCAAAGGCAGTTCCAGTGAAAGAGAAAATATCGACAAACGGTATGAGGTCAAAGCAAAAAACTTACCTGAAGTCCGGAAGGATCAAAGAGAGTGCCCTTGGTTAAGGAATGGGACAAAGTATTTTGGAATCGTGACGAAATAGTTAACCTGCATCATTGGTTGTGCATCATTTATCTGTTTATTGGAAAAGCCCAAGTTCATCAAACTGGTTGATTCAGTACAATCGGCAGGCCCAAAAAATCTGGTCCTAGTCCATGAAGAGGTACAAAGTGCACTCTGAACCTTGTAACTCGAATTTCGTATCTTAAGATACACCGGCCAAGAACCAAAGTTACTGAGAAGCTAGATTTGGGAAGACACCCACCACCAATGAATCATTCAACAAGAGATCGGGAATTCCTTAACACATTAGAGCGCATTCTTGCCTCCAATTTTCACCGGGATGATTTTGGCGTACGAGAGTTTGCGAAGTTGTTACACATGAGCCGATCCCAACTTCACAGAAGGATGATCCAGGTATCGGGTATTTCACCTGGTGCATACATCAATGAATACCGGCTCAATAAAGCACTACCATTTCTACAACAAGGAACAATGACGGTTTCCGAAGTGGCCTTTGAGGTGGGCTTTAACAGTGCATCCTATTTTAGCACGGCGTTTAAGAAGTACTACTCAATTTCTCCTAAACAAGTGGAAATTCATCCTGCCAAGCCGGCAACTTCAGATACCAAGGTTGTCCATAGTGGATCGACCCCAGTGATTGAAATTGATTCCCGACCATCTGATGATAAGAGGATTTTGAGTAGTGTCGCATTCTTGATAGTTCCTATTAGCCTCGTTGCCATACTTTTCGGATGGGAGCTTTTTTCTTCAAGATCTGAAATTAACAGCCCGCTTGCAACAAAAGACAAATCCCTTGCAGTGCTGCCATTTCAAAATTATAGCAATGATCAGTCATTGGATGTTTTTTGCGATGGAATGACTGACGAGCTGATCTCAAAGCTTTCCCAGTTGGAAGATTTTGACCGGGTAATCTCTCGAACTTCCGCTTTCAAATTCAAGGATATGCAATTGACTGTTCCGGAAATTGCTTCAGAATTAGGAGTCTCTTTTATCCTTGAGGGCAACTTGCAGAAAACTGAGGAAGAAATAAGAATCAACGTACAATTGATCGATGCAGGCACCGATGATCATGTTTGGACTGATCAGTATACCGGTGAATGGGAGCCTGATAATATTTTCAATATGCAGGAAGAGATCACTTCATTTGTCGCTGGTCATATGAAGGTAGCTATCTCGATTGACGAGTCCGAACGAGTTCTGGCAATTACCAGACCAAATAAGGACGCTTACAACCGGTACCTGCAAGCCAAATTCCAGATGTATGGTAGTGATGAGGAAAGCATGAAAAATGCCAGGCAAATGCTTGAAGAATCTATCGAATTGGACTCTACTTTTTCAGCGGCCTACACGGAACTGGGATATATTTGGCTTGTAGGTGGATTGGCAGAAGGAATTAGAAATCAGAACATTGCCTGGCAAAAAGCAAAGTATTACCTGAGCAAAGCTCAGCATCTCGATCATTCTCCAATCAAAACTGAGTTTCATCTATTACAGGGGTACTTTTACTTTGATTGGGATTTCGTTCGGCTGGAAGAGTTCTATCACACCAAGTTTACCCAATATACCTATGATCGAGAATCCTGTGGATTGATCGACTATGCTATTAAAACGGGCAGGTTTGAAAGTGCTCTTTCTGTCATCAACAATAGCATTGAAGCAGATCCTTTAGAAGCATCTCTTGTGTCCTTTAAAGCCCGCACGCTTTGGTTCTTAGGTAAGAAGAATGAAGCGATGGACCTTCTGATGAAGCTGGACAGGCTAAACAAAAACGACTGGTTCTATCTGAGGGAAGCTGCACATACCTATTACATCATGGAGGAGTATGATCAGTCAGGCCGGGTACTTGATCTTGTTATGGAAAGGTTTGAGGATAGAAGCCCCTTATTGATCTGGCTAAAACTATTCTATAGTCACCGACATCGCAACAATGCTCAGGTCAAGGCACTCGGGGATGAACTTGAAAAAGCTTACCAGAATGGAGCATCCGGCAGTCCTGCCTGGTTTATGGCCCTGTATCATCTGGGCGTTAAGAAGGACGTCGATGCCGCATTCGAGTGGCTGGAGAATTCGTACGAAGCCAACGAGGTCGAGTTAACCTGGTTAAAGCAGGAACCTCTTCTAGCACCACACCGGCGCGATGAGCGCTATCAGTCCCTCTATCGAAGAATAGGTTTTGATCAGCTCAGATAAGGTAAAACCCGAGTTTTATATCCTTGTTCTAATCCTTCTCTATTCAAGGAACTTTCCTTTGGATGGCGGTTCTTCAACGATGTGCATTATTCGAACAATTTCTCGATCTCTTAACTAATGTATCACGAGCGCAACATTAATTAAAGCATCTGCAACCAAATTAAAAGCATAGTGCAGCAATAGTTGCGACCTTCCTGGTACTGGCAGATGCCAGTGTTCACTCCTATTTCACTAACAACTTTAAATGATTAACGACATGAAAACGAAACAAATTAAACTGATCGTCGGTTGCCTGGCCTTGCTCTTCTTGGGGTGCTCCCAAGATCATGAGCTGTTGCAGGTACAGAAAATTGACCAGAGTGCAGCGTTTAGCCCCTTTATCCAAGAGGCAAATAATGGTGCCACTCAAATATCCGGTCTGGGCGTTTTTGCTGAAGAACAATGCGATGTAGCTGCTGAAGGCGCAGATTTCGCTCTTTATCTCGAAGGAGATCTTCATGGCTGCCTGTATGTATATGTGGAAACTTCCGATTGCACACCCAGCGGTACCTATATTGAGACAGGAAGAGAGCATTTTATTGGTGAGTACAATGGTGAAATTGGTTCTTTCTGGACGAATTATCGATTTGAGGCCAAATATGAAGATTGTCCTGCCTTAATGGGTGAGATTTTTGGACGTTGTCAACATCCCATTGTAAATGGCAGTGGTGAAGGCGTCTTTGAAAGTGTAAGTGGCAGGATAGACTTCAAGGATGACATTGAAGCTGGAAATTTTCCTTATCGAGGACATCTGAGATACTAGCTATTAACCTATCCGGAAGCCCACTGTGCAGTAAGTCGACCGAACTTCTAGCGGGCATCCTGAGACATTGATGAAAAGGACCAGCAGCCTCCCTCGCTGTTGATCCTTTTCATACTCAGGCAAGTTCAACCTTTTGCCATTTGCCATTAACCTTACTCCTCCCTTCCGTGCAAACGAATTGCATTATATTTGAGACATTAACAAATTGTTTCATATATGCCTACCAACCTGCATGCCCTGATTCGCTATCGCACCATCGACGAGTGTCTGAGCAAAAAGGGGAGAATCTGGACCTGGGAGGAATTGTCTTCTGCCTGCGCTGACAAAATATATGAGTACGAGGGAATTGATGTCCTCCCTTCCCGTCGCACCATCATGTACGATATCCAGCATATGCGAAGTGGAAAGCTGGGGTATCATGCACCGATAGCCTATGACCGGTTGAGGAAAAGCTATTTCTATGAAGATCCGGATTTCTCTATTCAGAAATTTCCTTTAAATCGTGATGATTTGTTTGAGCTGCAATACGCCCTGTCGATCCTCAAGAATTTTCAAGGCTTTGAAAATACCTCTGGCATCGAAAACATAATCACCAAGCTCGAACACACGGTCACCTTACAGGAACCTACTACTAAAGAAATCATCGCATTTGACCACAGCCTAAATGAGCCTGGTCAAAAGTGGTTGCACCAACTTTACGACTTTATCCAAAACGAAAACGTGTTGCGAATCAGGTATCAACCTTTCCATCTCGACAAGCCCTATGAACGGATCATCAGCCCTTATCTTCTGAAAGAATACGACAACCGCTGGTTTCTGGTCTGTTGGGATCACGATCGGAATTCGATCCGCAATTTTGCCCTTGACCGTCTGTTAGCGGTACAGAAAGAACCGATTCGCTATTATCTCGATCCTAAATTTGATGCTGATGTATATTTCAAAAGTGTGATCGGAGTAACGGTACCGCAGAAGACAAAACCGCAAAAGATTCTAATCCGGGTGGAAGCTACCGATGCCAAGTATCTGCTTACCAAACCGCTTCATCCCACCCAGCTAATGGTGAAAGAGAAAGATTCCTATTCCGATTTCTCTATTGAAGTAATCCCTAATTTTGAACTGGAGAGCGTCCTTCTATCCTTTGGTGAGCGACTAACTGTTATGAAGCCGGTAAGTCTACGCAGAAAATTGAGAGACCGGTTGGAACAACAAGTTTCAAAATATAACTAGATCGAAGCGGCTTAACTTTGTGAAGAATCATTTACTCCCCCATAAACTTTTAACTTTTAACCTCATAAACTCCCAAACATGCGCAAGAAATTGCAGAATCGACTGGAACCACTAGTTTTAAAGTACAACTAGATTCGAAAACGACTTATCTAATAAATTGGAATGATCTACTCACCTCATTTACACTTTTGAACTTCTAACCTCTTAAACTCCAAATCATGCGCTTCCAACAACCTACTCCCATCCTGCGAATGTTTGACGAGGCCAAGGCGCGGGAGTTTTATGTCAAATTTCTAGAATTCAAAGTGGACTGGGAACATCGCTTTGCTCCGGATATGCCTCTTTACATGCAGGTCTCAAAAGGAAACTGTATAATTCACCTGTCAGAACATCATGGCGATGCCTCACCGGGATCTGCCATCCGGATTCCAAGTGAAGACCTTGAGGAATACCACAAATTAATTTCATCAAAGAAATATAAGAATGCCCGGCCTGGTCTGAATGACCAACCCTGGCAATGTCGGGAAATGCAGGTCACCGATCCTTTTCACAACCGGCTTGTGTTTTTCAGGAATCTTGATGAGTAAAGACCCCCAAACCCCGGTAATCATAAGACTTAGTAAATTAACATTGAAGAAACCTAGTATTGACAGCTGAATCCAGAAGCCTAGCCACCATTCTATTTGCTGACATCGTCGGCTATACTGCCCTTATGCAAGCCGATGAGCCAAAAGCAGCTCAGCTTCGCCGAAAATTTCACCATTCTATTGAAACTCTGGTTGGCTCCTACGAAGGCCAGGTCTCCCAGTTCTATGGTGATGGCGCCCTGTGTCTTTTTCAAAATTCCCTCCAGGCGGTGCGATGTGCTATTGAACTTCAAGGAAGTTTTCGCCAGGATCCCTCAGTACCGGTGAGAGTTGGATTGCACCTTGGATCAGTGGTATTTGAAGATGGAAAAGTATTTGGTGATAGCATCAATATCGCTTCCCGTATCGAATCAATGGGAGTGCCTGGAGGTGTGCTGATCTCGAAAAAAGTTCGCGACGATGTCAAGAATCAACCGGACCTTCAATTTGCCGAGCTTGGGCGTTTTGATTTCAAAAATGTACAAGAGCCGATCGAGGTTTATGCTCTAGCAATGGAGGGTTTGCCAGTACCCGACCGCAGTGAGCTGAGTGGCAAATTCAAAGAGAAACCGGTGTCTGGAAGAAGCAGATGGATCCTGCCGGCTGTCATTGCTGCAATAGCAATCCTTGCTATTGGTTACTGGCAGATCGGTAGTGCTTCTTCATCACCGCTCTCTGAAGAAGTGCGACAACAACGGCTTGCCGTTATGGTTTTCGAAAATCAAACGATGGACAGCGAGATGGAATCCTTTGGACGAATGATCTCTGACTGGCTGACCAAAGGATTGATGGAGACTGGCGAAGCCAATATCATCAGCGCAGCCAATATTCAGCATGCAATTGATGCATCCCGAATCGGCAAAGGCCCCGATCCGGATTTCGTCAGCAATACCGGCATCAACATCATGCTGCAGGGAAGATATTACCGTCAAGAGGATCAACTGATTATTCACGCAAATATCGTGGATGTGCAGAGTGGTCAGGTGATCCATCCCGTGGAAAAGCGTGGATCTCGAGATCAGATGTTGCAGCTCTTAGATGACTTCACAGAGGAGATACTAGGATATTGGGCGGTTCGGGATCAAAAACGATTCGCTCAAGATCCTCCGAATTATCGGGCTTATCGCGAGTATATAAAGGCTCTCCCCTTGCAAATTTCTGATCCTGCTCAAACCGAGCAACACTGCCTTAATGCTTATGAAATTGACTCCACATTCTACGCTCCGCTGTTTACCATTTTGAGTCTGCAGTATCAAAGGGGTCATGGTGAACAAATGCGTGATTTACTCGACTTCCTTGAGGAAAGACAAGAGAACTTCGGCAAATGGGAATCTTTGCGATATCGAGAATGGGCAGCCATCTATGAATTGGATTGGCTAAGAGTTGCCCAGCTGGTAGAACAACGGTATGAAATGGATTCCAGCGATTACACCGCTGCCAGGAATGCATCTGTGATCTATAGCGGTCAGAATCGTCCAGTTGCTGCCCTCGCCGTACTTTCATCTTTCGACATGCGGCTCTCTGGCCTGCAAGATGCGGAAATCAGCTGGCATCCAGCTATGCTGGCCTTCCCTCATTATTTGTTAAGTAACTATGCCGCCATTGATAGTCTTGCCACCAACTACGACTTGCCTAAGTTTCCCGATGCACTGGCAGTAATGCACATGCAAGCGTTGGTGAAGCTGGATAGTCTGAAGCGGCTAGATCATTACTATCAGATTTACAGAGAAAAAGAGGTTCTCAGCAATGTGGGCCAACCTACACCCTTCGACCAGATTACGGGAATGGTGTGCGATGCTTTGTTGCTTGCGGGGAAAAAAGAGTATTTGATAAAGTACAGCAATATGCTAAGAAACGAAGTAATTGATCAACCTGAGCACCCTAACTATTATCGGATCATCGGACATGCTGACTTTTATGAGGGTGATTATACCAAGGCCCTTGCTGCCTGGCAAAATGAAGTGGTCAGACCTGAGGATTGGCCCGGCTGGATGCATCATTCGTTGGGAAGCGATCTCGCCAGCCGTATCGGCGTTTGCTACGCTTATCTGGGCGAATATGATCAGGCTAACAAACAGCTACAACAAATTGCATCAGTGCCGGACGTTCATGCTTCTATACGTGGGATCCGCAATTACTACAGTGCCCGGATTCTTGCTGCACTGGGCAAAGATGAGGAAGCGATTGCATTTCTGGAGAAAGCCTTTGCGGAAGGATTCGAATTCTTTGGACCCATCAGATACATCTATGATCCTTTTCTTTTCCCTCTTTTTGATCACCCTGGATTTCAGGAGTTTGTGCGGCCAAAAGGTTGAGCGGGGAAATAATCCTAAAATATGAACTCAGTCATCGAACAGTTCTATGAGGCATTTCAACAATTGGATGCGGAGAAGATGGTTGCTTGCTATCACAATGATATAACATTTTCGGATCCTGCTTTTGGAATCCTCCGAGGTGATGAGGCATGCAACATGTGGCGTATGCTATGCCGTTCACAGAAGAACAAGAATTTTGACTTGAGTTATTCAAATATTGTTGTGGATGGAATTCGTGGATCGGCCGATTGGGAAGCTATCTACACATTTAGTAAAACCGACCGGACCATTCACAATAACATACACGCAGAATTTACATTTCGAGATGGTAAAATCTATACGCATGCCGATCAGTTCAATCTCTACATATGGGCCAGACAGGCTCTCGGGCCTACAGGGTGGCTGATTGGCTGGACCCCATTGTTTAGAAGATCTATTCAACATAAAACCAGACAAATGTTGAACAAATTTTCAGTCAGTCAATCCGAATAAAGCTGCACTCTTCAGTCTATAGACGGCTGTCAGGCTATCAGGAAAACGTCGTACATTGCCGCAACGATGAAATTCAAATCAAGTGAAATATGAGTAAAGAAAAATACGGAGTCGGTGTAATCGGTACCGGTTGGGTGGCAGGAGCCCACATCGATAATTTTTCTGCCATTGAAGGGTGCGAAGTGGTGGCTGTATCTTCCCGATCAAAAGAAAAAGCAGCTGCCAAAATCTCAAATCACAATCTAGAAAATGCCACTCCATATGACAATCTCCAGGAGTTCCTCAAGCATCCCGGATTGGATATTGTAGTCATTTGCACCCCCCACCCCAACCATCCGGACGAAACAATAGCCGCAGCCGAAGCTGGAAAACATATCGTCATCGAAAAACCGGTGGCTCTCAATAGACAAGATCTCCATCGTATGTATGAAGCCGTCGAAAAAGCTGGTGTCACCACCAGTGTTTGCTTCGAGGTGCGATGGATAGGATCGATTATCAATGCCAAGAAATTCATCGAGCAAGGCCTCATTGGTGATCCCTTCTTCGGCTCTTGCAGTTATTTTCATGGCATCGGACCCTGGTACGGTCAGTGGGGATGGAACATCAAAAAAGATATGGGTGGCGACGCACTCCTAACGGCCGGATGCCATGCCCTTGACGCCCTGATCTGGCTGATGGGTTCTCGCGTGAAAGAGGTGGCAGCCTTTGGACAAACCTCCAAAGGGAATCCGCTCAAATATGAATACGATCCTAATATTGTATCCATACTGCGATTTGAAAATGGAGCCATCGGCAATGTATCTACCAGCATCGAATGCCGCCAGCCCTACGAGTTCCCGGTGTTGATCCAGGGAACAAGGGGATCCATTAAAGACAACCAACTTTCCTCTCTAGAATTTGAGTCAGACAGCTGGATAGATTTTCCCACCTCGGTACCGGATTCCGGAGATGTGGCAGACCATTCCTATCCCGGACAACTTCGACACTTTGTCGACTGCTTACTCAATGGAACCAGACCGATAAATGATCTCAAAGCAACGATGCATGTACACGAGGTGATGTTTGCCATGGCAGAATCGAGAGAGACCGGGGAGGTGGTGCAGGTGCCGAGGTAAAGGGCTTATTAGTTTATAAGTTAAAGAAGCTGTTAAGAGAGTTGAGAAGTCTATGGTCTAAAATCTAAAAGACCTCGATCATTTTCTTGAATCGGTATACCCAGGAATTTTACCTTTTTTACTTGCTTCGACCCATTTGCCGCCATAGGATACAGGATCCAGGATTCAGGATCTAGGGGGAACAACGGAAAGTCTCAATCAACAAGCTTTTGGCAGGGATGCCAAGAGCAACGCAAAACTTGTGGGATAATATCACCTTACCTTTCACCTTTGACCCTTAATCAAATCTCGAGCGTTGATCCCTGATCGTTTATCGTTGTTCACTTGCGGTAGAACCAGGCATTAGTACAAACTCCCCAAGTGCCTCTTCTAATGGACTAAATTCTTCGGAACCGAAGCCATAGTGCAATCTCTTTCTCCAACCCTCTGCGTATTGGAAGTTCCCTGACATCCTTCCCACCTCTAGGGAAAGGGTTTGCATGGAATGCAAATAGCTGTCCATTCCCTGACTACGATCCAGCCAGGTTTTCTGGCTTTGATGACAAGCCAACATCTTAGTCTTCAGGTCGATGACCGAGGTAATGTCGACAAAAATGTTGGGCACTATTTTGTCTCCCAAAATATCTTGGTTGCCATGAGGCTGTGCATGATAAACAGCAATTGGCTGTTCTACCGCTTCTCGCTCAGGATCTGTCTGAAAATTGAGCATGCCCATAGTGAAGGCTGCTGTGGCACCCAGCCGCGCCGAATTCTGGTGATCCTCCATATAGTCTTGCGGTGAATGTAACAACAGAATTTCTGGTGATACTTCGCGCATGATCGCAGCGACCCTGGCCAATAGCGCCGGCTCATAGAAGATGGCGATGTCATCTACCAGGGGCTCATGATATACCGCGCCAATCAGGTGAGCTGATTCCATCGCCTCCTCTCTTCTGATTTCAGTGATCAAGTTTTTGGAATGAACGGCGGTACCGCAGCTTCCATTGGCAATGTTCATATAGTGGATTTCATATCCTGCTCGTTTCAGCAGGATTAGTGTTCCTGCCTTTAGGAACTCAATGTCATCCGGATGGGCTGCTACTGCAAATGCGCGTAAAGAGTCACTCATTGATTAATGCATTTCAGCGTCGCACGTACCAATCCCAGGTCGATAGAAATTGAACTGTACATTGGGATGATCGGCCAATAGAGACATCGGTACAGAACTATCCGCAATGCCCTTTGAGATCATATAAGTGGTGAGCCTCATCCCAAAGGGATTGTCATGCATACCCGCATGCCAGATGGAGACTTTCTCAGACTTCCAGGTTTCATGCGGACCCACGGTGAGCGCCCGGGTCGGCACGTTCTGCACCACTCCCCCACCTGAGGTCCGTGCGTTCTGGATAAGGGTAATCGGATGCAGCTCTACTTCCCTCGTCTTGAATTGGCGATAATCGTCTGGTGATGGTGGAGCATCCGCATATTTTCCTTCCCTGCGCAAGGGATCGTTGAATGCCCAGTGCTTCACTTCCCCTTGCCCACCCTGCATAACCAGGCAGCGGGCTTGGTCCCAGCTTTTATGAAAAGAATTCAGATCTGCCTTGGGGAAATGCAGGTTTTCTTCTGGCATTCGAAGATCCGGTCTTATGCGATCGAAGCACAGGTACCGGTTCGCACGTTGAAAGCTTAGTGGATGATCTTGAGAAACCTCTTTCCCGTTGACTACCCATTCATCCATCGCCCAAAAATGAGCATGGCGAAGATCAACGTTTAGCTCATTGACCAGCCTGGCTACCAATGGCAATTGTTCGGTAGGTCCAATAGGCCCGCAGATTCCTACCGGATTCTCCTCGCTAGCCTGTGCCCAGGTGGTCACATATTCCAACGCCTCGGCCAGATAAAAATCTTCCAATGTCTCGTAAAACTTCACCTGAAATCCTGGCCGCGAAAGAGTCAGCAGATTATCAGCCGACAAGGCTGCTGCTGCATCAAGAATTTCCCGGTCCAAGGTGGTATAGTCCCACCAATCCGGTGCTATTGTGCTAAGTGGTCGCATTTGATATCCCGATTATCTGCTTTCAACTGAATCCTTTAGTGTTTAGTGTTTAGATAAACTCTCAACTCTAAACCCTCAACTTTCAACTCTCCATTTCCCACCCCGGTCGCACCTCCTCTTTGATGAACTTATCTGCTTCAGGCATTCCCTCTGCCTTCATGTTATCGGCATGCCATGTGATCTTCTTACCTCCCAGACGAAGTGATAGTACTCCCAGCAAAGTAATTTCGGTGAGATGAGCAGCATATTCGAAATTAGAACTTGGCGAAGGACCACCTTTTATGGCTTCAATCCAATCGGCATGATGACCATTAGTTTCGGGCAATGTTGGATTTGAAAGGTCAACGGATTCTAGCAGGCCTTCCGGAAAAACTTTTGGCGCTCTACCTCTCCCTTCGTACAACATGACTCCTTTGTCTCCAACATATAATGCTCCGCGAGACGATAAATTCAGATCCTTTGGGATCAAAGGCGGGCGCTCCGGTCGCAAGCCGCCTGAGTACCAGGTAACTTTCAGCTCTTCCTGATCTTTAGAAGGAAATCGGTAATAGCCAATCTCGCCATGAGGGGCGATATCTTCATCATTATAGCCCGCGGGAAAAAGCTCAACACTCGCCGGAGATGGCAAATCCAACCCCCAAACGGCAGCATCCAGATCATGGCAGCCAAAGTCACCCATTGCTCCACAACCAAAGTCCCAGAAATCGCGCCAGGTAACCGGGGTGTACACTTCATTGAACGGACGCATTGCCCTTGGTCCCAGCCAAATGTCCCAATCGAATCCATCAGGAACTGATGAACTTGAGTCGGGTAAGCCTTGCAGTCCTGCTGTCCAACGTGACGCCGGCACCCAGGCATGAACCTCTTTGACGGTGCCGATCACTCCCGCTCGAAGATACTCCACGGTCTGCCGGATTCCCTCCACGCTGTGCAACTGGTTACCCATCTGGGTCGCTAACCCGGTTTGGCGAGCTAGGGCACTGACCTTTCTGGCCTCCCAAATGTTGTGGGTCAGTGGTTTTTCGCAATACACGTGCTTTCCAGCTTCCATGGACTTGATGGAAACATAGGCATGGGTGTGATCCGGAGTGGCGCAAAGTACAGCGTCTATCTCACTCCGTTCATCGAGCATCTTCCGGAAATCAGTGTATTCCGCAAGGCGATAAGTTGGTATCTGTTTCTGATAGTGCGATTCGACCATTTCTTTGACTGGACCTCGACCAGCCTCCGACCGGTAATAGAATCGCTGCAGATTCCAGTACTGCGCAGGATCGGCAATGGCAGATACCTGGACTTCATCTAGTTTGAAGAGATCCTGGATGTTCTGTTTTCCTCGTCCACCAACACCAACTACCCCTACATTCACACGGTCACTTGGAGCAGTATAACCTTTGCCTCCCAAGATGTGTCTTGGCATGATTGTGAACAAACTGGCCGTAGCTAATCCAGCTCGTTTGACAAACCTTCTACGCGAATCCCGGCTCATACCAATATTATTCCCTTTCAATGATTTCATAATGTTGCCATCTTCAAGTCAAAATATACAAAACGATCCGCTTCAAATTGGTGAGAAATCACCACATTTGAAACATCATGATCAGATGGTTCCCTGGATTCGTAATAGCTTGTCTCGTTTTGTCGTGCTCGAAAGAAAAAACACAAACCCTATGGATATCAGCTCTGCCTCACCTTGGTGCTTATGCCTCTCCCCGAACCTGCGATCTTAATAATGACGGTATTCTAGATATCGTTATGGGTACCGGTCGAAATGAGTTCCAACCCAGCGATTCTGCTGTAATTGCCCTAAACGGGGCAACCGGTGAAGTCCTCTGGCATGCCTCCGCAACTGATCAAATCGTAGGTTCCGCTACCTTCCTTGACATCAATAGCGATGGAATCAAGGATGTAATTATCGGTGGCAGGGGAGCTAACCTGATGGCTCTGCAAGGCCATAATGGAGCAGTCATATGGCGGTATCAAACCCAGGATACCGTTGTGAATTCTCGTGGGTATGCTCGTTTCAACTTCTATAATACACAGATTATTCCTGACCAGAATGGCGATGGCATTCCTGATCTTTTGGCAGCGAATGGTGGCAACGTGCATGCGCCACCTCATTCTGAAAAACTCAGGTATCCTGGTGTGCTCTTGGTCATCAACTCGGCAAATGGACGGGTCATCGCCGCTGACATCATGCCTGATGGAAAAGAAACTTATATGTCGCCAGTGATTCACGATTTCGATGGAGATGGTAATATGTCCATTCTATTCGGTACTGGTGGCGAAACGGTCGGAGGCAACTTGTATATGATCGATCTGCAATCATTCATGGCCGAAGACATTTCATCTGCTGAGCTTCTGATTGAGGGTCAAGACCATGGTTTTATTGCTCCTCCAACCCTGGCCGATATCAATGGAGACCGGGTGCACGATATCATTGTCAACTATCATGGTGGAACAACATATGCCATAGATGGGGTAGATCATTCAATACTCTGGTCCATCAGTTTTGAAGGTCTCGAATCCAGCAGCTCCGTCATACCAGGCTATTTCAACGAAGATGGGACACCAGATTTCTTCACTTATTTCTGTAAAGGGGAATGGCCTGATAACACCGGTCTGGAACGAATTATGATCGATGGGAAAAACGGCAAGGTCTTGTACCGTGCCTCTGCAGATTGTGGTGGCATCCATAGTGGCATCAGTGTTGATTTAAATGGAGATAAGATCGATGAAGTCATTGTCAACTACAATTCATTCGATTGTAACCAGCCACAGTTTCAAAAAATTGTCCATCATCTGGAGCTGATCGACTTTACCCGGAATTCAACGGAAGTGCTGATCCCCAGAATATTTTCAAAGAGCATAGCTTCTACACCGTGGATCGGATATCTCGCAAATGACGGGCTTCTCGACATCATTTTCGTGCGTATGACAAATACTTCAGCGTTATACGATGCCAATGGATTGCAGATTGAGAGACATGCGATCACTACTCATTCAAAGGCAGAGCCCACCTGGGGATCATACATGGGTTCAGATTATTCCGGAATTCTTTCAGGCAAATGAGAGGAATGAGCAAAAGTCTATAAATCAATTGTCGGAAATTATATCGCTTTCGTTTTGACATTTTTTAAGAAATTCATCGGGATGTGCTCATACCTTAGTTTTTACTTGGCTATTGCTCTGGTACTCTGTTCCTGTTGTAAGATTACAGATCCAGGGGAAGCGGCTGACTTGACTGACCAATGTATTCGATATCATGATCCCGACGATTTATGGTTTGACTTTGCCTATCGGCTTTTTTCGAGACTGACATTGCCGGTGGATCAGAGGTCGAGACCACGATTGAAATAGATATTGGCAGGAACTACTTCAGGTATATTCAAGAGGAAGCAGGTACAGACATGGACATTGTAGGATATTCCTGTTTCGAACCTAATAGTGATTCATCAAATTGCGAGCGAATCCGTCGAAAACATGACTATTGGGTGTATTTGTATAGACTGCCAATGGATGAGGAAAAACAAGTGGGAGAAAGACTGATAAGAAGCGGTGAAGTAGATGTGGGCGTAATTGCATGAACCTACTTATCTTGCCACCGATCATCTTGTGAAATTTGAACCACTCAATAGAAAATGAAAACCCTACTGCAATTTGTCTGCTATTTCTTACTCTTTATGGGCTTAGCCTGTAAAGCCCCTTTAATTAGTCCTTTTGATCAAGACTTTGTTGATGCCACCCTGCGAATAGATTATTTCCATGAAGGTGATGCACAATCAGAAAGTGTGGCCGTAGATAAGACCTACCGATATGAGGGATGGGCAGGTAGCCAAGTCAACCTTATTGATTCTCTTAATTACGGTGCCTATTATCACAAAGTTTACAATCAGTCTTCCGGACGATTGATATACTCCAGGGGATTCGACAGTTATTTTAAGGAATATCAGGTGAGCACTCCCGCACTAGAGGGTGAGGTCAAAGAGTTTCATGAATCAGCCATTGTTCCCATGCCCCAAAATCAAATTGTCTTTGCCCTCGATAAACGAGCTAAAACAGGAGAGCTGGAAGAAATATTCAGAATCGAGATTGATCCGAATCAGGCTGATTCCATTGCAACAGACCCGGAAGTAAGAGTATTTACCAGTCTAGAAAATGGCGACCCACACACCCATGCTGACATTGCCATCATCGGAGATGGATATTCCAGCGAGGAAATACAAAAGTTTGAGAATGACCTAAACCGATTCACAGAAATCTTCTTTCGAGCTGATCCTTGCAAGACCTATCAAGACCGCTTCAATATCCGAGGTGTATTGAAACCTTCTCAAGATAGTGGCATTGATGAACCCCGTGCTGGCATTGATAAGAATACTGCTGTCAATTGCACCTTCAATTCGATGGGTTCGGAAAGATACGTTCTCACTGAAGATAACAAATCGCTTCGGGATATCGCTGGTCACGCACCCTACGATGCCCTGTATATCATGGTGAATCATTCGCGCTACGGGGGTGGTGGCATCTACAATTTCTACTGTGTATATACATCTGACAACATCGATAGCGACTACCTAATGGTTCACGAATTTGGACACTCATTCTTTGGCCTGGCTGATGAATATTATACATCATCTACCGCCTACAATGACTTCTACTCCTCCGATTTCGAACCCACCGAGCCAAATATCACTGCCTTGCACGATCCCGAAAATATCAAATGGAAGCATCTGTTGACTCCCGGCATCAAACTACCCACTCCCTGGGGCAAGACCTTATATGATAGTCTTGATTTGATATGGCAAGCACAAAGAGCAGAAATGAACGACCGCATTGCTGAACTTCAAAAAAATGAGGCCCCGGAAGAGGAGGTAATATTGGCAAAGGCGGAGTATGACAAACGAAGCATCGAGCGGGACATCCAAGTCCAGGAGTATCTGGAAAAAGAGAAGCATGCTCATGAAGTAGGAGCTTTTGAAGGAGCCGGTTACATGTCAACCGGACTTTATCGCCCTTCGGTAAATTGCATTATGTTCACCCGGACCGAATACTTCTGTGCTGTGTGCCAGGATGCAATGATTGGAATCATCGGATCGTATTCAAAATAGCACCACAAAGGGTTGTGCCGTTTGGTACTTTAAGCAGGTGGAAAAGTGGATTCCTTATTTGCTTGGTAGTGTTCAGGTATTCGTGGCAGTCGGTGCCCTGCCCGCAGGTCTCATGATGATATGGGATCCCACAGGCAGCTCTCTGGGATTGTCATTGGAAGCGTTATCCAACTCACCTTTTGACAATTACCTTATTCCGGGCATTACGCTCTTTTTAGTGAACGGCATCGCTCAACTAGGGGGAGCTATTCTCTGTTTTCGGAAACACCCCCTGTATGGGAAGTTGGGTTTATTGTTGGGAATATTATTAATGGGATGGATATTGATGCAGCTCTATCTACTTGGCCTGGTCAGCAGCTTACAAGTTGCTTTCTTTGTAATTGGTCTTCTGGAAGTTCGGCTGTCGTTGTATACATACCGTTCCCAGCACACCGGGGTAAATCAATAATTAATGAATATCATCGGAAAACCCAGCATCAATCCATTGGTGTTTTTCTCCGGAAAGATTGCCGGCTATGTCATTTGGGTATTATTATTCTTTGAAATTTTTCGCAGCATTTCATCCGAGCAACTTATCGCAGATTGGAAGCAGATCGTTGCTGTAATTCTGACGGCAGCCGGCATAGTAATCAGTACCGTTGGGTTACTAAATCTAGGTGATTCTACCCGAGCTGGATTGCCTCTTGAGGAGACCAAATTGAAGACTCATGGAATCTACCGGCTCAGCAGGAATCCGATATATCTCGGATTCAATTTCTTGTCATTGGCGGCAATGTTGCTAATACCTACCCCATTCGTCATTATTCTTGGGATCTTCAATTTGATCACCCACCACCTCATCATTCTGGCCGAGGAAAGATTTCTTAAGAACCGGTTTGACACAGCTTATCTTCATTACATGGATCAAGTGAGGAGGTATATTTAGTCACCATATGTAGCAATCACATAGTAGAGACCATGGTCCGATATTGACTCAATTCTCACTATCTTAAATGAAATCAGACATTATCTCAGAAGATCAGCACATGAAAACTTTTTTCTTCCTAGCAGGAATACTTTGGTGCCATATTGGTTGGTGCCAGGACGATACCAATAGACTGCCCATCATTGATATGCACCTTCATGCCTTGCCAGGGAATTTTTTTGGTCCGGGACCGTTAGCATTCTGCCTCCCCACTAACCAATGGCCAACGAAAGAGCACGGCATTCCTTATCGTCAAACATTCAAAAGATGGGAAAAGGATCCCACAACAGTGGACTCAACTTGCCTCAATCCCATATGGTCTTCAACAGATAGTGACACCATCATGGTAAAGACTTTGGAGATTTTGGAGCGTCGAAACATTATTGGCATAACTAGTGGTCCTCTTGTCCATCGCTATTTTGAAATGAATCCACAAAGAATCATCAAGGGGTTGATGTTCAATCTGGCTTTTAATGCCCCTCCAATTGATTCCTTGAGGCGCTGGTTTGTAAAGGGAGACTACCAGATCTTGGGAGAAGTCACTAATCAATATTCCGGCATAGCCCCTGGCGACCCCGATTTCGAACCTTATCTGGCTTTGGCAGAAGAACTAGAAATTCCGGTAGGTATTCATATGGGCCCGGGGCCACCCGGTGTGGCATATGTAAATAGTCCAGGATACCGAGGCCGTCTACATGACCCATTATTGTTGGAAGAAACCCTTCTCAAATACCCCGACCTAAGGATTTATATCTGTCATGCCGGATGGCCGATGATTGATAATTTATTAGCGCTGATGTGGGCACATCCTCAGGTATATGTCGATCTCGGTATCATTTCCTATGCTTTACCAGTGAAGGAGTTTCACCGCTTCTTACGTCGAATTGTGGAAGCAGGTTTTGGAAATCGAATCATGTTTGGATCAGATCAGATGGTTTGGCCGGAAACAATAGAGGTAGCTATTTCGAACATTGAGAGCGCTGATTTTCTGACGCAAGACCAGAAGCGCGATATTCTTTATAACAATGCGGCACGGTTTCTTCAATTCTCTAGAGAGGAGATCGAAGGTCATCACAGTTGGTAAGAAATGATTAGGCGAGAATTCAACAGGACTGCTGCAGGTTTTCTCGGGAGCCTTGCACTCGGAATAGCAAAACTAGCTTCACAAGGAGCAATAGAATCTTTTTCGGTTTTTGATCTCCACAGCCATCCGGCCCTCTTCTTCTTGAAAGGATCGGAGCGATACCCTGGCGATGAGGCATTCGCCGACCGCTTGCAGGACATGAAAAAGCATGGGGTGGCAGCGGCATTCTTTAGTTTGGTTGCAGACTGGCCATTGCTGCAGATCACAGAAACCGGGATCATCCCGACCGGCAGATTCACGGAAGAAGAAGGCTGGAAGGTCTTCACCGATCAGTTAACGATTCTGAAGGATCTGCTTGAGCTCAGCAAAATTCCCATTGCTATATCTCCTGCCGATCTGAGAGGTGAATCCGGGCTAACGGCTCTTATAGCCTGTGAAGGGGGTGATTTCCTGGGTGGGAACATTGATAACGTTGCTCGGTCCTACGACCTCGGTGTACGTTCCATCCAACTTGTACACTATGCTCCAAACGATCTCGGTGACTTGCAAACATGGAAAGCCGAACATAACGGACTTTCGGAATTTGGACGAGAGGTGGTTGCAGAAATGAATACGGTCGGCATGCTCATAGATGTTGCCCATGCCTCCGCTAAGACTGTTAAGGATACGGTTGAACTTTCCAGCGCTCCGGTGCTCTTGTCACACAGCATCTTGAAGACAGAGTCTAATCGACCGATTTCTGCCAGAGCCATCAGTGAAGGACACGCAAGATTGGTTGCCGACAATGGAGGACTGATTGGAATGTGGCCTTCAGGCTTTTCCAAATCATTGGAAGAATTTGCGCACCATACCATCAGAATGATCGATGTTGCAGGAGTCGATCATGTTGGTATCGGAACGGATATGGATGGAAATTTTCAACCGGTCGTGTCAAATTACCAAGACGTTCTATCCTGGATAGAACTTCTGGAGAAAACAGGGCTCAAGGAGAACGAAATTGAAAAAATCACTGCTGAGAATGCACAACGCATTCTTGACGAGGTGCTTTGATCTACTTTGAATAATCATGAGGTGGGTTTGCAATGAAAAATAAAATCCTGGCTGTAATCGCCGGTTGGTTGATTTTTATCGGAATAGATTTTGTATTTCATGGTTCTCTATTTGCTCACTTATGGCGAGAAGAGATCGATGCTTTCAAATCTCTGGAAAACCTCGCCCTGCTGATTCCGGCTGGATATCTGAGTTTCCTTTTACTTACTATTTTACAGGGATATATTTATTTCCAACTCTTCTCTACTCACGTGGAACGAAAAGCATTGTGGAAATTCTCTCTCACATTCTCATTCCTATACAGCCTTAGCGGATTCCTCGGCATGTACTCGTTCTTAGCCATTCCAATCAAACATCTCCTGGTCTTTAATTCTATCTATTTCATAGAGTTGCTGTCGGTTCCCTTCGTCATTGATCATGTGGCCCACTCCGCAAGCGCACTCAAGATCTTTGGAAGAATCGTTCTTCTATTCTTCCTGCTGATCATCATTGGAATATTATTTCAGAACATGATGTAGGGATCATAGCTTACACCAAAGGATTCTTAAGTCAGATGCTAGTAATTGATCCCCACAGAGTGGGATTTGTTTGCTCCTTCGTCGAAAAACTCAAGATGTTCAGCCTTCTAACTATGCCATGATGGCAAGAAGAGCTATCTAAAAGGGTAAACTCAGACTGTATATTTATGAAGCGCCGATCTTTTAACAAATCGATGATAGCAGCGGCGATATCTGCTTCACTACCATCATTCTGGTCATGCTCCTCTAACAGGGAAATTCGGGCCTTGGTTCTCGGTGGTACCAACTTTGTGGGACCCGCCATTGTCAATGCTTTGCAAAATGCCGAAGTGAACCTCACCTTGTTCAACCGCGGGATTACGAATCCCAACCTGTTTGCTGATGTACCGTTGATAAGGGGGGATCGCGAAAAGGGAGTAGCGGGGTATGATCAATTGGGAGAGACAGAATGGGATGTGATAGTTGATGTTTGGCCCGAAAAATCAAAATTGGTTGACGAGGCTACCTCCCGGCTGGCACTACAAACTCAGCACTATATTTTCATTTCCAGCATCGCGGTGTACAATGATTTTCAGGAAGTGGGTCTACACGAGGATTCAGAAGTCGTTCTACCTCGGGCAGATCGCACGGTGTGGGACTACGCCGAAGAAAAAATCACGGCAGAGAACCTGGTTCGTGAACGCTTCCCGGACAACCATACGATTGTGCGTGCCGGTGCCATTAAAGGGTGGCGAGATCCGGCCATGGACTTACTCTATTGGGGTCTAAAGCTTAGACAAAATGAAGATATACTGGCTCCTGGATCTGGGCTTGATCCATTGCAATTCATCGACGTAAGGGATGTCGGAAGGCTGGTTGAAACTGGGGTGACAAAGGGCTTGGTCGGCACCTATAATTGTGTTGGACCGTCCCATGAACGACTGCTTTGGAAAGATTTTCTACAAGAAGCGAAAAACCATTTGAATTCGACGTCACATCTGTATTGGGCTCCCGAGAAGTTCCTTCGGGCGAATGAAGTGTATTCATTTTCGGATCTACCCCTATGGGCTCCTATTAGTGAAGACCCTGGATTCATGCAGATCAGTAACGACCGGCTGGTGAGTACTGGATACCAATTCACTCCCTGGACAGAAACACTTGATGACTGCCTGAATTGGTTCGACGAACAAATAATGGAGATACCAAAATTTGGTTCGGAGGCTTTGGGGTTGGGACTGGACCCTGAGAAGGAAAGTAATTTAATTGCCTCACTACATAAAGGATAGAGTGAAGAGCATTTACTGGCTTAAGGGTCTATCAGATACCTATCATTGGTGCGGTACTTTGATGATATCAATACTCGTGCTGACGAGCGCTTCTTCAAATGGTTTGTTCGGCCAATCTCCTTATGAAAAATTGGTTTTCGGATCATACTCCGTCGGTTTACAAGTGATTTATGAAATGGATGTAACCCGACCCTATCAAAGCATTGATCGACAGCAGTATGGCAGGCCTTTGCAGATCTGTGTCTGGTATCCCTCAACCGATTCTTCCTCAACCCAATCACTCTCTCTTTACGATTATCTGAAACTAAAATCTCAAGAACCAGGAGTTGGCTATACTGATATCAGTCAAGCCAAATCGGATTATTTTTCCTGGGCCGTTTCTGAAGGAGGAAGCAGAGAGCAAGCAACCCAATTTGACCTGAGTTCTATCAAAATGCGTGCTCGGCATTCCCTTACTCCCGCGCCGGTCGACGCACCTGTTTTTCTGCTTATGCATGGTTCTGCAATCGATTTCTGCTTCATGGCGGAATATCTGGCAAGCTACGGATTCATTGTTGTGGTAGTTCCTTCGAAGGGATATTTGAATAAAGCTTTTGATGTCGATGGCAAAGGCTTGGAATCTCAAATTAGAGACTATGAGTTTGCATTGAATGTGGTAAAGTCTCGCTTTCAAGATGCCAGGAGCGATACGGTCTGTGTCGCAGGATTTAGCTTTGGAGGGCAATCAGCCTTGGGATTTGCCATTCGTCAACCATCCGTTTCAGCTGTGGTCAGTCTTGACGGCGGCATTGGTTCTTCCTGGGGATCTCGACTCCTGTCCAGTAGCCCTTTCTATGCCTTGGAGATGATCGATCGACCCATTTTACATCTTTACAATCCTGCTGACCCATATACAGATTTGAATCCAGTTAAAGGATATGTATTCTCAGATCGACTTCTCGCAGGATTGAGAGATTGTACACATTGGCATTTTACATCATTCGGTCTCTTGAATCACCTTATACCCGGACTTTTTGGTCAGGAAAATTCTTCACTTCCCTTTGAAGCTATCCTATACCTGACCAAAAATTTTCTTGAAGATCCAAGCCTTCCACCCGAACGATTAACAGAGCAATCCTGGGTCTCTGATGTATTGGCAACCCTTGAAAAGTTTAGAGGGTTGACCAAAGATTGAACCTTTAATCATCATTCAACTATTTAGTTGAATGTTCGAATGATTTGGTTTACTTTAGAGGTCTTTCTTTTAATCCAAAATAATGTAGCAATGAAAGCGGTAAAAGTGGAATACACGGTAAAGCCTGAATATGTGGAACAAAACAAAGCCAACATCCGAAGGGTGATGGAGGCCTTGAAAGACAATCCAATTGATGGCATGCAATACTCTACCTATACCGATGCGGAGCATCCAAACTCCTTCATTCATATCAATATGTGTCGTGATGAGGCCACGATGGCTAAGCTGCAAGATTTGCAAGAGTTCAATGCCTTTCGAATGGCACTCAAAGCAAGTCAGCCCTTATCACCTCCGAAGCAAACCACCCTGTCACTAGTTGGTGCTGGTTTTGAACTATAAAACCGAGGACAAGGTTTTCTCAGCTTTAGCTGATTACAACCGTCGAAAAATTATCGAATTACTCCAGGAAGGAGATTCATCTCTCTTGGAGCTTGCGAAGCACTTTTCTATTTCATTTCAGGCGCTGAGCAAGCACATCAAAATTCTCGAGGAGGCGGGAGTTGTAACCAAGATTCAGATGGGGAAATTTCGGATCATTTCTTTGAACCGCGATGCTACAAAGCCACTAATGAAGTGGATATCTCATCACTTCAATTTTTGGAACGAATCCTTTGATAGGCTTTCACAATCGATTGACAACGCTGAGAAATGAAAACGGCGACAAGTGTTTACGTCACACGCGACTTTCATTGCCCAGCAGAGGATTTATTCCGGTGGTTGATAGAACCTGGTCGTATTATTCAATGGTTTGGACCAAAGCATTTATCTGTCACAAAAGCTCACGTTGACTTAATAGCAATGGGCGGATTTTCCTTTAAGATGCGTAAACCCGATGGTCATACTTTTTTTATCGAAGGCACCTACCTCCAAGTGGATCATTCTCAGCAACTCGTCTTCACCTTGTGTTATCAGGGTCTTGGTACCTCCACTCCACCGGACAGCGTGGTCTCCATCACCCTTCAAGCAATCGAACCACAATTAACCAGGCTATCCCTGATACAAAAGTTTGAGATCATACCACCGGACATCGATTTGCGAACTGAAGCCTGGAAATATATGTTGATTAAACTTGGTCAAAATGTGAAGAACTGTTGATTTCAGCAGGCATGGCAGAGGCTGAGAAAGCCCTTTGTCGACTACAATAATCTGCCCCTGATCTCTGGTCTAAGTTTCAACGTTTCTCTTTATGAGTTCGTCGAAAATCCCTTGACGTATCCCCTCCGATTATTGTACATTGAAGTAACTAAAACAAAAAAGACCATGTTCTTGATTCTAATTGCCTTTATAGTAATTATTTCCATTTACGGTGTTGGTGTCTACAATAAACTGGTTCGAAAGCGATCGATGATGGAGGAAGGGTGGAGTGGCATTGATGTCCAGCTTAAGAAAAGGTATGACCTTATCCCAAATCTGATTGAAACAGTTAAGGGCTATGCTAAACATGAGCAGGAGACCCTTAATCAAGTAATCGAAGCCCGAAACACGGCATTGAAAGCTGAAGGGATTAAGGCTCAAACCAATGCTGAAAATCAACTCAACTCAGCTTTGGCAAATGTTTTTGCTTTAAGCGAAGCTTATCCAGACCTGAAAGCCAATACCAATTTCATCCAGCTACAGGACCAACTATCTGCCATTGAAGGTGACATCGAAAAATCGAGACGATATTATAATGCTACCGTGCGCGAGAATAACATCATGGTGGAATCCTTTCCGAGCAATATTGTAGCCAACATCGCTGGCTTTAACCTGGGTGAATTCTTCGAGATTGAAGAGGCAAGTCAACGCGCTACACCGCAGGTAAAGTTTTAATCTCATGCGGAAGTTTTTTGTTCCGCTTCTTTGGCTCGTTCTTTCCAGTTTCAGTCTTCGGGCTCAGCAAGAAAGAATTCTGAATTATGATGTCCAGATCGAAGTAAACCGAGATCGAAGCATTATGGTTACTGAATTCATCGAAGTGCAAGTGACCGGCGATGTCATTAAGAGGGGTATTACCCGCAATCTCCCCACCCAAAGGGATCTAAACGGGCAGCAGGTCGGAGTACGCTATAGTATTAGGGAAGTGGCCAAAAACGGGGAGAAGGAGTCTTATCATACCGAATCGGGAAACGGACAGATGGTCCTTTATCTCGGTGAAAGAGATGTGTATCTTGATCCAGGGGTCTACACCTACAAAATCCGCTACCGGGTTCCCAACCAGATCGAATTTTATGACGAGTATGATGAAATCTATTGGAATGTCATTGGACATGATGTTCAATTTCCTATCGAACAGGCCTCTGCCCGGGTACGTCCACCGCAAGGTGCTACCGTAATCCAGGAGGCTGGATATACGGGGTTTTATGGAGACCAGGGAAAGGACTTCCGAGTCACTCAAGAGGGAGAATTCGTCGACTACCGCACCACCCGTACCTTGCAACCCAATGAGGGCTTTTCGGTAGCGGTAGGCTTCGAAAAAGGATTCGTATCTCAGCCGGGTTTGCTGCAGAGGTTCGGCACATTGATTATCATCTTGCTGGGTCTCACATTCCTACTCCCCTACTATTTTATCACTTGGATGCGTTACGGTCAGGATCCGCCCACTCCTCCTTCCTACCCTTTGTGGGATGCCCCGGAAGGTCTTTCTCCTGCTTCCGTAAATTATGTCCTAAAAGGTACATATGATGTAAAGAGCTTCACGGCATCCGTGATCAGCTTAGCCATAAAGGGCTATCTCCGCATTGAAGAGGTCGTAAAGAAAGGATTTCTATCAAAGAAGAAACACTTTGACCTGGTGCTGGAGAAAGAAGCAGATGCTGATCTCCCTCCGGAAGAAAAACAACTGCTGGAAAAAATATTCCGGCATCAGGATCGAGTAAGCATTGCAGGAAAGTATGATTCCAATATTGAAAACACCTATACCATGCACAAAGGGAGTCTTTCGGCGCAGCACAGATCATTTCTGCGAAAAGGCGACAACACCCGCTTGCTTTGGATTCCCATTTTGGTGACAATCGTGGTCGGTGCATTTGCAGTCTTCCTCAGTACCCGTGGAGCGTATATGGAAGGAATCAACATGAGGACCCTCCTCATGTTTATCCCAGCAGCAGCCGGAGGCATTTTCCTGTATGCCTATCTGATAAAACGACCCAGCGAGGAAAAACTTGATCTGCGCTCTCGCATCAAAGGATTGCAGATGTATCTGGAGCTTACCGAAAAAGATCGGCTCAATCTTTTCAATCCTCCCGAGATGACCCCCGAACACTTCGAAAAGGAACTTCCTTATGCTTTCGCTCTGGGAGTCGAACACAAGTGGTCGGAAAAATTCGAGAACATTCTGAAACAAGCTCAATATCAACCGAGGTGGCACAACAGCCGGAGCCCGGTCTATTTCTCTAACCACTTTGGCAGGGACTTTTCCAAGAACCTCAGCAGCGCCGCAACCAAGCCCTCAAAGAGCGGCAGCGGAAGCGGCGGAGGTGGATTCTCTGGTGGCGGTGGCGGCGGCGGCGGCGTCGGGGGATGGTAATAGACCTACGGTAAATCTGTGAAGGGTGAACGGTCAAGGGTGAACGGTCAAGGGTGAACGGTCAAGGGTGAACGGTCAAGGGTGAACGGTCAAGGGTGAACGGTCAAGGGTGAACGGTCAAGGGTGAACGGTTAATGGTTTAACAGACAAGAGTGAAGGGTTTATATGACGTATAAACTGTTAGACTTTTCAACCTTAGACTATGCAAACTCGTGACCTTTTACACTCTCATCCGGCTGCTGATCCAAACAATCTAGCTACATGATCTTGATCATTGTACTCTTCGTACTTCCGTGCTAACAGGCCTTTCAAAGGCTACTCCAATGGCGTGCTTTATTTCACCGAAGTTGGTTGCTTGATGGGTGAGGGATCCGGCAACAATACCCACCTGGGTAAATTTACTATTGTTATTGAGATCTGCCCCGACACACCTCCCGGGGGCACCCTTACAGCCGCAAATGGTGACAATATCAAGGTCGGCTTTCACTATGATGAAGAAGGAGGCCTTCACGCAACAATTACCGGGGGCACAGGAAGATTCATTAACGCCGAAGGAGAATGGGCCCTATATGGTCCCACAGTGCTTCCAAATGAGCAAAACCAAGGTGGCTTTTTTAAGCACGAAAGTGACGGATGGATTAAGTACTAGGATTTGCTTGTCATCAAGGAAAGATGGGAAGGGTATATCTTGTGGGCTCTTCCAATCTGTTGGTTTGGTATATCTTCCTTCTTATTTTTGATCAGAATTGCAGAGACCTATTTCTGCTCGTTCCCACCACATTCGTCGATTATGTTTAATGAAGTTCAAGCAAAAAGAAAGAGATCTTTTTGAGGACCTACCAATTCAATAGATGATTAATAAACTTATAGTAATTTTCTCGTGGATCAAGCAACCCATTTCAAGAATGAGACTTGACGGACAAGAATTATGGAATTACAAGGATATCAATGACTAACTACACATCACTATTCTTCTTTCTCTGATAATCATTCTAGGTCCTCGCCGTTCAAAGGGAGCTATTAACTCGAAGCACATTACAACGGAAAGTGAAAGAACTATTTCCAAAATCGATTCCACTGCTAATTTGCCTTATGGCGATCGCAATATTTCTCTGGGCCTCGATTACGCTGACATCCGTTCTTGTTTTTGTACCTGGGGTAATTGTTTCGTACCTGGCTTTTCTTCAAATTAGCAAGAGAGAATTGGATTCACATCGCATTTTACCATTGTATCTCGTTGCTCTGGCTGTTCAACTTCTTCATTTCACAGAAGAGTATCTTACTGATTTCGTGACGAAACTACCGGAACTCTTCAACCAGCCCCCCTATCCAGTAAATTTTTGGATCGTATTCAACATGATTGCATATGCAATCTTCATTCTTGGTGCGATTTCACTATTCCAAAACAAGAAGGAATTTTACGTCGTTCCACTCTTTTTCATACTTATTGGTGTCGTATTCAATGGCATCGCTCATGTGCTTCTTGCAGCGTTCGTTGGCGGCTACTTCCCTGGACTTTTCACAGCACTTGCATATCTCATCATTGGTCCCATGTTGCTGCGCTTAGTCTTTCAACAAAAGGCATCAATCACGATCTACCAATAGTTCGAATGGTAAACTAGTTATCTTCTGTGGATTTCCCCACCATAGACATCTCTCCAATCTAGCTCTTAATAGAAAAACCGCCCAATCGACTTCGAAACAGGTCTTAAATACCTTCCGCAGCATCATCAAGTGTGAGCGATTTGAAAAATTCGATCAAGCTCACCAATTTAGATCTCTACTTCACTTCTGATCGAGTAGCGCCTTCCAAATGAATTTGTAATTTGTCAGTAATACGATAAAGGATCATTTCGCAGCCACCAAGTTTCAAAATACCTTCGCACAAAAGAAATCAAGTCAACCACCAGAAACTCAATTTATGCAACACTATTGGGCCATATTAATTGCCATCTTGATTGTCGTACTCTCTTGCTCACCCGTTCAAAACGAGCTCTGGCTTGAATCCGATGGCAGCGGCAAGATGGAAGTGACTTTTGACTTACAGGGAATGCTGGAAATGATGGGACCTATGATCGGCGAGATCGTTACCGATTCATCCAGTGGCAATGCCAATCCGATGGACATGTTTTCGAGCGGGGAACAAGTAGACACTACCGTTTCTTTTTATGATATCACTCCGGATTCGCTGAAGGAGGACTATTCTGACGCCGAGCTCTTGAAGAAGATGCAGATCTATATGAAGATCGATAGCACTGAGCAAGTGGCTATGATGAAGATGATAATTTCTTTTTCCAGCCCTGAAGAACTTAGTCAGATTATGCGGGCAGTTGATAACCTGGAAGGCCAATCTGAAAATCCCCTGCAAGGCTTTGGAGCGGATCAGAACATGGACTCTTATGTGATTCAATACGAACTGGATCTCGCAAATGGTCTGATCCGGTTACCGGCCTTTAACCTTGATGAAGAAATGAAAAAGGATTCCAGCCTGATCGACTTCAAACCAATGCTGGATTCCCTGGATCAACTCTCGGAGGACTCAGAGGAAATGGCGCTGATAAGTATGATCTTTGGAAGTGAGTTCACGACAATCGTGCATGCGCCTGGCAAAATCACTGCAGTTAACGTTGACAACGCAACAATTAATGAAAACACAGTCACCTTTCAAATGAATATTTTGGAGGAATTAAAAAAAGAGAAAAACGAAGATGTGATTATCCGGTTTAATCCTGATAAATAGGTCAAAGTGATTGAATTCGAATGATCAATTGTCCGCAATCAAAATACATTTGAAGCAAAATGACAGATTAGAACGATGAAAGTAAATGCCTTCGCTGCCTTTGAAAAATCGGGAAAACTAGAACCCTTCTCCTACGAACTGAGTACACTGGGAGCAGAAGAGGTGGATATCAAAGTCCATTACTGTGGAATCTGTCATTCCGATATTAGTATGATCGACGATGCCTGGGGAATGACCCAATTTCCGATAGTGCCTGGTCACGAAATCGTCGGAGAAGTTGTGGCTACGGGACCCAGTATAAAGAACCTAAATGTGGGTGATAAGGTGGGACTAGGATGGTTTTCAGCTTCTTGTATGACCTGCTACCAGTGCATGGATGGGGAGCATCATCTATGCGCCTCGGCAGAATCAACTATCGTGGGCAGGCATGGAGGTTTTGCCAATCATGTAAGAGGCCATTGGTCATGGGCCATTCCTCTGCCCCCTGATATTGATCTCAGAAAAGCAGGACCACTGCTCTGCGGTGGCATCACCGTTTTTAATCCCATTATTCTGGCAGAGGTGAAGCCAACTGATACCGTAGGAGTCATCGGCATCGGAGGTCTTGGACATATGGCTTTGATGTTCTTAAAGCATTGGGGGTGTGAAGTGATCGCTTTTAGTTCCAATCCTGCTAAGAAGGAGGAAATCTTGAAAATGGGCGCCACTAAAATCATTGATTCGAAATCACCGGAGGATCTAGAAGGCATCAGAGGACAACTCGATTTCATTCTCAATACTACAAACGTCACACTGGAGTGGAGCTCCTACTTAACCACCCTTGCTCCAAAGGGAAAGTTTCATACGGTGGGTGCCGTACTGGAGCCCATGGCCATTCCCGCCTTCAATCTCATTGGCGGGCAAAAATCGGTGAGCGGCAGCCCACTCGGGAGCCCCGCCCTCAACCGTACTATGCTCGACTTTTGCGTAAGACACGACATCTATCCGATTGTAGAGGAATACCCATTAGCTAAAGTTAATTACGCCCTGCAACACCTCAGAGATGGAAAAGCACGTTACCGGATCGTTTTAGAGGCGGGCTAATTGGAGGGTAAGTTGGCGGGTACGCTTATGAGTTTAAAAGTTGAAAAGAGCCTTTTACCCTTTTAACATTTTCGCCCCTGGGCCAGGCCCTGTTATATCATGTAACTGTGGAACTGTTGATTGTTGATTGTGGAGCATTTAAGTTTTAGAAATTGTTTCACAAACGGTTTTGAACGCTGCATTTTCTATTTTCAGATGATTAAGTGCCATCACAATGGTCAGATGTCTTCTCTCTTTTGTCTTCTTTACCAATATCACTGTGCTCTTGACAGGTCAGCCGGTGATCGATGACTTCGAGCAAGCAAACATCGACGCGTGGCAAATCATCGATGGCAGCGCAGAAATATCGGATATCTATGCCTATGCTGATAATTATTCGGTCCGGGTATATAAATCATCTAACACCGATAGTCTGCCTGGAATGATTAAACACAGAAGCTTTGATGATAGCTACGGCAAGTACCGTACGAAGTGTTACGTCTTGGGAGCAGATGCAGAAGCAAGAATCCGCTTTCATTATGAGAATGAGAGTAACCACTATGAGGTCATCTCAAGACCTTTGGGCACCAATCAGCCGGGATTGCTCTTGTTCCGGACCAAGAACGGTGAGCGAGAGTTACTCAGCAGTGTTCCTTCCCTCATTCATTTGGATACCTGGTACCAGATTACCATTCATCGCACTTGCTCTGGAGAGATCTTTGTCTACGTCAACGATGTACTTCGTATAGTCAGTACTGATGATGGACTGCGACAATCAGGTTCAATCGGACTAGGTGCACAAGGGGGTTCTACCTATTACGACGACGTTACTTTCGAACTCGACCAAGGCAATATCATTGTTGACATTGACACTACCATCTGCATTGGAGATTTGCTAATCATTGGGAGCAAAACCTACTCTCAGGCGGGCGTCTACCAAGACACCGTACCAGTTGGACTGCATTGCGATAGTCTGCTCTTCGTCACATTAGCACTTCAACAACCTTACGAAATCCATTTGATTGACACCATTTGCTCGAATGAAGTCCTAAAGTTTGGTGAAGATACGCTGCGAGAAAGCGGTACTTACCAACAAAGCCTATCAGCTCAAAATGGATGCGATAGTATAATTACATTGACCCTGTGGGTCTTAAATGGAGATACCATTTCACTTCAGGAAAATATTTGTCAGGGTGATACCTACTGGTTCGGTGATCGCGAGCTTGAAAGCCCTGGCATCTACTTCGACATACTTAGTAATGAATCAGGTTGCTTCGCTATCCGCTCATTGAGCCTGCAGGTGATTGAAGATATCTCCTTCCTTGGGCAGGATACCTCTCTTTGCTTTTCGATGCAGCCCCGGTTTACTCTCATTCATGATTTGTATTCCGACATCCAGTGGTCTGATGGCAGCTCCGGACCATCCTTGACCATCAATGATCCCGGCACCTACTGGGGCGAAGTAAACCTGGGATCTTGCACCTGGCGAGATAGCATCACTTTTGACAATCAGTGTGATACTACAATAAGCATCTATATTCCAACAGCTTTTAGCCCCAATGGCGATGGAATCAATGATATCTTCAAGCCACTACCTTCGATTATTCCACGACAATTTACCCTCCGGATATTTGATCGACTAGGACGGCTGGTCTTCACCTCCTCTGATCCGGTTCAAGGTTGGGATGGAAATGTTGATGGCCGTCGCACCCAGGAGGGAACCTATGTCTACTGGCTGCAGGCAGATGAGAAGCAATACAGTGGATCAGTAACTCTACTTCGTTGATACTGGCCGAGCCAGTCAGATTATGATAACGGCTGTCTTCTAGTGTTACACTCCTATTCCATCTCCGACATCTTAAGATCTATTGATATATTCTCAATGCGTCTTTTAACCTTTTCACCTTATGACCTTTTCCACTCGACACCGATATCTCACCCTACTCACCATTCACTACTCCCTAATACCACTCTTCGGTTCCTTCCAACGCTTTGCTTTCTTTAATGACTGTGAGATCATCCATTCCAACTGACCATTTACACTGCGGAACTCGTCGGCAGCCCATTTTTCCACGGCCTTCATAGTCGATTCCTCTATCCTTAGTACGAACTTCTTCTTTGGCATAGACTATCTCTCTACGCATTTAAGGTGCCTGTATTCAGTACTGGAGTAGCCTCTTTATCTGAACACAAGATCACCATGAGATTGCTCACCATCGATGCTTTCTTCTCCTCATCTAGATCGACGATCTGTTTCTCCAACAGATCCGCCAAAGCCATTTCTACCATGCTCACGGCACCTTCGACAATTTTAAACCTGGCCGCAACGATAGCCGTCGCTTGCTGTCGTTTCAACATAGCGTTGGCGATCTCAGGAGCATAAGCTAAGTAACCCACTCTGGCCTCCATGACCTCAATTCCTGCAATGGCCAACCTTTCGGTTAGCTCCCTCTCTAGTTCATCATTTACCTTCTGCACCCCTGATCGCAAGGTGATCTCCTTCTGATCATCATCAAAGTTGTCATAGGAGAACATGCTTGCCAGCTTTCGCACGGCGGCATCAGACTGGACCTTTACAAAACTCTCATATTGATCTACCTCAAACGCAGCTTTGAAAGTATCCCTAACCCTCCAAACCAAAATCACACTAATGAGGATCGGATTACCAAGTTTGTCATTCACCTTTACTCGCTCGCTATCAAAATTACGGGCTCGCAAACTGATACTCTTCAGCATGTAAAAAGGATTCGTCCAAAAGAGTCCATTCTCCTTCACTGTCCCCCGGTAGGCTCCAAATAAGGTAAGCACCTTCGAACCATTTGGATAGATCAGATAGAACCCCTTGATCACCAGCATCATGATGACAAACAATACGAGGGCCCAGACTGCCGACTCCACAACCAGGGCCTCATAAAGGATGGCTGCAAGGAGGAGCAAAACGACTATGATCATAATATAGCCGTTGATCGGTTTGATAGTTTTTTCTTCCATTGTGTTCTAGATTTGTGATATCATTTTGATATCATAATAATACTAATATTCTCGACTGGATTGGAATATTTTTCGATGAACAGATCTTTAAGATCGATGTGGTTATCACTACTGTGTTTCGCTGTATGTCCATCACCGGATCCGATCTACAAATTGTTTCCTGACATCTTTTCCCTTTTTGCTTTAATTTGAAATGACATGATCTATCGAGTAAGAGCCAGATTTCGTAAAGAAAAAGCACTGGAATTCTATCAGAAGCTGACCAATGGAACGATCAACAATCAGCAGCCCGATGGCCGCGAGATGGTTGCATCGATGCAACGGGCGAAAATAACTGCGAGTGGCGAAGTCGAGTGGTATGAAATGTGCTTTTGCAGTACCCCTCTCGCTCATGAGCGTACCACCGTGTACAATCACTATTTTGAAGATCTTACAACGGAACCTGCAATAGACTACGGGGAGGTTAAGGGAGACTCTTTCTGGACATGGCTTTCCTTGGCAATTGATAAACCTGTTTGACCGTGACGATAGCTGCCCTTTATGACATCCATGGAAATCTGCCTGCGTTGGAAGCTGTTCTCGCAGAACTCGAAAAATTTAATGCCGATCAGTTGGTGATCGGAGGCGATGTGGTGCTGGGTCCTATGCCAGGTGCGTGCATCGACCGTCTCATGAAGATCGACCTGCCCATGCATTTTGTGAGAGGAAATTGTGAGACGGCAGTGCTAAGAGCAGTCGAAAACAGACCCAACGACTCCTTTCCACCCGCGGTGCAAGAAGCCATTCAATGGATCGCCGAAAACTCAAGTGATGAGCATCTTGACATCATCGCGAGCTGGCAAGAACAAGTGGCTATAACCACTCCAAGTCTTGGTGAATTACTGTTTTGTCACGCTACGCCCAGGGATGAAAACGAGATCTTCACCATCCAAACCAAGGATGAGAAGCTTCTACCCATTTTTGACAATGTTGAAGCCGATATAGTTATATGTGGTCACACCCATATGCAATTTGACCGCATGATCGGCAACACGCGCGTGATCAATGCCGGCAGCGTGGGAATGCCCTTCGGAGGCACCGGAGCTTTCTGGCTCTTGATCGATGAAGATCCAAAACTTCAACACACCAGTTACAATCTGGCTAAGGCTGCCGATGAGATTGTTCAAACAAGGTATCCCCTTGCTACTGAATTTGCCGAGCAGAATGTGTTGAGGTCGCCCGGAAGTAAGAAAATGTTGGAGGTGCTGAACAAGCGGGAACTAGCTTAGATCAGAATATCCCAAGATCAGTAGCTTAGCTTCACCCCCCTAAATGAATCTACTTGCATCTATAAGAGGGTAACAATATACTTGTGTAAGCAGACTAATAAGCGTATTGCCCTCACCACAATTAAAGCCAAATGATCAAACACCAACGATCTCCAACTCCCGCTTTCTTCAATGAAGACATCATATTCAAGCTCAGGGATCAAGAGTCTCAGTTCTACCGAGAAGAACAGAATGAACGAATGCAAAAACGCTCTCGAACCTTGGAAGAAAATGTTTCGGTCGAAGAGGAGCTTACCCGAATCCTATTAGACGAATTTCATGGAAAATGTGCCATCTGTGAACAAGATCTCGGTCGCGAGGATTTAGTTGCAATCACCCATCGATTTCGACCCCGCCGGTCAGCCACCAACCTGGATGGCACTATCGATATGGATCATTACAACTGGTATACTTATCAATGGGAGAACCTATACATCGCTTGTCAATTCTGCAACGAACATAAATCGACCTTGTTTCCAGTAAAAGGAATCCGGGCGGAGTCAACTGTGCCAATTTCTGAGGTTGATTCAAATGAAAAAAGACTAATTATCGATCCCTGCGACGATGATCCGGAGGATCATTTTTATTACGATCAACAAGGTCGAATTCACAGCCCAACTATCACCGGTCAGCACACGATAGAAGTCTACCAGCTAAACAGACCTCACCTGCTGACCCGACGAAGAGAAATCATCGAGAGCAGTGAGCTGATCAAGGCCAAAACCCGAACTAAGGATGGAGTCAAAACCATCGAATTTCTCGTTAACAAGGATGGCTTGGATAAATCGAATGAGTTTCTCGGTTTGAAACGATACCTGATCAAGCTTCGGTCTCGCAATGAACCTGACTTGTTGATCGGTTTTAACGAGGAAGAAAAAGAAGAGCTTCTGAACTTGGAGGTTTTTGTAGAGCCTACTTCAGAAGAGGCTGTGATAGATGCACCGCATGACCCCAGCACATCAGAGGAATCGATTGTCCAGAGGAAGGTGGAATTTGTAGAATTACTTTCGATCGATATAAAGAATTTCAAGAACATCACCGATCTCTACTTTGAATTTCCTAAGACCCATCCCACCAAAGGAAACTGGACGTTCTTCCTTGGTGAAAACGGATCCGGAAAGAGCAGCATCCTTCAGGCTATTGCCCTTTGTCTGATCGGCCAACCGACCAGGAACGAACTCAAGCTTGAACCAAAGGATTTTCTGCAGCGGGGAAAGAGAAAATGTGAAGTTCAGCTTCAAACAAACGAAGGAAAATATGAAATCACAATTACAAAAGACTCAATCACTGGCACCGAAGCTGCTACTTCCACTTTCCTATTGGCTTACGGCTCTACCAGGCTCATGGCCCAGCAAGGAGTACCTGAACAGGATCATACAAAAAGAACAAAGCCTGGCAACTTGTTCGATCCTACGGCAGGACTAGTCAACGCTAAGAAATGGCTTTTGGCCCTTGATAAGAATTCCTTCAACATGATGGCAGTAGTGCTCAAAGAGGTTTTGAATCTCTCCCGGGAGCAGACTGAAAAGGTGCAGGAAGGCAGCATAACCCGTAAGGGCGGTGAGATATTTTTCACCGAGCCGGACAAAGTCCGGCAGGAGTTGCATACACTGAGCGACGGATATAAGATCCTCATCGCTCTGGTATGTGACATTTGCCGCTCCATCAGTGAAGTGCTTAGTTCACAGCAGAAAGATCGCAAATATCCCCATCAGGACTTTGAAGAAGTTCATGGCATAATAATCATCGATGAGTTAGGCACCCATTTGCATCCGCGCTGGAAAATGAGAATAGTTTCAGCGCTGCGCAAAGCCTTTCGCAGAATGCGATTTATTGTAAGCTCCCATGAACCACTCTGCCTCAGAGGCCTCGAGGACGGAGAAGTAATGGTGGTGGAATACGAGAACAAGGATGTTCAAATGCTCGAAAATCTCCCTGATCCTTCAAAATATCGCATCGACCAGATTCTCACTTCACCCTTCTTCGGTCTCTACTCAGTGGTCGACCCTAAAGAGGGTCAGGTGTTCTACGACTATTACCGACTACTCCGCAAAGGAGATGATCTCAGCCCTGCCGAAGCTGAACAACTGGCTTCGCTGTCGCAACAAGTACGTAATTATAACATCATGGGCAACAGCTTACGTGAAGAACTGGCCTACTACGCAGTCGATAAAATTCTGGCAGAGCAAGCTGACAAACAAATTCGTTGGGATGAGCTTAAAGAACATACCAAGAAAGCAGTGGAGAAGCTGTGGGAGGAGTATGAGTCCGATCTCTAAAATCTAATAGTCATGATCAAGCTCAATCGAATCAAGAAACCAGATTACCTGGATGATCAAAAGGTCCTAGACGAAACAGAGGAAGCAAAAAAGCTATTTGATCCGGCAGTCAACGAAACAACTTCACTTAAGGATAAAAAGAAGAAGTTTAAGTACAGCCGCTATCGCGACGACCGGGTGAAGGATGCCTTAAAGGAAATGTGCAACAATAAATGTGCCTACTGCGAAAGCACATTCTTACATGTTTATTATGGTGACATTGAACATTTTCGACCCAAAAAATTTGTTGGCACCAAGAGCGATCCTAGGGTCCCCGGTTATTACTGGCTGGCAAACGACTGGGATAATCTCCTTCTTTCCTGTCTTTTTTGCAATCAGGCAAAAAAGAATGAGGTGGTGCAAAATGGACAATTGGTGGAGATCACAATCGGGAAGCAAAATCAATTTCCTTTGAACAATCAGGCGCTTTACGATACTCCTCGTGCACATCAGACCTGGAGTAATGGAGGGAGTACAGCAGACGAGGGTGCCAGGCTTATCATCGACCCATGTAAAGACGATCCTGAGAAGCATCTTCAGTATCACAAGGAAGGCATGGTCCTACCCAAAAAAATAAAACAGCCAGGTCAGGACATTGATGATCCCAAAGGCGCTAAATCTATCGAGGTATTTGCCCTGCAACGTATCTACCTGGTTCAGGAAAGGAAGAAACGATTGATTGATCTCGAGCTGCAGCTCACCACAACCCGTGAAGTATTTAAGAAACTAAATGAGACGAACTTCAATAGCAATCCGGTGATTTCAAGCTATTACACTGACAGATTGAAAGTAGAGGTAGATAAACTTTTCTATTTCACCCACCGATTAATGAACTACAGTGCGATGTGCAGGCAATTTGTCTATGCTTTCCTCGAGGATGAACTCAACAAAACTAAAGCAGCCATCCGCAATGCGGAAAAAAAGGTACATGAAAAAATGGATGCGTGACTTTTAAGTTCAATTGGTGAGGAAGTATGACAGCTTGGTGAAAGCTGGCGAATTGATATTGGCAGGTTTTTTGGTGGCCTGGTGTTACGGTGTTTTGGTGCTTTGGTGTTTTGGTGCTTTGGTCAAAATCTTGCTATTCTTTCTAGGGGATTAGGGGTCCTAATACATATTGTCCCTATCACTTTTTACTTGCTAGCCTTCTTGACGAGCTTCTCCACAGCAACCAGGAGACCAGCATCACACCTATCCCAATCGACATAGATAGGACTCGTCCCAAGTCAGCCCTGGCACCGAGAAATACGATCACAGCTCCGGTCACCGCCAGGGAAATACCGATAACTCGCATGGCGAAATAGTTCTCAGATGTAGGTCCAGGAGGTGCCTGCGGGTATGCTTCCATCTCATAGGCAACAATAGTCGGACTGCTGCCCTTGAGATGATGGATCAACTCAAACAGAGCTAGTACACCTAGTGGCACCAGTACCCCCACTAACATTTCGTTGGCTCGATTCAGCGAAATATCAAATAGCCATGGACTGATAAATTTGAAAAAGAGATTAATGGCCAGGCTGAATAGCGTGGTGAAAAGGATAGCCAAACGATCAATTCGCCGGGAAAACAGTGCCCAGATCGGGGGTGCAAACAAGGGAGCGCCGGTGATGGCACCCACACTCAATACTACTTCTACGATCCCTCCCATGGACGGAATCATAAGCGCAACACCGATGGTGATGAGGCCAAAAACTATGGTCGAAATCCGGGCTACCCGCATCAACTCATCATTTTTTACCCCGGCCCGGAGGGGTTTATAGAGATCATTGGTAAGCACAGCGGCCGACATGTTTAAGGTGGTATTCACCGAGCTGGCAGTGGCAAAGATCATCCCTCCCAGCATCAAGCCTAGCAACCCCACCGGCAAGACCTCCTTGCACATCAAAAGAAAAGCACCTTCATTCTCAAGACCACCCAAGTCGGGATTCACACTGCGGTATATCATGGCAGGCAACATCCAGAGAACAGGACTAATAAAGTATAAAGCCCCAAAGAGCCAACCCACCTTGCGAGCATCTTGCGGAGAACTAACACTAGTGTACCTCTGGACATAAGCCCAATTGCCCCCGATGAAAATAGTATTGTAAAAGAGGAAAGCGAACAGGAAGCCAGCGGAATATTCCCCGGCAATAAGGTCGAAAAATTGATCCGGTGATTGGTTCAAAAAAACCTGGGTTCCTCCTACATGTTGTATCGCCAATGGCACCACAATCAAAACCGCAGCGAATAAGATCACGAACTGCAATACATCGGTCACGATGACCGCCCAAAGACCACCTGCCGCGGTGTATGCAATCACTAAGAGACCTAAAATCAGGATCGATGCTTCAATAGAGAACCCAGTGGAGACATTAAATATCTTTGCTACCGGGTAGAGGAAGGCGCCGGTCGTTACAAAACTCAGTATCAGAAAGATGTAGCTGTAGAATTTCTTCAGGGAAGGTCCAAAACGGTTTCCGATATATGATCCCACGGTGAGAACATTAGCTTTTCTCCACCTGGGTGCAATGAAGAAACCAATAAGGAGTCCGCTGATGCCCATCATCCATTGAATACTCACCGCCACCCATCCATGTTCATAGGCAATCGAACCCCATACCACGAATGTACCTGCCGAAAAAAAACTCATAAATAGCGACAGGCCGCTGAGCCACCAGGGCAACCTGCCTCCGGCTGCAAAGAATGACTTCATGTTAGTGCCTGTACGAGTAAAAGACAACCCTGCCAGAAGCACCATTATGGCAAAGCCTATAACCACCAAATAATCTATCAGTGGCATGCTCGGTTATCCTGATTCGGTGGGATAGATACTGATTCCATACAACGCGGCAGGTACATCTTTGGAGGGATGACTAAATTCAATCCTCAGCTTTTTAGTGACAAATGGCTCATCGAATACGATTGTATTGCGAGACTGGAAGTTGCCCTTGACCTTTTGAACGCATTCCTTGTTCTCACCATAGATCTCATAATCGCGCACCACAAAAGGCACGGTCCGCTCGCTGTGTCCAAGCAAGGATGATTCCATGGCGTGATCCCAATCGGTGTCAAAGCGCAGGACGATCCTACCAATTCGCTGAGGTTGAGACCATGTAAACGACAGCGTGGGCAGAGGATCATTCAAATCTGCCACCCAGGCGTTTGGCTGCAAATAGGGGCGATGAAAACCGTTCGTCAGGTTCTCGACTCCGAAGCAGGACAAGGCGGGCTTGATGGTCAAAGCAAAATTGTGACCTTGCGGACGTCGAACCGGCACCCAAAATTCGAAGCTCTCAAACCCCAATCCGGGATCAGGATCTTGCCGGCCGTAGTTAGAGACAGCAGGACTCTGCTTGTTAAAAACACTGAGCAATCCGGTGGTCCTTTGGTTTGTCGACCGGATCCAAATCTCTTCGTTCTGATGAAAACAGAGAAAAACGTAAGTATCTCCAGGCAGAGTCACATCGAATGTAACATCAAGCCTCTGCGCTCCGGCTTTAAGTTCAAAGCTCCTCGTTTCTAAAATGATGTCAGGTGTAAAATTATATAGCTTACTGCTTCGGCGAAGGCTGACGGTCAGTGTGGTATCTGCCATAGCTTTGGCTGATATTTCAAAGCTTGGTGCCTCACCTGCCTTCAATGGCAGCAATTGAGCTGATCCAAACTCCAGTTGCTTCCATACGCCATCAAAGGGAAATTCGGACAGCTTTAAGGTACTGCTCGGTTCTATCTGGCACCCATTGCTTTCCAAGGTCAAGCTGCCCTCATCCTGAAAGACCTTATGAGGAATGTGTTGGCCCGTAGCCAGCAATCTTTGCTGAAGCTCGCTCAGCAAGTCACCCTTGATCAGTTCTTTGGGAGCCATTTTTTTTTGGATAGAAATAGCTGCCGCCATCCCTGCCGCCTGCGCAGCATGAGCACAGGTGGCCATCACCCGCGTCGATCCCATGGCCACATGCGAACAGCTAATGATTCGCCCGGCCAGTAGAAGATTCTCAATATTTCTGCTGACCATACAGCGGAAGGGGATCTCATATACTCCTTTACTATGCCATTGATTGCAACTTGGTTTCTCACTAAAGACGCCATCGGCAGGATGCAGGTCAATCGCCCAGCCTCCATGGGCAACCGCGTCCTCGAAGTGAACCTGCTGCACGATATCTGACTGCTTCAAGATGTAGTGGCCCTCAAACCGGCGGCTCTCCCGTTTTCCCGGTATTTGCCCCACCCACTCCAGGGTTAGATTCTGGGCTTCAGGGAAATTGCCGGAGTTTTTGATGTAATCCCATACGCCATATACCACCTTCCACAACTCCCACTTGATCTCCTCTGTCTGGTATACCGTATCGAGCCGGCCTCCATACTCTATCCACCAGAGCCAACAGCCATGTTCCTTCACATTAAAGCGGCGATAATGAGGGATCTTGGTAATATCCTTCAGCGCATAAGCCGGAGCGACATATTTCACCGGTTTACCAATGTCTTTGCTCATAAAATAAATGGAATGACCAAGAAGCTCCCCGTACTCTTTCGTTGGCGCAAAAGGTTCAGTGAACTCTTCTGAACTTTCCGCTCCCATCCGAAACGCCGCTCCCGCCTGAAAACCAACGACTCCATCGCCCGAAGCATCGCAAAACAAGGGAGCATCGAGATGGTACCGGGTTGAGTTCTGACTGCAGAAGGCAGTCACGCCCTCAATTCGATCTGCGGAAGATTTCCGCACCTCGTACACAGCTGTATTCAACAACAGGGTAATGTTGCTGTTCTCCCAGACCTTTTCCAGAAGGATCGTGTCGAAGATGATCGTATTACCTTCCGGATTGCGGTACATATTCTCCACAAGGATCTCGTCGATCACTCCCCCTTCTCTGGCCCAGCGATTGTTGTTCCCCATGTGAGAAGTAGCCCCCAATATCCAAAGCCTTACTTCACTCGAAGCATTCCCACCCAGTACCGGTCGATCTTGTACCAACACTACTTTGATTCCCGCTCTCGCTGCAGTGATCGCACAGCAGGTACCAGCCATGCCACCACCCACCACCATCAGATCGGAACTGATCTTAATAGTTTTGACATCACGTCTATCGCTAGGTCCCTCCATATGCATCATGATCGAAAGATAAGCGAAGAATACAGTAAAAAAGCTGCCATAACTTATTTACAACAAGTCGTCTTCTCTCAGCACATCGAGAAATTGTTTCAGCGGACACCACGGAAAATACATTCATTCCCGAAAGTGTTGACCTTTGACCCTTGACTGACCGTTCACCCTTGACCGTTGACCTTTGACCCTTGACCGTTCACCCTTGACCTCTACGATCTACATTCTAAAATTATACCGCACCTTCGCCAGCAGCTGGTTGCCTAAGAACTGGCGCTCGCCAGGATTGTAGAAGGTGTTGTGGTTATACACCAGGAAGAAATCGCCTTGCGGATCGAAGATCCAGTGGATCCGTGCGTTCACTCCTAGCTCCCGACTGTCAGTATCGTATTGGAAAAAACTATTGAGTTGCAGATCGGGTGTCACGTTGAATCGAACCCGGGTGCCAACCAGAGTCTGATCAAAATCGCCAAATGGCAGCCGGCCAATATTGTGCTCGGCCGTAAACTCAAAGGTAAGCAGGGCTGTCGGATTCCAATTTGTTCGAGCTTGCAACTCATGCAGCTGGCCTTCGTAGAAAGATCCAAACTGCCACCGCAATCTGCCGCTGAATTTACGCTTAGCAGCCAAATCTGCTTCAAAACCGAATCGGGTAAAATGATAGGTCCCAGCGGGAATAATTACTCCATCTGCAATCTCGAAAGGCTCCTCTAACTGTTCTCCTTCCAGATTCAGTTGAAACTCCACCCGGTCTCCACTTTCCAGACGCCAGTTGAGAGGAGCACTGAAAATGCTGTACGATTCCCATTCACCCTGCAGGTCTGTGTAGAGGGTAAAAAATAGCTGGTTTCGCATTTGTCTTAGCCAGGTCCATTTCGGTCGTGGTGAATACATGGTACCCAACCGCATGAAGTGCACTCCCGGTCGCGAAACAAAACCGAGTGAAGGATTAAATTGTTCCCCGATACGCATATACGTGAGCGATATATCCCAAAGGTCGTTTGGATAATCCACTTTGAGGCCGTACGAATACTGCGGACTGCTGATGTCTTGCCGGTCGGTGCGTAGACCCCACACTCCGGCAATCAGATTCTTGTCCCCGCGAAATCGAGTGGTTTGAAAAGTGAAATCTGCCCCTCCGCTGTAGCTACCGGTTCTTCCTTCCGGATCGCCAAACATGCCAATGACTCCAAAGGAAGATTCACCCATCACATTTTGACGTAGTCGCACCAGGCCCATAGTCGAAGCACCATATTCATTCTCCTCCGAGCTGAAGCCACCGGTACGAGCCACCAGTCCGCCGAAGCCCGTGTCTCCTACCCTGCCGTTCAACTTGGCCCCCACCCTTATAGGCACCTGCTCTCCTTCATGCAGACCGATGCGCCGGCTGAAGAATGGCACGAGTTGTCGAGATCTTCTTCCCGAAAGTCCTACGCCAAACTCAAAGATATCCGCACCTTCCAGAAAGAAGGCCCGCTTCTCGGGGAAGAACAACGGAAACCGGGTCAGGTTGGTCTGGCGGCTATCCACCTCGGTTTCGGCAAAGTCGGTATTCACCGTAACGGTGGCTTGTACGTTTGGTGAAAGCCGCATGCCGACATCCAAGCTGGGATCTATGGAGATATTGCGATCTTCCCTACCCTCCTTATCGGCGTTGAAAATCAGTGATGGCCGAACGTTCAGGCCCAGGCCATAATCAAACACCGGCAGGTTGGTCAGAAACCCCGCTCTTGAGGTCTGAATAAACCACTGATCGACCTTGGCATTTGCCCACCGCACTGTTTCCTGATTGCTCTGAATTCGACGCTCGATATTAAATGCCCAACGGTCTATTCCTTTCTTATAATTGATGCTTTGAATAGGGATCATGATCTCAAGTGACCAACCCTGCGCATGCCGGCTGGTCGCGGCCTCCCACACGGCATCCCATTCATCATTCTCCGATTCACCGCGGTTCGATACCAGGGCATCGTACCGGGCACCGCTGGCATTTACCGCGAAGATGTATCCGGATTGGCCGTCGAGAAAGGGATCGATCACTACCCGGATATGATCTTCATCCTCCAGGTCGATGTCCCGCAATTTGGAATAGCTGACAATTTGCCTTGGATCTTCATACAGGCAGTCTACCCCGATGATGAGTGCTTTCGGACTGGCTAGTACTTTCACCCGGGTCTCCCCGGATGGTAGCGCTCCCTCCACCGGTTCGGTAGCCCTCAGGTCAGTTAATGCTGGCACCGTTTCCCAGGCGGCCTCGTTCAGCAGCCCATCGATTTGAAGGGCTTCGCTGATCTGGCCCACCTCCATCTCCGGACTCTCCCCTTCCTGAGAAAAAAGATGTGGGACACACGCTGCCAACAGGGCAACCATCAAGGCCTTGCTGCGTAGCGAGCAAAATGTCTGACAAATCTTCATAGAGGTTTGCAGGTTGTACTGGTAGATCCAACATGATTCCAATCCATTTGCTAAGGTAAGGCATCAATCTAAAGCAAATTTGAAGATGTAGTTCGAAAACGAAGATCCGCTCTTTGATAAAGCACCAGCGATCATACGATTTGCAACTACCATTCTAACCTTGTCTCTGCATCTGGATGGATCATCATGCATGCAAAGTAAGAAGCTGCCAGGGGGCATCTCAGGTAAAACAGTGTTAGCCATGATAGCATGGCTGTCTCTATAATTACCTATCTTTACCCTCTAAGTCTGTCTATACCTCCCAGAAATACCTTCGCAGGGATACATCCTTATAATTTGAATCTAGGCAACTAGCAATCGCGCCCTTTATCTCATTACAGAAATTCGACTTATACGAAAAGAGAGCGAAGGTATCCCATAATCCTGGTTAGAAACCGTATTATCTCCGCTTTGGCTAAAAACCAAAACAGGCGCGACCTACTAAGGAAATAATACAGGATCACCAGGTTCGAGCAACTTTGTCTTATGAAAAAAGAAACTTTCACAACAATGGAAGAATTAACTAGATCGGATCAACTCTTAAACCGGAGAAAAGAAGTGATAGCAAACGGTGTTGGGGTCTTTAATACCGCAACGGTACAGGATGCCAAGGGGGCGATCATTATTGATGCTGATGGGCGGGAACTAATCGATTTTGCCGGAGGGATCGGAGTTGTCAATGCCGGTCATTGCCCGGAACCTGTTGTTGCAGCAATAAGGGAACAAGCAGGAAAGTTTCTTCATACCAGTTTTAATGTAGTCACCTATGAGCCCTACATTGAATTATGTGAGGAATTGATCAAGATTCTACCTCACGGTAACAAGACCAAAGCCATGCTTGTAAGTACAGGGGCAGAGGCGGTTGAGAATGCTATAAAAATTGCGAGACAAGCAACCAAACGTCCGGCGATAATTTGCTATACAGGAGCCTATCACGGGCGCACCATGATGGCAATGTCTTTGACCAGCAAGGTAAGCTACAAATATAATTGTGGCCCTTTTGCTCCCGAAGTCTACCGGCTTCCTTTTCCCAATATTTACCGCTACCGGGGCGCCCGGGATGAAGCCACCTTTGTCAAGGATGAACTTAAGCGCCTGCGCGAAAGCGCTCTTAATTTGGTCGATATCAACAGTGTGGCCGCTATTATTCTGGAACCTATCCAGGGAGAAGGTGGATTCAATCCGATACCTCAGAAGTATTTGGAAGGACTAAGAGCCTTCTGTGACGACCACGGTATTATGCTCATTATGGACGAAGTGCAAAGCGGTTTCTGCAGAACAGGTCATTGGGCCAGTTGGCAACATTATGGTGTGCAGCCCGATCTAAGCACCTATGCTAAGTCTATGGGGTCCGGACTTCCCATTGCGGCGGTCTTAGGACGTGCCGAAGTAATGGATGCAGCCGCTGCTGGTTCTATCGGTGGTACCTATATCGGCAGTCCGGTGTGTTGTGCTGCCGCTTTGGCGACTATAAAATATATGAAAGAGGTTGATCTCAATCAACGGGCCAAAGAAGTAGGGGCAACCATTATGAGTCGCCTAAAAAATTTGATGCAGGTGTGTCCCGAAATTGGAGATGTCAGGGGCATTGGCGCTATGATCGGTGTCGAATTTGTTCTGAATGGCGATCCCAGACAGCCACATGCAGAGATATGTGCCAAAATAGTAAAGGGTTGTGCGGAAAACGGACTGATCATGTTGAGTGCCGGAACCCATAAGAATATTATCAGAATACTTTCTCCTTTGGTCATAACCCAGGAACAATTGGACAAGGGATTGTCAATCCTGGAAAACGAAATAAAAAAAGCTTCAAACAGATAAATATGAAACCATTTGCAATTGCAGGAATACAAATGAAAGTATCGGCGATCACTCCCAACTTGGAAATGATGAAGCTGAAACTAGATATCACCATGAATCTCTACCCATGGATCGAAATGGTTATGTTTAGCGAGCTGTGCGGATATGGCCCATTGACCTATACTGCTCAGGAATTTCCCAATGACTTTGAAGCCCAAATGCAGGCCTTGGCCAAAAAGTATGGGATTTGGTTGTTACCCGGTTCAATCTTCGAAAAAAGTGGCGACAAGATCTACAATACCGCCACCGTTATCAATCCCTCAGGGGAAATCGTAACCCGTTATCGCAAAATGTTTCCCTTTTATCCATATGAGACGGGGGTAACACCCGGAAAAGAATTTTGCGTATTTGATGTACCCGAGGTAGGAAGATTTGGAGTGTCGATTTGTTACGACATGTGGTTTCCCGAAACCATTCGCACGCTGGCAGTTATGGGGGCGGAAGTCATATTGCACCCTACCATGTCCGGCACCATAGATCGCGATATTGAGTTATCCATAGTCAGGGCAATGGCCTCGATAAACCAATGTTTTTTCTTTGATGTCAATGGTTTGGATAGTGGAGGATGCGGCCGATCGATCGTCTGTGGTCCGGATGGGCGTGTCCTGCATCAGTCTGAAGGTACCGAGGAGATCATACCCCTTGAATTAGATATTAAGAGAGTAAAAAGAAGTCGTGAGTTGGGGATTCTTCGCCTGGGGCAACCCCTTAAAAGTTTCCGTGACCACATTGGCCAATTTGGAATTTATCAAGCCAATGCGTCCACACCTTATCTGGATTCCTTAGGGCCGTTGATCAAGCCGTCAAAACTTGAGCAACTCACAGAACTCAAGATCAAGGAAAGTGCTTTGGAACAGCAAGGCTCGCGTGTCCAAAGCAAGGGGATGGATCAGCTTCAATCAAAAAAAATGGGTTGAGTCCGATCGATAATTAGAAGCTTGATGGCAATGCAAGTTCATGAGTGTTTGGTTTGACAGTATTGCCAACGCTTTTATGCTATCATCGGTGGGACCCTGCAGCTAAATAATTAGTGAGATACACATCAGAGATGAAACCGGCGGATCGGTCATATTGACTTAGAAGGAAACAAGAGCACTTACGTTCAAAAAAATAAATCGTGACTGAAAACAAGACAAAAAATACACCATATTATAATATCGGCCAGCTGAGGGTTGATTACTGGAATAAATTAAGAATTGCAACCTCAGAATTAGCCCGTTGCCAAGAGGATTCCAATGATGAAAAAACGCACAAGCAGAAGATCAGGGAATTAATAAATGACCTAAAAGGTGTGGAGTGCTTTTTCGCCTCTCCGGGAAAAGAACGCTTACGAAAATTCGAAAATGCATTTTCCAATAAGGAATATTCCTCGCTATCTCATATCGTAGCGGAAACCACGAGGGAACTAGTAGGAGACAGCTACAAAAGTAATCCCGACTACCTTGAAATTGACGAACACAGTATAGAATCTGTCGAGGAACACGAGCAGTTTAATAATGTTAGAAAAAATCATTTTGAGGTATTGTTTATTGACAATATATCAAACCAGTATGAACGTAAATTGAAGCAGAGTTTAAGAGCTCTCCGGACGCCCACAGATAAATTTACCTATGACATTGTGGTGCAACGTTCTTTTCAGGATGCGATGATCGCTTTACTTTTTAATCACCATATCCAAGCCGTCGTGGTGCGTTATGCTCCACCCTACCACTCGAAAATTATTACACCACTTATTAAGCCATATATTGAAGAAGTCACCAAGCTCGATTTAGCATCGAAATCGGAAATAGATCTCGGTCCCATCATCGGTGAGTTGATCAAGCAGTTTCGACCCGAGTTGGATACCTACTATGTAACCGATACTTTCTTGGGCCACCTGAAAGACAGCACCATTAAAGGTTTCAGACGCATATTTTATCAAACAGAAGATATTCAGGAACTCCATCTCACCATAATGCGTGGAATCGCAGAACGTTATGAAACTCCCTTCTTTTCTGCCCTGGTAGAATATAGTCAAAAGCCTACCGGAGTGTTTCATGCTATGCCGATATCCCGCGGAAACTCCGTCTTCAAATCGCGATGGATCAATGATTTTGGTGACTTCTATGGTCGCAATATGTTTCTGGCAGAAACCTCGGCCACTACCGGTGGTTTGGATTCCCTGTTGCAACCTACCGGACCGATCAAAAGAGCTCAGGAAATGGCAAGTGATGCTTATGGTTCGCAGTACACCTACTTCGTGACCAACGGAACATCTACTGCGAATAAAATAGTTTTGCAGGCCCTGGTTAAACCGAAGGATGTGGTGCTTATTGATCGGGATTGTCATAAGTCGCACCACTACGGATTGGTTTTGGCAGGCGCTTATCCGGTTTATCTGGATTCCTATCCGATTGAAGAATATTCAATGTACGGTGCGGTTCCTTTGGAACAAATCAAATCCAAGTTGCTGCAACTAAAAGATGCGGGAAGGCTGGATAATGTAAAAATGTTACTGTTGACGAATTGCACTTTTGATGGCCTGGTTTATAACGTCGAACGAGTTATGGAGGAAGTCCTGGCCATCAAACCCGACATGATTTTTTTATGGGATGAAGCCTGGTTTGCCTTTGCTGGATTTGCCTATAACTACAAGCAACGTACTGGCATGTTCACGGCTAAGAAGCTTTATGAAAAGTACCACAGCACCGAATACAGGAAGAAGTATGATGAGTACGTCAAAGGATTGAGTAACGGAGACCAATCTTTATTGCCTGATCCCGAAAAGGTTCGGATACGAGTCTATGCTACCCAGAGTATACACAAGACCTTGAGCAGTTTCAGACAGGGCTCTATGATTCATATTTGGGACGAGGATTTTCGTCGCAAAACGGAAAATACTTTCCTGGAGGCCTACATGACACACACCTCTACTTCACCAAACTATCAGATGTTGGCTTCACTGGATATCGGCAGACGACAGGTGCAGCTCGAAGGATTTGAATTGGTCGAAAAGAGTATAGAATTGGCGATGGTGCTCCGAGCCAAGATAAATGACAATTCCCAGTTGAGCAAGTACTTCGATGTCCTTACTGTGCAAGATTTTATTCCGGATAAATATCGTAAAACCGGCCTCAGCGAATATTATACCAAGCACCAGGGTTGGAACCACATGAACGAGGCCTGGGCGGAAGATGAATTTGTTCTGGATCCCACCAAAATTACCTTGTACATAGGAAAAACTGGGGTTGATGGCGACACTTTCAAGAATAAATATTTGATGGATAAATTCAATATCCAAATCAATAAGACGTCGCGAAACACGGTGTTATTCATGACGAATATTGGAACCACCAGAGGCAGCATAACCTATCTTACGAATGCCCTTCTAAAAATTTCGGATGAATTGGATGAAGAGTTCAAGGCGCTGAATGCTAAGGAAAGGCAAATTCGAAATAAACGGATACATTCGCTGACCAAAGAAGTTCCTCCTCTACCGGATTTCAGTTATTTCCATCCTTCATTTCGGGCCGAACCAGGAATTCCCGGAGGGAATCTAAGAGAAGCCTATTTTCTGGCGTACGACGAAGAAAATTATGAATATGTGCCGTTAAACGAATGCTTATCGATTATGGGGAAGGGAAGAAAGCTGGTTGCTTCCACCTTTGTCATTCCATATCCCCCGGGTTTTCCCGTGCTGGTTCCGGGTCAGGTGGTGAGCGATGAGATTATCAATTTCCTTACCGCACTAGATGTAAACGAAATACATGGTTACCGCTCCGATCTGGGTCTTAGGGTATTCAGGGAAGAGGTTTTGAACAAGAATCAGATGACTGTAACATCGGAAGCCAAGTCGATTTGAAAGAAGAAAAAGCAACTAAATTAATCATTGATAACTATCTAGATGACTACTAAAAAAATAATAACAGCAAAGAAAGTCGCCGGGTCAAATAACAAAAAAATAACCTCTGCAAAAAAGATGTCCACCACCGAGGTACTTGATGGCGTGTCTGATATAAGACGTTTTTTTTATAAAAATGAGACCCCTATCTATTTTATTAGTGCTACCAATTTCAACCTGCTCGGTGCCGACGAATGGATAAAGGGTTTTAAGTTTATCTGCTATATCGAATGCTTCGATGGTCAGCACCCCAATGTTTTTTCCCCTGTAGAGGAAATCCCTCACGATGAATTTACAAGTATCGAAGACATCAACAATTATCTCCTTCAACATCCCGAGGTTCAAGATTATTTGGCCTCCAGGAAAAAAGGAAAGACTACCGGGAAGGCCATGTTCCTTATGTTCGATGAAAAGACAGAGAAGCTGGCAAACAAGCTGGGTCTTGAAATCATGTTTCCTACCGCCAAGATGCGGACCTTCATGGATAATAAGGTGAATACCAATCGAATCGCTGAAAAGGCGGGGGTACCGTGTGTGCCCTATGTGCTCTCGGCAGTCCCGGATTATGCATATCTAAAAAAAGTTTCCCGGGCTCTTGGTAATGATCTGGTAATTCAAACACCTTTTGGGGATTCGGGCCATACCACATTCTTCATTTCCAATGAGGAAGAATTCGACAAATACAAATCGGAGATTGTCAAGGAAAAGGAAGTCAAAATAATGAAGCGCATCAATTGCAAAGGTGCCGCTATCGAAGCCTGTGTTACCAGGCATGGGACAATCGTTGCACCGCTGATGACAGAACTTGTGGGATTTAAGGAATTGACCCCTTACAAAGGTGGGTGGTGCGGCAACGAGATTTATCCCAATGCCTTTAGCCCCGACATTCGGAAGAAGGCAACGGTGTATACGCAGCTCTTCGGAGATCAGTTGAGAAAGGAGGGTTACAAAGGATATTTTGAGTTGGATTTTCTGATCGATCAGGATAATGGAGAAATTTATCTGGGCGAACTTAATCCAAGGGTAACGGGTGCAAGTTCAATAACCAACCACGCAGTCTTTGCTTTGGCAGATGCCCCTCTTTTCATATTCCATATTTTGGAATGGATGGATGTGGAATATAAACTTGACGTCAAAGAGCTTAATGCACGATGGGCCCGGCAAGAAAATATAGACGGGTGGAGTCAATTGATCATCAAGCATACCGAGGATACTATTGAATACGTATCTGAAGGTCCCCAATCAGGGATCTGGAAAATGTTCGATAATGGCCATATTCAATTCGACAGGTTGGATACCCATAGAAGAGCGGTAGAGACGGAAAATGAAGCCTTCTTCCTTCATATTTCCAAAGCAGGGGATTACTTGTATGAAGGAGCCGATATGGGGATTTTAGTTTCGAGGGGTCGCATGATGACGGATGATTTCCAACTCAACCCCCGGGCAAAAGAATGGATAAAGGCTATCCGCGAAAAATATGTCTCCCAGGTCATCGAGGATAAGCGTGAAAAAGTTACCCTGCCGGGTAGCCTAACAAAGTAACATGGAATTTAAGAGCATTAACCCTTACAACGGCCAGGTAGTGGGCCAATACATATCGCTAACTCCAAAAGAGCTGGAGGAGAGACTCGATAAAAGCCGTAATGCCTTTGAAGCCTGGAGAGAGGTGCCTATCTCTGAGCGCTGTGCATTACTAAGACAAGCCGGAGTGGTATTGCGAGATCATATGGAGGAATTTGCCCAAATGATTAGCCTGGAAATGGGGAAACCCATTTCGGAATCCAGGTCGGAAGTAAACAAATGCGCCTGGGTGTGCGACTACTACTCGGAAAATGCCGCGGAATTTCTGGCAGATGAATCCATCACCACTGATGCTGAAAAAAGTTTTGTCCGGCATGACCCTATTGGAGCTGTTCTGGCGATCATGCCCTGGAATTTTCCCTTTTGGCAGGTGTTCAGATATGCGGCCCCCACCTTGACTGCAGGCAATACCGGTTTGTTAAAACACGCTCCGAATGTATTCGGCTGTGCGCAACAAATTGAAGGCGTGTTCACCAAGGCAGGTTTTCCTCCTTTTGTTTTTCAGAATTTGATTGTTCATCACGATCAAACCGAAGTCATTATAGATCATGATGCGGTAAAAGCGGTAACGCTTACCGGAAGCGAACGGGCTGGTTCTGCTGTTGCGGAAATTGCCGGACGTCATATTAAGAAAACCGTGCTGGAACTCGGCGGCAACAACGCGTTCATCGTTTGCGAAGATGCGGACATTGACAAGAGTGTTAAAACAGCCCTGACCGCCCGTCTGCTCAATTGCGGACAAAGTTGTATTGCGGCGAAGCGCTTTATTCTGATGGAAGGAATTTACAACGAATTCGTTCAGAAATTCACCCACGCTGTAAAACAATTGAAATCCGGAGACCCGCTGGACGATAACACGGCCATAGGCCCTCTGGCACGGCTTGACCTTGCCAATCAATTGAACAAGCAGGTTAGCGAATCACTTGAAAAAGGTGCCAAACTTATCTTGGGAGGCAATCAAAATGGCTGCTACCATGAACCAACCATTCTGGGAGATGTGGTCCCCGGGATGGCCGCATTCGATGAGGAAACCTTTGGCCCATTGGCGGCTATGATCAAAGCGGTGGATATAGATCACGCCTTTGCGCTCTCGGAAAATTCCAAATATGGCCTAGGCGTAACTGTCTGCACAAGAAATACCGGGGAGGCCTTAAAATATGCCGGCCGAGTCAGTGATGGAGCCTATTTTATCAACGAATTGGTGAAATCCGATCCCAGATTACCCTTTGGAGGCACCAAGCATTCTGGATACGGCCGCGAACTGGCCAGAGACGGCATCATGGAATTTGTCAATAGGAAAACTGTTTATGTAAAACACTAACTGGGGTGGCGAAAAGGGGAAACCGATCTACGGCACTTCAATTACACAATTACACAATTACACAGTTCCACAATTCAACGTCCCTCTTGGCATCCCTGCCAAGAAATGCGGAGAGGCCCCGATATCCGATCAAATGCATTTCAATTACACAATTACACAGTTCCACAATTCAACGTTCCTCTTGGCATCCCTGCCAAGAGCTGCGGAGACGACCCTCTATCCGTTAAAGGCACATCAATTACACAATTACACGATTCAACAGTTCAACGTTCCTCTTGGCATCCCTGCCAAGGGTTTCGAAGACGACCCTCTATCCGTTAAAGGCACATCAATTACACAATTACACGATTCAACAGTTCAACGTTCCTCTTGGCATCCCTGCCAAGAGCTTCGGAGACGCCTCTATATCCGATCAAAGGCAATTCAATTACACAATTACAAGTTTCAACAAGGCATAGCCTTCAGAGCCCAAGACTTACCTGATAGCTCCGTAACTAATCCCTTGCTCAACCGTCCTTACCTGAAACCAATGCCTCTCATGAACCAACCCGCCACAGTAAGATTAGTCGGATTATTGTTTCTCATTCAACTCATCACAGCCGCTGTCAGTTACAGTGTATTGCTGGAGCCCATCTTATATGGCGGCAACTTCCTGGAAGATATGCAGGTTAAGGCGACTACTGTTCGTGTTGCGTTGTTCCTTGATCTCATATGTGGCGCAGCTATTGTCGCAATCGCTGTCTTACTCTTTCCGATATTAAGAATATTTAGCGAGCGGATCTCCATGTGGTATGTGGGTTTGCGTTGTGTAGAGTTTGCCACTATTATGGTCAGCGGTATCCTGCTTCTGACCTTGTTGTCAATCAGTCAGGATGCTTCGATGACAGCAACATCAGATGCTACAAAGTTGGAAGGAATCGGTCGTGTGGTACTGCAGGCACGAGGCTGGACCCAGAACATGACCATCATCGCCTATGGGCTTGGGGCGTTTATGTTCTACTTCCTGTTATTCAGGAGCCGATTGCTGCCCCGGTTTATCTCGATCTGGGGACTGGGAGCAGTTGTCCTTCTGCTGGCTGAAATCATACTGGATACTTTTGGCCATGGATATGGCATGCCCCTCATGATGCCCATGGGGTTGAACGAACTTTTTCTCGGTGGATGGCTCCTGGTAAAAGGATTTCGAGGCACTGACGGAAAGCCTAAGCCAGAACTCAACGGATAACACTCTATGATGCGAATCAAGATGAAAAAGCACGGGCTTTGGAATTGACAGGTCAATTGAGAAACTTATTCAAGACCTTACCTAAATATCAAGGATATCTGGCCCATTAAGATCTGTGTACTAAAGTTATTCCACTACGTCCATGAAAATTGAATGCATAGAGAATTATCCCGCAACGAACAGGTGATGACAGTCGTGATCTCCCTTTCACCAAATATCTCAACGATACGTAAGGTGCAATGATAATGCAGCCTGCTTGCACATTATGATATCAGTTCAAAACTGAACCTTTCACTAATCACCGGAGTTGGCAAAAGGAACAATTAACCTGATTAACCGCTCGACTTCATTGCGGCAATCCCTTAATCCGAAA
>JAHELJ010000146.1 GCA_024644235.1 Lewinellaceae bacterium
TCGCCCTGTATTGGGATTGGGGTCGTAATGTGGAGCCTTACTACTGGTAACGGCCAGTCGAATACTGTGGCCCTTCTTAAAACGGTTAGCGGTGAATAACCTCCCTATCCGGATCTTGTACACTTCACCCGGCTCCATTAAGACTTGATCATCATAACCCTCCCGATACCGCATCCTTAGATAACCCGCGTCCAATCCAGCCAAATTAATTGACCGGCCGTCCGGATACACATCACAGAGTGTGATTGAAAAATCAGTATCAGTTGCTGTTGAGCTGACGAACAATTCAGCAACGACTTCCCCCACAATGTCGAAATCTTCTATTAGCGGTTCAGATGTAAAAGTGAGTACATCTGACCGGCTCTCATTCTCCCTCTGATCATTAGGATAGGATTTCTCATAAGACCCATCCCATAAAGGATCAGCCGGATCGAATCGATATGTCAATCCTTCCGAACTACCTGGTTCATTGGAAAGCATATGTTCATTCATTAAAAAATACTCTACAGGTTTGGCATTAGCCGGAGGCCAGGTCTCAAAAGCTAGCCATTGGTTGGCACCCATCATAAAAATGGATGCTGGAGGTAGTTCAGATTCTTGCCCATTCTTTATTTGGGCGTCAAACCAATCGAGGAGGAGCTGATCATAGTCCATACCGGCACTCGGGCCAAAATCTATCTCACCAAATTCTGTCTTTCGGGGTTCCACTGTCGTGTGATTCCAGGGTCCGAGGATGAGCTTTGTCTGATTGCTGGCTCGATCACCAGCGGATTCGGTCTGCATCTTTTCAAAAGCTCTTATGGCTCCTTCTACACCGTAAGCAGCGTCATACCATCCGCTAAGCAGAAAAACAGGAGCCTGAAATTTTTTGAAGTGGTCTTCGATATTGACAAAATCCCACCAGGAGTCCTGTTCAGGATGATCCAGCCACTCAAAGTACTCGGGTGCAAATACCTTTAGGAAAGGATGTTCCTTCATTGGGCGGAAGCCATACCATTTCTTGCGGTCTGCCAGAAAATTCTTTTCCATCTCCACAAAAATCTCCTCTTTCCCAGCTCGCTTCATCTTATCCGGAAAGATGAGGGGTACAAACCAATCTAACCAGGTTGTGGAAAATGCCCCTCCATTGTAAAAGAAATGATGACTACCGATGGGTGTCATCTCCGGGGCAGCTGCCCACAATCCATTGGGAGATTGAGTCATTGCAAGCCATTGGACGATTCCTGGATAAGATCCTCCGTAAGTACCTACCTTTCCATTACATCTAGGATGATTAGCCACCCATTCAATGACATCATAACCATCTTCCTTCTCATTTCGATATGCTTCGAACTCGCCTTCACTACTATATCGCCCCCTGACGTCAACCAGAATCACCAAATAACCTCTCTTGGCAGCCAGTACCGGTAGTTCGGCCCAGCTATCATAATTTTCAATTCCATAAGGCGTACGATATAGAAGTGCAGGGAACGTTGCTTCACGCTCCGGTGTATAGACAATGGCAGCAAGCTCGATGCCATCTCGCATGGGTATTCTCGCTTCACTACGATTGATATTCTGGTCATGCTGCCCCCAAAGATTCAAAGCAAGGCAGATAAGAATAGAACTGCTGGCAACCCACCTCATGACTGCAAGAGATTTGATCTCAATGTAGTCTTTTGTTTGAAAAATGAAGGCCACTGAATCCATTCAAAAAGCTTATTTTATCTCGATAATCTTTGCTTAGACACATGCTGATTGACCGCGAACTGACCCCACAAGACCTTGCAAAGCCACTAGACCAACTGTGGAAACTGAGTGCCGCTAAAATTAGGAACATTGCAAACAGGTACCAGGATGCCGGTGCCCCTGTATTCACTATAGAAGGAAAATACACTTCGCGGGGCTGGACCGAGTGGACCCAGGGCTTTCAATATGGTAGTGCTATTCTGCAATTTGATGCGACGGGCGAGGAAGAATTCCTTGAGTACGGCCGTACAGCCACTCTGGAGAAAATGGCTGATCATATTTCGCACTTCGGGGTTCATGATCATGGCTTCAACAACGTGAGCACATATGGAAATCTTCTGCGTCTTATGCATGAAGGCCGAATCCCTCATCAAGAATGGGAAAAGGCTTTCTACGAATTGGCTATTAAGATTTCCGGAGCGGTTCAGGCCCGCCGCTGGACTAAAATTCCGGGGGGTGGGTTCATCTACTCATTCAATGGACCCCACTCACTTTTTGTGGATACCATAAGAACCATCCGGGTGCTGGTATTGGCTCACGAGCTCGGTCATGTTTTTTCGGGTGAGAATGACTCAAAGGTTTCATTGCTTGGCCGAGCCATTCATCATGCTGCAGCAACTGCCAACTATTCGGTCTTTTATGGGGACGGAAGAGACCAATACGATGTCTGGGGCCGCACTGCTCACGAAGCCATCTTTAACACCAACGATGGGGCTTTTCGTTGTCCCAATGCCCAGCAAGGGTTCAGCGGGTTCAGCACGTGGACGCGAGGTTTGGCATGGGCTGTTTGTGGTTTTGCCGAACAACTTGAATATCTAGGGGCAGCCAGTCCGGCAGCGATTGAGGACTATGGAGGTCTCAATGTAATTCGTGAACTCTACCTGAAGGCAGCGAAAGCAACCGCTGATTTCTATATTGAACATACGTCTTCTGATGGCATCCCTTACTGGGACACGGGAGCTCCTGATTTGCACAAATTGGGTGACTACACCAAATCTCCTGCCGACCCATACAATGCTTATGAACCAGTCGATAGCTCTGCTGCTGCCATTACCGCCCAAGGTTTACTTAGATTAGGAAGATTTCTTGAAAAGATCAAAGCGGAAGATTCTAGCAAGTACTGGCAAGCAGGCCTTTCTGTCGCCCGAACCCTTCTTAAAGAACCTTACCTAAGCACAGATGAAAGGCATGAGGGTCTTCTCCTCCATTCGATCTATCATAGACCAAACAACTGGGACCACATCCGGGAAGGAAGTGAAATACCTCACAGCGAATCCAGTATGTGGGGTGATTACCACATGCGTGAACTGTCGCTTTACCTCCAAAGGGTTATCGACGACAAGCCATATTATGATTTCTTTACTGCGATTATGAAAAACTAATCCAATCCGAATAAAAAATTAACGTACGTGGCTCTGCCCGATATCTCCAGACTTTGCTTGCACACTATTACCACAAAGCCTTGGCCGCTGGAAGTAGCGCTGGATCAGTACGCCCAGGCCGGAATCCGGGCTATCAGCATTTGGCAGTCTGCCATTGAAGACATGGGTCCGGTGAAGGCGGGTGATCTGGTCTCTCAGTATCCTTTGGATGTTATCTCTTATGTACGGGGTGGATTCTTTCCCCATCCGGATCCCCTTGAGAGGCAAAAAGCAGTGGAGAAGAACCTCAGAACGCTGGAGGAGGCAGCAGCTCTGCAAGCCCCACTGCTGGTGTTGGTATGTGGAGCCCATCCAGATCAATCCCTGACCACTTCCCGAGAACAAATTCGAGATGGTATTGAAGCCATTATACCCTTTGCTCAGCAACACAAGGTGAAATTGGGAATTGAACCCCTGCACCCCATGTATGCCGACTCCCGATCCGCAATTGTCAACATAAAGCAGGCTTTGGATATGGTCTTGGCCATTGATTCACCGATCGTAGGCGTGGTACTCGATGTATATCACATCTGGTGGGACGATGCCCTAAAGGCAGAGATCGATCGCTGCGGTCAGCACGATAGGCTGTTTGCTTTTCATGTTTGCGATTGGAAGAGCCCTACGGAAGACATGCTGTTGGATCGAGGCCTGATGGGAGAAGGATGTATTGATATTCCCTCAATTCGGAAATGGACAGATAATGCAGGCTTCAATGGTTATATCGAAGTAGAGATATTTTCAAACATCTACTGGCAGATGGATCAGACGGAATTCCTTCATCGCATCATAGATGCCTACCTTCATCACTGCTAGTAATATATTAGAATCTTATGGAACATCGAATAGGAATTATCATGAATGGTGTAACGGGACGGATGGGTACCAATCAACACCTGATCCGATCTATCCTATCCATCAGGTCAGATGGAGGAGTGGTACTGCCGAATGGGGATACGATCCATCCTGAACCTGTCTTGCTTGGGCGAAATGAAAAAAAGCTCAGGCAATTGGCGGAAAAGCATGGCGTAGAGCGATTCACTACCAACCTTTCCGATGCACTTGGAGATCAGCACAACCAAATCTACTTCGATGCCCAGATCACCAACAAGAGGTACGATGGAGTTCTCGCCGCCATCAAAGCAGGTAAACATATCTACTGTGAAAAACCGACAGGAAGTACCTTGCAAGAGGCAATAAATTTATACCAGGAAGCCGAACGTGCAGGCGTAAAACACGGAGTGGTTCAGGATAAGCTTTGGCTCCCGGGTATGCTGAAATTGAAAAGACTGATCGACGACGGATTCTTTGGCCGCATCTTATCGGTCCGGGGTGAATTTGGATACTGGGTATTTGAAGGATTTCGTGAGAAAGCCCAACGCCCATCATGGAACTATCGAAAAGAAGATGGCGGAGGGATCATTGTGGATATGTTGTGTCATTGGAGATATGTCCTAGATAATCTGTTCGGAGAAGTACAATCGGTTTCTTGCCTTGGTGCAACTCATATACCTAGTCGTGTAGATGAACATGGATCGGAATATGCGGCCACTGCTGATGATGCAGCATATGCTACTTTCAAGCTGGCCGGAGATGTCGTTGCTCATTTCAATTCATCCTGGACGGTGAGAGTACGACGCCACGATCTACTCACTGTGCAGGTTGATGGCACGGATGGTTCGGCAGTAGCCGGTCTCAGAGAATGTTACACTCAGTCCTTTGATCAAACACCCAAGCCTGTCTGGAATCCTGATGTTCCGCAGCCAATCGATTTTTATGAAGACTGGACGAAAGTCGATGATCACGACAAGCTGGAAAATGCCTTCAAGGCGCAATGGGTCCTTTTCTTAAAACATGTGGTGGCCGATGAGCCTTTCCGTTGGAATTTACTTGAAGGGGCAAAAGGAGTTCAGCTAGCCGAACTTGGGATGGAGAGCTGGCGACTTCAAAAGTGGATAACTGTGGATGCCTTAGATGAAAAAAGCACCTCATGAAAAGAAATGCATTGATCACGGGAGGAAGCAGGGGCATTGGCCTAGGTATCGCCATGGCTCTTGCCTCGGAGGGCTGGAATCTAGCAATCAATGGAGTGAGAGATGAAAGTCAGGTTGAGTCGCTTAAGGAGCTGAAGGATGAGGGTGTCAAAGTGATGTATTGCCAGGGCGATATCAGTTCATCAACTTCCAGGCAAGAAATAATCAACAAAGCCCAGGATGGACTAGGAAGTATCAATGTTCTTGTGAATAATGCCGGCATCGCTCCTAAGGACAGGAGTGACTTGCTTGATATTTCAGAAGATAGCTACGACAGGGTGTTGAACACCAATCTCCGTGGCACCTTCTTCCTTACCCAGCTAGTGGCCAGGAAAATGATTCAACACAAGAGTGAGGACTCAGACTTTCAAGCTTGCATCGTTAATATTTCTTCGATATCGGCCACTCTGGCTTCACCCGAAAGGGGTCAATATTGTATCTCTAAAGCTGGGATGTCAATGCTAACGAAGCTCTTCGCCATACGTCTTGGTCAACACAACATTCCTGTTTTTGAGATACGTCCGGGCATCATCGCCACCGATATGACATCCGGCGTGAAGGAAAAATATGACAAGAAGATCGCAGAGGGACTCACTGTCGCCGGACGTTGGGGCCAACCGGAAGATGTTGGAAAGGCGGTAAAATCACTGGTCTGTGGAGACTTGAACTATTCAACCGGTCAGGTACTTATGGTGGATGGTGGTCTCACCATCGAAAGGTTGTAACCGACATTTCCAGCCGATTCAACCTTAAACTTTCAACTATTAAACCGCGGGGTGCCATAGCGCGCTGGCCAATACCCATTCAACCTTAGACTTTCAACTATTAAACCGCGGGATGCTTCAGCGCGCTGGCCAATCAACTTTTCAACTGCGGGCTGCCATAGTGCGCTGGCCAATACCTA
>JAHELJ010000147.1 GCA_024644235.1 Lewinellaceae bacterium
ACCTGGAAGAGCATCCACAACCTTTCCAGAGAGATGAATATTTGGGACGGTATGCTGATACCCATCCGGAGGACACCGAACCCTATACCCGCTATATCAAGGAACTAGCCACCAATGGCCTGAGTAAGACCGGCCATCACGGACCATCCGCAGCAATGGGCGTGGACCGCAACACCCTGCCCAAATGGGAAAACATCCAATACCTGCCGGCTCAGCTTGGCCAGCGACCTTTGATGGACGATGAACCGGTCAACACCTCTGTGCAGATCGGGCCATCGGCACAAAAGCCATTAACGATTCAGATTCCTCTTATCGTGTCGGATATGAGTTTTGGGGCACTTTCACGCGAAGCAAAGATCGCTTTATCACGCGGTGCAGAAATGGCAGGTACTGGCATCTGCAGCGGAGAAGGGGGTATGCTCCCGGAAGAGCAGGAAAATAATTCCCATTACTTCTATGAACTGGCCTCGGGAAAATTTGGATTCTCTTTCGAGAAAGCTGCCAAGGCGCAAGCTTTCCATTTCAAAGGTGGACAGGGAGCAAAGACCGGGACCGGAGGGCATTTGCCCGGAATAAAAGTCACAAAAGAGATTGCCGAAGTACGAGGTCTTGAGGTTGGTCAGCCTGCCGTGTCCCCAGCAACTTTTCCTGATCTTTTCACCTCATCAGATTTTCGTGAGATAGCCGATGAGATCCGTAACCTCACCGGAGGAATACCGGTTGGCTTCAAGCTGGCAGCCAGCCATATTGAAAGAGATATCGATTTTGCCCTGGACGTCGGAGCAGACTACATTATTTTGGATGGTAGAGGTGGCGGCACCGGGTCTGCACCAAGAATCCTAAGAGATCATATCAATGTACCCACCATCCCTGCACTGGCCAGAGCAAGAAAACATCTGGATCAATCGGAGGCCCGAAATGTTACATTGATCATCACCGGGGGGCTTCGAACGCCGGCTGATTTTGCCAAAGCACTTATGCTCGGGGCCGACGCCGTAGCGATTTCAAATTCCGCCATTCAGGCGATTGGTTGTCTGGGTATGCGAGCCTGTCATACCAATAATTGTCCGGTTGGTATCGCCACCCAAAAGGAGTCATTACGGAAAAGGTTGGTCATCGACGCATCAGCTGAACAACTGAACAAATTTCTGAGAGCATCCAACGACCTGATCAAAGTCGTGGCGCGGGCTTGCGGCCATCGCAATATAGCTCAATTCAACCTGGAGGATCTGTCGACTTTTGACCGCGATATGCATCATTTGACCGGGATCAGGTATGCCGGAGTAAACCCGTAGTGTATGGAGGGACTCGTTAACATATGTTTGTGGCTGGCTGCTGCTTACCTACTTGTAGGATTGATCTTCTACCTGGTGTGCCTGGTAAGAGGTATGCAAACAATTGATCCGGACACTGTAGGAGCCCCCGTTAGTTTCCGACTTATCATCGCTCCGGGAGTGATTATTTTGTGGCCGGCGCTCGTAGGAAAATGGAGAACAAAAAAGCCATCCGAATGACACCATCACTTCGCCGGGCACATTTGATCATTTGGATGCTGATCCTGATTCTGCTCCTACTTATTATTTCAATGGCAGCCTGATGGGAGTAAGTTACCAAGCCATATTGTGGAATAAAAGCAAGAAGAGATATGACCTTTGGATGTCACTCTTCATCATCTTGGTTCTGGCAGTTTTTGTTCTGGCACAGATGACTCTGCACCCATCTATTACCATCGAGACATTGATTATACGAGCCACCGCCTTTACAGCCATCACTTTACTTCATATTATTCTAATCATCGGTCCGCTTTGCAGACTGGATTCCCGGTTTCTTCCGCTACTTTACAATCGACGCCACCTTGGAGTGACCATGTTTCTGTTTGCGTTGGTTCACGGCCTCTTTTGCATCATTCAGTTTCATACTCTGGGTGATACCAACCCAATCGCGAGCGTTTTTCTATCCAATCAAAATTATCAGGAAATCAGCGAATTCCCGTTTCAAATCCTGGGTTTCCTTGCATTGGTCATCCTACTTCTCATGGCAGCTACCAGTCATGATTTCTGGCTTAAGAATCTCACTCCGAGGATTTGGAAGGGCCTGCATATGGCCGTCTATATAGCTTATGCATTGGTGGTAGGTCATGTGGCTTTGGGTACGCTTCAATATGAGTCCAAGCCGCTATACTGGGTCATGCTGTTAGGTGGTTTTGTAGTGATCGCCGGACTGCAAATATTCACCGGACTTAGGGAAGTAAAACGCCTGCGGTCGACTTCTGAAAAGACAAAGGACAAATTTGTCAAAGTTTGCAATTTCGATGATATAGAAGACAGCAGAGCCAAAATAGTGACCATCGGATCAGAGAACATTGCCGTCTTCAGGTATGACGGACAGATCTCCGCGGTGAGCAATCTTTGCCGTCATCAGCTGGGACCGCTCGGTGAAGGGAAAATCGTAGATGGCTGCATAACCTGCCCCTGGCATGGTTATCAATATTTTCCTCACAATGGGCAATCGCCTCCGCCTTTCAATGAAAAGCTAAAGACCTATGAAGTAAATATTCGAGGGAATGATGTTTGGGTCGATCCAAAACCAAAACCTCCCGGCACATTTATTCAACCAGCAAAACTTGAGGGCTCGGCATCATGAATTCACCAAAGTCAAATGAATTTTATATCGGCTGGAAGGATGGACTACCTCCCAGAACCCGTCGGTTATTGATCTTGTTCATTACTGCTTTGTTCACTTTCAGTTTAGGTATCACTTACCTCGTGGTCAAAAACCAAAAACCCTTTAATAATCATCAGTTCGAATTGGGGAATATTCAAGAATTTTCCGGTGTACTGGTATACAACCCGGCACCCATGCTTTTGACAGAGGGTGGAATACCTGAAACCGTTTCCGATGAACTTCTTCTGGTCGGCTATGGAAAGCGTGGAGCGCTGGGCTTTCTTCAGGAAATTGAAGAAGAACATGGTCAGCTAAGACAGCGAAAAATCACTTTAAGAGGCACCTTAATACATGGTGACGGAAGAGCAGTACTGGAATTGACGGAAAAGGCGAAATCTTTAGTCGAAGCTGATGAGCATGAAGTCTTCAATCAAAGAGAGATCAGTAGTCCTCAACCGTTCCAGTTGGAGGGTGAAATCCTTGATCCAAAGTGCTATTTCGGCGTCATGAAGCCGGGTGAGGGCAAGATCCACAAGAGCTGCGCAATTCGCTGTATCAGCGGAGGTATACCACCTGTATTTCGAAGTAAAAGGAGTGATGGAACCTTTGAATACTCTCTGATGAAGGACACAGAGGGGCAAGATATCAACCAGCGAATTCTTCCGTACGTAGCCGAGAACATCGAGATATCCGGCCAATCGCAAATGGTCGGAGACTGGAACGTGCTGTACGTTGACATGGATAAAATAAGACGGATATAAAATTTTAGTCTCGAAGAAAAGGATGGCAACTAAAAGCAATCAGGAAGGAAGATGGTTTAAGGTTTTAGAAAGCAAACAGGACCTCCTGGAGGGAAGAGTCATGACGGTAACTGCAGCTCATCAACAGGTTTGTCTGGCTCATCATGAAGGTAAAATTTGTGCATTGGACAATCGCTGTCCGCACCAGGGAGGACCGCTTGGAGAAGGAAGTATTGAGAATGGTTTGTTGCGGTGTCCCTGGCATGGTTGGGATTACGACCCCTGTACCGGCAAAGCCCCTGGATATGATGATGGAGTAGAGACCTTTCAGGTGGAAGAGAGACCGGATGGAGTTTATGTAATGATCGTTCCTCCGCCAGAGCACGAAACTACCGTCTCAGATATCATGGTAGAAACTATGATCAACTGGGGTGTGAACAGGGTTTTTGGCATGGTGGGACATTCCAACCTGGGATTTGCAGATGCCATGAGGCGGTTTGAGGAACAGGGAAAACTAAAGTTCTTTGGCATCCGGCATGAAGGTGCAGCATCTTTTGCAGCATCAGCATATGGCAAACTCACTGGTCGTCCGGCTGCTTGTTTTTCCATAGCAGGGCCAGGTGCCACCAACATGTTTACCGGTCTTTGGGATGCCAAGGTAGACCGGGCTCCAATCTTGGCCCTGACGGGTCAGGTAGCAACGCAGGTGGTGGGAACGGGCAATTTTCAAGAACTGGATCTAGTGAATGCCTTTAGTACGGTGGCTGAGTTCAATCACCGCGTACAGTATAGAAGCCTGTATAGCGAACTGATGAGTCTGGCAATAAAGCATGCGATTCTTAAGCGTGATGTTTCCCATCTTACCTTTCCGGATGAAGTGCAGGTAATCAAGGTTGCGGATGACGAAGAGGTCGAATCTCCGGAAGGCAGGATGACACCGTTGCAGATTGCACCACCGAAGGAGTCGCTCCACCGTACGGTCGAAGCGATTCGTAATGCAGTGAGGCCTGTCGTCATCGTGGGACACGGAGCCAGGTTTCACATGGATAAGGTTCGCCAATTGGCGGAGAAACTGAATTGCCCGGTACTGACCACTTTCAAGGGTAAGGGCTTGATAGCAGATGATCATCCGCTTGGTTGTGGCGTCTTAGGTCGAAGTGGTACACCGATCGCTTCATATTTTATGAATGAGGCAGATCTTCTCCTGGTAATCGGTGCTTCATTCTCCAAACATACCGGCATCACTTCAAAGATCACCACGATCCAAATTGACTTCGATCCGTTGGCGCTGAGCAAGTTTCATAAAATAGATATACCGGTATGGGGCGAAATTTCTGCCACCCTTGATTTGATTCTTGATGCAGAAATAGCCAATGACCAACGGACGGACCAACGGGGTGAAATCAGTGACCGATGGCAAATTTGGAGGCAAGAAAAGAAGAAGCGCCTTCAGGAAAACCGGGGAGAGGGTATCAGTTCTATTGCAGTGTTCGATACACTAAATCGACACGTGCCTGCTGATGCCGTGATGTGTGTTGATGTAGGAAATAATGCCTATTCCTTTGGGCGTTACTTCGAAAGCCGCAATCACAGTTTTCTAATGTCGGGTTATCTTGGTTCAATTGGTTTTGCTTTTCCCGCCGCGATGGGCGCCTGGGCGGCAGTGGAAAACGATAGACCCATAGTTGCAGTGGCAGGTGATGGAGGATTTGCGCAGTATATGGCTGAACTCACGACAGCAGTGAAATATCAAATGCCAATCAAGACAGTAATACTCAACAACAGAGAGCTAGGTAAAATCTCAAAAGAACAACGAAGCGGACAGTTTGATGTGTGGGCCACTACCTTGAAAAACCCGCACTTTGCCAATTTTGCGGTCAGCTGCGGGGCATTTGGTGAACGCATTACCGATAGGGGCCAACTTGACCTGGCGATCAAATCTCTAATGGAATGCGATGGCCCGGGGCTGGTTGAAGTAATGACTGATCCCGGTCTTATCTAATCTCTTTACAAGGAATGTGTACAATTACCTACCTACCTGGTCGAGATAATACCTTCATTCTCACTCAAAACCGCGATGTAAGTCCAACCCGTGGATCCGATGGACTGGTCAAGATTTCCGTAGCTGACGAAACAGTTATCTATCCAAAAGATTCCCGGGCAGGAGGCACCTGGATGGCCATGTCAGCCCATGATCGATGCTTCTGTGTGATGAACGGTGCATTCCATCCTCATAAACATACACCACCCTACCGCATGAGCAGGGGGCTTATTGCTTTGCAGCTTTTCGAGTATCCATCATCTGCCCATTTTTTTAAGGAAGTTGATCTACATGGAATCGAGCCTTTTACCATGATCTCGATCGACCGAGGACGGCTTCAAGAATTTCGGTGGGATCTAAAAGACAAGCATGTGATTATGCTTGATCCGGGTTCTCCTCATATCTGGGCTTCATCCACTCTATATAGTGAAGAACATCAGGCAGAAAGGAGAAAGTGGCTCTTCGATTGGTTGACGAGCATCTCGTTAACTAGTCAAAACGAGATTCTGAAATTTCACAAAGAAGGCGGAAACGGAGATCCGGAAAATGACCTCGTCATGAAGCGATCAAATCTGGTGCAGACTGTTGGGATTACCCAGATCATCCGAAATGCCAATGAGC
>JAHELJ010000048.1 GCA_024644235.1 Lewinellaceae bacterium
GCGTGCCAGTTCCCGCATGTGTTGCTTCCATTTAAGGATGCGACCATCTCGAATATTTGGCTTGGCAATATGATCTACAACCATGGGCTTCTCAGAAAAATGTTTAACAAATTCAAGTATTTCCGGAAGCTGATGGGCGTAGATCAAGATATCGTAAGTATAGCCGTTATCAAGTATTGTTTCGACTCCCCTCAAGAAGGCCGGATCAAGGGAAAAGCCATCTGGTTCGTCTTGTAAGACATGGCGAAACCCAATAAGATGAGGACTCTCCAATCTTTCCACTTGTTTGTTGAGATCTGCCGTTTTCAAGTCAATCCATCCAATGACGCCACGCACAAAATCATTTTCCTCTGCAAGCCCCAGGAGGAATTGTGTTTCATCCAAGGATTGACGTGCCTGGACTGCCAAGCAGAAATCTACCTGGTACTTTGCAAGAAGTACTTTCAGGTCGCCCGGTAGAAAATCTCGCTGAAGAACGGACATAGTTCCTTCGTCGATCCAAGGATATTCAACCGGATCATACTTCCAGAAATGCTGATGAGAATCGATTGTCATACCAGACGATTGGCAGCAAGATTAAACATTATTGCCAATAGAACAAAAGGAATAACCGGAAGCTCACTGAATTCATAGAAGACACACTTTTTAGCAAGTTCTTCTCAAAAAAGTTGACTAACTTTCACTGACATCATCTCTATAGGATACATGAAATTTCATATTTACTTTTCGTTATGTTGTCTCCTTCTGATTGTTTCTCTCGAAAGTTGTGAGAAGGAGGCTCTCCTGGCACCAGGGAAACAGGTTGTTTTATCTCCGGAAGAATTGCTAGGAATTCAGGTTAGTCAGGATTTGGTTTTCCAATTGGTGATTGTAGAACCAGGAGAGTATACTCAATCAGGATGGATATTAGATCGGAAGGGGAATTTGCGTACCTACCAACTTCATGATGACTTCCAATGGATCAGCAATGAAAATGAGGTGGTCACCGAAGATCATCTGGCCTATCTCCTTGATGAGAGCAAATCATCTTCCCTTGAGGTCGAAGCTGAGATCTATCTCAAGAAATATTACGAAGTACAGCGGTTAAATGGTTCCCAAATAAGTGATATCGAAACCGGGCAGTCCGATAGTCGACAAACGGCAATTTACGCATATCGATCCACCGAGGCCGAAGCAACCGTTGAAGGATGTGGAGGAGAGTATGATGGGGAAGGTGCCAACCGAAATTTTGAAAAAATTCTAATTGCTTTAGATGGGCCTGAGGTGGTTCAGAATGAATCAAATGCCGCCAGATCATTAAAGACCTGGTTAACAGACCTGAACGAAGAACTGCATTAACCGTAAGTTTAACTTTGAGGCGAGAAATATGGATGGGTAGAACACCCTGCAGTTCTACGGTATACAGGTCCCTTTACACTTATCCAAGTACGGTTTTGACTTGAAGTCCAGATTTCACAGCTTTTGTTAATTTTGGCAAGCTCAACCAAAAACGAATGACAAACGCTCAATCCAATCCCCGAAGAAGTCAGAAAGAAAACAAAATCATTGATTCAGCAGAAGAAGTTTTTGCCTCGGTTGGCTTTGCAAAAGCCAAGATGGAGGATGTAGCCGGTAAGGCAGGTGTTTCGAAAGGCACGGTCTATTTCTATTTTGATACCAAGGAGAATTTATACATGGCGGTGACTTATAGAGCGTTGCAAGTGCTGAACGACTATCTATACCGCACGATCAATGATAACCGGGAAAAACCAGGTATTGAATCAGTTTTGTCTATCGTAGAGACGTACATAAATTTTTGCGAGAAGCACCGGCTGTACTCAGAAGTGATGCTCGACTATATGTCTTTAAACCGAAGCACCCGAGACGGCAGGGATAAGTCCAAGCTTACCACTGCCCTGATCGAGAGTCTGTATTACCGCAGGGTACAGGACATTCAGAACCTTCCCATAAATCTGATCATTGATGAGATCAAACGGGGTAGAAAGGATGGCAGCATTAAGAATTCCAAAAGACCGGAGTTATTGTACCTAATAGCCTGGGCTTGTACGATTGGTTTTGTCAAGTTAAATGTTGCCGGCGGCCAACGACAGACCCTGCTAAATGTCGAAATCAACCATTGGAAGGAGTATCAAATGGAGATCTTGCGTAGGATTCTCCTCGATGAAAACTAGAGATTATAAGTGTTGTCTTTGATCAAGTGGTCTGCAACCATTCTACGCATTGACTTTACGTTTCTCAATGGATAATTAGTAAAGCGCTTAACTCCCATCTGAAATGTCTTGAGAAGATCACCTGATGCAAAGGATGATAAGGCATCAAGGGCGATCTTTGCCAACCTCGCGTTCAGGTCATGGAAATAGACCTTTACTACAGCTTCATAAACATCTTTGCTGGCTGGTTGCTCGCGATCCATCAGCTTTATAACTCTCAACAGCAACGACTCGGCTAAGAAGATATCAATCAGCAGATCAGCACCATTCATCAATATCTCCTGTTCTTCCCGTAGATCGAGTTCGCCATCCATTTGTTTCTTAGCAGCAGCGCCCAGTACAAGGAGGGCCAGTTTCTTGAAGTGCTTTACTGCTTTGAGCTCGTGGCCATAAGATCCTTCCGGATTTGACATGTCAGGCATACGGGTTAATTCCTTCTGCACTTCCCATGCCGGCCCTACCATATCCAGTTCGCCCTTGGTAGCACGCTTTAAAAGCATATTGACTATCAACATGCGGTTGATCTCATTGGTCCCTTCATAGATTCGGTTGATGCGTTGGTCTCGATAAGCTCTGGCAGCAGGATATTCTTCAGAGAATCCATTCCCTCCGTGAATCTGAACCATTTCATCAATAACGAAATCCAGGTATTCCGAACCTGCAATCTTAATGAAAGCACACTCTATAGCAGATTCTTCAGCAGCTTGCAACATGGCTTCCTCAATCGAAAGTCCTTCCGAAAGCAGGTGTTCTTTCTGTTTTTGAAGCAGATCAGAAACCCGGTAAACGGCGCTCTCAAGTGCATAGATCAAGATGGCCTGTTGTGCCAGCTTATGCTTTATGGCTCCAAAGGAACTGATTGGTTTTCCGAATTGAACTCGCTCATTGGCATATTGAATGCTGAGGCTACAGGCACTCTTGGCACCACCCATGGCCATATTGCCTAATTTGAAGCGGCCAATATTTAATACGTTGAATGCAATGAGGTGACCTTTGCCAATCTCACCTAATACATTTTCCACAGGGATCTCCACATTTTCGAGAAAGACCTGTCGGGTAGACGATCCTTTGATACCTAATTTTTTCTCCTCAGCTCCAAGGGTCAAACCATTCCGATCAGCCTCAACCACAAACCCCGTAAACTTGTTGCCATCGATCTGGGCAAAAACGATAAACAGGTCGGCAAATCCTGCATTCGAAATCCACATCTTCTGGCCATTAAGCACATAATGAGTCTTATCCTTGTTCAGCACAGCTTGAGTCTTTGCCGCAAGTGCATCTGATCCCGAACCGGGTTCGGTCAGGCAGTAGGCAGCCTTCCATTCACCACTCGAAAGTTTGGGTAGATACTTTTCTTTTTGCTCTTGAGTTCCAAAGTAGAGAATCGGTAACATCCCAATTCCGGTATGGGCTGCAAATGTTGTATTGAATGATCCGCCACCATAGCCGATTTCCTCAGCAATGAAAGAGTTGCTGTTAGCATCGAGTTCCATACCTCCATATTGTTGCGGCATATGGGCACCCAAGAGTCCTAGCTCGCCGGCCTTCTCCATCAGGTCGACTTGAGCGTCAAGCCGATGCATTCGCTCGCCTTCAGCCTTGACGAATTGCCTTGTCATATCGCGGATCATCCGCTGTTCCTCCGTGATGTCCTCCGGAACATAAATTTGTTCGGGCTTAACCTCATCCACCAGAAAAGATCCTCCTTTGATCTTGGCAGTCTCAATCGTTGCTGTTGTCATCCTTTATTAAACTTTACGTTAAATTAGAATTAGTTCTAATATGATCTTTAGAAACACCGATACACCTACACTCAAATCTATTGAGATTGCATAAATATCGATATTTTTTGACTCAAAGTCAATTATTTTAATTGTTTTTTTTGAGTGATATACGATCATTCTATTATCCAGTATAATTCTCTATACGACCCAACCATTTGACCAGTGATAGCTGTCTACATGTATAGAAATCCATTAATCATCGAAAAAAGTGACTATCATGAATACTCTTAAGCTGCTTTTTGCCAGTATGCTCGTTGTCTCGTTTGTGAGCACGGGATGTCTCAAAGACCAGTGCGCTGAAACTCGAACTTTTGTCCGCTTTGATCCCGTCTATGTTTCAGAAGCGCAGTTGGACGAGCCAATCTCTGTGGAAGCACCCAGGTCATTAAGAAATCCAGGCATCGTTTATTCCTATAAGGATTACATCTTGATCAACGAATTTCGGGAAGGCATCCACATTATCAACAACCAGGATCCGGAAAACCCGGTAAGCGAATCATTCTTGCGAATTGAAGGCAATGAGCACTTCGCTGTCATTGCAAATCAACTCCAGGCAAACAAATTCAATAGTCTGATCACTGTCGATATCACTGATCCCCAGAATCCTGTTGAGAAGTTTAGGGTGAGAAATGCTTTTAATCAAATTTGGGAAGATCCCAGTAGGGGATTCCTCGTTTATTATCGGGAGACCGAGCAGGTACAAGAGATTGATTGTGCCAATCCCAACTTCAATAGTCTTCGCTGGTCGAATGGAAACGGAGGTCCTATTTGGATTGACTTCGCAGTTGCGGAACGCTTTGATCAGGCAAATATTGGTGCGGGAAATGCCGTTGACCAGGGCTCTAATAGTGGCATTGGAGGTTCCACTGCCCGTTTCACCATCGCAGCTAATCATCTCTACACGGTTTCCGATTTTGACATGAAAATTTTTGATCTGGAGGATCCCTGTCGCCCGTCGCTTGCCAATACGGTAAATGTGGGATGGGGGATCGAAACGATTTATCCCTTTAAGGATCGTCTATTTATTGGATCCAGCTCCGGTATGTTTGTCTATGACATGAGTGATCCGGCCTCCCCGAGGTTCCTTACCTCTTTTGAACATGCGCGAGCATGTGACCCAGTTGTGGCTGATGATGACAATGCCTATGTCACCCTTCGAGACGGAACGCAATGTGAAGGATTTAATAACCAGCTGGATGTGATCAATATTTCAAATATCAGCTCCCCCTACCTGGTTAAAACTTATGCCATGGAGCACCCCCACGGTTTGTCTCTGCAAGGAGACGTACTCTACATTTGTGAAGGGAAATACGGGCTCAAAGTCTTCGATGCTACCGATCCGGAGAAGATCAAGGAGATCGATCATAAAAAGGACCTGCATGCATATGACGTGATTTCTCTCAGCTCGGATCACATTTTGGTGATTGGAAAAGATGGATTGTATCAGTTTGATACCTCTGATCCTCGCAACTTGCAGGTAAGGAGTATGATACCAGTGATTCAGACTTAAAATAATCGGAAATGAAGAAGGTAAATTGGATCAATCTGCTAGCTATCTTCCTGCTTTCCTGGACTTATGGGATTAGTCAGGAAGCACCACAAAGTGCAAAGGAGATCACAGATCTGGTCAGGTTAAACAATGGATCAGTCCTGGAAGGCAGAATAATTGCAATCGTCCCTGGTGAACACATTGTTTTTGTAACCGATTCGGGAATTGAAGTGAAGATTGAGGAGGATCAGTATCAAAGATTTTACCAGAAGAAGCGAAGGGGTGGTAAGAAGAGCTCATACGAATTTGATGAAAAGGGCTTTTATCATGCTTATACCTTTGGACTCATCATGAATACAGTGAGTGAAAATCAAGGAGGACTGGTGGGATTTGAGATGGCAGGCAGCGCCGGTCATCAGTTTAGTCGTTGGCTGGGTATTGGAGGTGGTATTTCTGCTGACTACTACCACCGAAGGGCAGGTGAAACCGTATTTCCAGTCTTTGTGGAATGGCGAGGATACGCTTCACCACAACCAGCGACAACGTATTTTACGGTGAGGGCTGGATATGGCATCGCTTATAAAAATGAGGATGCTGGTATTCATTCTGCTGAAGGTGGTTGGATGGTAAATCCCGTAGTTGGCTGGAGGTTCAGTGGCCGAAAGGGAATGAATCTCACCCTAGATGTCGGTATCAAAATGCAGAAGGCTGCATTTGAATATCGAATTTGGAGTGATCGCTCTGATGTAGATTTGTTGTATCGAAGATTGAATGCAAGAGTGGGACTTCTATTCTAATATATTCAAGGCCCAAACAAGTAGAGTTTGGTTTCGTTTTTGAGGCCAATGATTGTAGATGCCTGGAGAAAAAGCAAATACCGAGAGAGAACTGATAGACGGATGTATCCGTAACAGCCGGCAACATCAAGAGTTGTTGTATCGGAGATACTTCGACACGATGATGCGAATGTGTCTTCGATATACCTCAGATATGGAAGTGGCTATGACCATATGCAACGACGGATTTCTTAAGGTATTTAAAAAGATAGATACCTATGCTGCCAAGGGATCATTGGAAGGTTGGATACGGCGGATTGTATATCATGCTCTTTCCGATCATTTCAAAAGGGAAGCAAAGTACATTCAGTTCATGGTATTTGAAGATCATGAAGAAAAGATGAATCCAGAGATCATGCCAGGGTTGTATGCAGAAGACCTGATGGCGATGATTGAGGAAATTCCGGAAATGTCGGCCCAGGTCTTCAGATTGTATGCGGTAGAAGGGTATAACCATCGGGAAATTGGAGAGAAACTTGGTATGAGTGAAAATACTTCAAAATGGCACTTATCAAATGCAAGAAAAAGATTGAAAGCTTTGATTGAGCGACAAAACAAAGAATATGTCCACAGAAAAGGGTAACCAAGCATATTTCGATCCTGGCCTGGTTGACAAGGGCTGGGATGAGATGAGGAAGATCCTGGACAAGGAAATGCCTCAGAAGAAAAAACGGTATCTATTCTGGCTGCCGATGTTGGCTGGCGTAATGATGATCGTTGCAACATTGTTTTACATATATCAGCCAGTTGATTCCATCCCAGTGGAAGCAGACAAGTCTACCATCCAACCGATACCCGCAGAGCAAATTCCCGTTCAACAAGATCCCGCAATAAAAGCAGCTCCTTTGGAGGAAGATGAAGTCAAGTGGGACCGTGCTTCATTAAATAAGGGTAGCATGGAGGAGCAATCGGGGTCTGGTACATTTGTTCCTGGCAACTCGACTTCCTCGCCTGATGTTGCTGTGGCAGAGCCTAGCTCAACACCTGCATCAAGTAAGTCGTTAAATCCGGAGATTCAATATGCTGAAAATAAGGCAATTGAAGGGGAAGTTATACTCGAATCAGAGATGGGACCAGCAGAGGATTCAGACTCTAAAAAGGAAGAGGTCACAGTCAACATTGATGATGACGCACTAGCATTGGAGGATCAGCAGCAAGCACAAAATGAGCCATCCCGGTTAGTAAATCAACAATTGATAAATCCGATCTCACAGTTCAGAGCCAAAGAGTTGTCACCCGCTTGGATATACCCAATCGAGAGCCACTTACTAGCTGTACAGGCCGATGAAACAATCGAGAAGGAGCGATCCGGAATGCATTTGTCTTTCGGTGTGAGTGCCGGATTGATCAGTGATCATAGCCTTAGCGATTTTAGCTGGAGTGCAGGTGCGGAGGTGAGTCTAAAAATCAATCGCATACTGGCACTTAGTACTGGCCTTCATTACTGGCAGATTAAGTCCGATCGCTTTTTCCTGTCTGAATCTCTCAGCAATTTTGCAGATGAAGCAAAGGATTTCACATTGCAGGATCCATCCCAGATGGCCGACATTGAGCGTATGGGGGGTACGAATGTCTCTGCCGGATCAGCTGATCAGAGACTAGCCGGACAGACAGATGGGCTCAGGTATCTGAGGGTGCCTTTAACCATCCAGTTCTTTCCTGAAGCAGTCTGGCAACCCCATATTGGTATAAGCTCACTCTTTCTACTCACTGCTAGTAGTATGAATCAGGAATTTGCGCTGAGTGCGGTAGATCAGACCAATACCAATTTGCAAATCAGCGCAGTGTCAAACTTTGTCCGCAAGCGTAATCTGGTCTATGAATTAGGTTTAAGCTTTCAGCCGATGAAGAATCTGATGTTCGACTTGACATATGGTTTGGAAAACAAATCCTATCTGAACTATGCCGTGAGTGGATCTGGGTTTTCGGAGTTGCACCGGTACTGGAGGTTGTCGGGATCCTATCGATTCTGAAATCATGTAAAATGGATTTTGGGTGCAATGTTTTGAACTCGTCTTATCATTTGTCCTGACTTAGGACCGTTTTGTTACCCTCAAAGGTAATTTAGAAGAGAATCCGCATCTGTTTCACTTTCGGATTGGACCGCGAAAGATGCCTGTCATTTGATGACACGGCATGATCACCGACCAGCGTTGAGTGCACCCTTTCGGGCTCTTCAAAGATCAATACCACGCGCTCACTTATGGCTCCCCTTCGCCAATCAAGTGTGGTGCCCCCATAGTCCCAACCAAACCCGGAAATAAGAAAAGGCTCTCCATTGAGATTCTCAATTTGTCTTAAGCTAGAGCCTATGACCAGACCTAGACTTGTCTTCCAAGGAGATCGAGGATGCTCGAAGCGAATTTCAGCGAGATTAACGTAATCTTGTTGCTCCCAAAGCAACAGGAGTTCTCGAGGAGAGCTGGGATAGACCACGGTTGCTTCAATTGATTCACCTTCCCCCAAATGTACCGTTCGTCTACTCACGTTTTCTGACCCCAGTTTGTCTATCACTGATTGTTCTGAGTCCGCAGCCAGTATCCTACCCACTCTTTCTCCCGGAATAATAAGATGTTGAAAGTCTTCAGAATTTTCAGCCTGCTCTAGTGCTCCCGAGAAAACCCAACCGGTCTGATTACCCAAGCTAACTCGAAACCAATTGCCGTCGATTTCACTACCTCTCAGGTTTACCTGGAAGTGTTGATATGATTGATCACCCCAATATTGAACGATAGATCCTTCAGCTATCATTGTCACCGTCGCCGATGTCAGTGATGAATCGCTCCTAAGTCTCAAATTGTCAACTTTTACGACGTATAGGGTAGTATCAGGTGAAGACGGATTCTCTGAGTCTCTACCGTCAAGGTTTTCGTCCGGATTGGAGACACAGGCGTAGATCAGAGCAAGAAAAGCTAAAATTATGAATCGTGGCATACGGATCAGAAAGCAAAAAAAAATCGGGTCAAACAGTCCAATGTCTCTGAGATGTTCGGCGCAAATTTACCGATTTCGATGTTAAACCATTTCAAGAGCCATGCCCCTTGGCAGAGACTGATCTTTTAATATTTTTGCAGCCTAAATAATCGATGTCTATGACTCACCAGTTTCAAGGAGTAAGTGACTCAGAGTATGAGCAACTAAAGAGTGCAGTTTCGCTCATTACAGTGTTGATTGCAGGTGCTGACGGTCAAATTGATCAGAAGGAAAAAGATTGGGCAAAGAAGGTGGCAAAGATTCGTTCCTATAGCCTTCCGGGAGGGCTGAAAGAGTTTTACCTGGAGGTAAGAGAGGACTTCGAGGAGAGACTTGATCAACTCGTCGAGAAATATGCTGGTGATGTTGACACCAGAAACCGGCAAATCTCTGAGGAACTATCCAAATTAAATGTGATTCTACCGAAAATTAGAAATAAGGAGGCAGCAGCAGCTCTTTACGATAGTTATATAAGCTTTGCTAAGCATGTAGCCAGAGCATCAGGCGGCTTTTTATCCTGGGGTACGGTAAATCCGCAGGAAAAGCGCTTGATCGGTCTTGAGATGATTCACCCTATCGAAGACTGATCTAAAGTTTCAGGATTTTCCTTCGAAAGTTGATATTATCCGATCTGAAGTCAAGAAAGTAGATCCCGGGTACCAATGGGCTCAAACTCAGCTCATGTCTCATCAGTCCCGGCTGCACCTTCAGTTCCTCATCATAAACTCTTTGTCCGGTCAATGTAGTAAGGCCAATTGTACCACTTCCCAGAAATTGACTTTGCCATTCCACGGCAAGCTCGTTTCTCACCGGATTTGGGAAAATGTTGAGGCCTGCGACTTCCTGGTATTGATTAACTGTGGAGGTGATCATATCGCAGGCTCCTTCTTCCATCAATGTGATTATATAGGAACCGGGCGCTCCCAGTGTTTCACTAGGATATTGAATTGGTAAAATGGGGAAAATGTTTGTCGAGGCCGTCATATAGATCAGGAGTTCAAAATCTCCCGGCATATTGCTGGGATCAGGCGTGCCACCCAGTCGGATGCACGCAACTGAGTCGGGAAAGATCTGACAGTTGTCCACACTACACTCAATGTCAAGACCTGCCGGCAGATTTGTTACCGAATCTACCCGAATCCAATTCACTATGATGTCTACTCCCGCGAAAGCGATAGTGGGGGGAGCATTGAGAAAAAAAATCACCTCAAAAGAATCATTAATACATGCCGGCTGCGGAATGCCGATCCCTAGGGTATCATTGACAAACGGGGTTGGAAATATGATTGCACCGGAAGCAAGAAAAGCGCTATCTGGTTCGCAAATGAGGGTATCTTGCTGGGCAATCGCATGTTGCATTATGGTCAGGAGGAAGACAGAACAGAGTATAGCGCGGATCATGATGACAAATGTTTGACTTTGAAAATAAGTATAGCGTCCTAATTTTATACAAAAATCGTCCTTTTTGTGATCAGGGTTCTAGTTCTTTTTATTCTTCTGGCACCGTTTCATTTTGATACGGTTGTACTTATTGCTCAGGAGGGTTGGTTTAAAGGCATTGTGGTGGATGACCGGGGAGAACCATTGGTTTCAGCAACAGTGACCTTGTCAGATAGAGGGACATTGACCAATCTTGATGGTAGCTTTATAATCGGTACATATTCTGGGCTCCATCAATTGGAAATCAGATACTTAGGATATCGGACTTATATAGACACTATAGACATTGTGGCGGGTGACACTCTGTATCTTCAAATTGGAATGCAACCCACGCATAACTTGCTAAGAGAAGTCACTGTGACTTCGGGAAAGTATGAAAAGCCGGTTGGAGAAACCACGGTCTCTATTGAGATCATCAAACCCCAACTCTTGGAACAATCGAATATCACCAGCGTAGATGAGGTGCTGGATAAGGTACCTGGTGTCAACATTATCGATGGACAGGCCAATATCAGGGGTGGAAGCGGATTTTCATATGGAGCCGGCAGTCGGGTGTTGCTGTTGGTGGATGATATTCCCGCATTGCAGGCTGATGCCGGATTTCCTAACTGGGATGATTTTCCAGTTGAGAATCTTGCTCAGATAGAAGTGGTCAAGGGGGCATCTTCTGCATTGTATGGCTCCTCCGCCCTTAATGGGATCATCAACATCAGAACTGCTTATGCAACTGCTGAACCCAAAACCAAGTTTTCGTCCTTTTATACCGCGTTCCTCAATCCCAAAGACCTTTCAAAGAAGTGGTGGGACAGCCCACGGTATAATTTTGGATTGAGTGTGTCAGACAGTCGCAAGGTTGGCAAACTTGATCTGGTCCATGGGGTCTATTTCCTTGACTCAGACAGTTATGAGGAGGGAAACTTCAGAAGATATGGGCGGTTCAATTCGAAGATCAGATACCGTCCAAGCCGTAACATCGAAATTGGGCTTTTTTCGAATATTAACCGGGGTGAGAGTCAGAGCTTCTTTTTCTGGAAGAATCATGAAGAAGGAGCTTATCAGAGTGATTCGAGCAACCTATCAATTTCGGATAGACTACGGTTTACCATTGATCCCTATCTGAAGGTAATCAATGAAAACGGCGACCGGCACGAATTGAAGGGTCGCATGTTCTATGTCGATAATCGGAATAATGCAAACCGCTCTAACCGCTCAGACCTTTACTATGGTGAGTACCAATATTTGAAGCGATTGCCAGACTTGGGTATTATTTCTACCATCGGTGTTATGGCGACACATACCGAGGTAAACGCTCCTTTGTATGGAGATACTACTTTCGCCACTTCCAACGTGGCTTCTTACCTGCAGGTTGACAAAAAGTTCTTTGACAAGTTTACCCTACAAGTAGGAGTGCGTTACGAACGCAATGTCCTGACCGGACCGGAAGCAGGCAGGCAGGCGATCCCCGGAGGAAAATTGATCGAGTCGAAACCGGTCTTCAGAATCGGGTTGAATTACCAACTCTATGACTATACTTATGTACGTGCCTCCTGGGGGCAAGGATATCGATATCCCACTATTGCCGAACGGTTTATTTCGACCCAATTCGGAACGTTGTTTGTCAGTCCCAATCCGTCACTTACCAGCGAAACCGGTTGGAGTGGTGAGTTAGGGATCAGACAGGGCTTTAAAATATTTGATTTTAGAGGGTTTGCAGATATGGCTTTCTATTGGTCTGAGTATCAGGATATGATGGAGTTTGTTTTTACAGGTCTTATTAAAGGATTTCAATCTCAAAACATTGGTGATACCCGGATAAGGGGAATTGACCTGAGTGTCAATGGGGCTGGTAATTTTTTTGGATTTGAATCCAGTCTGACAGCCGGTTACACCTTTATAGATCCACGTTTTCAACAATTTACAGAAAGAGATTCATTTGCTTCCTCAGCGAATTTCAACATTCTGAAATATCGTTCAAAGCATCTACTCAAGGTAGACTTCCAGACAGGATATGGTAGAATTGATGTGGGTTTCAGTGTCCAGCATACGAGCAATATGGTGGCCATCGATAAGATATTTGAAATTGCTATTCCCGGGGTGATGCAATTTCGTGAAACGCATAAAGGATATACCGTCACTGATTTCCGTTTGAAGTATATGCTATCTCAAACCTTATCACTTTCTGCCTTGTTAAATAATGCATTGAATTCCGAATACAGCGTCAGGCCAGGGATGCTGGCAGCACCACGTAATATTACATTCAAAATGAATGTGGATCTTTGACGAAGGTTTGCTCACATGAGTCTTCACAATCGCTTTGAAATTATGATCATTCTATTCTGCACTTTGCTGCTCTTCAACTGTCAATCAAGGCAGACAGGGGAAAAAGGGAATATTGCATTTAATCTGGTTGACTCAGCCGGGATCGACTCAGTGGTGGATAGTGGGAAGGGAGTCGGGGAAGTCACCTATGATACTTCTGAAGTCGAAGGGAAGATCCATCTCACTAACCAAGGCACTGGTCAAGAGCAAGCTGATGGGGAGATGACTATTGACGACAGCAAAACCCGAGCAGAAGTAGAAATCGACGAAGACTCATCATCTGCACCAGTTGATGAAGCAAAGAGTGAAAGGGAGACTCCTATGGAAACATATGAGGAAGGTGGAGGTAACAAAGAGGAGGAGTACCCGGCGATAGAAGCATTCGATAGGCTTAGAGAGCACGAGATTTGGGATGATCTTCTCAAGAAGTATGTGGATCCGAGTGGAAAAGTGGATTACGATGGGTTCGTAAGAGACAGGCAAGTGCTTGAGCAGTACCTCGATCAGCTTTCAACAAAAGTTCCTACGGATCGGGCAAGCAAATCGGAGCAGTTGGCATACTGGATCAATGCTTACAATGCTTACACTGTTTATCTCATTGTAAGGAATTATCCGGTGAAAACCATCCTTGATTTGTATGACGGTAAACCATGGGATCATAAGTGGATTGAAATTGGATCCGATAGCTACTCATTGAATGACATCGAACATACGATTATTCGAAAGCGATATGCTGACCCAAGGATACACTTCGCGGTAAACTGTGCATCCAAATCCTGTCCACCACTGGCCTCGACAGCTTTTGCCTCAGAAAACTATGAGGAGCTGGCCAACAGATTGACTAGACAATTCATAAATGATCCAGACTATAATCGGATCTCATCAAACAATGTAGAACTGTCCAGAATTTTCGAATGGTACTCGTCCGATTTCGGGGACCTAATCGCCTTCTTAAACCGCTACAGCCAAAAACAGATAAATACTGGGGCATCAATTAGTTATCTCGATTACGATTGGAATCTAAACGGACGATGATCACAGATCAAACAGCAGCCGGTCTTAATCAAAAAAGATCAGCAAATCGTCAGTACTAGTAATAATTTACAAGGTATTATTGCAATACAAAACTTAACATTCACATGAAATCACTGATCATAATCGCTGGAGTGCTAACTCTCAGTTTGAACCTGTCCAGCCAAACTTGTACACCCTGGTTTCCGTTTGAAAAAGGAAGCGAATTCGAGTACACATTTTATTCAAAAAAGGATAAGCAGACTAGTAAGACTTATTACCGGGTAAATGATGTTTCGAAATCAGGATCAGACTATACTGCTGATATCTCCGCTACCATGGAATTCAATAAGGGTGAGGCTCGCGAGATTAACTTTACGGTGAGTTGTAAAGATGGAGTCTACACTGCTAATCTCTCTGATTTTATGAATCCCATGTTTCAGGAGTCTTATGGTCAAAGCGAAATGACGATTACGGGAAATGCACTGGAAATTCCCAGTCGTCTTCATACCGGACAGTCATTGCCGGATGCAAATAGTAATGTCGAAGCGCAGGTGGGACCTATTAAGATGAAGATTTTGATGGAGGTGACAGAGAGGCATGTCGGAGATAAAGTGTCAGTTGCAACTCCGGTTAAGACTTTCGATTGTTTCGAACTTAGCTCCAGGGAGAGGATTAAAGTTCCACTTTTCGATCGAACCTATGAAGTAAAAACCTATTTGGCTGAAGGTTATGGCCAGGTGAAGTCAGAGCACTATGATAAGAAGGGCAAGCTTGATTCTTATATGTTGCTCACCCATTTCAAGAAATAGTGTTGTTTCGGAGAGCCCACTGTTTCCGATTTATTAATTTCCTGAATGAATATCACTGTACTGGATGGTCACACCGTCAATCCTGGAGACATTGACTGGGAGCCGATAGGAGTCTTAGGTTCGCTCCAGGTGTTTGACCGAACCGATCCATCCGAAATTGTCACGCGGTCACTTGATGCTGATGTTTTGGTCGTAAATAAAGTAGAGATCTCAAGGGAAGAACTCGGTCAACTCACCAATCTGAAAGCGATATTCCTGCTAGCTACGGGATACAACAACATTGATCTGAAGGCAGTGAAAGAACAGGGGATTGCAGTGTATAATGCAGTGGGGTACGGATCGGAATCTGTAGCTCAGCACACAATTAGTCTCATTTTGGAGCAGACCAACCAGGTCGGAAGGCACCATCATTCAGTCAAAAGGGGTGACTGGAGCGATCAGAATGATTTCAGCTATACTTTGCATACGGTTAAAGAGCTGAAGGGCAAGACATTGGGCCTCTATGGATTTGGAATGATCGGGAAAAGAGTGGCCGAATTGGGGTTGGCTTTTGGTATGAAGATCTTAGTCTTTAACCGCTCAACCAGGCCTTCCCCGGGGATTCATTTCGTGGATAAAGATGTGCTTTTTAGGCAAAGTGATTTTCTTTCCCTGCACGTCCCATTGTCGGCGGAGACTGCAGAGGTAATCAACCGTTCATCTTTGAAGCAGATGAAAGAAGATCTCATCTTAATCAACACGGGTAGAGGGGGCCTGATCAATGAAAGAGATCTTGCAAAGGCCCTTGTGAATGGAAGGATAGCTGGTGCCTCGTTGGATGTGCTGAGCCTTGAGCCACCGTTGGCAAGCAATCCAATTCTTTGTGCTCCCAATTGTATAATTACCCCGCATATGGCATGGACCAGTCTGGAAGCGAGATCTAGACTCATTGAGATTGTTGCTCAAAATATTTCGAACTTCAAGCAGGGAATTGATCTGAATCGTGTGGCCTAAATCCAAATATTGATCTTGAAGCACCTTCGGCAATATGTTGTCTTTTTATTGGCTTCCATAGCCATTTTGCTTATGCTGATCTTTCTTACTCAATGGTATCAGCATGATCTTGTCACCGCTCGCGATACATTGGTTTTTTGTCTGGAAAATATGTGGCATCCTCTCGTGTTGGGTATTGGCAGCACTCCCTATCTAGGATATCTCTTGGTGAGATACTGGAAGATACAGATTGACAAACATGGCACCACCGGGTTCTTACGTAGGCTGAGCCTCTACACCGTTTCGCCATTGATGATTGGTGCAGGGTTGTTCACTTTATTTTTTCACGACTTACGAACAGAAGGTTATGGCCACGAATGGGATTTTGGGATCACGAACGGGCATGGAAAGGTAGAAGAGAGTAATGATGATGGAAGAATTCGTGGTGTTCATTATTTCGGTAGATGGAGGGGAGAGACTCAACATAATTTAGATATCCTGGTTCGGAATAATGTCGAGCATCTGGTCTTGGTTCCATATGCCTATCAGTCGCATCACCGGGAACCTGAATTAGAATTCCGAAACCGCAGGCGAGGAAGGGTGGAGCGAATTGATTCGACCTACCGCAGTCTTTCTGCTCAGGCAACTGAACTAGGTTTGATGGTGATCATCAAGCCGCACATCTGGATGAGATCGGACAATGGATTTTGGAGGTCTGACATTGCATTTGGCTCGGATGAGGCGTTTGCCACCTGGTCGAAAGATTACAGTGATTTCATTTTGCATTTTGCCAAGCTCAGTGAGGATATTGGAGCTCCGTTTTTCTGTGTTGGAACAGAGCTAAGCCAGTTGAGTAAGAACTATCCAGATTATTGGAGGGATCTAATCAAAGAGGTGCGCAGAGTATATTCCGGAAAACTCTTTTATGCAGCAAACTGGCATGATGAATATGAGCACATTACCTTTTGGGATGAACTCGATCTGATCGGCATACAGGCTTACTTCCCCCTCTGCATGCATCCCAATCCTTCAGTGGAAGAATTGAAGACCGCTTGGAAGCCCCATGCCAACCAACTTCGCAGATATTCAAAAAGAATGGGTAAGCCGATTTTTTTCAGCGAGATCGGATACAAAAGCACGCACGATGCAGCGGAGAATCCATGGGAGTGGGTTGATGGACCGGCTGGTCTGACGATGAAACTTTCAACTGAGACTCAGGCCAACTGCTACCGGGCCTTTTTTGAAGTTTTCTGGACTGAACCATGGTTCATGGGGGCCTTAATTTGGCAATGGAGAGCAAATCACGATGAAGCGGGAGGTCTCTCCAACATAGATTTTACACCACAAAATAAGCCCGCTCAGAACATCATCGCCAAATACTTCGGAGACCAATGAAAAAGGCACTACTGATCAGGTAGTGCCTTCTTCATTAATAGAACTTTGTGATTATTTTTCCAGAGCAGGGATTCGAAGTACTTGACCCGGATAAATAAGATTTGGGTCCTTCAACATTGGTTTGTTGGCTTCGAATATGACTGGATATTTCATTGGATCACCATAATGTGCTTTGGCGATCTTAGACAGTGAATCACCACTTTTGACTTCGTAGAATTGAGCTTGAGGAGCTGGTTTTACCACCGAAATACGATCGTCAACAGTAGCAATACCCGCAACATTACCCAAAGCCAAAACGACTTTTTCCTTGTCAGCCTGAGATTCAGTTTGACCATAAACAGTGACTTTATCGTCGTCTAGTTCAAGTTCCAGATCGCTAATTGGTAAAGCCAATCCATCCACTACACCTCGGAGTGCCGTGAGCCTCTGTTGCTTCCTGGCAGCGGCTTCAGCGGCTGCTTCAGCTGCTTTCTCTTCCTTTGATTTGAAGATGTCGGATCCGGCCTTCTTTAAGAATGAAAATAATCCCATTGGAATATCAGTTTTAGATTAAGAAAAGTGTAAATACATACATCTGACGACGAAGGTAAGCAAATGTCACATGTTTGGAAAGGTCAGTTGAGCACCAACCCGGTGATGAATTACCGGAAGATATCTATGTGAAAAGTCTTATATTTGCGCAACTTTTTTCTAACCCGCTCAATATTAGATCATTAATCAATAAAAATCAATGCAAGGCAAAGGAGTTGTAAAGTTCTTTTTGGTAGTGATGACATTGGTTTGCCTGGTGCAATATCTGTTGATTGTACCTACCAGAAAAGTCGAGAAAGCAGCGGACGCATATGCTCAGCGCGTGGCTATGAATGCCACAGAAGAAGATCAAAACGCTGTGGCAAAAACGGCCCGCATAAACTATCTCGATTCAATGTCATCGGAGCAGGTCTTCAGGATTCCCTTGATCAAGTCTTACACCTATGAGGAGCTCAAGAATCAACAGCTTGCGCTAGGGCTTGATCTGAAGGGAGGAATGAGTGTAGTATTACAAGTAGACTTGCGAGACTTTATACGTGCACTATCAAACGATAGCAAAGACCCAACGTTCTTGCAGGCACTGGATAACGCAGATGAAAGATTGGCATCGGCTCAATCTGACTATGTCACTTTGTTTGCGGAAGAATTTCAAAAAATTGCCGAAGACAAGAGGTTGGCGACAATATTTTCGCGAAATGCGGCCTTGAGAGATGAGATTAACTTCGAAACTCCCGACGCAGAAGTGATTCGCCTGATCAGACGAAATGCTGACGAGACTGTTGACCTCACTTTTAAGAGATTGAAGGATAGGATCGATAAGCTGGGAGTAGTACAGCCCAATGTTTCGCTCGATGCCAGCCGTGATTTGATCATTGTGGAGTTGCCAGGTATCGACAATCCGGAGCGGGCAAGATCATTTCTGCAAAGTGCTGCAAAGCTCGAATTTTGGGACGTTTACCGAGTTTCCGACCCCGGGCTACTGAATGCATTTGTGGAGGCTGATGAAAGGCTTCGGCGAATTCAAGAAGGTGATACCGCTAATCTTGATCAAAGCACCCTTGATTCAGTGAGGATTGATACGATATGGAGCGCATCTCTCGACAGTTTAGGAAATCCTAGCGGTGATTCGACATTCGAGGTGGTGGAGACTCCTATACCCTTCGATCCATTTAGTAATCGTGGGCCACTGTTACAAAATCTGGATCTGAATGTGGCAACCAGCGCTGGCGTAACTGCATATGGTTTGGCTACCATGGGTGTTGCCGACAAAAACAAAAGACAGGTTGTAGATAATCTACTCAGCAAGCCTGAGATCATGCGGCTGTTTCCCCAGGATGTTATGTTTCGCTGGTCGCAAAAACCTCATAAGGATTTTGAAACCAGAAAGTTGACCAATAAGTATTATCTATATGCACTTAAGAAGCCCCGAGGGTCTGATGATCCTCCGTTGGAGGGTGACCGTGTGGTGCGTGCAACTTCTCAACCAGATCCCATTACTAATGAAGTGGCGGTTTCACTGAAAATGGACAACCAAGGCGCCAAGATCTGGGCTGACCTGACAACAAAAGCTGCTCAGGATAACAACCGGGAGGTAGCGATTGTGCTCGATGATGAAGTAGTATCAGCACCCAGAGTCAACGAACCTATTCTGTCAGGAGATTCACAGATCAGTGGAGACTTTTCGGTGCAGGAGGGTAGGGACCTTGCAAACATTTTGCAGATTGGAAAGCTACCAGCACGAACAAAAATCATTCAGGAAGCTACAGTAGGTCCTTCACTGGGTCGAGATAATATCAATCGTTCTTTACAGTCGCTGGCAATCGGATTTGTCTTGGTGCTCTTCTTCATGATTCTCTATTATGGGGGTGCCGGAATTGTCTCAATTTTGGCACTGTTTGCAAACTTGTTTTTCATTTTCGGAGCGCTTGCTTCGTACGGAACGGTGCTCACGCTGCCCGGCATCGCGGGTATTGTTTTGACCATCGGTATGGCAGTAGATGCAAACGTGATCATTTATGAGAGAATACGGGAAGAGTTGAGGGAAGGTAAGTCAACACTTCTCGCCATTACAGACGGATTCAAGAATAGCTATAGCGCGATTATCGATGCCAACGTTACCACCATCCTGGTAGCTTTTGTACTTGCCTACTTTGGCCTGGGTCCGATCAAGGGATTTGCAGTAGTGTTGATCATAGGGGTTATTTTTTCCTTGTTTACCGCAGTATTGTTTACACGTTTAGTCATCGATTGGTGGACGAGTAAAGGAAGGTCTATTACTTTCTTTTCCAAAGTCACAAGGAATGCATTTGCCAACCTGACAATCGATTGGTTAGGGAAGAGACGATTTGCCTATGTGGTATCTGGTTCAATTATTCTGGCAGGAATGGGATCTTTCTTTATGCGGGGTTTTGATTTAGGAGTGGACTTCAAAGGGGGCTACAGTTACAATATCGAATTTGAGGAGAGTGTTAACATTTCCTCTGCAGATATTAGAACGAGCCTAGCCGACGTGTTCGGTTCTGCTCCCGTGGTGAAGTCTGTTGATACGGAGAATACATTCAATGTAGTTACTGAGTACTTGATAGATGATGATGATGAAGACGCAGCTGACCGGGTCATGGCGGCCTTACATCAGGGAATCAATTCAATGGTTGGTGGCAATATCGATCTCAATCAATTCAAGGCACCTGATGGCGAGGGGACGCACGTAATCAGCTCCAGCAAGGTCGGACCGACAATTGCTGATGATATCAAGACGTCATCGATCTACGCAACAATTTTTGCTCTCTTGCTGATCTTCCTATACATATTTATTCGGTTTAGTAAGTGGCAATATAGTCTCGGTGCAGTTGCGGCCTTGTTCCATGATACCCTGGTCGTGCTCAGCGTCTTTTCACTCCTCTGGGGGATCGTTCCCTGGTCCATGGAAATCGACCAGCCGTTTATCGCGGCCTTGCTCACTGTAATTGGTTACTCAATAAATGATACCGTCGTCGTATTCGATCGTATCAGAGAGTTCTTAAACACATACACGAGAAAGTCTAAGACGGAGGTTATTAACATGGCGGTTAACAGTACCATCAGCCGGACCATTATTACATCGGTGACTACATTATTTGTTGTTGCCATCTTATTTGTATTTGGTGGATCCAGTATAAAGGGATTTGCATTTGCACTGGTTATAGGAATTTTGGTTGGTACGTATTCTTCGGTGTTCATTGCAACGCCTATCGTTCATGACATGACCGGAGAGATGAAAGCGAAAGAGGTCAAGAAAAAACACTTCTCAAAAGCGGTTGGTACGTAATCGTCAGCTTGAGAATGACCAGATAAAAGCCCATGAAGCGAACTTTCATGGGCTTATTTTTTGGACCGGAGACCTGAAACATGACGCAGCTGTTTTCGTTATATTTATAGCTATGGGAAGAGAAAGCCACATCTGGATATTCTGCATGATATTCATCCTGGGATGTTCTTACACTGAAAAGATCCGGGATGGGAAAACCGCATTTGAAAGAAAACGGTATTACCAGGCTGCTGAGATGCTTCAAAATGAATATAACGCGGCACGTGGCAGTATCGAAAGAGGCAACATAGCCTACCTCATAGGTGAGTCCTATCTGAAGTTCAACAATCTGACTGAAGCTACTAAGTGGTTCAAGGAAGCCTATGATCTTGGCTATGGTACGAGTGCCCTGGCACAATACGCTTTTTGCTTAAAGCAAAATGAACGATATGAAGAAGCTGCTGAGGCATTTTATCAAGCGGGAGAGGAGATTGGCGACCGGATCAAGTTTCGAAGGGAGATCTCCAATTGCTTGCAGGCAATCGATTGGAGGGATGCGGAAGCATACAGCCCCTATAAAACAGAAATGGTAGAAATAAATTCTGCCGCTTCTGATTATTCTCCGGTGATGTTTAGCGAGGATAGATTGGTTTTTAGTAGTGATCGGGAAACCAGCAAAGGCGACTTATTTTACGCATGGACCGGTCAGAAATTTTCCGACATCTATGTAGCTCATCTTTCATCCGAAAGTGTCAATCCCTTTGAAGAAACACTGAATACGGAAGACAATGAGGGCTCAATTTCCTTCAGTCCTGATCGAAACCAAATGGTCTTTTGCCGTTGTTTCAGTCGATCAGACTATGATAGCCATTGCAAACTGCTTATTACTTCAAAGCGCGATGGACATTGGTCAAAACCAGAAGTACTGCCTTTTGTAAAGGATGAAGCTAATTACCGGCATCCGGCATTTACCTCTGATGGCACCGGCTTGATTTTCTCATCTAATCTGGAAGAGGCAACACGCGGGTATGATCTGTACATAGTTTACCTTGACGAGGGAAAGTGGGGTGATCCCCAGCCTCTCAGCAGTAGGCTCAATACTGAATACGATGAATTGTTTCCTTTCATCCATGAAGACACGTTGTATTATTCATCCAACATGGGAGGTATGGGTGGATTGGACATTTTCCGGAGCCATGTACTACGCGATGGCAGTTGGGCACCACCGCTCAACATGATGGCACCGATAAATTCCGGATCTGATGATTTTGGCTTCATAGTTAATCCGTATTTCGAGGTAACTGATAGCATTTTGCAGTCCGGATTTTTTAGTTCCAGCAGAAGTGGCGGTAAGGGATCGGATGATATATACCGGTTTGAAAAGAACAAATATCACCCCGAACCACCAGCACCTCCCGAGCCCGAGTTTGAATATGAGATTGTTCTGGATCTGCGGGTCTTTCAGAAAGAATATGAAGATCCTGATGATCCAAACAGCAAAGTACGAATGAGGGTGCCTCTGAGTAATGCAAAGATTTCAGTAACTGAAGATGGAGCAGCCTTTAGAGAAACATCATCGGACCAGTATGGTATGCTTACACTCAATTTGGCGCCGGAAAAGCAATATGACTTCTTTGTTTCTCATCCTGGATTTTTTAATAACCAGGTTGCTTTTTCTACCAGAGATCTCACGATCGACTCCGCTGAACGCGTTCAAAGATTTGAAGAACGTATTCTCCTGGATAAGATATTTCTTGATAAAGAAGTCGTCCTTGAAAATATTTACTATGATCTCGATGAAGATTTTATTCGAGAAGACGCTAAACCCACTTTGAATGAATTGGCCGATCTTTTGAAGATCAACCCGCAAATTCGAATTCAACTTTCTTCACACACCGACTGCCGGGCCGGTGATGAATACAACCTCGATTTATCCCAAAGAAGAGCAGAGTCGGCGATTCGATATTTGATGGAAAACGGCATCAATAGTGAAAGGCTCACAGCCAGGGGTTATGGAGAGACACTTCTGGCAGTGGATTGCCTGTGTGAGGAATGTACAGAGGAAGAACATCAAGCCAATCGAAGAACCACCTTCAAGGTGATTGAATAGTCCTCTAATATCGCCAGCTCTGCAGATCCGCACCAGTTGGAGCAATTTGAGAAACTTCGTCTGCCCATTTCTGGATAAACATTTGGTGATATCTGAGCCGTGAGATGTGATTAGGCTGTGAGTGATCCCCATTCCAGCAATGTTCGGCTCGGTCACCGTAATCGACCTCACCGCCATAATACGGATTTGCCGTTTTTTCAAGCATTTCTTCCGCTAGATACACCGCATTATTTAAATAATAGTTGTCCATATCTCCGCAATAGATCCTGATTTTTCCCTCCCAGTCCTGCCCGTGATTTGACCAGTCCCTCTTCATGATATGGGTCAAGTCGTAATTCTCCTTCCAGTAATCTGCCACGTTCTTGTTTATCTCGCCGGTATATTTATCCCAGATGCGCATCGGATATCCGTCATGACCCACCGGACTATAGACTGCTTCCCAAATGTCCCATTGTTGCCCTGACCTGCTTTTTGTACCTAAAGCGAGTTC
>JAHELJ010000049.1 GCA_024644235.1 Lewinellaceae bacterium
CCGGGTGGTGATTGGTGTTGCACATGCCTCTTACAAAACTATGCGACCGCGTTGCCGCGCAGACCAGATCGTGTTTTTCGAGCAGGTGCCAGTGCTCCACCGGCAAGAGTTCGACGCCCTCCACGCCTAATTGCGCGACCTGATCCACGAATTCATTCGCTTTCCATTTCGGACCGGCAGCCATAAAAGGCCAGGCTGCAATTACCTGCTTTATTTTAGTCTGTGGCACCTAAGTGTAATGTGATATTGATGTAATCCGTAGCATCGGGAAAAGCACAAAGATTCTAAATCGGCCGCTTCGGTGGCTTGCACTCAAACCGCCTGATGTACTGCCAGTCGTAACTCACGTATTGATGAGTCAGTCCCCAGTTCAACGCTCCGACGGGATTCTTTTCAGTATCGAGTGATCTCACCAGCCCTGCAGCAGGTGGTCCCCATTTGATATGTGATTTGATGTCGAAATTAATTCCGTCGGGCGCCCACTGAATGGTATTCCTTTCCGGACCATCGGTAATAACCAAAGTAGCAATGCCTCCATCAAAGGGCCAGACACATAACTCATGACCACTATTGGTAATCGGATTATACGGCGATTTGATATAAGGGCCCTCCAGTTGATCAGCGATGGCTACTCCGTGCCTGATTTCCCTGCCGCCAAAAGTCATGCGCTCTCCCATCCTTTCTCCTTTGTAGTATAAATAAAACTTATTCCGGTAATACATCAAGGTAGGGTCATGCACTTTGTGGCTGTCGAAATCTCCCTGGGAAATCACTTTGAAGCGATCGTCTTCATCTCCTTCCCATTCGCCATTGTTTGCGGGTGACAAAACCGGCTCTGCCAATTTAACGAATGGCCCTTCCGGGCGGTCGCCAATAGCCATACCGACTTGATTTTTCACCCTTACAACATAGGGTGCTTTCACTGTTTGATAGACTAGAATATACTTTCCCTCGTGCATCAATACCTCGGGAGTAAATACGGATCGATCATCGAAAGCTCCGGGCTCTCCCCGGCTCACTGCCCGACCTTGCTCCTTCCATTCCCAGCCATCTTTTGAGGTGGCGTACCACACTTCGGTAAGATCCCAGGGAAACACCTTGGCATTCGGATCACCGGTATGGAATCCCTGCGTGGCTCCCGTAGTGCGGGAATAATAAACGTAGTAAGTCCCATCAACTAAAATGACGGCGCTGGGATCACGCCGGGTCACGCCTTCCTCATAAGCGAAATCGCCCTTCAGGTCATAGGTTTCACATTGGCAAAACCACTCCGGTCCCTGATTGTAGTCCCGTTCTAGAGCGCGCTGCGAAGCAGCACTCAGATTCCCATTATTTGGGATAGCCAAAAAGTCGTATGCCTCATCGGGATAGTTTCTTGCTTCAGCTGCTTCACTCGCAGGGTGACTCTGACAGCTCCAGATACCGGATCCTGATGCGATTACCAGGGTGGACAAAAGCCAACAAAAGAGCGTCTTATTCATTGCTGTCAATTTCTCAATACGGATAAGATAACCAATAAAGTAAATCTACTGCTCATTATTGGACGCAGGATGAAACCACTATAATCTACTCAAGATAAAAGCATCCTGTCGGTTGACACAGGTCATTGCGCCGCATAGGCAAATCCGATTCTTTCAGCCATATGTCACGTTTCTTCCTCATCTTGATCTCAACTTTTGCTCTGTACTCAATCGGTCATGCTCAGATTGGCTTTCCAAATCCCGATATCAGACAAACTCAGATCCTCACTTCTGATTTAATAATCGACAGCAACGAAACCTATGTCATCGAATACACCCATCTGAAAATCGATGGACTGATCCGTCTGGGCGATAAGGCCCGTTTGGAGATCCGGCAGTCGATCATTGAACATTTGGGTGACCCCGGATCGGGGCAGGGTTTGTTTCTGCATGATAGTGCGTCCTTACGAGCAGACACAGTCATCTTCGGCGGCATTGATCTTTCCCAGGAGATCGATCCGGCGCAAGTAGAGAACCTCAAAGGAGGAGATATTATCTCTGCAGATGATACTCAAATTGAAATGAACAACTGCTTCTCCATGATACAAACCTTCCTGGGCAATAGCTCAGTGGTCATCAGGAACTCCTACTTGTGGAAGGAGCCGCTCGGTTTGGTGCATGTAGAAGGCAATGCCAAGGCAGTTTTCGAGGATTCCTTCATCGGGGCAATATTTCTGGGTCTTCCCACCCAGACTCCCATCTCCATAGATAGTTTGGTTCCGGGCTACTTCGAATTTTGGTCTGCTAAAGAAGACATCTCCGACCAGTTGACTTACGACATCATTTTGCGAAGGACAGAAGTCATGGAAAACAAGAAGGGATACAAGGGAGGTATGGAAATTGGCTGGAACCTGGCGGTTGATGCGCTGGAGACCAACCTCACCATCAGTAATTCCAAGCTAAATAAGTTCATCATCGATTTTCCCAATTCGGAGCCCGCCTTTCTGGCTGACCTGAAGCTAGGCCAGCCCGTCAATTTTGATCTGAATAATATCCAAGTCAACAATACGGAAGTGCAGACCCAATGGGGTGTATTCATGAACGGTGGACCAGCAGAAATCATCAACTCTGAGGGGCTGTTCCTCTTCATGACAGGAGGAGATGCTCCAATTGTCGTGCATCAATCAGATGTGGGTGAGATCGATCCCCGGAATTATACCGGCACTTTAATCTTTGAAAATTCCGCCTGGCACTCGGGATACGAGATCTTTGAAAACTCGCATATTAAAATCGAAGGCAGTGTTCGAATGTTACCGACGGTACCCATTTTCGACGAGACCTCCTCCATGACCAGAAGTTATGATGTGACCATCCTCAATGATCGCACACAAGAACCCTTTGCTAATCTTGACTTGAAACTGCTAAAGGGACACGAAGTCGAATGGCAGGGAACGACTGATACGGATGGAAACATCTCCTTTGACATTTCTTTTGACAAGCAGAACTATGACCAGGAATGGATCCTGGCTACAGATGCGCCAAACATTGACATGAGGAAGCGTATCACTATTTTCATTTCAAATCCCGTCGTCGTAAACCTGGGTCTTCAACAGGACACCCTTCCTTATCGTCCAGTCATGCATGTGGCTCCCGGCACTCCTTTCTTTCCTCTCGGCACAAGGATCAATCCATATCCCTCGATTCAGGAAGCCATGGATAATATGGTCACCGGAATAGTCTATGTGCACCCGGGGAACTACAAAGGAATGTTAGCTCCGGGGGCGGCTCGTGGCGGAATTGATCTTCACGACAGTATTCGAGTCCTTGGAGCTGGAGCAGACCTTACCCATTTGCAAGGAAGTGTCAATGCAGAATCTGTCGATGGAGCACAGCTTAGTGGTTTTCATATCGAAGATGGAATTCACTCTATTGCCTCATCTCTGCTGCTGACTAATCTTCTCATGCACGACTTTGATGGAACCGCAATCTGGGGTTCCCAGTCCAATTTGCACCTGATAAATAATACCATCGCAAACAACACAGAGGATGGAATTTTTCTGCATGATTCTTCCTCAGCAACGCTCAAGAACAACATCATTACTGGGAATGCAGGATTCGGCATTCATGGTGTGGAGTCCGCACAAGCGATCATTGACTACAACAATTTTTGGAACAACGGGGAGGATTATCACGAGTTTTTTGGAGCTGGTGAGCATGACCAATCTGTTGATCCGGAGTTTCAAGATGCCAGTACCGGAAACTTTCAACTTAAATCTACATCGCCGTCCATTGATAAAGGTGATCCTGACGAGTCCTTCAACGATCTGGATGGAAGCAGAAACGATCAAGGAGCCTTTGGAGGCCAATATTCGCGAAACGTCATAACCAATGTCTCCGCGCCTACTTTGACACGTAGATCTCTCCTGAATGTTAGGGTATATCCCAATCCCTCATCGAACTTGCTACATTTGGAAGTACAGATTGGTGAATCGCAATGGGTGTCAGAAATATTGTATGACTCAGATGGGCGTGAGGTACAGACTTTATTTAAAGGCAACCTTCCGGAAGGTTTGCATACACATTCATTCCCCATCAATCACAAAATCTATCCGGGCATTTATTGGGTAAAGGTGGCCACCAAGTCTCACGAGAAGATCGTGAAAGTGATTTTGCTGTAATAACAGCTAGTCAATTTACTGCGATCACCCTACTTGATCCAAGACCCGCTCTCACCAGAATCTTAGTCCTCCTACTGGACTTATTCATCATATTCTCCGAACTTGTTCGGAAATCTACTACCCATGTTAAAAAAGGTTCTTGTTCTTGCCCCGATCTTGATTCTGATTGTCATAAGCTGCGGCACCACTCGTCAACAGAACGACGTTCAAAAGCAGAACTTTGAAAGAGGCAACGATATCACTTCACCGGACCATGCTATCTCACTGGAAGACCATCTGAGCCGTGTTCCTGGTGTTCAAGTGAGCGGATCGGGTAATTCGGCCCAGGTCAGAATTCGTGGTGTATCCTCTTTAAATAGTGGCAACGATCCTCTTTTCATTGTGAACGGACAACAGATCACTGGTGGCTTTGGAGCGCTAAGGGATGCTGCCCCCGTTTATGAGATTAAATCTATCCGGGTCCTCAAGGATCCTTCGGAAACTGCTTTCTATGGTGTACGCGGAGCAAATGGCGTCATCGTGATCACGTTGAAATAGGACGCGCGAGCAGGCTAAGGATGTATCCATTAATCTTCTAATCTCATCAACTTTAAACTCCTACCCTCTGAAAAGAGGTGATCACTGCATTTCCAGCTCTATCTTTACTGCCCCTTCTTGTTCCAGAATTACTCAAGCAAATTGCTATTTTTCAAACATGAGATCTCTTTCCCTATTTCTGCTGTTGGCCATTTTCCTCCTGGCGGGCTGTGAAACAAAGTCGAATAGAAAACTTTCTAACCTTAAAGCCGAACTCACACCCAATCAGCTTGGCCTGTCGCTAGATGAAATACAATTCAGCTGGTCCCAGGATACATCAATCGAAAGCTTCCGAATTCTCGCGGCCAGTGATCGCACTTTGATTGAAAAAGGCGTAGGTGATTTGTGGGATAGTGGTCGACGCTATAGTAGGGAATCTTCAACAATCTATCAAGGCAGGCCACTCATACGGTCTGGAAAGTTCTTTTGGCAAGTGCAGGTATGGAATGCTGAGGGATCAGATCCAGTACCAAGTGCCGTGCAGACCTTTCGAGCAGTGAAATATCAGCGCGAAAACGTCATTGCCCTAGTTGGAGGAAACCTGATCTCATCCATGGAAAGGCATCCCCATTTTGAGGAGGCTTTGATACGTCGCTGGCCTTATCGTCAAATCATAGTCCGAAACCTAGGATGGCCGGCGGATGACGTCTTCGGCCTGGCCAGGTCGCAGTTTGGATCGGCACAAAATACCAGGTCCTGGCAGCCCCCTACTGCAGAGGAAGGATTCGGATCGAAAGTCCTTGGCCAACACCTCAAACAAGTAATGCCGGCAACTCTTTTTATTGGATATGGTACAGAAGGAGCATTCTTTGAGGAAGAAGCAGACTTTGAGCTGTTTGAGAGTGGCTATCGACGATTGATAAAACATGCTGACAGTCTGGGTTGCCATTCCATTCTGCTTTCACCTCCAAAACAGGAAGCTAAATATATTTCTCCAGAGACAGTGGAGAAGTACAATGCAAACCTCCGCAGGGTTCGCGATATGATCCGATCGATGGCCGTCGAAGGTAATCATCCTTTCATTGATCTCTTTGAGTATCTCATCACTGATCCGACAAAGCCCAGATTCACCACTGATGGACTTCAACTAAATGCAGAAGGCCATAAAAGACTGGCAGAACAACTCATAGAGGATTTAGGCCTCTATGTCAATACATCTTCACAAATTGTGCTCAGACCCGATGGTTCTCCAGTGAGTGTAAAAAATGGCAAGGTTACCAATTGGCACAAAACAGTGCATGGATTCCGATTCGACTTCACCCCAAATTCACTTTCCCCTCAGCTAACTATTAAGGGGGATTTTCCCCATGTGATTTTCTTCGATGATGATGAACGAATGAGAGCTGAGGATTCTACTACGATCATTCTCGACTCGAAGGGAGATCAGATAGCCAACCTCAGATCTGCGATATTAGAGAAGAATCGCCTCTACCGCTGGATCCTTCAACCACTCAATGAGGCTTACATCTTTCTGTTTCGGCGCCATGAAATGGGTCACTTGGCCTACGAACTTGAAGACTATGAAAGACTAGTTGAGGAAAAAGAGGAAGAAATCACAAGACTGATCAGTCCTCCCCAACACACTTTTCGGATCGAATTGATCAAATCCTGGCAATCACCGCGTGATTATCCGGAAGACGAAGTACCGGCAAACATCCCCGAACCCAACCTTGCAGAAGAACTCAAGGCATTTGAGGTAGCCAACGGTTTCGAGGTAAATCTCTTTGCTTCTGATCCTATGATTGCCAATCCTATCAATCTGAATTGGGATACCCGTGGTCGGGCCTGGGTCGCGACCAGCAGCACTTATCCGCACATCGAGCCGGGAAGAGAACCGAGTGATCGGATCATCATTCTGGAGGATTGGGATGACGACGGGATGGCAGATACGTCCATCGTCTTTGCTGAAGATCTGATGGTTCCACACTCGGTCATGCCCGTACCGGGTGGTGCGTATGTGACGAGTACAACCGAATTCCTTTTTCTTTCGGACACCAACGGCGACGACCGGGCCGATCTACGTCAAGTAGTGCATGATGGATTCGGCAATGCCGATGTACACCATATGATCCATGGATTGCGCTGGGCACCTTGGGGCAACCTTTATTTCACGCAATCCATCTATATAAACACTTTTATCGAGACGGTATTTGGACCTCGGCAACTCAATGGAAGTGGGATTTGGAGATTTCGTCCCGAGACCGGAAGGCTGGATGTGTTTTCCTCCGGGCTGATCAACCCGTGGGGTCATGCTTTGGATGAATGGGGGCAGGCTTTTGCTACCGATGGTGCCGGCAGCTCTGGCATAAATTACATATTTCCAGGCTCAGCTCATGCCACGGCAGTGGGTGCAGCAAGAGTACTGGAAGGCCTCAATTCAGGTACTCCAAAGAATACCGCTGCCGAAGTCGTCTACAGCCGACACTTCCCTCAAGATTGGCAAGGCTCAATAATCACAAATGATTTCCGGGCGAATCGCACGGTGCGTTATGAACTCTCTCCTTCAGGGAGTGGATATGATGCCAAGGAGGTGCAAACGGTATTGAAATCTGATCACCGTTCGTATCGACCGGTCGATACCAAGATCGGACCAGATGGTGCACTCTACATTGTGGACTGGTATAATCCTATTATCGACCATGGAGAAGTTGATTTTCACCATCCAATCCGGGACAAAACCCATGGCAGGATTTGGAGACTCACTAACAAGCACAGAGCTGTCTTAGAAAAAACAGACATGACAAAGAGGTCAATGCCCGCACTCCTGGAACTGCTTCGATCACCTGAACCGTACAACCGCCAGCAAGCGAACCGGGAATTAGTGGCCAGAGGCTGCGAACCCTCGACCCTCAATAGGTGGGCCAGATCCTTGGATCCGAGAGCAGCCTCCTTCGAACGTGACCGGCTAGAAGCATTGTGGCTGGGCGCTGCCATTAATTATTATGATGCTGACCTTCATCAAGCTGTCCTGAAGTCGCAGGATGCTAGAGCGCGCGCTGCCGCAGTCCGCATGATTAGACTCTGGAAATTGACAGAGGCCCGACTTGATCAACTCAGTGATCTGGTGTATGATGAACATCCACAAGTAAGATTGGAGGCTATTCATGCTCTTCGTGAATTTCCCAGCCTTCAAACCGCCAAAGTAGTTATGGAAACCCGGCAACATCCGGTCGACGATAACCTGGATTATGCCATTTGGCTCACTATGCGAGCAATGAAAGACCATTGGCTTCCAGCTCTTCGAGAAGGAGTACCCATCTTCAGTGGAAGCGTGAATGATGAAGTATATGCATTGTTAGCCTGTGGAAACTCAGATGTAGTGCCACTGCTGAAACAAAGAATCAATGACCCTGACCTAGCCCATGATCTTCAAGCTGAAGCACTTAGATTATTGGCTCGACTGGGTGACAGCGATGCCCTGGACATAGTGCTCAATCATGTAAGACGTACTCAAGATGATGATTTGCTCAGGTCTATAGCAAGGGCACCAGCATCCAATGTTGCCGTTCCTTCCGATAAAAGTTTGATAGCGGATCTATTGCAATCAGACAGTATAATGCTACAGATTATTGCTGCACAACTGGCGGGTCGCTGGAAAGCTGTGGAATACTTACCTCAATTACAAAGCCTAGCACAAGACTTTCAAAAGGACCAGAATGTACGTTTGACCGCCGGGCGGGCATTGGTAAAAATGGATCGTTTGAGGTGGGTCGAGAACTTAGCCCGTAGTGCAAAAGAATTACCGGTGCGAAGTACGGCTGCAGCGGTGTGGGCGGAATCTGACGCGAGCCAGGCCAGCGGAGCAGTGATGAAGTTACTCTCTTCAAGTCTGGACGATGACGATGCCGAACTACTTTTTCGCACCTATCGGAATCAGGAAAAAGGGCCCGCAATTCTGGCCGAAGTCCTCAAAAACAAAAAGATACCCGAAGCTGTCGCCAGCATTGGTCTCCGGGTTACTCAAACATCCGGACTAAATCTGGCGGATCTGGAATCTGCTATACGAGAAGCAGGTGAATTAGCCCCGGTGGGAGTACAGCTTAGCACTGAGGAAAAGACCTTGTTAATTGAGGACGCTCTGACAAACGGCAATAGGTATTATGGCAGTCAGATTTATCGTCGGCCGCAGCTTCTCTGTGCAACTTGCCATCAAATCAATGGGATTGGCGGATTATTGGGACCTGATTTGACTACCGTTGGAAGCTACATGACACCAGGTTCGATTCTGGAATCTCTGATCAACCCAAACACAGATATCAAACAAGGGTATGAGACAGTTATAGCAACCAGGAAAGATGGTAGTGTGATTAGCGGCACACTGCATCGAAAAGGCGACCAAGTAACCATGATCCGAATGGCAAACAATGAACTCATATCAATTCCTGATGTCGATCTGGAAACCATGGACGTAAGTGAGGTGTCACTAATGCCAGCAAGCTTGACAGCATCCTTGCATCGTGATGAATTGCGGGATTTGCTTTATTTTCTCGCCTCCCTTGAAGAAGAGAATTAATACAGTTCCTGGTTGGAATATATTTGAAGCGGACCGTTGTTCTTAGCAACAGCAACCATCGATCTGCCGTGTACGTCAATCAATTTGACATCCCGTACTTCTCCTTTGCCATCGATTCCAGGTGAGCCGAAGGGGCTGAATTGCCCTTTGCCATCGCCAAGAAGTAGTACACCTCTTCCAGAATCATGGCGGCCAACCTGGGGTTTCAATCCATAGAAATTTCCAGCCAGCCAGATATCAGGTGACTGATCTTCATTTAGATCCTCTGCAAGAATCGCAAAAGCCGGGAATAACTGAGCCTGCCACGGCAAAGCTTCCAAGCGATAAGTTTCCCCCTCGTTCCATACTATGGAACTGTGCAGATTGTCCACTGCGTAGGTGAGCGCTCCCGCTTGTTCCTCAGCAGTGAACAAGGACTGGTAAGTTTTGTGCGCATAATCTTCAAATCTCAAAATAGACTTTTTGAGTTGTGGCAACTGCTCCACCACCTCCATTTTGGAGGCAAATGGGTAAGCTTGGTCATCAAGAGGAGGGTACCAATTGATGATGAATTCGGTTTTCTGATTATCATCGAAATCTTTTACATACATGGTGAGAGGCCGGGATGGCGAGGCTTTGAATTTTGTATTTAGTCCCCAATTGCCAACTACAAAGTCCTGATCACCATCCTGGTCCAAATCGCACACTTCGATTGCATTCCACCAACCCAGCGAACCGCGTATGATCTCCGGTTGGGAAATTCCTCTGCCATCATTCCGGAATACAATGATGGGCATCCACTCCCCAACAATAACAAGGTCGTCAAGACCATCACTATCGACATCACACCAAGCACCGTCTGTCACCATGCCGAAGCTGCCTCGATCTTGCGGAATGATATCCGTCCACTGGTTATTTCCCTCATTCCGCAGCAGGAAGCTTCGCGGTGCGAGGCCGTAGTTTCCCGGCACACATCTGCCTCCAATGAATAAATCGATATCACCATCCTTATCCAGGTCATTGGGAAGGATGCAAGAAAAATCACCGGCTGCCGGAGGGGTATTCTCGAGTGCTCGAGCTAGGCCACCATGGCCGTCATTCTCGTAATATCTTAGCAGAAAGTTCTGTACTCCTTTCTGATACTCGTTCCCTCCAGCACCAATCAACAGATCCTGATCCCCGTCGCCATCGGCATCAAAGAATGCTCCGCAAGTACTCTCCATAGCTTGATCGGCCTCAAACAGTGCTCGTTGCGATAGATTGAAGGTCCCGTCACTCTGCTGAATAAAGAGTTTATCCGGATCATCGGCGGCACCAAGTAAAAGCAGATCATCCTTCCCATCGCCATTCACATCACCTACAACGATATCGGGACCTTCCGTCGACAACATTCTCGGTAGTAAAGGTTCATGATCAAAATCATTGTAGCGGTTCTCTGTGTGGAAGTGACTGCGTTGAAAAACTTCGTCCGTAATATCATGGTATAGGGGGAGTGACTGAGTCTGCATTGGTTCGAACACCTGATCGGCACTGCTATATTCAATGGTTATCAGCTGATTTGCGCTCGCCCTATTGAGTACTTGCATCCGTTTGTCCGGCCAGATCACAGTTAATCGATCAATGTTTGTGGCTGCACCAAGTCCAAAAGTCAAGCCCGGAGCTACCGAACTCTGAAAGCCACGGGAAAGGTAATGCTGTTGCACCTGAACCTGATCTCCGGTCTCCACCCTGACTTCAGCTCCGATACCGTCTCTATTTTTATCGCTTCCGATCAACTTGACCGATAAATAATTCGCACCACCATTCTCCCGTGACATGTTTCTGTACAACACGGCTGGCATATTGAGATTATTTAACACCATATCCAGATCACCATCTTGATCCAGGTCGGCGTAGCTGCTTCCGTTGCTAAACTGGGGTTCGGCCAACCCCAACTCACTAGTGGCATTGTGAAAAGTCAAATCGGTATTGTTAAGAAATCCAAAATTTGATAGAGGATTGGAAGGCATATGCTCAGAGAAATCACGCCAATCGAAAGCTCCCTTTTCTTCTACGATTTTTCGCACCTCTTCTTCGTCATTAAGGAAGTTGGTGAAATCGAGATACATGATGTCTTTGTAGATCCCGTTGGAAACGAAAATGTCCTTCCAGCCATCATTGTCAAAGTCGAAAATCAGAGCACCCCAACTCCAATCCGTGGCTGCAGTACCGGCATAATGAGCGATCTCCTGAAAATTTGCATTCCCATCATTCATTTGCAGGCTATTCTGAAGGATCTGATAGTGGAAGCTGGATCGGTATTTCAAATCTTCCAGGTGGTAAGGATCGAAAACCGTCATAGCTTTTAGGCGGTAATTATCTGCTGCCAACATATCGGTGGTGAAAATCTCATAACTACCGTCATTGTTGAGATCCGCTATGTCGGATCCCATACTTGACACTGAGCATACGCTGATACGATCGGTCAGTTCCTCTGAGAAGGTGCCATCTCCGAGATTGATGTAGAGGTAATCGCGTTCCCAAAAATCATTGCTGATATAAATATCCGGAAGCATATCACCATTCAAATCACTGACAGACACACCAAGTCCAAATCCGATCATACTATTATATATCCCAGCCTCAAGGGTGACGTCCGAAAACCGGTCTCCATCGTTCCTTAGCAGCTTGTCTCCCCCCATTTCATCATGATCGGTGCGGGTAGAAATGTTTAAATCGATTTTCTCGGGATCTTTAAAGGAATTGTTCAGGATATAACAGTCGAGATCTCCGTCCAGGTCGTAATCAAAAAAGGAGGCATGAGTTGTGAAGCCCTCATCAGCGAGATTGTACTGCACGCCTTTCTCTTCAAACGCCGGAATACCTTGTTCATCCAATTGCGCTGAATTAATGAACAACTCATTCCTTTTATTATCGCCGGCAATATCACCAGAGTGGCAGACATATATATCCAGCCAACCATCACCATTAACGTCAGCTATGCTTACTCCCGTGCTCCAGCCTTGATTGCCCCCGGCACCAGAGTTCTCGGTTACATCTTCAAACTGCCAGTTGCCTCTGTTGAGATAAAGTCTATTTGATTGCATGTTTGCCGTAAAGTACAGATCGGGAAGGCCATCATTGTTCACATCACCGATGGCTACTCCTCCCCCATTGTAAAAATTTCGATAAGTGAGTACATTGAATTCATTTCCTTCGTCGACCTGATTTATGAAATCTACTCCCGTCTGGTGCTGATCCATAGAAACGAAAAGAGCTTTCGAGGCACCACCTGCCTGAGAATTCTCATTCACTTGCGAGTTATCACATCCTAGGATGATCAAATACACTGTTAGGAAAATCGGTAATACGCGGAAAATCATATTCGGTTTGTTCGAATTCCAAAGTTGACAAAAAAATAAGAAGCAGTTTGACTGCTTCTTATTTCCTGTTTGAAAATGAGGATTACCACGATCCCCAACTGTTATTCAGGCATCTAGTATCCTTGATTCTGCTCCAACATTGGCGTGCCTTCCACTTTGCTCAATTCGATCTGCACCGACGGCAACGGGAACAAATCATGCTTGGATTGATATCCATTTGAAGGGATCAGATAGTTGCGTTTGGTTTTCTCTATTGGCAGATAATCATTATTGATCACATCCGCAGCAATACCCCAGCGTCGCAAGTCGAAGAAGCGATGCCCTTCATGGGCTAGTTCTATTCTTCGTTCAAAACGAACCGCTTCCCGTGCAGTGGCTTGATCGGTCCAGGGATTGTCATAGGTTCCTACGCCGTAAGTAGCCCAAGTGATGCCCGGATCATCGATCGGAGCAGCACCGCCATCAGCACCTTGTGCGCAATTACCTGCTCTAGTTCGAATCATATTTACCAATTCACGGGCCCTTTCCAAACTACCGACTTCTACTTCGCACTCTGCCAGCATCAGAAGAACGTCAGCGTATCTGATGACAGGAATATTCACCGGACTAAGCTGTCTATTCGACCATCCCACCGAACTGATCTCCCCAATCTTATGAATGAACTTTTTATGACTAAAAGGACCTGCCCATGACCGGTTTCTTATCCATGCTGGTGCGTGTACACCCCAATCCAGGAAAGGCACATCGTCCCGTCCTACTGTCCAATCCAGTCTCGGATCTACTACGTCATCAACGGTTACATCCGCATTGTTATAGCTTTTATCCAGGAAGGGCAAACCATTCGCATCAACTTTATGTGCATTCACCAAGTTATGTGAGGCTTGATGAAAACCACAGCAACCAAACGGACTACCTCCATGAGGATGGTTAAGTCGATCAGCAAACAAGCCATTTTCGCCACCTCCGGTTCCATCATTTACCGATGCCTGAATGGAGAATATATGACCGCCACCGCTCTCACCTTCCGTAGTGAAAATATCGTGGAAACAGTCCTGCAGAGAATAGGTTCCACTATTCACTACCGCATCAAACTGTGCCTTTGCCCCGCTGAAATCCTTGGTGTACAGCAATACTTTGCCGAGATAGGCCTGTGCCGCACCCTTGGTAGCCCGGCCTTTATTGGGAGCCACAACCGGCAAGTTGGTTACTCCATACTGAAAGTCGTCAATAATCTTCTGGATGGGATTCTCCCTGGGTTTCCGGAAATCTTCATCGAGTTCTGTATAGTATGGCACATCACCCCATATTTTCCATGCATCGAAGTGAAAGTGGGCCCTCAAGAATCGTACCTCCCCTTCTATCCTTTCCGGTCCGGTGATATTTTCAGCATTACCCATTAATTTCACCGCAGCATTGGCCCGGGCAATACCTTCATACAGTGCCTGGAATTTGATGTTGAAATATTCATTGCCTGGAGCCCACTCAAACAGCTCAATGATCTGAATCTCCTGCTGATCGCCAGGGTCAGATCCCTTGTATGCATCATCACTGGTCACACTACCCCAGATCCAGTTGCTTCCGGCAGTGGCCCATGGAGGGTTAAAAGTTCCCCAGTCGTTGTTCCACCCATCTAACATGGAATAGGCAGAAATCAGTGCTGCCTCGACCCCGGCCTGATTCGCTAAGGTGCCCTCGTCGAGCGAGGCTTGTGCAGGTGCATCAAGAAAATCTTCGGAACAGGCATACCAAAAAACACCGATCAGAGCGGCCAATACAAGGATGATCAAGTTCCTCTTCATTTTTATAATGGTATTCATTGAATTCAAATTTTAAAAGCCAACATTTACACCAAACAGAAACTTCCTTTCTGCTGGGTAGTTTCCAAAATCATAACCATTCCAAAGGTCGCCATTCAAACCACTCTGTCCGAAATTTGACGGAGCTGGATCTAAGCCTGAGTAATCTGTCACCGTGAATAAGTTCTGAGCTTGTACGTATACTCGTAGTCTCGAGAATATATCTCCCACCAAGGTCTGGGGAAAGGTATATCCTACCTGAATGTTCTTAGCTCTCAGATAAGATGCATCCTCCACGTAGAATGTGCTTGGCGATATACTAAAGATGTCATTCAAATCATTGATTGGAAACTTAGCATCCGGATTATTGGGTGTCCAGGAACCAGTCACCACTTCTTTACGAACATTGGAATTGAAGAAACTAAATACGTCAAATAATTTCTGATAATTAAACACTTCGTTACCGATCGAGCTAAATAAGAAGATGGACACGTCAAATTGCTTAATGTCGAAGCCAAGATTGAGGCCTAGTGTAAAGTCGGGGTGGGGATTACCGATCGTTCCCTTATCATTATCATTAATGACTCCATCCCCATCCAAGTCTGCGAAACGGATCCTTCCAATTGCCTTTCCTTGCTGATCAGCGTGAGCATCCACTTCGGCCTGACTCTGGAAAAACCCATCAGCTGTCCATCCATAAAAGGATGAAATTGGTTCTCCCACCTGGTTAAAATTGACGATTCCAATCCGGCTATCAAATCCACCCGGGAAGAACGTAGTTGAACTGCCATCGATATCTAATACCTCATTTTGGTAGCGGGTAAAAGTGACTCCTACGTTATAACCAAAATTGGCACTGACATTGTCGTTCCAATCGATTCCAATATCCACTCCTTCATTCTTCATCGAAGCGATGTTTACGAAAGCTGGAGCGGCTGTGCCAGCAGTTCCAGGCAGAGCAGCGGGGAATAAAAGGCCATCCACCTCACGGCTGTAAACATCGATCACAAAATTCAACTTGCCGTTCAATATCGACGCATCCAGACCAATGTTGGTAGAAATATTCTCCTCCCATTTAGTATTTCGGTTTCCTCGATTCACCAAAGCAAATCCAGTCACTGCCGAATTACTGGTAGCATTGATATCATAGAATGTCGATGCCAGCCCTCCTCCAAATCGATCAAACGGGTTCCCTGCAGGAATCGATTGGTTACCTGTCTTGCCCCAGCCAAATCGCAATTTCAGATCATCCAACCAGGTAAGATTCTGCAGGAAGGATTCCGCTCCTATTCGCCATCCCACACTGAAGGCGGGAAAAAATCCGTATTTCTCGTCACCAAAGTTCGACGAACCATCGCGGCGCAGGGTAGCACTCACGATATACTTGTCATCAAACGCGTAATCAATCTTTCCAAAAGCGGAAACCAGCGAGCTAAAACCTCCGAAACTATTTACCCCCCTGGTATCGGGATCGGCCAAACCACCATTTACATACCAGGCATTGATGTCCTGGGTGAAGTAGTTATTGATGCTTCCATTGAGCTGCCGGAAGTTGTTCTTGATAGACTCGTAGCCGACCAAGGCTTGTACACTATGACGATCCGCGAATCTATTATTGTAAGCAAGGGTATTGGTCCAGGTCCAGTTATATCCATTCTGCCAGCTTTCACTAAAGCCATTGGTGGTATTCGGTTGCCGTGCTTCATACGAAGGAAAACTGAACCCCTGGAAGAAATTGTTGAAGTAATCCACACCGAAACTGGTTTTCGCCTTCAACCCGGAGATGATCTCCCATTCCAGATAGGCATTTCCTAAGATACGGTAGGAAGTGCTTCCGTTATCCTTGTTCCGTAAATTAGCATAAACCGGATTGGTACCGGTAAGACCACTCGCTTTTGCACCGCCGGCATTCTCACCACTTACATCGTGGACAGGAATAAGCGGATGAATCAAAGTGAGATAAGTCATAATACCTTGCTCATCCTGATTTCCACCAGAAAATCCGTCCTGACCAACTCTTTGGGATCTGGCGATACTGAAGTTCTCACCGATGGTCACCGGACCCAAATTGAACGTGGAATTAGCTCTCAAAGAAAATCGTTCGAAATTGTTGTGGATCATCGCTCCCTCTTGATTCAGATAGCTACCAGAGAAATAGAACGAGTTGTTTTCGGTACCACCACTCACACCGACATTGTGTTCGGTAACCAACCCGGCATCGAAGACTTCGTCAAACCAGTTGGTTCCGTTTGGATTCGTCCTGATGATAATATTATCTGGGAACGAATAATCAGCCTCGTTTACATTATCCCCAGGGAATGGAAAAATGTATGGAGGTATAACTCCTCTTCCTACTGAATATGGATTGGCTCCGTCAATATCCAGTCCGGCGTTCTCATGCCTGTCCCAAACATAGTTGGAATAGTCCACCGGATTTGTAATCATGTAGTCCATGTTATGTGCAGGAGTAGCTGTCCCCACGTAGCCATCATAGGTAATCCTGGTCTGCCCCGCTTTTCCTTTTTTGGTGGTTACGATGATCACCCCGTTATTCGCTCTGGCTCCATATATAGAAGCAGAAGCAGCATCTTTCAACACTTGGATACTTTCGATATCATTTGGATTGAATCCAGTGTTGAAAGCGTCTTGCACCGGTACACCGTCAATGATATAAAGCGGATCGTTGTTCTGGAAAGAACTGATCCCCCGAATACGCACGGTAGTTCCCTCTCCTGGTTCTCCAGAAGTGGAAATATTGAGTCCGCTGGCCCGGCCCTCCAATTTTTGGGTAAAACTAGAAGCGGAATAGTCGTTCATTTCATCCACCGAAACCACTGATACGGCACCAGTGATATCCCGGGTTCGTTGAGTCGTGTAGCCAGTAACCACTACTTCTTCAACCAGGACCCCCGGTGACAGCAAGACGTTAATCTCCATTTCATCAGTCACGGTGATTTCCTGGTTAGTGTATCCTGTAAATGAAAATACCAGGACGTCGCCCTGGTTTGCATTGAGTTCGTATCGGCCATCAATATCAGTAACTGTACCAACGGTAGTACCTTCAATGATGACCGTGGCTCCAATTAAAGTTTCTCCGGTTCCGGCATCAGTCACGACTCCGGACACCTGGGCTGCAACAGCCAGACTGAGACAGAGTAAAGTTGATAAGATCCCAGCCCGAATGAATTGAAACCATGGTACAATAGTAGAGAGAGTAGGATTCATACGGTCCATTTTTGAGATTAGGAATGAAGGGAAGCTCAATCCGACTTTGCCAATTTCACCAATATATGAAGCGGATCATTGACAAAAACCAAAATTATCGGAAGTAATGTAATAAAAATTGCAGAATATTTGCCTAATTGACTATTTAGTGTTACTCAAATGGGATAATGTCGTCTTTCAATCATTAAAGACTCTCCCCCATAACTAGTCATAAACAAACTTCCAGCTCCCATCAGCTTGCCTCTTCCAAATCGTATGAAAAATACCACTGATGTTCACCTCGGTCCCAGTTGTATCCTTGGCAGAGTAAGTGTAAGGTCCATAGGTATACGCCATATCTCCAGCTTGAGATACCTCAACAAATTCCGGTTTCCAATCCAATGAAATGTCTCTGTGGATCGATTGATCAAAGTAATTACCTATCTCTACTTTCCCCTTGATGACCCTGCTTCCCCGAACCAGGACGGCTTCGTCAGCGGCATAAGCGAGGAAGGCCTCCTTCACACCTTGTTTGGCCGCCGCATTGGCAAATGCGTTTTCTATCGCAATGATGTCTTCTTTGATTTCATCGGTATCGATTTCTGCAGTTTTGTTGTCGCAACTGCTTGCAGCAATCAGCAAGGAAAGTAGCAATAGAGATCTCATTATGGGTAAGTTTAAGATAGAATCTAAGATAACTATCACAGTGAAAGACTCACACCAAACGAATAGCTGCGACCAGCCATGCGATATCTCTCCAGCTCTTCGTACTGGGTGTTGCCAATATTCGAAACTGCCAGATAGAGATCATTGTCTGCCAGGAATTCATAGCTCAAACGACCATTCCAAACAAAAAAACCATCCGGTTCGCTGCCCGGGTAAATAAAGACTTCTTCAATCCTTGATCGGACTTTTCCATCGATATTAAGCCTCCATTGTTGGTATCGAAGTCCTCCTCCAAATCCCAAAGTATGCTTGGATTTATAAGCAAGCGCATCGTTGAGCCGGCCCTCAGATCGATCGCGAGCGTCCAGAAAATTATAGCTTATGTATCCACTGAATCGATCCGGCTGCTGGTAGCGCACGTTGATCTCTCCACCTTGCATCACGGCCCGGTTTAGGTTGACAACCCTATACACCAGTGCACCCGAACTTTGGGCCACTTGCTCAAAGGAAATGAGATTGCGGTAATGGTTGTAATAAAGCGCCGCGTCGATAGACCAGCCTTTCCCTATGCGCTTAAGCATCCCAAGTTCAATGGAAAGATCGAGCCTCTCTGCCTTCAGGTCCGGATTGGGCATAAACTTCAATCCTCCTCCCTGTTCGAATTTGATAAAGCGCTCTGCTATAGATGGATTTCTAAAGGCCTGGGCAAACAAAGTACGAAGTGTCAGGCTGGGACTTGCTGAATAGACCAAAGCCAGCTTCGGACTAAGCGTACCTTCGGAGAATTCGTCGAGAATGGTATAGTGATCGTAACGAACCCCAACCGTCCCGATCAACTTAGGTGACAAGTTGACCTCATCCTGAACATAAGCTCCCACCTGCAATGCCTTGTGCAAACCATAAAGCACTGTATCCGGCTTACCCAAGACATGGTCGAATTTCACATCAGATCCGATGATCACATAATGATTGTTGCCGAAATGCAGATCGTATTGATTGACATTACCCCATCGTTGGGCCCGCACAGACGATTTAGCCACTGATTGTTTGCCAATGTTGACATTGGTGCTGTCGTTTCCTGGATCATCGTCAAACGTAAAGCGGGAATCATTCTGGTAATAGTAAAAACGGCTGGAGTACTTCATCCGGCCATTGGGGATACTGGTGTAGAGAACATCACCGTTGTATTCATTTCGGTGCTGAAAATCATCCATCCGGTGAGGAGCGACATTGTAGGGCCGAGAGGGACTCAACCAGGTGGCAGGCGTATGATTGTCGATAAGGTTGGCATTGGCTGAAAACGTGATGCTTCGCTTCTTATTTATCTTCCAGTAGCCCTTGCCAAAAAAATTGTAAAGCTCATAGCCTGACTTCTCCCTGTGTCCATCATTCGCTTTTCGGCTCGCATTGATCAGATAGGAAAAGTCCTCTAAGCCCCTGCTATGATTGACCGTGATTGAGTTAAAGTCATTAAACTGGTCATATTCTGTATAGGATGGAGCTTTTTGATAAAAGCCATAGTGTGCATCAAAAGTGGTCTCCGATTCCCCAAATCTGGGCTTCTTGGTCAAGACATTGATCACCCCCCCCATAGCACTCGACCCATATAGGGAGGAGTAGGCTCCTTTGACTACTTCAATGCGATCAATTGCTGCCATTGGAACCAAGTTCCATAAAGCTCCTCCTGACTCCGGACTTAACGATGGCCGGCCGTCTATAAGTAGCAAAATTCTATTACCGATGCCTCCTCCTGCGACTTCAGATGCTCCCCTGATCGAGACAGTTTGGACATTGGCTTCGCTGGAGCGTGTGACCTGTACTCCAGACACACCGTCGAAAGCCTGGTCAAAGGTTGTGGCATTTCTTTGCTGTAGTTCTTCCGCCGTCACCACAGATATACTTGCGGGTGCCAGTGCAATTGACTGCCTCTTCTGAGTAGCAGTTACGATCACCTCCTCTGAGAGGATGGCTGTTGGGGTCAGTCCTATTTCCAAAAATTCAGACCCCTTAATCTTGTTATCGGTGATGGTATCTTGATGGGATTGGTAACCAAGAAAACTGATGACAAGTTTATACTCTCCAGCAGGAAGCAATGGCAAGCGAAAGCTGCCTTCAAAATCCGTACTGGTACCGATATCTAGCTGCGGAACATAAACGTTTGCTCCGGCAACTGCTTCTCCGCTTCCGGAATCCCAGATCCGGCCCAGGAGTGAACCCCCGGAATCAAAACTAGTCTGAAGATCCTGGTTATAAGCTGCTACAGAGCTTAGTAATAAGATGAGGATGGCACTGACAGCTGTCCTTCTTTGCACACGAACGAACATCCACGGATTACCTATACCACTGGAAAACAAAGTTGAAATCAGCCCGGAAATTGATCACTTTTTGTTCTCCGGAGGCTACGGTGATTTCAGCGGGAGCAGGATAGTCGAAAATCGAGATGACATTTCCACCACCGATATCTGCTTTGATTTCCACACCGTGACTCACCTGATTCTCATTTTCCCAGTGCACTCCTAGGGTTGCCGTTCGAAGTGACGCATCGTTCACAAAGTTGTGCCTGAACCCCACTGCAAGTGCCGAATAGGTGCCGGGTTCCACTTCGATCTCATAACTATAAGTACTTTGTCCAGGGACATATTCCAGCACCACCGGGTTCTGGGCATTGTATGGTGCTCCCAGAGCAAACATGCCACCCGGTACATTGGGTCCGAAAAAGCCATCGGGCACCTGGCCCCATCCGGCTGGCGGATTTAAGCTAAAAGCAGGAAACAAAGTCACTTGTACCTCGCCACTGTCGATCCAAGAACTCCAGCTGTCTGCATTATCCAGCGTGATCGTGCCTTGGATGGCCGTGATGTCAGGCTCGTCGTCGTTATTACACGAGGTTGTGATTACAACAAATGCCAACATTAAAATGGGAAAGATTCTAGCTATCATAATTTCACTCTAATTTTGAAACCCCAAAGCTAAAGACTTCACTGGGGGTACGCATGAGCGAAATCATCTTTTTACCTGACAATGACAATTCTGAATTCCCGTAAATTTTTCCAATGAAAATAGTGATGACCTCATGTATGGAAGTCCTCTCTACCCGAATGCGACTGGCAGATATCGCCTGATTACTGATAGAATTGCAACGAAAACTCGCAAAAGGGGGCATTACCCTTGTTAAGTTCGATCCCTACCTTAAGGATATTCAGGGCTATTTTTGTGGAATCTACATCAGGATATTTTCGCAGGTCAAAGTAAGTAAGGGTAGCCAGGAAACTCATCTGATGATCTTCCAGTTCAATAAAGTCAGGATAAGCACGCTTTAGATCTAAATATGCCTTTTTGGCTTCTTCGAGCCGACTTGAATAAAAAAGCTCAATGGGTGCAACTGAAGATGAGTCCATTCGAGCGTGACTTGACAAGCTTCCATCGGGAGCGACAAAGTGTAAGCTATCGTTTTTGAAGCCAATCTGGACATCCGGAATTTCGGTTAAAAATTGCATCGGCTCGCTACTAATGTACAGTGGTGAGCTGAGACCATGAGAGATTTCCACCCATAGCTCATTATTGTGCTCTACAATTCTTAAGTGCCGAGTTGGAGAATACTCAAAGACCCCTTGCAATTCTTGATAAGTCCTGACATCCGCAACTGTCTTTTGAGTGCCGCGAAAGCTTTTGATGTACTCTAAACAAGGATCCACTCCTCGTTTGTATTCATCCCATCGAAGTGGTATTTCTTTATCCAACTGAAATTTTACCCTGCCATCTTGGGGAAAAATGGTTGGATGGTACAATGAGGACAGATTGATTTTGATCCCGGTGTTATCTAAAACATATGATTCTGCGTCTCCGGGACTGGCAGGATGATCGCAAGGAGTCTCACCGATAACGATTGCCTGGGAACGCAATTCCAACTGATTCAATAATGTGATGGCTGCCGAGAAGGTATCATATCCGGTTATGACAAAGAGCCTCCCCCACCGATTGATATCCAGCCGGTCAAGAATTCCTTGTAGAAAGGGAAGACAATATGGAAAACTTCCTCCTCCATTGTTTCTTAAATCCAGAACAAACTTTTCTACTTCGACCGAATCAACTACAGACCATAACTCCTGCGCAAATGCAGAGGCAGGATTGGTCTTCATGCTTCCCACCCGATTGTACTTGAAATACAGTAAGTTGTGCTTCTGATTATAGTCGTACCAATAGTAGCTTTCTTCGTCCCTTTGAAAAAGAGCTAGCTGCTTCTGCTGATCCATCCATGAAACAAAAGTGGTAGTGTCTTCCTCAGCCGGAGGCATATCGTACATCTCTAAGCTGAAGTCATTACCCCTTCCATCTACCAGAGAAAAGGTAGTCTTCACCGGGCTGTTGGAAATACCTAAACCATATAGCAGACCCGGAAGATGCAAGTAGGCTCCCACAAACTTGTGGAACCTTGACTGGTTCGCATGGGGCACCACATTTCTTAATTCAGCCAGTACTTTCTCCACTGGAACTGCATCAATCTTGTCTATACGATAACCAAGGGATTCTTTGTATTTCTCGGCAGTTCTGACGATTCTCAGTTCTCCATCAAACCATTTCACCGAAACAGGTAAGTAGCCAAACTGCTGATACCGTGAAGTACCCGCTATCGACGAGTGTCCATCTTGTAGCACAGCGACAATTTTCAGAAGCTCTACGAAACAACCTTGATCACATTTTTGTCTGGCATTAATCGCGTCGATGGCACTATCAACAGCCCGCTGCAGTGCCTCCGGGGAAGACTTCCAAAAGGGGTTGACATGCCGATGCCGCATCAAGTCATCTAACTGATGGATATCCTCTATGACTTGCTCGGGCGTGGTCTGAGCATCAAGAATCAAATGAGAGGCAAATATCAAAATCGAGAGTATCCCTGATCGTATCAGTAATTTCATAGTTATTAATTGATCGTGACTTGTGTTATTTCCTTGAACGTGGTTAGGGCGATGATGCTACTTGTTCGGACCACCCCTTTGATACTGGTGATTTTTTCAGACATGATCTGTTCTAGTTGATTTGTGTTTTGAACTCGCACCTTGAGCAGGTACGAGTATTCTCCCGTGATGGAGTGACATTCTTGCACTTCCGGAACTTTCCTGATTTCCTTGACGAAATTTGCTTCTTCACCCGGAACCGGCATTAGTACCTGCACAAAAGCACACACTTCCAGACCGAGCTTCTTGGGATCTAAGAGGTAGACATTACCCTTTATCACCTCTTCATTTTTCAACTTTTTGATTCTTTCTTTAACTGCAGTGACCGAAAGATCTATGTGTAATCCAATCTCTGCATAGGATA
>JAHELJ010000050.1 GCA_024644235.1 Lewinellaceae bacterium
GTTCCGCTCGATGGAGCAGTCCATTCAATTTCCCATTCACCAGAGGTGGAAGGAGCGCTATGTTCAAAGTAATCCCTGCCACCTACCGAACTTACCTGAGATCCATCCGCAGCTGCTCCATAAGCACCAGTAGCTCCTTCGCTGGCATCGAGTGCGACGCTCTGAAAACCAAAACGTGCCGCTCCTTCGCCAATAACAGTGACCTTTAGCGTATAAGCGGCTTCTGGGACATATTCAGAAATGGTGTCTCCATTCACATCAGTCAGGAATACCTGGACATCAGTGCCAAAGGAACCTCCATTGTGGCATTGGCTGCAAAATCCTTGAGAAACAGGGCTACCGGTCCGGTCTGCAGACTGGACGGCTCCCGCCCCTCCGGAACTCCCCATCCAGAAAATCGTACCGATAAATAGTAGAGTGGTAATAATCAGTGTACTAGATCTTGACATAATCAAATTTTTTTTGAGGTGAAAAGCTCAAATGTATTAATGCATTTAGTTCAATGGAGGAATCTAATATAACACATTATAAATTATTATAATGTGTTGATTGTAGGTTACCAGGGAAGGTCTATCATAGAATCGGGTTTTGAATCAATTATTTTATTGAGCCAGGCCGAACAAGCAAATTTTAAAGCTGAGTAGGCGTCAAATAAAGTTGACACTTCTCCGGTCCCAACTTTCTTATAACACATTTTCGCAATCAATTCTTTGTCCTAGGTATAGTGAGTATCTCTGTTTGTCTATCGTCGAGCCAATGAAATCCGTTCTCGTCGAAGTAGCCGTTCTCTTCCAGCATGATCCTAACAATCTTGCCCCAATCTGAGATTTCCGAAGCCGCATTGAGCTCAATTGAATAGGTCGTGTTGAAATACAGTGGATAATCCCCGGTGCCTTTCACCCCATCCTGTTGATCCCACATTCCTATAGTAGGTCCGGCCGCATGACCGTGTGATCCGATCGGATGAGTGTAAATTGATGCCATGATGCCTTCAGATGCAGCCTGATCCAATGCATCTTTGAGAATCTTGTTACCTGATTTACCAATCTCAAATTGTTCTATAAGGATGTCCTGCAATCTGTTCCCTTTCTCAAACGCCTTTCGTAATGATGCGGGAACCTCACTTTCATCCGGGTGTAATACGTAGAAATGTTGCTGTTGATCGGTGTTCAATCTCAAGTAAGTAATCCCAAAATCTACATGGAGAAGGTCACCAAATTGAATGATTCGTTGATCTGGTCGTTTGGAAAAAGTACGGAGATGATCGAAGTTCTCCGGATCATATCTTTGAATAGAAACAGTAGGATGAAACCAGGTGTCTAATCCCAGATCGGTCACTCTTTGGCGTAAGTACCAAACCACATCATCGGTAGTAGTTATTCCCGGATGAATCACTTTTTCGGAAAGGCCCTCTTGCAAAATGGTATGCCCAAGCCGGCAGATCATTGGATAGATCTCCAATTCTTTAGTGGTCCTGGTTTCCAACCAGGCGATTGCCAGGTTTTCGGCTGATTCGATTCTTGTATGGTACTCCTCAGGTAGTTTTTTATGAAATGCTGCATATTCTGTGTGTACCAGCCCATCCGCCAAACCAAAATCATCGGAGATATTCAACGCGATCTTTTTGGGGTTTCGCGCCGTAATGGCATTTACCAAAGCCTCCCATTGATCAGGATACACATCAATATCCCATGAGCCCTGGAGAAGGCGGCCGACGGCATATCGCGCAATAGCAAGTTTTTCAATGCCCTCTTCCGGACCACGATCATAAAAAAGCATAATCGTTCGACGGCGGGCATTAAGCCAGGTACTTGGTAGCATAGTCCGCATGACGGGATCCTCGTTGTATTCTCTTGATATGAGTATCCACATATCTATACCCGAACGGCGCATCAACTCAGGCAAGAGATTATCGATCCGGTCTTCAAGAATCTGATCTACAAGTTCGGCACGCTCCCGCTCGGGCAGGATGCCCGGCAGGATATTTTGGGCCAGGGACATCTGAGCATTTAAGACCATCAGAAGAATACTTGTTATTAATTTTATTTTCATGGAAGAAGATTTTGCTTAACAAAGTATAAAATCCAACATTTTCCAAATTGAATTTTGACACTGCTCTTTGTTGCAATGAATTTGAACAGGCTATTTATGAGTAGTAAATACATTCACGGTACCCATAGAGAAGAGCAAGACAGATTAGCCGTGTTGAATCGGTTGCTCAATGAAAGGTGTATAGAGAAGATCGATGTAACGGAGTCCAGACGAATCCTTGATATTGGAAGCGGTTTGGGGTTATTTAGCAGGATGCTGGCCAAGAGAGCTCCCAGGGCTGAGGTAGTTGCAGTGGAAAGGGAATCAGATCAGATCAAGCGCGCCATGGAGTTTGCTTTCGAGGCTGGGGAAACGGACCTGGTCCAATTTCGCATGGGAGATGCTTATGATTTGCCTCTGCTCAAAGAAGAATGGGGAGAATTTGATCTGATCTTTATGCGATTCCTACTAGAACATATCAGCGATCCCATACGCGCTCTTCGGCAAGCCTGGAAAGCCATGGCACCTGGGGGTAAGATCATTCTGGTGGATGATGATCATGCTAATTTTCGAATCGCACCACCATGTCAGGCTTTTGACCGACTTTGGGCTGCTTACAGCCAGGTTTATGTGGTTCTGGGTAATGATCCCTATATCGGACGAAAGTTGGTAACTCATCTGCATCAGGCAGGCTTCCGGGATTTCAAGGCCGACTTTGTCTTATTCGGAGGTGCGAGGTCCGAGTCACATTTCATGGATTATGCAGATAATCTGATTGGTATTCTAGAGGGAGCCAGGTCCGGAATCGAGGAAATGCTCAACCTGGATTCTTTCCAATTCGATACTGAAATGGAACAGATTCGTAAATGGTCAGAAAAGCCTGATGCTGCACTCTGGTATGCAGCTAACTGGGCCGAGGCAATAAAATAATGCTATGCTAAAAGTCGCTAATCTATTTGGGGTGGTTGTAGTAGGAATGATGATATGCACAACTGGTGCTATCTCGCAAGACCTGGTGATTCCATTATATAATGATGACATCCCATGTTCCAATGCTCTCGAGGTTGAAACTACTTACGATTCCCTTATTGGCAGGAGAATATCGAAAGTGCACAGCCCCGAACTTCATGTCTTCTTACCAGCGACACCCAGCCCTTATAAAACAGGAATAATTATTTGTCCTGGAGGAGGCTATGTTGTGCAGGCGTGGGACTGGGAAGGAACAAGGATTGCAAAGTGGTTCAATGAACAAGGGCTTACTGCTTTCGTCTTAAGATATCGGCTACCTCATTGGGAGAAGGACTCTTGTCGCAGCACTGTGGCTTTGATGGACGCACAACGAGCGATCAGGCTGGTTCGTGCTCGTGCCGGAGAATGGCAGGTCAGTGAAGATAAGATAGGAATTATGGGATTTTCTGCGGGTGGACATTTGGCATCGTCTGCCGCAACCATGTTCGACCATTCGCTAAAGAACGCTGTTGACGATACAACAAGTTCTCGACCAGATTTCGCTATTCTGATGTATCCAGTGATCACTATGGATTCGTCCTGGGCTCATATGGGTTCACGAAGGAATCTGCTTGGTGAAAATCCACCCCAGCAAATGTTGGATCTATATTCGACGGAGAAACAGGTCACTTCCTTAACTCCACCTACCCTTTTGATTCACGCAAGTGACGATCGGGGAGTGGTACCAGCCAATAGCATTTTGTTTTACCAGGCTCTTTTAGCTAATGGTGTTCCTGCTGCTTTGCACATATACGCTCAGGGAGGCCATGGTTTCTCTTTTGGAAAGGGGAGAGGTGCAGTAGAGAACTGGCCAACTTTATGCACAGATTGGCTGAGAGAACAGGGTTTTCTTTCACTCGAATAACTTCAGCGATTCCTAAAGAGTTGTCTCATTGTTTAATAATGCTTTGTAACTTCATCATTCTCCCAGTAAAACTTCGACCATGAAAACAAAAATTCTTTTCCTTAGTCTGATCTCAACGCTTATCCTCGCTGGAGCTTACAGTGCAATCGTTGCGTCCAAGGCCCATCCTATGATTGATAAGGCTAATGCCTATGTGGCATCACTGAGTTCAGATCAGAAAGAGAAGGGTGTATTCGAATTTGCTGATCAAAATCGAACCAGCTTTGAATATTTGCCTCCTGCCGATGTGCCTCGCCGTGGCCTGTCATTGAAAGAACTTTCAACTACCCAGGATATGCTCGTGCATGATCTATTGCGAAGCAGTCTGAGCGCAGAGGGCTACTGGAAAACTGAACAGATCATTTCATTGGAGGCCATTTTGAAGATCCTGGAGGGCGGCTCAGATCGCCGGGATGTAGAGGAATATTACTTAATGATATTTGGTGTCCCTGCGGAACAAGGCACCTGGGGATGGCGGTTTGAAGGGCATCATTTGTCGCTCAGCTTCACTATGGTCGACAGTAAGATCGCCACCACGCCCACCTTCCTGGGTACAAATCCGGCTGAAGTCAGAGTTGGTGAAAAGAAGGGACTTCGGGTGTTGGCAAAGGAGGAGGATTTAGCTTTTGATCTACTCCACAGCCTGAGCGAAGACCAGATGGGTAAAGCGATCTACCATGATGTGGCTCCGGCAGAGATTCTGACCGTAAAGAAGTCGGAAGTGGAGGCGCTGGATAATGAAGGTATACCATATGAAGAAATGTCTGGTCCAAGCAGGAGGATTCTGCAAGCCCTTGTGCAGGAGTATATAGATCTTATGCCGGCAGATCTGGCAATGCTCAGAAAGAGTAAACTGGAAGCTGCTGGCTGGGATATGGTCTACTTTGCATGGGCTGGAGCCAAAGAGAAGGGTACTGGACACTACTACCGGGTCCAGGGTCCAACCTTTCTCATAGAATTTGATAACGTTCAAAATAACGCAAATCATATTCACAGCGTGTGGCGTGACTTCAATGGTGATTTTGGTCGGGATCTGCTTCGTGAACACTATGAAAAGTCACCACACCACAAACATTGAACAGCAAGTAGCTAGTCGGTTATTCTCTCTATTTCGTGAAAATTAGGAGCCTGAGGAGATGCATTTTTCTAAACATCTCCCCAGGGACCTGGGTGTTTTTTGGGGCCACCAGTCAGGGGTTGAAACTTAATTCGATGGCCTCAAGGTTAAAAATGACTTGAGTGTTCAATTACTCCAAAAGATAAAGTAATCCTCAGTCTTTCATTCGTGCCATTTAGTATTCTGTAGGTTTCATTTAGAATTTGGTAAAGTCACCAACGACCCAGATTCAGAATTACTTCCTTCTTACTCCTGGACACGGGAACCTTAGCTCCATTGGATAAAATAATGTAGCCTCCCTGGCCACGGACATATCGCTTGATGAAATCAGCATTGATTAAATAAGATTGATGAATTCTGATAAATCCATGCTTTGCCAGAAGACCTTCGAGATCCTTCAGTGTTTTAGAAAGGAAGATTTTATTCCCATCATCAAAAAATACCCAGCAATAATTACTTTCAGATTGAGCATAAATGATTTGATCGACCGAGACAAACTCCAGTCCCTCACTGGTTGGAAGTGCCACTCTTGGCTGCGACTGCCAATAGCTCTGGAAATTGGTCATCAGCATATTCAATTGCTCAGCTGAAATCGAAGTCTCTGCCAGACTTGACACTTTCTCCACGGCAGCAATCAGTCTTTCTTTTACAATGGGCTTTAGTAAATAATCTACTGCACTGAATTCGAAGGCTTTGAGGGCAAATTGATCATATGCTGTCACAAAAATTACATCAAACTCTTGGTCCTCAAGGTTTTTTAGTACTTCAAAGCCATTCATCTGGGGCATTTCAATATCAAGGAAGACCACGTCAGGATTAAATTCATGTACCGCGGCAATTGCTTCCTGGCCGGATTTACACTTAGCCACAATTTCCACTTGTGGACAATACTCTTTCAGCTCAATTTCGAGTATATCCAAACTATTTTCCTCGTCGTCAACCAGTATAGTCTTCATGCATTTGATTTATTTGCTTCGTACTCCCCTTTGTGGGAAAGAAAATTCGAATCTGTGTTCCAGCAGGATTTCCCTGGGGGTCATATTTGTCGATGATCTCCGATTTTATCTCCAGGTCGTCTAGTTGATTGTGTACATCAATCCGGTCTTGCGTAATTCCCAAACCCAGGGATTTGTGCTTTACTACATTTCTAGACTTCATGGCTTCAGCTTTGATTCGACCCACTCCGTTGTCGTCAATGATGCATTCCACACCTTCCCTTATTGAGCGAACCGTGAGACTCAGTTTACCCTGACTGTCTTTGTGAAGCAAGCCATGCCATATGGCATTTTCTACAAAAGGCTGAAAGATCAGGGGAGGGATCATTACCTCGTCGACTTCCATCGAAGCTTCAATATTGAATTGATACTCAAACTTCTTCTTAAAGCGAAGTTTTTCCAGTTCGATATAAAGCTTAAGAGCATCCAGCTCATCTCTCAATGGTATCAGCTTCTGACGAGAGTTTTGCAGAATAAGACGTATCAAGTGAGCGAAATTGGATAAATACTGAGCTGCTTCATGTGGGCCACTCTTTAGAATATAACCCTTAATGGTGTTCAATGAGTTGAACATGAAATGGGGGTTCATTTGCGCCCTGAGCATCCTCAGTTCTAGGTCGAGGAGCTTTTGCTTTATCTTCTCCGTCTTCCGGATCTGACGTATCCGCCAAAGATAAAGAAAATAGAAAAGGCCCAGGATAGCGCCAATGACAAGGATCTTAAAGATAGTGGTCTGCCAAAAAGCTGGGACCACATTGATATCTAATGTAGCAGGGTTGGGATTCCAAACACCATCATTATTAGCTACCTTAACCTGAAACTGATACGACCCGGGTGATAATCTCGAAAACTCGGCCACATCCCGGGAACCGGCAATTATCCAATCTTTGTGGTAGTTGACCAACTTGTATTGGAAATTATTAGTGTACATTTTGTTGAAGTTCAGACCTCCGTAATAGACCGAAAAGCTATTCTGTTTTGAAGTCAGTTTAATCGTCTTCTTACTTCTCCAATCGAGCGCCGACGGTTCACCTTTCTCAAATACCAAATCTCTAATGAAGGGACGGATTAAAGTCGAATCAGTTTTAATATCATCCGGTTGAAACCAATTTATCCCGTTTAGCCCACCAAAGAAGATTGTACCTGTATGATCCAGGAAATAGGCACCGGTGTTAAACTCCAGCCCCTGCAATCCATCGTCCAGATCGAAAGTTTCTATCCGTGGTGATTCCAGAGCATTTTCGGGATCATAATTGATCTTGCCGACTCCTCTATTACTGCTCCACCAAACGTTGCCTCTAAAGTCAGGGATCAATGCATAGATGACTTCGTTTGGTAGTCCCTCTTCGATGCCCAGGTAAGTGATCGTATCAGTTTCTGGATCCCAAATATTGATCCCGCCACCTCCCGTGCCAATCCACAATTTACCCTCTTTATACAGCAGACATTTTATGACATTCGATGTCAACCGGGTGGTACTATCACCGGCTGCATTTATCGATCTAAATGCGTTTGTTGCTGTGTTCAGGATAATAATTCCGGCATCATCTGTACCAATAAATAGTTCCTTTTCACCTCCATATATAACTATCCTGATGTTGTTGCTCGGAAGATTTTCAATTGTCTGCTGGGAGAAACTACGGAGTACTCCTTTTTTACGGTCAAATAGATGCAAGCCGTTGCTCCTGGTTCCGAGCCATACCTGATCTTCATCCGGCCCCTTAGCAATGCACCAAATCGTCCTGCCGGGACTTGATATTACTTCAAATGTTCCCTTGGCTGGGTCCCGAATAGCTAAACCGGTCTCCTGCATACCTATCCATAGTTGATCCTTAGTGTCATGGAACAAGCTTACTATCCGGTTGCCGGGAAGATGTGTTTTATCTTCCCCCGATAGGTATGTATGTAGGGTGCCAGTGGCAGGCTGATAACTTGTAAGGCCTTTTCCAGACGTTCCAATCCAGATTGTACCGTCAGTCCCTACGCTTATCGATCGGGAGACGTCGAGATTGATGTTTTCGGGAACCTGATTGTGCAAAAGTTTTCGAAATTTTTGAAATGAAACATTGTAGATCGAAGCACCGGCTCCGTCAGTGCCTATCCACATGTTGTCATCGACATCTTGATGGAGCACGAGAATGTCGTTGTACGAAACTGAATTTGGGTCCGACTTTTGATGAGTCAGATTTTGTATTGTATTCGTTTTGGGATCGTAGATGATAAGCCCATCACCGTATGTGGCGATCCAAAGTCGATATTGTTTATCCAGTTCCAAGGATTGAATGTTTAGCGATGACGGAACCGATGTGATCTTTACTGCTCGATTTTCCGTAACCCGGAAGAGACCTCTGCCGAAGGTGCCAAGCCAGATTTCACTTTCAGGACCTTGCTCGATACTACTGACTTGAGCCTCATCTACCTGGATCGGTTCCGAAATAATGGGAACACCATCTTTAATTAGATAAACACCTTCATCCGATACTACAGCAAAAACACCAGCTTCAAGTTCTTCAATGTCGAAGATCTGGCTGGCCTGTATGGCATCGTATTCTTTCATGGTTGGTGCCTCATAATCAAAGGTGTATAGTCCATGATCATAGGTGCCAATCCAGAACTTTTCCCTTTCATCCTGGTATATGGAAGAAACACGGCCTGGTGTACTTATAGGCTGAAAGTTGGCAGCGGGTAGTTGGGCAAATTCCAGAGATCCATCTATCAAACAGGTCCAGATTCTGTTCTGGCGGTCGACAAATATTTTCCCCAGATGACTAAAGTTGGGTTCGGTAACATCGATAAACTGCTTAGGATAAGTTCGAACCTCTTGTCCATCGAGCCGATTGAGTCCGTCCTGGGTAGCGAGCCAAATGAATCCCTCAAGGTCCTGGTCTATGTCGACCACACTGTTTTGACTCAGACCATCATCAACGGTATAATGCCTGAAATAGATATCTTGTCCTTTACAGACTAATGAGAGTAAAAGAAGGCAAATCAGGAGCATGTGACTCCCTGACCTTGGATGATGTATATAGATCATGATGCCAAAAGGCTTCTACTAAAAATAAATTAATCTTGGGACTGCCAGTATGGCAATGATCATTTAGCTAATTGCCAGGATAAGCGGTCTTTTTGATGAGAATTTGACCATAATAATTATGAAACAGCGACAAATCAAAGCTGGAATCGTCGGGGCAGGAGCAATCGCCAGGCTTCATGCCAAATGTTTCTCTGCTATAGAGGATGTGGAGTTGGTGGGCATAGCAAGCAGCTCAGCTGAACGGGCTGCATTAAATCAATCTTACTTCGATGTCCCCGTTTTTGAATCGTATTCATCGATACTTACCAATCCTGACATTGATTTGGTCAGTATCTGTAATCCCAGCGGGAAGCATTTGAATGTAGCTCTCGAGGCGGCCCGAAATACTAAGCATATCATCTGTGAAAAGCCTCTGGAAATCAACTGTGAGCGAGTCGATTCGATGATTAAGGCATGCCGGGAAGCAAAGGTCAAGTTGGCCTGCATATTTCAAAACAGATTTAATCCAGAATTTCAAAGACTGAAGTCAGCTTGTTCGAAAGGTATATTTGGTCACCTGTTGCTCACAAATGCATTTATCCCCTGGTACCGTGATCCTTCCTACTACTCGACTTCGGATTGGAAGGGATCCCTGGCTGGAGATGGGGGAGCTGCTTTGATAAACCAGGGAATTCACACGGTGGACCTTTTGCTCAATATCATGGGGATGCCCAACCAACTGATGGCTCAGGTGTCGACTATGATTCATGATATTGAAGGTGAAGACTTGGCACAAGCTCTGCTTCAATTTCCCCAAGGAGGGAGAGGAACCATACTGGCAAGCACTTGTCTAAAACCCGGATATCCGGAGAGACTGGAAATCTATGGAGATAAAGGAAGCGCTATTTTGGAAGGCGGAGCTATTGTCGAGTGGAATGCTGATGAACTGATATCACCGGCAGAGAGTTTGAGTGGAGGACAATCGGGAGCTTCAGACCCATTGGCAATAGGACACCAATGGCATCAGATTCAGATCGAGGATATGATTGCCGCTATTAGGGAAGACCGACCACCCCTGGTAGATGGTGAAGAAGGACGAAAATCGGTGGCATTGATCGAAGCGATCTACAAGGCAGCACATGAAGAAAAAATGATATCCTTTTAATCACCCTGAAGGCATCAGTAAAGGCGGTACTTATTTCCAACGTTCCAATCGCGGAAGACTTTTCGTCATCCAGCTGGCCAGGAATCCGGGGAAACCCATTTCTCGAAGCTTTGACTTGCAGAAAGACTGCATTTCTCCAACTGTCCAATCTGGTTGGGTGAATGCCCCTTCCTGATAGCAATAGCTGCAATACATCACACTTTTGCTACCGTCTGATTCTGTACCACCATGGTTGGGATCTTTTTTTAGTGGCATGCCACAGCTTTGGCAATTCTTGTATGTGCTCATTCTCGATATTTTTCCTCGTCAAATTTTTGACAATCACCACTTAAGAACTCTGATGAAGAAGAGTCGTGCGGATGATTCTTATCAGTGGAGGGGAATAGGTGGAGCTTTCTCTGGGCGATTCCTCATACCTTTCTTTCGCGGATTTGTGTAGATTAGGCAAATACGAATTAGCTATATAAAAACAGAGATGGTGTCCATAAAGACTGATCAGTGATTTCTAGAAACCCTAGCCGCCATACCCTTTCTATGCTTTGGGTGATCCTTATTCTACTAGGCATTGGACCCTTATCAGCTCAGATTTGTACAGGAAGTCTTGGGGAGAATATCTTTCAGCAAGGCGACTTTGGATCAGGCTCTTCAAATTTTCTGGAAAATGATCCAATGATTGCACCAGGTTATTTCTATACAACAAATCCTCCTCCAAATGATGGCTTTTATACGATCACAAATCACACGGGTGAATGGGCTAATCTTTATGATACCTGGCTGGAAATTGGTGACAATTCTGCTGATCCCAACGGCTATATGATGGTGGTGAATGCCGAGTTCGAACCTGGACTATTTTACGATCAGGTAATAGATGGTCTTTGTGAGAATACGTTCTTTGAATTTTCTGCGGATGTGATCAACATGATCCGCCAGGAAGTGGCCGATCACCTCTTGCCCAATGTATCGTTCTTGATTGATGACCAAGAGTTATATAGCACTGGGCCGATCCCTCAGAACGAAACCTGGCAAACATTCGGGTTTACTTTTGTTACTGCACCCGGACAGACCTCCGTGAGGCTTTCTCTCCGGAACAATGCACCTGGTGGAATTGGTAATGACCTGGCATTGGATAACATTTCTTTCAGAGCTTGTGGTCCCCAGGCGTTCATTCTGCCCGAAACAGTGGCTAATATTTGTTTGGATGGTGCTCCCATCCCTATTGAGGCCACAATCATTGGAGATCAGTATCAAACACCTGTATATCAATGGCAGCGAAGTCTTGATGGCGGGGGCACTTGGAATGATATTTCCGGAGCTAATGATTCTGTATACTTTCATAGCGATCTGCCCAGCGGGCTATATCACTACCGGTTCCTGTTGGCGAATGCCCCCGCTAATTTGTCCAATAACAAGTGCCGGGTTATTTCTTCAACCAAGGTAGTGCGGGTGCCTCCAAAATTCTTCTTGATCAATGACACGATCTGTGAAGGACTGACAGCGGTTTTAGGCATACGAGAGTTTAATGAATCAGGGACATATACAGATTCATTGACTTCAGTGATCGGTTGTGATTCTATCGTGACCCTAAATCTTACTGTAGTGCCTGACCCCGGATTGGAGATCGACTATCTCTCTTCTGATCTTTCTTGTCATGATTCACAGGATGGGTCGATCACTGTAAATCAGGTAATCAATGGCACCCAACCCTATCAGTACTTTCTTAATCAGGAGCCTTTGCTGGACTTGAGCAAAGACAATCTACCTGGTGGCACATATATTCTGGCAGCTTCAGACCATTTTGGTTGTGAGATTACGGAGACCGTTGAAATAAATGTACCGGATCCTTTCCGGATTGATCTCGGTCGGGATATTACGATTCCACTTGGATCAGAAATCGAAATCCAATCGAATCCGAACATGCCCGTGCAGACATTCGAATGGTCAATCATCACCGATCAGATATGTCTGCAAAACTGTGAGGGGATCCGTTTTTTCCCTGTTCAAGATCAAGTGATTGGTCTGATCGCTACCACAGGCAATGGCTGCGTCGATAGGGATTCGATCCGGATTGTGATCGACCGAAGTGTTCGCATGTCATTTCCCAATGCGTTTAGCCCCAATGGCGACGGCAATAATGATTTCTTCAATGGGTTTTCAGATGGTCGGGGTATCTTGGGAATTGAACGGTTGTTGATTTTCAATCGGTGGGGTGGTCTGATCTGGCAAGAATCGAACCTGCCAACTGATGATCCATCTCGAGGCTGGGATGGCTCGGGGAAAGACGATACTGTTCCTACAGGTGTCTATCTTTTTGTTGCTGAGGTTCGACTAGTGGATCAGTCGCTGGTTACGATGAGTGGGGACGTTTTCTTGCTACGCTAAGGACATAGAGATAGATTTCGAATAAACGAGATATGCCTTATAGAATTATTTTGACCGGATGTTTAACTGTTGGCTTCCTTCTTCCTTTACAAAGTCAAACCGAGGACTTAAGAGCATCTTTCGCAGCCATCATTGTCAATGAAATGGATTCCTCTTTACAATGGTATAAGGAAATATTGAAGTTTCAAGAAGTGGATCGCACGGAGAATCCGGATTTTGGACTGGTTCAGGTCAACCTGATTCGTGGGGGAATGCGGATGGAATTGATTGAAATTCAGTCTGCGATTAATCCTTATGAAATCGTAGGTGATACTGGTAAACGCAAGCGCTTTACTGGTATTTTTAAGGTAGGTTTTAGCGTGAAAAACTTTGATTCCTGGGTGGAACACTTGAATTCAAATGAAATGGTAGTAAATGACGATATCGTATCCGACCCTTTGACTGGCGGAAGAATGGTGGTCATCCGTGATCCAGACGGGAATCGCATTCAGCTTTTTGAAGAGGTGGAATGATTTGAGTTTGTTGAGAATGTAGATTACTTATGTGGAAATATCGAGGTTATACATGGATCATATTGCTACTCCTGCTGAGTTGTCAGATGAATAATACAGAGAAGCAAAAGGGTTATAGTTCTGAGTCAATCATGCCGAAAATAGATCTTGCAGAAGCTGACCGGCTGGCAGCACTCCCTTTGAAGTGCATGAACCAACAATATCCATACAAATTGGGACAAACGCTCGGTGGTCCTGAAGATCTGGCTACTCCTCTAGAACTGCATCCGGCTTTCTATGGTTGTTTTGATTGGCATTCAGCCGTACATGCTCACTGGTCTGTGGTGGTACTACTAAAGATGTTTCCTGAACTGAGCCAAGGGGAGCTCGCCAAGCGTAAGCTAGGTGAAAACCTTTCTGCTGAAAACATCAGGCAGGAAGTGAAGTACTTCGAAGGACCGCACAATAAGACCTTCGAACGCACTTATGGATGGGCCTGGTTGCTGAAGCTGGCAGAGGAATTACACACTTGGGAGGATCCACTGGCTGGGGAGTTGGAGTCTAATCTAAAACCATTGACTGACCTAATTGTGAGGAAATATCTGGATTTCTTGCCAAAACTGGTTTATCCCATTCGGTCTGGTACACACCCCAATACAGCATTTGGATTGGCCCTTGCCTACGATTACGCGGAGACTCTTGGGGAGGACAGCCTGAAGAACCTCATCGTACGGAGATCAAGAGATTATTTTCTGAATGATTCGGAATGTCCGCTAGCCTGGGAGCCAAGTGGAAGTGACTTTATATCTCCATGCTTTCAGGAAGCCGATATCATGCGCAGAGTTTTGCCTTCAGCGGAATTCAAAATATGGCTAGCATCATTTCTACCCAACTTGTTTGAGAAAGATTTTCATTTGGAGCCTGCTATAGTCTCAGATCGACAAGATGGTCAATTGGTCCATCTCGACGGCTTGAATTTTCACCGGGCATGGTGCGCTTATGGGTTGGCCCAGAGTCTACCTGATTTAGAACATCTCAACCAAGTTGCAGATGAGCACATAAATTATTCCCTGGGATACGTCACCGATGGAAATTACGAAGGGGGGCACTGGCTGGCTACCTTCGCCATAATGGCGCTTAAGGGTCGCGAACGCATATCACAAAGTAAATCTGACTCTGTATTATGAGAGGCTTTCCATGTTTGATTTCTGTATTGATGCTGATCCTGCTCTCCTGCTCCGGAGATGACAAACGAAGCGATTCGCCAAACATTCTGCTGATAATGGCAGATGACATCGGCTTTTCGGACCTGGGTTGCTATGGATCAGAAATTGAAACACCAAATATTGATCGGCTGGCAGCTGAAGGATTGCGATTCCGGACTTTTTACAATATGGCAAAATGCAATCCCACCCGCTCCACCATGCTTACAGGGTTATATAAGGGAGGTGCCGGAGCAGTTCATCTGGGGCATCTGACCAAGCAAGCCGGGTACTTTAATATAATGAGTGGTAAAGAACATTTTGATAGCTGGGTTCCGGACTATTGTGCTGCGGAAAACGTCTTTGATCATTCGTTTTATTTCTGGGCCACTACTGAATATTTTCTGCCCCCTTCTGGAAGCTTTGAACGGCCTTTCTATTTGGAAGGCCGGCAGATCCAACCTTCCGACATCCAGTACGACCAGGCACCCATGTATAAAACAGATTTTATAACGGACTATGCGATACGATGGCTGGATGAGGCGCTAGAGAATGAATCGCCATTCTTTTTGTATTTACCGTACCATGCGGCACATTACCCGCTACAGGCTCGTCCGGAAGACATTGCAAAATACCGGGGCAAGTATCTTATTGGTTGGGATTCCCTTAGGTCAGTTAGATTCAACCGTATGCAGGAACTTGGAGTTTTGCCTGAAGGTTCAAGATTGAGCGAGCCCGAAGGAAACCTTAATTTACTAAGGAAGCCATTGATCCCAAGCTATACGGATTATTATCCCTGGGATGATTTGAGTGCGGATCAACAAGATACTCTGGATCTGGAAATGGCTGTCTTTGCTGCCATTATTGACCGTATGGATCAGAATATCGGTCGAGTGCTAAAACGGCTGGAGATGACTGGTGAGCTTGACAATACCATAATCATGTTCCTGGTGGACAATGGCTCATGTCCCTTCTATTCAAACAAGAGCAACATTCCCCCGGGCACAGCTGATTCCTACTGGTGTCTTAGATCCTCCTGGGCTAATGCCAGCAATACTCCCTACCGCCAGTACAAACAAAGTGGTTTGGAAGGGGGGTGTAATACTCCTTTTATCGTGCGATGGCCAGGTTTGATTGCTCCGGCAACGGTCACATCGCAAGTTGGACACGTCGTTGATATTTTACCTACCTTCTTAGATATCCTGCAGATCAGCTATCCTGACAGCATTATGGGTGTTCCTACTTTACCAGTGCATGGCAGCTCGCTGCTGCCAGTATTTCATGGTGACCAAAGGGAGCAGCCAACCTATTTTTTATCGGGTCTTGAAAAGCATAGGATGCTGCGAAAAGGTAACTATAAACTGACCCGGATGAATGGCGAGACGTGGCAACTTTATGACTTACAAAATGATCCTACCGAAATGGCAGATCTCTCCAATGAGTTACCTGATTTGGTGCAGGAAATGGCGTCCTTCTACGAAAAAACTGTAACCGGCTGGACAGACTAGTTGATCAATATGGCATTATGTCATTTGCCTGAATTCCAAAACTGAAAGTTTTGCAGTTGTCGAGCATTTTTTACACCAGATTTCTGCCATTTTTTCAGATATAACTTACTGGCATCCAGTTTGATATAAGAATAGTAGAGATATTGATCTCTGGTTGATTAATAATTGTTAAACCGCCGAGGGCCATCTTTTCGATGATGTCTCAAGGCACAAAAAGGAGGAAACATGAAAGCTTTAATGAAAAGAAATGGAACCCATTTTCCAAATGTCCCTTCTTTCTTTGATGATTTCTTTACAAGGGACCTATTTGACTGGTCATTCGGTAATCAGTCCTTTGGTAATACTTTGCCGGCAGTCAACGTAATGGAGACCAACGACAAATATGAATTGGAAGTCGCTGCTCCAGGAATGACCAAGAGTGATTTCAACATCGAGCTTGACAATAATGTTTTGGTTATTTCTTCATCAAGAGAAATGAGCAATGACGAGAAGGACAAGGCTGGCAACTATACTCGACGTGAATTTAGCTATCAGTCTTTCAAGAGATCCTTCAACCTTCCCGAAAATATGGTTCAAGCAGATAAGATCTCAGCCAAATACGCTGATGGTGTGCTTCGGGTGGTAATTCCAAAAACTGAGGCTGCAAAGGTGAAGCCACCGAAAATGATTAAGATTTCTTAAGCAATATTTTAGTTCTGTTCAAAGGCCTAATCCAAGTCGGATTGGGCCTTTTCTATTTCAACCGGGGAGAAATTGCGGGTAAGTGGAATTGACAAACTTGAAGATCAATGCTCAATCAGACGATACAGTCACTCCCAGCTCACCTAAAGGTCTTCTTTCAGTGCCCTCCCGATCGGTGAGATTATCACCCAGGGTAGTCCGGATCAATTCTACTTGCTTTAATAGCTCTTCCACCACCTCCGGATGTCGCCTTGCAACATCAGTGGTTTCGCTGATGTCATTGGCAAGATCATACAATTCTTGCCCCATCTCATTCTGATCATACGGAATGGGAATACCGTCATCGGTGCCGGTGCGGCCGTTTAGGGATCTATACTGATGTGGCAGATAGAGTTTCCAGCGACCATCTCCACTGAGCACGCCTTCTAAATGGTTGTTATGGTAGTAGAAAAAATAGGCATCATGATGAGGCGGTGTATTCTCTGGATTTTTGATCAGAGACCAGATGCTCCGCCCGTCAATTTTTACCTGGGGAAGTGGAGCTCCGGTAATTTCAGCCAGCGTGGGTAAAAGATCGATGGTCATGGCCGGGGCACTGATAGTGGTCTGAGCTTGGATCTGCCCGGGCCACCGCATGATACAAGGCACCCGAACTCCACCCTCGAGGCTGGTACCTTTTCCTTCCCTAAGGGGCAATGCAGAACCACTGTGAGTACCATACGACAACCATGGTCCGTTGTCGGAAGTAAAGATCACCAGGGTATTGTCGTCGATACCATTATCCTTTAAAGCCTGCAGGATTTGTCCTGATGACCAGTCAATTTCTTCAATCACATCTCCGTACAAGCCACCTTTGGATTTTCCTTTGAACCGATCTGAGACATACAGAGGTACATGCGGCATGCTATGGGGTACATACAGGAAGAAAGGTTGGTCGGCATTTCGATTGACAAAATCTACAGCGCGTTCGGTATACCAGCTGGTTATTAGGCTTTGATCATGTAAGGTGTCGATGACTTCTTCATCCTCTACCAGTGGAAGCTCCGGAAAATCAAATACAGTGCCTTGCCAGGGATGAAGAGGCCACATGTCGTTTGAATAAGGTATCCCAAAATATTCGTCAAACCCTTGCCGCGTCGGCAGTAATTCAGGTTCGGACCCAAGATGCCATTTTCCATAAATTGCGGTAGCATAGCCCAAAGGCTTAAGCATCTCGGCAATTGTGGTTTCTTGAGGATGAAGCCCCTTCCCCACATAAGGACCAAAAGCACCGGAAATTCCAAGACGGTTTGCATAACATCCGGTCAATAATGATGCACGGGAGGCCGAGCAAACAGGTTGGGAAACATAGAAATTGGTAAAGCGGACTCCCTCCCGGGCCATCTCATCAAGGTGTGGGGTAGCAATATTAGGCGATCCATAGCATCCTAGGTCCTGATATCCTTGATCATCGGTGAATATGATCACTACATTTGGTAAAGATCTCTTATCCTGGTCTTGCTCTGCAGGTGCCCCACAGGAAATTCCAAACGTATATAAGATCAAGATATAGCCACTGATTTTAGTCATTACTTATTCATCTATTGCGAGGAAGATACGGAATTAGGACTATGTGATTCTGGTTGTCCAAAGGATGGTTTTATATCTTGGTAAAAACCTTTGATCATGACGAAATCTCCAATGTTGATTGCGCTTTGTATACTTCTTCTATCATCATGTCAGGTTCAGGAGAACGATCGATTTCCAAATATCGTCGTGATCTTCACGGATGATCTTGGTTATGGAGATATCGGTGTTTTTGGACATCCTACTATAGCAACACCTCATCTGGATCGGATGGCCAGTGAAGGGTTAAAGTTCACCCAGTTCTATTCCGGCGCTTCGGTTTGTACACCCAGCCGGGCAGCCCTGTTGACAGGCCGTCTTCCCATCCGGTCGGGAATGGCAAGTTCGCAAACCCGGGTTCTTTTTCCTTTTTCCACGAGTGGACTGCCTGCCAGTGAAATTACTATTGCCGAAATGGTTAAAGAAAGAGGATACGCTACCGGAATATTCGGGAAGTGGCATCTCGGTCATCTGCCACAATTTCTACCTACAGCACATGGTTTTGATGAGTACTTTGGCGTGCCTTACTCAAATGATATGCGACCCACTCCTGAGTCCCGTTGGGTTGCCGCACAAAACTATCCACCACTGCCTTTACTGGAAAATGATTCTCTCATCGAAGAGTCTCCTGATCAGCGGTTGCTCACCAAGAGGTACACCGAAAAGGCAATTGACTTCATGACCAGGCACAGCGAAAAGCCATTTTTTCTCTATGTGCCTCACACATTTCCGCATATACCGCTGTATGCATCCAGTGATTTCGAAGGGAAAAGCGCCCGGGGACTTTATGGCGATGTCGTAGAGGAACTGGATTGGAGTGTAGGTGAAATCCTGCAAGCGATTAGAGACCTGAAGCTAGAGGAGGAGACCCTGGTTATCTTCACAAGTGACAATGGGCCCTGGTTGGTGATGAATGAAGAAGGAGGATCTGCCGGCTTGCTCCGTGAGGGAAAGGGTTCGACCTGGGAGGGAGGGATGCGTGAACCCACTATAGCTTGGTGGCCTGGTACCATTGCTGCCGGCAAGGTTACCCAATCTCTGGCTACGATGATGGATATATTACCGACCGCTGCTGAATTATGTGAATGGCAAATTCCAGAAGACAGGACCTTCGACGGGGTTAGCCTCTTACCCATTTTCAATGATACTCAGGCAGAAGTGCGGGAAGTAGTCTTTTATTATCTCGGTGCAGAGCTTTTTGCCGTGAGAAAGGGCCCCTGGAAACTTCATTTTAAAACACTTACTCCTTATGTTGGTCAACAAGCCGAATCTCACGATCCTCCGTTGCTGTACCATCTCCTCCATGATCCGTCAGAACTTCAGAATATTGCTGAAGATCATCCTGATATGGTGCAAAACCTCAGGACTGTCGCTCAGGAGCACTTGAATTCATTTGTTCCCCCGCCCTCGGAGTTGGAGAAGATCGATACCGCTCTATACAACGGATCCAAATCTTATCCGGCTTTCTACTAGACTCTAATGGTCGAGGGGCAGGACAATACCGCTAAAATCGCGAACTACAATGTCCTTGAATTCGATGTTTGAGGGTGGCTGACCTTCGGCAAAGATCTGGATCCCACCTTGAAGACAAATTTGCCCGATATGGTTAAAGGAAGGCAGGTGTGCCTCCGAAGCTTTGTGATCATTAACGTATAGACATATATGATCTTCATAAGCGAATATCTCCATGCGATTCCATCCATCGTAGTCTACCAAACCCAGCGGTGCCCTCGCGTGGGTAGCAATCGAACCAGTTGAGTACAAATGACTGAATCCGTTGTGATCATAGATGTTGCACTCCAGACTGTTTTGCATTGTGGGTAAAGAGTCGACTTGGGGTTTGCGAATAAATATTCCACTATTGTGACCGTTTGCGATTTTGAACGAAAGTGTAAGATGAAAGTTCTTGCCGGAAAAATCAGATACAAGAAATCCACCTTTCTTTCCCGAGTAAGCATGTAGCACACCATCTTGAATGATCCAGGTTGCTTCGCCTACCGGCGTCCAACCATCTAAAGAGATGCCATCAAAAAGCTGAATGACTTTTGCAGCCTCCTCCTCCCGCATTAAAGTCTCAAGCGAAATCGAAGAGCCCGAAGTAGCTTCTAAGGACTTTAAGGCAAAGTTTCTTAACATAATTGTGGAGCGAGGGGCAACTCGAAATGCCAAAAAGCCTTCACTATCATCGTAGTCATGTACTTCGGCAACCTTGCGTCCGTCTAGCATGACTTGCAGCAAATCTCCAACTGCCACGATCAGCACTTCTGCCCATTCTCCTCCCTTTACTTCCTCAATCCAGTTAGCTCGTGCATCGTCCTCGATCGAACCCAGAGGCCATTGAGTATCCAGGTGATGATTGAGACTGACTCGGTAGCCATCTTCGAGGTCGGCAGAATTAGAAGTTCGAAATTGAAAGTAGGAAGCAGGAAGACTGTCCGCTTTTATCTCAAAACGACATCGAAAATTTGTGTAGGTCTTCGGCGAGATCAAAATGGTGGATTCATCCTCCGCTCTAATCGTCAAGACTCCATCATCCAATTGCACAAGAGCTGCCCGATCTGCTCCTGACCATTGCTTTAAATCTTGTGTACGAATGCCATCTTCGGGCTGCGCTTTTCCTGCGAAAGTGATTCCAGCTAGCACTAAAAACGTCAGTAATCCTGACCACCAAAAAGAATGTTTGTGAGATACCATTTCAAAAAGTTATGTCCTTACCTTGCAAGATACTCATAAACCAATATGACGTCACCCTCTTTTGTTTTTCAAAGAGAAATTGATCCTAACTCTACGGCCATAGTAGATGAGAGTGGCTCCTGCTCTTATGCAGAATTGCATCGAATATCCGATTCGATTGCCCACAATCTGATGCAGGCATATCTGCCAAAGCAGCCCCGGACAGTTTGCTTCCTGGCCACTTCTTCTCACAAGTATGTCGCTTTGCAATGGGGCATTTGGAAATCAGGTGGGATAGCAGTCCCGTTGTCACCTCGTCATCCGGTTAGGGCCTTACAATATGTTATGAATGATTGTCAGGCAGCTGTATTGCTTACTGATGAAGAAACCCACTCCATTGCCAACACAATCAGTGATCAGCACAGTCCACTTCTGTTTAAAGATTTGGCAATTAAGTCGGGCAAGGACAGGGCCGGCGTTATGCCAGATGATCCTGCCATGATCCTCTATACGAGTGGTACAACCAGCAAACCAAAGGGAGTTCTCAGCAGCCATCGCAATATCAGTTACCAAATTAACACCCTTGTTAATGCCTGGGAATGGAGTAAGGATGATTACATCTTGAATATTTTGCCTTTGCATCATGTACATGGCATCATCAATGTGATGAGCTGTGCTCTATGGAGTGGCGCCACCTGTGAGTTTTTGCCCCGTTTTGACCCCAAGCAAGTATGGGAAAAATTTGGGGAGGGAAGAGTAAATGTATTCATGGCGGTTCCTACCATATATTACAAACTCATTCAGGCTTGGGAAGAGATGGATGAGGACAAACAACAAACTTGTAGTCAGGTGGCTCGTAAATTTCGGCTGATGGTTTCTGGATCCGCAGCATTGCCTGTTTCTGTGTTGGAAAAATGGAAGAGTATTACGGGCTACACTCTTCTGGAACGGTATGGAATGACAGAAATTGGCATGGCGCTTTCAAATCCTTACCGCGGCGAACGAAGGCCAGGGTTTGTTGGGAATCCGTTGCCAGGAGTGGAATTGAGACTGGTGGACCCCGAAACGGGAGTGGAGGTCGAGGGACAACCTGGCGAGATCCAGGTTAGGGGGATGGGTGTTTTTGAGAGATATTGGAATAAGCCGGAGCAAACACGTCTGGCATTTACTAAAAAGGGATGGTTTAGAACCGGTGATATTGCCCAACTGATCGACGGAGCCTACAAAATCCTTGGAAGAGATTCGGTTGATATACTTAAATCGGGTGGATACAAGATTTCGGCTCTTGAGATCGAAGACGTTTTGCGGGGGCATCCCCTAATTAAAGATTGTGCAGTAGTGGGAATTCCTGATGAAGAATGGGGCGAAGTGATTGGTGCTTCACTAATTGTTCCGGATCAATCACCGACTCCTGATGACTTAAGGAAATGGTTAATGGAAAGAATTCCCGTTTACAAAGTACCCCGTTACTTTATTTTTCAGAAAGACTTTCCCAGAAATGCTATGGGTAAGGTGACAAAGAATGAACTGAGAAAATTGTTTGAAATCAATAAGGGCTGATGGATTTTATGACAACACTTCCGTACGTAGGGATCATCATCCTGGTGTGTCTGAATGCGTGGTGGGTTTCAAAGCTTGATGTGACCATCGAAGACGAAGACTAAGACTAAGACCTTATATGGATCGCGTATTTTCTTATATCGCTGAACATTGGATAATCCTGATCTGTCTGGTGGGTTATGTGGCCTTTTGCCTTTACCTGGGCTGGTATTTTCGCAAGAAGGCCACTGAGGGAGTAGGGGAGTATTATGTGGCCAAGAGGGAAATTCCGGGTTGGGTAGTGTCGCTTGCATTCTTTTCGACATTCGCCAGTACCAATACCTACATTGGCCAGGCAGGTATGTCATTTCAATATGGACTTTCCTGGGCATGGGTTGGTTTGATTTGGACGGTATTTTGCATAATATCCTGGCTTCTTCTGGGTCCTCGCATGCGCAATCAGACTGCAAAACTCAAATCCTACACAATCCCCGATTATTTCCACTTTCGTTACAAAACCGGTCTCTCAAAGTACCTTCGAATTCTTTCTGCTTTTACCATACTTTTTGCAACTCTTTGGTACATGGTTGGAATCGCCAAAGGCTGTGCTCATATTTTTTCGTCGGTACTGGATGTACCCTACGTCTGGGGAGCATTGATTATTCTGGGAATCACCTGTGCCTATACAATCTGGGGAGGGATGTATAGTGTACTCTGGACCGATGCCATACAGGGCATTATGATGTTTGCCGTGGCTTTGATCATGCTCTGTATTCCCTTTATTTACATTGGGGGAAC
>JAHELJ010000148.1 GCA_024644235.1 Lewinellaceae bacterium
TTCCAGCTTCCGTATAGCCATGTAAGGAACAACCGAGCGCCCGACCTTGGATCAAGCCTCTTCTGACAGGAGAATGAGGGATGCCACCCACGAATGCGGTGCAAACGTCAGTACCTCCACTCATTGAGCAAAGCCAAATCTCCGACGAAATCTGTTTATATACATAATCAAATGCTTCCGGTGGTAAGGGAGCCCCGGTAGATCCAATAGATCTTAAGTGATTGAGGTTGAATTCTTCCGATAGTCTAACGCTACTCTTCATCAATGCGACCAGATAAGGAGCGCTGGTCCCAAAATGATGTATAGGAAGTTGTTCAGTCATTTTCCAGAGCACTTCTAAATCCGGATAGGCGGGACTGCCGTCGTACAAAACTGGAATAGCACCGACCAGCATGCTTGCTTGCAGGAAGTTCCACATCATCCATCCGGTGGTAGTAAACCAAAAGAAATGCTCCCCCGGATGTACATCATTGTGAAAACTGAGGTATTTGAGATGCTCAAGAAGCATACCACCATGTGAATGTGTGATCGCTTTTGGTTTGCCGGTGGTGCCCGATGAATACAGAATCCAGATTGGGTGGTCAAACTTTACCGGTATGATCATTATCTCCGACTTTCCCTCTCCCGGCAAATCGTTCCAGGAAAATGTACTGTCAGGAGGTTGAAATTCAAGATCAAGATAGGGAACCCATACTGTACCTTTTAGGGTAGGTAATGCTCCTTCAATTTGCTGCACTTCACTCCTGCGATCAAAAGACTTGCCTCCATACCGGTATCCATCCACAGCGAAAAGTAGTTTTGGTTCTATTTGAGAGAACCTTTCAATGACAGTATTTACTCCAAAGTCGGGTGAGCAGCAAGACCATACCACTCCCAATGCATTTGCTGCCAGAAATACGATTACGGCTTCGGGAATGTTAGGCAAGTAACCCACGATTCGGTCGCCCGGCTGAAGATCTTTGGATTGCAAAAAACTTTGAACCTTGCTCACGGACGTAAGCAGTTCCTCCCAGGACATGGAAATGACCTGCTCACCCTCCTGTTGAAAAATCAATGCAGGAAGATCATCACTACGATGCCGTAAAATATGCTCAGCGTAATTTATTCTGGAGCCAGGAAACCAGTTATACTCCGGCATATGATCACCATTCAAAACAGAATCATAAGGGTGATGACTTATGACTTGGAAATAGTCCCAAATCGACTTCCAAAATTCGTCTATGTCAGTTACTGACCACTTCCATAGGCCTTCATAATCGGGAAAATGTAGATGATATTTATCGCCCAACCACTTTTGGTACTTCGTAAGATTTGATTGTTCCTTCATTGCAGGAGAAGGGTGCCAAAGAACAGGATGTGGCTGCTCAGCTGTGTTTTTCATCACTTGACAAAGTACGATTGTCCGGCGAATAGACTGATTTGGGTTTGAAATTTATACCTTTCCCACCATTGGATACACACTTTTATGACGGATTCCATTCTAGCAATTCCACAACATTTTCAGATCTCGATGACCAGCTGGATCATTGCGATTGTGGCAGCTTTCATTCTCGGGCTCTCCAAAGCTGGTGTCAAAGGGATAGGAATCATCATTGTCATTATGCTGGCGATCGTATTTGGAGCAAAGGCATCAACCGGAATTTTACTTCCCCTATTGATCTTCGCAGATGTTTTTGCGGTCAGTTACTACAATCGCCACACGGAGTGGAAGCATCTTCGAATACTGCTGCCTTGGATGGTCTTAGGAGTTTTATTAGGCGTTTGGGTAGGCAAGGGACTGCCGGAAGAGCAATTCAGAAGGGGACTTGCTATCGTAGTGATGGTCTGTGTCATCATGATGTTTTGGTGGGATCGCCGCACCCGTGCGGTTCCAAAAAACAAATGGTTTGGAGCTATTATGGGGCTTTCTGCCGGATTTGCAACGATGATTGGGAACTCAGCCGGACCTTTAGCGATTATTTATTTCTTGGCCATGCGGTTGCCTAAGAATAGCTTCATTGGGACGGCTGCTTGGCTATTTTTCATCATAAATCTGTTTAAGTTGCCATTTCATATATGGGTTTGGGAAACTGTTTCGTTTGATAGTTTGGCCGTAAATGTTCGGCTTCTTTTGCCTGTGGTTGCTGGATTTTTCTTAGGTGTATGGATTGTTAAAAAAATTGAGGAAGACAACTATCGCCGTCTAATATTAGCTCTAACAGCCGCCGGAGCAGCATTAATTTTGTTTCAGTGATAAAGAGCAGATTTTCGGTTTATCGAACGATCAAGATCTTCCGACTATATTACTAAAGTTTTCGTCCATGTTTTTCGACTTTATCGATTCACCCTGAAACTTTTATAACGTTTCGAACGTTCTGTTCTAGGTAGCTAAAAATACCGGACCAACCTAACCCGCGGGCATAGCTCTAAGAAACTGGTAATGTAGATTTTAACTGAAAAGAGTCAATTTCTTAATGAATTGATTTTGTAAAGTTTACATATACGATTATTTTTGAATTTGATTAAGTAAATAGGAGATATATTTATGAGAGCATTGGTTATCACCCAATCGATGACAAAGCGAGAGAGCAAGTCATTTGAAAAATACCTTAATGAGGTATCTAAATATGATGTGCTCACCGCTGATCAAGAGCTTGAACTATTCAAGCAGTACAGGACAGGTAGTGAAGAAGCTTTTGACAAATTGATTAATCACAACCTGAGATTTGTTATATCGGTAGCCAAGAAGTACCAGCATTGTGGAATGAGCTTGGAGGACCTGGTAAATGAAGGCAATGTTGGACTGATCAAGGCGATTACAAAATTTGATGAAACCAAAGGATTCAAGTTTATATCCTACGGTGTATGGTGGATTCGTCAAACCATTCTTCAAGCGATCGGAGAGAAATCTCGTCAGATCAGACTGCCGGCCAATCAGCAATCACAACAAATGAAGCTGTTTCAAACGAGAGACACCCTGTTGCAGAGGTATGAGCGGGAACCGACTGTTGAAGAGTTAGCTGAAACAGCAGAAATGGCGCAAGCAGCAGTTCAGAACGTGATTAAGAATTCGAAACGGACCACTTCGTTAGATGCTCCGCTTAAGGAAGACGAAGATGCGCAGCTGAACCAATTTATGATCGATGACTCCATTCCTGATCCAGATTCATACCTGGTTGAAACGGAATCACTGCACATCGTGATTAAAGATATGCTGGAGAACCTGTCGGCTCGAGAGGCAAAGATCATTACCATGTACTTTGGAATCGGGCAGGAGAGAGGATTGTCTCTCGAAGAAATTGGGGATCAATTCCAGGTGAATCGAGAACGTATCAGACAGATAAAGGACCAGGCTATTCGAAAATTGCGAAAAGCTTACCTGGCCAAAGCCGCGATCTAGAAGAAAAATTTAATGTTGATAGTCTAAAGCCTTCCTGCCATGGAGGGCTTTTTTTGTTGCCCTATATTTTCTCCTGGAGGGTAAAAGAAAAAAGCCGCCTCAGGAGTAGCGAGGCAGCTCAAACACAAAATCCGTAAGAAAAAATTCTTCAAGTAATTTGAATGTTACACAAGTTTAGAAAAATTTCGTCGCTTAATCAATATCTGTAGGGTAATCGAAGGGATTGCATAAAAATTGCACAATGGTTTGAAAATCCAGGATCTTTGACAAGATCTTTATTATCAGAGCCTGAACACCCTACTTGGATATATTATCATTAATTTGATATCAAATAAATTGCAAAATTCGTAAAGACCTTGTTTGTCATGGAAATGTAATTATTTGATGACCTAGGAATTCCCCAGAGTCAGATCTGGTATGGGACTGCAATATTGATTCCGGCATGCTTCAAAGGCTTTGTTGAGCATAGCCAGTACCTTAGAGTTCTTACGAATAGGTCGGCCATCTATTGCATATATTGGTGTCAGCTCACCCATGGTTCCCGAGCAAAACACTTCATCAGCATTATAGAGTTCAGTTAGAGAAAGATTCTTTTCCTGACATGGGATATTTTCCTTCTGGCATAGTTCCAGCACTAAGCCACGTGTAATTCCATGGAGACATGAATCAGCGTTTGGAGTGTAAACTACTCCAGCTTTCACCATAAATATATTGGTCCCATTCAATTCAGAAGCGAATCCACCAGAGTCTAGCATCAACGCAGCATCTACTCCCGCTGCATTTGCCTGGATCTTAGCAAGAATATTGTTGATGAGATTGTTGTGATGAATCTTTGAATCAAGATAATTGGGATTGTTACGACGAATCGCACTCGAAATGACGGCGATTCCGTCTTCGTGATTATAGACTGGTGGCTTCCATTCCGCCAAAACGATCAGACAGGGTCCGGATTGATTTAGACGCGGATCCATACCGGAAGTAATTTTTTCACCTCGAGTCAAAGTCAATCGAATGTGGGTATCATGAAACATCCCATTAGCTCTTAGAGTGGAGTGAATGGCGTCGATGATGAACTCATTCTCAGGGACACGCTCAAAATGCATAGCATGTGCCGATTCCCGTAATCTTTTTAGGTGACGGTCTAGCAGGAATATTCCGGCCGGATACACCCTGATTCCTTCCCATACAGCATCTCCACCCTGCACAACGGAATCGAAAACGCTGACCTTAGCTTCATGGCGGGAGTAAAGCCTGTCCTTGACGAAAACCTTAATCTCTTTATTTCGCTGGTCAAATTTTTGAAGCATGATCGGGATTTGTGATGGAATGTGAGTAAAGGTACCGATAGTGTTGAGCTGTCTCGCGATATAGGTCTAGCTGAAGTCCTTCCAGTTTTACACTTTCTGATTTTCTCTTGGTAAACCCACTCGATTGGTGGGTACGACTATACCAGTAGTTTGCCCATACACCATCATAGGATTTTGGTCCTTTGGGCCACGTTAACATGGATGGTTCAAAGGAAAGTTCGATCTCTTCACATAGCATACTGAGCACATGGGCAGGATCATTTAATAGATCATTCGAGTCCAGAACGATGGGAGGGAGCAATCCCTTTGCTTTAAGAAATTCAAATATCATCCTTTGTCGCTCGATTCCTACTTGCTCAGCTGTGGGACTATCAATTACCTTGGCAAAGGATGTAATCACCTCGGCAGGATCACGAATAAAAAATATGTTGCACCAGGACGTACAGAAATGGGGATCTAAGGAGATAAAATGGGCTGCCATATTTTTAACGAAGACATCCGAATTTTCAGCCATTACGTCAATTTGCTTTACCACTTCCCCTTGTGTATTGGGCATTGTTGACAGAATCTCGCTTCGAGCTGGATGGTCAAGTCCAGTTTGGATGAGATATACTGCATAGAAAGGCTCATCTATCACTTTCATATTTGAATGCTGAGCGAAAGCATACATCAAAGCAGTCGAAACAGTTCGTGGCGATGAGATTAAATGATAGATCATTCTTACTTGCTCATAGGTTATTGTTTGATGCCGTAAAACCGGGCGGCCGTACGTCCAAGGATAGCTACCTTCTCCTCATCAGCTAAAGTCCGGATACATTCATCTAAAAGTTCTTTCACCTGTCCATAAGAAGCAGCCAGGGTGCAGACCGGCCAGTCGGATCCAAACATACATCTGTCAGGACCAAAGCACTCCAGTACATGATCAATGTAAGGCATGAAATCATCAGTGCGCCAATACATCCAGTGAGCTTCCGTGACCATGCCAGACAACTTGCAATAGATATTGGGATAGCGTGCCAGTTCCCGCATGTGTTGCTTCCATTTAAGGATGCGACCATCTCGAATATTTGGCTTGGCAATATGATCTACAACCATGGGCTTCTCAGAAAAATGTTTAACAAATTCAAGTATT
>JAHELJ010000051.1 GCA_024644235.1 Lewinellaceae bacterium
TGGAAGAGTCTGACTGCAGAGGAAAGGTGCAGAACTTGCGGCAATCGTCGCCATAAAAAGAATCCAGAAATTCAGCCGGACCAACATATACACTGAAGGTGTCATTTTGATACCCTTTTTTAGCTAGAGTGAGCATGTATGCGGTGCCTCGCTCTACTGGGAATCTGGCATTAGTGCTATCAAAATCAATGGCCCTTTCAGCTGTTTTCCAGTTGCGTTTCTCGCAAACTTCATGTAATTGAACGTCTATCTTATCATCGATGGGATTTAACGTATCGGAGGAGCAATAGTCAATGATATACGGATAGAAATATATCTGGCAAGGGGGGATATCAGTTTCATAAAGATTGTAACAGCAAGCATCGGCCAAGGGGTCGCTAACGGTTGCATCTCTCCGATTTGAAGAAAACATCGCGGACCTCGAATCCTTTTTTACAAAGAAGATGTCATTCTTCATACTGTTGATGGGCGTCGGAAGGATTTTGACCGTTCGGAAAGTATTCATCTTATTGGAATCGGAAAAAGCTTGATAGATATCCATGCCTCCAAATGATTTGCAATCGTCTAGTCGATCACTGCTGAAAAAAAGGGAGTTTGTGGATGTATGATAGAATGGCGAAACTTCGTCAGCCTCTGAGTTGATATTCTTCGGATAAAAAATCGAATCAACTTTGACACTATCGATCATTTCCCTTAAGGAAGCAAATAGGATATCTGATCCCTGTTTACCATTGATTGAATCTCTGACATAGTATAATCCCTTGCCAGAGGGGGTTTGCACAAAATTCGGATGAGTAAAGCTGATGGATTTGTCGGAAAGTAAAGTATCGATCCGTCCCAAATAGAGGGTATCATAATTACGGGTACCATAGGTACGGGTCAAGATTTCACACCGATGATCCCGTGTGTTCAATGGCTTGCAGGATGCATAGTAAATTCTTCTGCAGTCAAAATCAAAGCTTGGAAAACCAATAGTCATATTGCGCTTAGCGCCATCGAAATCTGATCGTAAAAGGGCGTCACGGGGCGATCTTGCCAGTTTAATTTGTCCAACTTGGTGGATAAAATCAGCTTGCTTCTGGGAATTGAAGAATTGCCTGGTATAAAGGACATGATTATCGTAATGGACAGGGGCAAGGAAGTGTTCGGTAGTATCCGTAAGAAAATCAGATACATTGAAAAATCCGGTGGAGTCCTTTTGCTGCAGTGCCCAACTAAGAGATTCCATTAGATCATTCATTTTCTTGTGGTAAAAACTGGACGGACAAAGCCCTACTGCTTCATTCAAGCAATCTTTCGCTTCCTTATAGTTGCCAACCCGCTGAAAAGTGAGACCAAGTTGATAGTATGCTTTCATCTTTATCGAATCGCACGGATCGGAAGCTCTGTCAATTAACCGCTTTAGAAAATGTTTTGCCGTATCCAGCCTCCAACTACGGAAAGCAGCTTCGGCTGCTCTCTCCAAATTCTGGAGGCTATCCTTATGGTTGAACTTTAAAGCTTCTCCATAGAATCGAAAAGCATTGAAATAGTCTTTTTGGTGATAGGCCTCTTCTGCATGCTCGATATAGTTACGGTAAGGAATATGCTGGGCGCTGGCAGCATAAGTAAAGCTCAAAAGGTATAGAGCAAGTAATCCTACGGCAAGCCTTTCTAGTACACGGGACATTTCGATAGCCATTTCGGATTAGCAATGATATAGGTGATGTGTAATTCCAGGGTGCGAGGGGCGATCTTCTTCCACTTCCTCACATTGGTGGCGTCGATGTCGTAGCTGAGGGCACCGTAGAAATTATTGTACTGTATCGCCAGGATGGGAAACCAGGCGACATCAAACCGGTGACCCACGCCCAGGTGTATTTCAACATGATTCTCTGTCTCCTCAGCGAGATAGAATTTTTTCAATCCACCCACGACTACTTCCCGGTAGGGTCCCTGAAATTCTGCCATTGCAAAGCCATGGAAATCGAATAGCTCAGAAGTTTTGATCTGACCTACCGCATTCAGGGTTATCCTTCTTGAAAGTTTCGTGTTGGCCACGTTGTAATAGCTCACCCCTGGTCTTAGTATACGATACATCGCTGCACCCAGGTCAACATGCGTTCGGTAACTTCTTTGCCAGCGGTAGTTTATTCCCAGACCGGTTTCGAAATAGGTGACCTGATCAGAGTCAAAGGGCTCACCGGAGTTGACGCCAGGATCGAAAGCAAAGGTGTTTTCATTCCACTGATTGTCCCAGAGCAAAGAGTTTCGGTCAAATCCCCTGGTGGAGGGACCCAACAGGGCACCAAAGGTGATTAGGTTGCTGGTGTCCAACACAATCGTATAGCTGCCCGAAACATTGAAACTGGCAAGAGCCAAATCGGCAATTGCACTGGAACGGTCGTAGTAGATCATGAGACCGGCCGAAAAAAAGGAGGCCGTATCCGGATGAAACCTGCCAATAAACTTTTGATCGTATGAAGCGTAAAAAGTCTCCCAGGGCACTACATTACTCCATTGACTGCGGTAACCTGCGGTCAGTCTTTTATCACCATTAAAAATGCCGGTGTTGGCAGGGTTTACCACCAGAGGTGTGTTGTAATACTGGGAGAAATGAATGTCCTGCGACAGCAGCACATCACACAAAAAAAGGGGGAATAACAAAAACAGCATGCACCTGATCATGCTTTACATGTTTGGCTTCAGTAATGGTCAGGGGTAAATTAACACTTTATGTGACAACTTGATAGAGATTGAGGGTCAAATAGATATGAGAGAAATTTAATATTTGAAATCCAATCGGGTCTGAGGTTGCTTTTGGCATCCTTGCCAAAAACGCTGCATGTAAAGGTTCGGAATCAGTTGAGGCTTACAGATGTCCCACTTACCTGACATGGTTGTCTAGAAGTTCTTGGCGAGGACGCAAAGAACAACAAGATTGATCTAGGCAAAAAGAGTAATGGGTCAAACGGATTCTCTTTGATTGGGATGCTGATCTGTTTCATCAACCTCTCACAGGTTGCTTTTGGCATCTTTAGTCGCCGGAAGCGACCTGTCATCGCTGTAGGAGACGCTGCTAAAAGCTCTGCAGCATAAAGGTTCGGAATGAGTGAGGCTTACCAATGCTCCACTTAATTTCACCCGGCGGTCTAGAAAGTTCTTGGCGGGGACGCCAAGAACAACCAGTAGATAAAAGATTAGAAAAACTAGGCCGGGTGGAACAGGGAAGGCGATTCTAGCTTTGACCCTTTTGACGCCCTTGGCCTCTTTAGCCAGATTTGTCAAAAAGGCAAAAGCGGTAAAAGCGGCAAATGATACAAGGTGATTCAATAGGTGAAGAGGTCAAGATCCGATGGTCAAAAGGTTATAAGATTAATAGGTCATGAGATCGGAAGATTAGAAGGGTGAAAACGGTGAATAAGGCTTTGTGGATTCTTCGCGATTTTAAAAGCGTCATTCGCTCATTTGAAGAACCCCTAAATCCCCTGGAAGGGGACTTTGCATTTTTCAAAGATGAAATAGGTTAAAAGCATTGCGGTAAAGTTAAGGTTGCATAAATGGGGAACTGTGGAATTGTGTAAATAGGTTTGCACTTTGCGGTCACCAGAAATCTTTTGCCTTAGTAGTTACAAAGTCAGAAAATCAAGACTGCAGGGCGAAAAAGCGATCCGCAATGCTCAACGATCATTTCTTGTCTGATCCCCTGATAGCATTAGTTAGTGACATTATTTCGGCGAAAGTATTATTAGGCGGTTCGGATCGAGCTGCGAAGGTTGGTCGTGGATTTTCGACTTTGTGGATGCAGGTCTGACGACTCCGATAGTCGTGTCAGATTCGTCGGAGTTGCCCTTTTTTTTGCTTCGTTTTTTGGGCACGCAAAAAATGAAGGAGGCGGGTTTTGTCGCCGACGCATCATAGCCGCTGTGGCGAAGGAGCGCTTCGTTTTCTTTCCCACCTGCCAAAGTACTGTACGGCGGACAGGTGGCCGAGCCAGTCTGCCAACAGGCAGGCAAAAGAAAATGAAGAATCGCTAGCTCTTTAGCCATGAGATGGGTCAAAAAGGCGGCAGCGGCGACGGAGGCAAAATGATATCCTTATTGGACTAGGAAAGTACAAGACCATAATTGACAAACCCACTGCTTTCTCCACACTCAAGTACTCACGATTAGCCATTGATTTCTTACATCTTAATTCGAGCCCTGTAGAAAAACAGGGGAACAATCCTAACCTACCTACTTTTCCATCGTTTTCGTACCTTAAAATTGACTCCAGCGAACTAACCCATGACGAAGGTTCTCTTTCAGCTCAGGCGTATCCTTCTCACCCACCTCGGTGATATCGAGCAAATCAAGTCTATTGCATCAAAAGCAGGCATTCAACTAGATGAGTCCATTTGGAAGAATGCAGCGGTACAGGTCTGGCATGATGTCATTAGGTCAAATAAGAAAGAAAAGGATCTGAAAGTCCTCCTGGAAAACATCAAGTTGTATAATCCCCAAGCTTCGGAGATGGTTCGGCTTGCCCGGGAAATCAAATACTGGGAAGAGACCAACCAGGTGTTGCAAGAGATTCCACTTGATCCGAACAAGATGGGATTCCTGGACACCATCAATTGCGGCAGAAAGGCGGAGTCTGAAGATTTTTGGAAACCATCTGACTTTACACTGGAGGAGAAACCACTCCTGACCTGTCTCATATCGGGTAAAGGCAGCGAGCGTCCCAGCAGCCTGGCTAAGCGTTTGGCCTTCGAGTTTTTCGGACGGGTGCCGGACGATCAAACTATCTGCTACCTGAGAGAAGGCGACGGAACCAGCGTTCAGCCGTTGAAGCTGAACACTAACAAGGAGATTCCGATACAAATTGCCATTCATCAGTACCTGGAATCTTTTGAGCAGGGTTGTGGCCACTGTGGGTACACCTGGTGCGCTCACCTGATAGAGGTGGATGTAGAAGCTTGCGGGAAAATGGTATACAGGGTCCTCGACATTTTGAAGGAGAAGTTCCGGGTGTTCTCGGAAAAAAAGGAATTACGGACCCTCTTGTTCATCACCTATCCATATTCGGATACGTTTGATAGCACACATCTCCATCAACATCTTCATGGAAAAAGCAAAGCACTCGTGCCAGCCAAATATTATCGCATCAGCGGAGGGGTGAACCAAAAGGAAATAGAAAACTGGTTTAACACCAATAGTGCCAAATCAGTGGAAGATGTAGAAAAGTATCTCGAACCATTCCTTGCCTTTCTACTGAATTTCGACCAAAAAAGAGCGTTCCGAGACGGGCAGATCCTGCCCATGAATATCATGGAGACAATTCAAGAGCGGATTTTTCAGACTGCGATGAATTCGTCGGAACGAAATAGTATTTAAGGAGGTGAAGCGTGATCAGCTATATAAGTGGATCCGAAAGCACAAGGTTGCTATCGCAATTGTAGTTGGCATAATCGTACTAACCATATGCCTGGCTATTACCCACAATTATTTTGGACTTCCCGACTGGGATAAGTTGGATAAGTCCAAGCTAATCCACTTTGCAGAAAACCTCGCTAGCGGGAAAGATAATACTCAAACCATCAAAGAATGGTTGATTGGCACAGCAAATACGTATGCAGAAGGATGGATTAAAGAAAGCGCAGGAAAGATTTATGATTATCTCAAGGACAATGTTGATTGGGGAGAGATATTTCCTTTAATCGTACTCTATGGTATCATTATTCTACTAATTCTTGAGGTGATAAGGAGAGCAATTTCTCCATTTTTTGATGAGAAAAGAGCTCCATTCAATTGGAAGCTTGACACGAAAATTGTGTCGAAAATATTGAAACCTGAAAGTGGGAAATCCTTGACAGAATATCTGGGAGACAAACTTTTTCAAACCGTTAAAAAGAAAATACCCGGAGCTGTTGATAAAGCAGCAACCATTGTTGGTGAAGAGATTGAGAAAGCATTGGTAACATCAAATGCATACTCAAAACAACCAAGTATTGAGAAAATATTTCTCAAGAAATTTAAGACAGAACTTGCTGAAGAGAATCTTCTCTTTTTGATTGACCGAATTTCTCCCGGTGATCATTTTGCCCGATTTTGGGCGCTAGTATGTAAGGAACTGGCAAATGAAAATATTCCGATAGATCATTTTTATTTCTCTAGTGATCCAAGAGTTTGTTTTGATCCAAGTACCGATGAATGTGTCACCATCAATGAATTATCAAAGAGGTACTCTCAGTCATGTTTGATCGTTGTCTCGGATTCTCGTTTGCATATACAACCAGACGGCCAAGAGCTTAAACAGAGGAGTTTGGATTTTGAAAAATGGCAGAGTCGAATTTTGTTGAATACCAGGAATTACCACACCTGGGATAAAAGAGAAGGCTTATTAGAAAAAACAAAATTGTTTCATCTGTTGCCGGCAAAGATCAGCAGTCTAAATTACATAACTGAGATTCTTAATGTTGAAGAATTTCAATTTCCAATCAAAGATCATGAGGGGGAGCACTTGATCGATTATGAGGAAGATATTCTGGACGGGCAAAACCTGGATAAATATTTTTCAAATACATATTCCAAAACTGCTAGGAAGGGAGAAGAGTCGGTTGAGAAACCTCAACCGGTTTTGGATTGGATTCAGTCATGTGCAATTCCCAGGCAACTGGATTTTCAGCTTTCCTTGGAATTAGGTAAGGCAAGTTTTGACCGGGTAGAAGGCTCAGAGTTGACACCCGAGGTCATCTTGTCCGTTTTTCAGCTGCCATGGTTCAGGAAGGGAGTGATTCCAGAACAAATACGGGTATTGATTGCCAAGAAATTTGACGCAGAATCTTCCAAAGTTGCCCAGGCAATTCGAAAGGTGTTGAAGATGAAGATTCCTAAGTGGAGTCAACCAAAGGATTCACAGGCTGCCGATGCACTTTCGGAAACAAAGCAGATCAACGACATTAAGGTGACTGACGCAGAGCCGGATAAGTATACCCGGCAGCAGGTAAGAAAAGAACTCAACCGGATTTATGATCAGGGTCTTCCACCCGATGGGATTCTCGAGATGACTGAAGGCTTTCCGAATAAATATTCAAAGAACTTGTCCTCTGGTGTTAGATCATTTCTTTTCAATCATGGTTACAGTGGATTGGGGCTGAGTCGGAAACTTCGTAATCTTCTTCATAGTTTATTGGCAGCCCTGATAGTTTTCTTACTCTTTTGTCTCATTATCTGGCTCTCACGGCCACTTGCAGAGAAACCAGCACCAGACTGCCCGCCATGCGATTACCGATGTATACCCATCACCAAAGTGATTGGGGCAACAGCGACCTGTCAAAAGAAGATCACCCTCACTGGAACAGAAGACAAACCTCTTCTTGCCCATATCACCGGCGTGGAGGATGACTGTTGCACTCCAATTGATGCCAGGGGATCTAACGTGCAGTTGATGATCGGGGAGGATAGCATTAGCTGGAGTTCTGGCGATTCTATTCCCGATCTCACCGAGCTTAGCCATGGTCAAACACTTCGCATGCTAATCAAAGGGCAAATTGATATCACGCTTTCTGATAGTGCAGCACTCACCATTTTTGCTCCCATCTTCGACACAATAAAAGCCAGGATTATTCACTTTGCTAATGGTCAGTGTACTAGTGAAGAGATGAGTTATGATATGAGACTGTCCCCTGCTCTGGAAAAGTGCTTCAGACTCACTGATTCTGTGGTTATGGACAGTTTCATCCGAGTTGACACCGGTAGAATCACCTCCACTGATGACACGACTATTTACGCGTTGATTGCGCATTGCCTGCAACCAGATACGCTGATCAGAATCTTGACTGGAAGTGAGATTCGCTTCGAATATGACTGTGGGCTGACAAGGACTGGAGAAATAGATACGATCTACTTGCCAATTCCATGCGATTGTCCTCCTTGTCCTGAGTCTGAGTGCGATTCAATTGTGGAGGTCGATATAAATTGTCTGAAGGATAAGCTCGCTGATTGGTTTGAGAAAATGCCGGTAATCCGGGTAAATGATCAGGTGCTTACTGATGGGACAGATTTTACTAATCCTATCGAGATTCCAATTCCTTTAAGCGAAGACAATTTGACGTTTACAATTACTCTCCCACATACTTTCGATGGTGGGAATTCAGAAATTAAAATCAAAAGGAAAAAACTTGTTAAGCTCAAGGTATTCGAACCAAATAAGAAGGATACCATCCTTCAACTTAATGGAGATGTTGTACTGGTATATTCGGAAAGCGGTAGTCCAAACTTGAAAAAGATCAATTTACGACGGGATAGCATAAAGCTCTGGCACTATATCCACGAAGAGAGGAAAGAAGAAATAGAACAGCATTCTCCAGGTGCCTTTTGCAAGGAAATAAAGGATTTTGATTTTTGCTACTCCAGTATTCGAGTGGAGTGGAACAAGGAATTGTATGGCAATACATTAATCAGTGACTATCGAAGGATATTACAAAGATGTCGTGAAGATCTTATGTGTGTAGACTACGGCACGATAGTGGTACACCTGGGCGAGAGGTAAATGTGCTAACAAAGAGATCTTGGGCGAACCCCAATTGATCATGAAGAAACTATATTTATTAATATTAACTTTTCTAGTATCATCTGTAACACCCTCTATAGTAGTTTCCCAAGAAGGTTCTGACAGTTTCAAGGATTTTGTGGAAAAATATTTCGGAAATAATTATTCAGCATATGACCCTTCAAAATTGGATACAAGTATTTTCCAAAATCTTGAGGAAATCGATAAATCAGAAATTATTGGTTTTCACAAACTGCTGAAATATATGATCCAAGACGAACTCGATCAGAAAAAGATGACAGGCAGTGTGGGATTTGGATTAAATACTGATAATGCGGGAGACAATAGTCAATATCGATTAAGCACTGGATTTGAACTGAACCGGGGCACCTATCCGGAGCGATTAGAAGTTTCGTCTGATGTAGAAGTCACCTTAAATAACGGATTGCTGTTGGAGGAGGTGTCGAATCTGGTCGTGAGCTATGACCGGCGGATATCGGATTGGGTGGAATCATATGGATTTGTTAGAAGGCATTCTGATAATTATATGTCGGTAGATGAGCGTTATGAGCTTGGGGTGGGCCTGGTATTTGAAAAGTACACCGGCAAACTTAGTGATAAGGGAGAATCGATTTTAAGAGATTTGGATTTGCCATTAAGTGACACGATACCACTGGAGATTATCGAAAAATCATTGTCAAATGCTGCCGATTTCAATTCTTTGGATTTGGAGGAAATTGCGGATCGTATCGAGGATCAAAGAGAATATGCAGAAGGTTCCTTTGACAGCCAATACAGTGGTCTCAGACTAGCCTTCCTAGCTGGTTTCAATGGAGAGATTGAGCAGAACACCCTTTCGGAAACATTCAATGTCCCCACTAGCATTGATTCTGTCATCAGACAGGGAGAATTTATTCGCATGGATACATCCTTTCGTTCACAGAGGTTGACAAGAAGTTTGCAAAGTGATTTTATTTGGAGATTAGTGTTGCGACCCACCATTTCCTGGCGTAAAGGTGCCATGACGATAAGTTGGAATGCTTACTTTAAGCTACCTCTACTATTTTGGCAGGAGAATGAACGCAGTATTGAGGAAGATGAGGCATTAGACGAGACCCTTCCGCCAATACGGGATGTGCAGCGGGGGACTGATTGGAGACTTGAAAACAGACTAGCCCTGACCATCAAAAAGGGACCCGTTACCACCAGGCTTTCCTATCAATATTACTATGATAATTTTCCTGCAATGGCCTATTTGGCACCACGTGAGCCTTCACCGATCATCAGAAATGTGCACCTGTTCCAAGCAGAGAAGCATCATCATATCGTCCGCTTAAACCTGGCCTATAATTTCAGATAGCCAAGACCTAGTTGTGACATTATTTTCCACGAAAACTCCAAATCTTGTTACGGGATTATTGTAGGAATAATTTGGAAAGACATCACTGCTAGATACGATTAGCTATGGGAGGTAAAAATTTTGATCAGCATTGTCATTTTGATCTAGCAGAAATCCCGCACCTACAGAATAAAAATTGAACTGGCCCCCCATTGTATAAGGTTAGTCCTTTGAGCAAGCATTGTCGAATGAGCAGTTCACTTGGACATGAAATTATCATGCCTCGAAGCCACAATTAACTTAAATTGCCTGCAGGCAAACACCTCCTTGAGGTATGCACTCGGTTTCAAACCGGTCTTTCAAGATTAGACAAGGCCGGAACATGGTCTTAGCGGGAACTCTCCTCGGATTAATTTACATCATTTTCTCTGATGGCTTTGGAGCTGTTTATCCTTTTGTAAACGGTGGCGTGGCAGGTATGCTGTCGGGACTGATCGTGGCGTTTCTCGAATTGAACTATTTTCCTAAAGTAAGCAAGAAGCGCAAATTCTATCATGTGCTTCTGATCCGTACCACCACCTATTTTGTACTACTTACTCTAGTGATCGTAGCGGTTGTGGTCACATCACGAATGATACGACTGGATCAAGGATTAAGAGGAGTATTAGTTGATCCCGAATTTCATGAATATCTGTTGAAGGGAGACTTTCCCATTGCAGTAATTTACACCATTGTTCTTGCTCTGACCATCAATTTTACCATGATGATGAGCAGAAAGTTGGGGCAAGGCATGTTATTCAATTTCGTAACTGGACGCTATCGGAAGCCCGTAGAAGAGGAACGGATTATAATGTTTATGAAAGTTAAGAATTCGGATAAGTTTATTGAAAAACTCGGTGATCTGCATTTCTATCAATTTTTGAATGATTTTTTTGATGACATTACAGATTCCATTCTCAGTTGTAAGGCTATTATCTATGAATATGTCGATGATCTAATTGTCATCACTTGGGATATGAGGAGAGGATTGGAAGATGGTAGATGCATTAGGGCATACTTTAGCGCCACGGAAGATCTTGAGTTGAGAAAAGGAGAATATTTTAAGGAATACGGTTTGATTCCATTTCCGTATGCAGCCGTACATTGTGGAAAAGTAGTTCGGGCAGAAATCGGAGATGTCAAATCCGAGATTGCCTTTCTTGGTGATACCATGAATACAACCGCTCGTATTCTGGAGAAGTGTGTAGAGCTTCAATCTAGTCTTTTAGTTTCCTCGACTCTTGCTGAGCATTTACGATTGCCTCCTATTTATAACAAAAGCAGCAAAGGTTCTCTTTTTTTGAGAGGTAAATCGGACGAAATCGAATTGTTTGAGATAAGAGATGTTGTTCCAGTTAATGTACTATGACCTTGTCACAATCACACAGCTTTACCAAACCAACCAAGGCAATAATTATTATCCTGGTGGGGTTGATGGCTGGAACTTTATATCCAATTCTCAGTGGAGAGATCAGTGATCCGTTTGCCATGGTAAATGGGATTATTATAGGGTTATTGGGTAGTACACTAATTGCAGCTGTCGAGCTTTATGGGCCGACATCTCATGATAGAAATACAGGATTTCTCAGCAGAGTCGTTGGTAAATCAGTTCTATACACAGTATGCCTTGTATTCTTGATCTTAATCGTCCTTGTCCTAAGTCGAAGCCTGCAGTATGACCTCGAGGTCATTGATTACGTTCGTAGCGATGCATTCTACAGTCTTGTTTTTGAAGAGGACTTCTTCATAATTATGCTATACACTCTTTTCTTGAGCACATGCGTAATTTTCACAAATCAGATTTCTCGAAAAATGGGACAAGGTGTGCTCTGGAATTTTATCACAGGAAAATACCATCATCCTAAGGAAGAAGAACGAATTTTCATGTTCCTGGATCTTAAAGGATCCACCCAGCTAGCTGAGCAATTAGGAGGGATACGATTTAGTAATTATATCAATGATTTCTTTTATGATATCACACCAGCAATTCTGGAGGCAAAAGGAGAAATCTATCGCTATGTTGGTGACGAGATAGTTGTATCGTGGGATATAAAACGAGGACTTCGCGATGCCAACTGCGTAAGAGCTTTTTTTTTAGCGAGACATGCACTAAGGAAACATCGCGAGAAGTATCTAAAACGATATGGAACTATTCCCGCTTTCCGGGCAGGGTATCATTGTGGCAAAGTGGTTGTAGGGGAAATTGGAAAAATAAAGAGCCAAATCAGCTTTAGTGGAGAAGTGATGTACCTTGCTTCCCAGATCGAACAAGAATGCAAGACATTCAGGCGAGAAAATTTAATTTCAATTGACTTGCTAAAAAAGATTTCACTGCCTGGTATTTACGAAATGAAGCCTGTATCTAATGTCACTCAAAAAAGTGGCCGCCAGATTGACCTCTACACAATTAAAGAAATTGAGTTCGAACAGCCATTCTAGGACTTAAGTTTTTATTTAACAGCATAATATAAATTTTATGCGTGAATATTCAGGAGGTAGAATTCTTTTCTATGCAGCAGTATGGTTACTTATTGCGACACAGCCAGCATCTGGAAAGGCAACAGCAGTGGTGACGGATTTTTTTCACTTTTACCGCCATTTTCAGCCAGTGCCTTATTATCCCGACTATTTTTCAAACGATAGAGAATGGAGTTCCGAATTAATTGTTTTGGCCGATTCACTACTTCGGAATAACCTGGGTGTAGATGATCTTTCATTTGATATGCCATATGTCTCTTTCAGGATAATTAAACAAGGGGCGGTCGGGGGCAATATTTATCCTGTCAAATTACCGGGTATGGAAAAGGCAATCAACCGAGATGCCGACTACTTCATAGCTATTTTCAGCACAATTGGGGAAGGGTCATCAACGTCGACCAATGGGCGGATAAAAACGAAACACAAATTACTGATGAAGATGAGAATACAGAATAAAGAGGGAGAGGTACATTACGAAAAGAAAGTGAAGATCCCTTTCTATGCTGAAATCCGAAATTATCTCTATGGAGGTCTTATTAGTAAGGAGGATTTCAAAATGTTGTATAAAAAAGGCCTCATCGCATTAGTAAGTTCACAGAAGGTTAAGTTCAAAACGCAAATTGTAGGCCGACAGCGACTAAAAGATTTCCAAACAATAAACTCCAGGTATGTTAGCCACACATTGAAGGAGCGAAGCAGAGAGCGAGGAGGAGCAGGAACTTATATCTTGCAGAAATCGGATAACCTCAAACCAGACACTCTCGAATTGGGCACCGGCTATGTGAATAAGGAATTTACCGATGAGTTTTTTGATCTAAATCTTTCCGATCGACTGAAGCAGAAAAATTCGTTAAGAAGCTCATTTTCGGAAGAGAAAATTAGAATTGTTGCCGGTCACAGCATCAATCAGCAGTTTCGCTACTATGGCAAAAGTGCTTTCATAATTGTGATCTTCTATGTAGACGAGAAGGAGGTAGCTAGGTACGGCCTCATGGAGCCTGGTGTTTTGGTCGGCCAAACAGAGCAGGGTGAATATAAATTGGAATTTGATCCTTTGATTCGCTTATATACTATCTATAAGCAAGATGAGCTGTTGGCTCTGATCCAAGATGGCAAATTTAGAAAGGAGAACCGGAAGGGTATGCACTACTACATTTGTCGCATGCATCCAGAACTACTTTATTCGACTGAGCAATGGCTTTGGAATACCTTTTTGGCTTACCAACTTGCCACCATTATCCAGGAGGCTTATTGGGATGAATTTTGACTCACAGTATCCAGACACTCAAAAACGTGGATGATATAATTTACTCCAGCGTCGACCTGCTACTCCACACCTCGTAGATCGGAGCTCCCCGGCTGCTCTTCCCTGAGTGATGCCACCCTCCATCTTGCAGATCATATTGAAAGGGCAGCGAAGCTCCTACCCGGCTGTTGTCACGCGAAAAAAATTCAATGTTCTCCGTATACACACCGTCGATCGTGCTGTAGGTGCCACCGCCGGTTCCGGAAAACTGACCGGTATCGGAGTTGTAGGCGATCCACTGAAAGCGGGTGCCGGAAAGAATCTTCATCGTTTTCCTGGGGCCGATCTCCCGGATTTGCATTTCGCCCACGCCATCTCTTTTTCTTCCGGTCATCAACCAGGCATCGTTCAAGACTCCCGGCGTGCCGTCATCTATCCGGACCCAGTTGTTTCCATCACTTATGAGTTCATCACCAGAGACAGTTATCGAAAGATCCTGACTGGTGCCCACATTTTCCGGCTCTGCAGTGTCCCATTCATAGTGGATGCGTACCTGATTATCCCCTGTGGATTCCCATTTACCTCCGAAGGTGGATACAAATTCCTGGTCTTTATAAAAGGCCACGGAGAAGTACCGGTCAGCCACAATGCTCACCGCCTTGGTTTCATCATCGATCATGCGCTCCCACGCTCCCAGCAGGGAGGTTTGACCATAGGAAGAAAAACCAACAACGCTGACGATAAAAAGAGAAAACACAAATTGCTTCTTCATAACCCGATATTTAACAGAAAGATAAAGATTGAACCGAACAAATACTTGCCAATTCATTTCTCTAAAAGAAATTTTCCGGTTGTACAATGCCATCTCACGTAGCTGAAAGGGAAATCTCCAACGAAATCTAGAGAGGATGCTAAATTGCAAACTAAGCAGCAGGTGAACCCATGGTGTAGGGATTACTCTGCACTTAAGGACGTAGTGTTTAATTTTAATTAGTACAGTGGTTTATCTCATTAGATTTTGAAGCCAATTTACGATCGAATCGGAAGGAACTATCGCAGGACACGAACCTGTGACCCTGGTATTTTAACAAGATTGATTTCCTTGTTGGAGTTGAACCCAGGTCAAGTAATTCTCGATGTAGGTGCAGGCACCGGGAATTATGCCAATGGACTAGCGAATAAAGGCTATCGAGTAATAGCTGTCGAACCGTCAGAAGTTATGTTAGGGCAAAGATTTGATCATCCCAATATCAGTTGGCTGCGGAACTTTGCCGAAGATATCAACCTTGATGCGGAATCTGTTGATGGTGCGCTCTGTATACTTTCAACACATCATTTCGGATCATTGGAAAAAGCATTCCATGAAATCAAGCGCGTATTGCGACCAGGTAGCCGTCTGATCATCTTTTCATCAGACCCTCGACGGTTATCCGCGGACTGCTGGCTGCTCCGGTACTTTGACGATATTATTCGCAAAGAATACGACACCCGGCCACCCCTAAACGACCTGGAGAATTTGCTATCAGACATATTCCATACCGACCCCTCGATAGATCCATTCCCAATTCCAAATGATGTCATGGATGGCTTCTTCTTCTCGGCATGGAGAGAGCCGGAGAAATATCTTGACACTAGTTTCCGAAACGGCATTTCCCTGTTTGCCAAGGCAGATGGATCATTGATCAATGACTCCATTGACAGGTTAGAAAATGAACTCAATGACGGCACCTGGGACAAACTTTTTTCCTCTATCAGGGGGCTGAAAGAGTACGATGGTGGCTACTTCTTCGCCCGGATAGAAAAACAACAATGAGATAACTCATGCACGGCAGGAGATCTGATTCTACTATTTGCACTCAAATGACGGAACGGGATAGATCTAGCTTGCTGAATCCAAGCGGCAAAAGACTTAACTTGCCACATCATGTAACTCAAACCATCCAAAATGAATCTACCCGTAGTAAAAGATCTAAAAGTCTTAGTCTTTGTCAGTCTTTTTTTATTTGTTGTGCAGCCTGTAAATGCGGCCGACGTGGTTTTCACGTGTGCAGCTGACGGTATCGGCGATCAGGATGACATGTGTTTATGGCTGCATCCCGAAGATCCAGCTAAAAGTCTGATCATCACCGCCGACAAAGATGCCTGGAAATTATTTGTTTATAATTTACGGGGAGAAGAGTTGGGCACGTATCCTTTGCCACATCGACCGGGCAATATTGATGTGGTTTACAACTTTTCTTTCAATGGCAGACTTGTCGATTTAGTAGGATTCAATACCAGATCAGTGAATAATGCCCGGTTTGGTTTTTACATGATCAATGAAGCCACCCTTGAATTGGACAGTTTGGGATTTCCGCAAACGGACGGTTGGAACGATGAACTTTATGGTTGTGCTCTGTACCGTAGCCCGGTGAACCAGTCATTTTATGCTTTTGGTTCGGATCAAAGCAGTAAGATCCAGCAGTATCATTTCTTCGATGACGGCAATGGAGGAATTGCGGTTGAGCTGAAGAGAAGCTGGCAAAATGGATCAGCTTTCTTTCCTACTGAGGGGATGGTGGCTGACCACGAGAATGGTCTTTTGTATGCGGCTAATGAAAACGAGGGAATTTATGTTTATGATGCTGAGGAAGATCAACCTACCGGCCACATACGATTTCTCGGCTTGGACCCTGGCAAATTGGACGACGATGTCGAGGGAGTTGCTATTTATTATGCGGCAAATGGCTCAGGTTACCTGATCGCATCCAGTCAGGGAGAGAACTATTTTTCAGTATTCGAAAGGGCTGGAGATAATGCATTCGTGGGTACTTTTCAAATAAATGGGGTGAGGGACACGGATGGAATCGATGTGCTCAGCTCTTCCTTGGATGAAAATTTCCCGGCGGGCATCTTTGCCTGTCACAATGATAGACTTGAACCCCAACATGTAGAACTGGTCAGTTGGGAGGATATTTCTAATGATTTCGAGGAGAACCTGATCATTGATACAACCTATTGGAATCCCAGGTTGGCAACTACCGCAAGCAAAGATTTTGAGTTTGATCAAGCGCAGTTAGAAATCTATCCCAATCCAGCCAGCAGTCTAATAAATATCAATTTTGAAGTCAACAGGCCTTCCAGAGTGCAATGTCTTATTTACGATGCCAACGGAAGGGAAATTGCCAGATTGAATGATCAGGACCACATTGCCGGCAAGTTTCATTTGAGGTGGGAAAGCCCGTCAGCGGTACCGCAGGGCTTGGTATATTGCAAGGTGCTGATCGGCGAGCAAACGATTGTTCGCAAAGTCATTATTATATGAAAGCAAGTATTTACCTGGGCAATAAAAGCTTTAGCACTACCAATTCACAACCTAGGACCCCGGAGGCTAATGAGGTCAGGCTTGATATAGCCTATTGTGGAATTTGCGGCACGGATATTCATATCTATCAGGGACATATGGACCAGAGAGTAAAGACGCCTCATATCATAGGCCACGAATTGTCCGCAACAATTGCAGAAGTCGGAAAAGAAGTGAAGGGTTTTAATGCGGGAGATGTAGTAACAATCCGGCCTCTCCAGCCGGGACCGTCAGTGCCTTCTGACAAAGGATACAGTCATATCAGCAGTAACCTTAGGGTGATCGGAGTAGATCTGCCCGGAGGGATGCAATCATCCCTGACTGTGCCGGCAGACATTCTTCATCGTATTCCGGATCAGCTATCACTGCGACATGGTGCCATGATCGAGCCATTGGCTGTGGCATGCCATGATGTTCGCCTCGCTGATGTAAAAGCGGGGGAGGTAGTCGTGGTGATCGGGGGAGGTCCAATTGGGCTGCTGATTGCACTGGTGGCCAGGGTCAAAGGAGCAAAAGTAATCCTGAGCGAAATCAATTCCTATCGATTGCAATTGGCAGCGAATCTTGGATTTGAGACAGTGAATCCGGCAGAAGGTGATTTGACTGCTATGATCAGAAATTTGACGGGAGAATATTTGGCTGATGTGGTTTTTGAAGTCTCAGGAGCCCGATCTGCGGTAGAAATAATGACAACCGTTGCCAATAAAAGAGGCCGGATAGTTATCGTAGCCATCCACCCTAAGCCGCAACCGGTGGATCTGCTTCAAATATTTTTATCTGAACTGAAGATTCTGGGAGTCCGCGTATATGAAGCGGAGGATTTCGAGGAAGCTATTTCATTGGCTGCAAATGGTCAAATTCCACTTGATGAAATGATCAGCGGGGTGGCAGCTCTCGAGGATTTGCAATCGATCTTTGAGAATATCGAATCCAGCCCCCAGGGGATGAAGTATCTGATTGATGTAGCAAAGAGCTAAATTGATTTATTCGATATCCAGAATCGAGAACAGGTCACTCATATTGTCGAAAGTCTGATGGGCAAACGGTGCCAATTCTTCACGCTTTCTGTCCAGGCCTGCAGCATAACCCAATACCCTGATGCCGGCGTGAAAGGCAGCTGCAGCTCCAAAGTGCGTGTCTTCTATCACCACACATTCTCCTGGTTGCACCTGCATAGTCTTAGCTACCCGGAGGTAAAATTCGGGATCGGGTTTCCACACCTTGAGTTCGTAAGCACTAAAGATATTATCCCCGAAGTACTCTGCTAAGCCTGTCAAATTAAGGTTAAGCTCGATCTTATTTCTGGGACCATTGGAAGCCACACATACATCACCATTGAGTTTGTCCAGCACTTTGTCCACACCGCGAACTGGTTGCAGCTCTTTCTTGAAAGCCTTGAAGCTTGCATCCCTGAAAGTACTTTCAAAATCTGCCGGCACGGGCTGCCCAAGTTTTTCCTCTACGATTTCTATTGCTTTAGCCATCTGAATTCCCGCAAATCTGTGTATGGCCTCTGAAGGAGACATGGGATATCCTAATTTGACAACCTGCTCGGCAAGGACACGACTGGCTATAACTTCACTGTCCACCAGTACACCATCACAATCGAAAATGATCAATTTCCATTTCATCGATGGCAAATATAGGCCTCGGTAGCTTAGGAAGTGTTTCTTTAAACGATCGTGTGAAGCGATCTCAGAGATCTAATTGATCTCTCAGGAAGGTCCGAGCCATTTTGGCATACTGAAAAGGATTAGCCTTGGATGGATCTTGCTCTGCTTCCACAACTAACCATCCGGAGTAATCAGTTTCCCGCAACAATTTAAACAATGGGCCAAAATCGATGCTCCCTTCGGGGTCGCCCGGCACGGTGAAAACGCCAGCTTTCACTCCCTTCAGGAAACTCCAGTTCTCAACGCGGACCCGGGTTAGGACATTTTTTCGTACATCTTTCAAATGAATATGAGCAATCCTGGGTAGGTATCTGGCAAAGGCGATTACCGGATCCTCTCCGGCGAAAGCAAAATGGCCACAGTCGTAATTCAGCCAGACGTTATCGGCATCAGTGTTTTCGAGAAGACGATCCGTTTCTTCCACAGTTTGTATCACTGACCCCATGTGGTGATGGAAGGCCAACCTAAAGCCTCGATCCCGGGCTATCTGGCCAAGTCGATTGATTCCTTCCAGAAAAGGTTTCCATTCTTCGGGTGTCAGCTTTCCTTTTCCGGTAAAGACCGGGGTGTCAATCTTTCCTTGACAGCTTTTTCCTACTTCTCCACCACCGACGATATCAGCCCCCATGGCTTCCAGGAAATCCAAATGCCGGTGAAAACGATCGATATTATCCGGTAAAGATTCGGTGGTCAATTTGTAATCAAACCACTGGTTGCAAATCCGCAGATTTCTGATTTCGAGGAACGGCCGAAGTACTTCCGGATCTTTCGGAAACTTGTTACCGACTTCACAACCCTGATAGCCGGCCAGAGCCATCTCGCTGATACATTGCTCAAAAGTAATCTCCCCACCCAGTTCAGGAAGGTCATCATTGGTCCAGCCAATCGGGGCAATGCCTATCCTTAGATTTTCCTTCATGGTGCGATGTGCTATCAGTCCCAATCTTCCAAATGAATGGACGGCCGGAGATAGTGTGATTGTTTTTTACGATGTTCTACATAGGCATTAAATGCTTCTTGTACGGCTTCAGATTCGGAAACCTCGGCGATTGGCACATCCCACCAACAATAGCCTTCCACACCCTGATGGCGGTCAGTTTCCACATAGATGACCGTGGTTCGTTCTGTTTGCTTTGCGTTTTGTAAAGCGAGCTCCAACGCCTTCTTATCGTCGGCTTTCAAAACAATAGCTCCCAGGCTTTCGGCATTTTTGGCAAGATCTACCGGTAAGTAGCGTGACTGAGCATCTACTGAAGCCACCTCATCTCCACCGATCTGACCATCCTTTTGGTTACGATATAGATACCGGGTGCCAAATCCTTCTGTACCCAATGACCGGGACAATCCTCCAATACTGGCAAAGCCATGATTGTTGACCAACACGATAACCAGTTTGTATCCTTCCTGTATAGAAGTGATGATCTCCTGAGATAGCATAAGATAACTTCCGTCTCCCACTAGCACAAATACATCTCTCTCCGGTGCCGCCATCTTGGCCCCTAGACCACCAGCGATCTCATAGCCCATACATGAGTAGCCGTACTCCAGATGAAAGTTTTTCGGATGACGGGCCCGCCACAGCTTATGCAAATCTCCCGGCATGCTGCCAGCCGCACAGATCATAATGTCTCCCGGATCAGAAATCTCATTTACCGCACCGATGACCTCACCCTGAGTCAACATAGGATGCTTGATATTATAGATTTGCTCCACACGGTGATCCCACTCCTTATTGTGTTTGACAGCTTGTTCTCGGTAGTTTTTATTCACCCGATAATCTGTCAGCCGTGAGTCCAGTTCTTCCACCGCAACTTTTGCGTCAGCTACTATGGGCAGGGCTGAATGTTTATATGCATCAAACTCAGCTATGTTGATATTGATGAACCGAACTTCGGGATTTTCAAACAACGATTTGGAGGCGGTAGTAAAATCACTATATCGGGTGCCGATCCCGATGATCAGATCCGCTTGTTTGGCCATGTCCACCCCACCGGGTGTTCCGGTTACTCCAACGGCACCGAGATTACTCGGATGATCGAAATTGAGCGATCCCTTTCCGGCAAAAGTCTCCACTACCGGAATGCCGGTGCGATCTACCAGGTTCTTCAGTGCTTCTGTCGCCCCACTGTAGATGGTCCCACCCCCGGCGATGATAAGAGGTCTGGTGCTTTGCCTGATCCAGGTCGACGCAATTCGGATGAGGGCTTGATCGGGACGAGGTCGGGGGATGTACCAGATCCTCTCCTCAAAAAGTTGGGCCGGAAAATTGAATGCTTCCGCTTGCACATCCTGAGGTAGGCAAAGGGTGACCGTCCCGGTCTCAGCTTGTGAGGTTAGCACCCGCATCACCTCGGGGAGTGAGGTGATGAGCTGCTCGGGTCGATTGATGCGATCCCAGTATTTCGAAACCGGTTTGAAACAGTCATTTGCAGAATAGTCCTGAGACCATGCTGATTCGATCTGCTGTAGGACAGGTGCAACATTTCTCCGGGCAAAGATGTCGCCAGGAATAAGCAACACCGGCAACCGATTTACCGTGGCCAAAGCTGCACCGGTGACCATATTGGTCGCCCCTGGTCCAATGGAACTAGTACAGACAAAAGTGCCTAGCCGGTTTTTAACTTTCGCATAGGCTACGGCAGTATGTACCATGGCTTGTTCGTTTCGGCACTGGTAATACCGGAAATTTGGATGTTCATATAAGGCCTGCCCGAGCCCCGCAACATTTCCGTGGCCAAATATTCCGAAACAACCAGCGAAGAAGCGCTGCTTTTCTCCATCTCTCATCACATACTGTTGTTCAAGAAACCGTACGACCGCTTGCCCTACTGTAATTCTTTCCATGGCTTTAGTTTACTTTTTTAGTAAGGAATATGCTTTATCAATATACATCTTAGCCAGTCATTAAACCAGGAGAACAGGTTTCCTGGAATCAGAAATTCCTACCCCACATTTCCTAACAGGATATAGATGAACAGAGTAATTGCCACCAGTACCACACTCATTGATTTTGCATATTTCCACTGATCTAATTTTACTACTCCAGCATCTTTAATAGTGAATATTTCACGTACCGGATAGTAATAGGAAACCACATGCATCACGATCACATTAAGGACAAATTCCAATCCCCAGATATGAACAAAGTGTATTTCTGCCTCAAAGATGAAGTACATCAGAATATAGAATGCCAGACCGAAAATCAGTCCGGCCTTTGCACCGGTGGCAGAAACCCGGGGGAAGAAGAATCCCGCCAGGATCACAGTGGCCATCGGAATAAAAAATATGCCATTCAATTGCTGCAACAACTGATATAACCCTTCCGGAGCCCTGGCGACAAATGGAGCGACAGAAATAGCAAAAATGGCCAGAATAGCCGAGGTTCCTTTACCCATCCAGACCACCTTTTTTTCTGCAGCATTACGGTTGATATAGCGTTTATAAATATCCAGACTGAAAATAGTTGCGGCGCTGTTCAGGGCACTGTTAAAGGTGCTGAGGATGGCTCCCATGACTACCGCCACAAAAAATCCGGTCAACCAAACGGGAAGCACCCTTTTAATCAGTTCAGGGTATACGGTGTCCTGAGCATCATATAATGTGTCGCCGAAATAGTAGAAGCCAATAATCCCGGGAAAAACGATCACCAGAGGAATCAGGATTTTCAGAGCGCCTGTGAAGAGCAGCCCCTTCTGCGCTTCTTTGAGACTCACAGCTCCAAGTGCCCGCTGGATGATTGATTGATGCATCGTCCAGAAGTAAAGTTGGTTGATAATCAAACCGGTAAAAAGCACACTGAACGGCAAAATCGCACTTCGCGACCCGGCACCTATGGAAGGTTCATCACTCACCACATTGAACTTTTCCGGGGCATGGTGAAATACTTTGGTCAGACCTTCGAGTAGGTTTCCGCCACCGATATCCAACAATGCCAATACCGGCACTGCCAGTCCGGCCAGGAGCAGACCGTAGCCATTCAAAGTGTCGGTATGAGCCACCATTTTGAGCCCTCCGAATATGGCATAAATGGCTCCGATGGTACCGACCACAACCACTGTTATCCATAATCCCTGCTCTAAGGAGACACCCAGAAGATCGGAGATCTCGAATATGCTTTCAATATTTATCGCTCCGGTGTAAAGCACGATGGGAAGAAGTGTGGTGACAAAAGATATGATCAGTAGCAACGCAATCAACGTTCTTGTCAAACCATCAAAACGCGCTTCCAGAAATTCGGG
>JAHELJ010000052.1 GCA_024644235.1 Lewinellaceae bacterium
CCTTCCATTTCAGAAGGGATTTGTAGATTCATCATCGTCAAAATAGTAGGTGCTACATCGGCCAGTTTGCCGCTGTAGATTGGCTTTTGATTTTCATTATCTGATACAAAAATACAAGGCACAGGGTTTTTGGTATGCGCTGTATTGGGACTACCATCCTGATTGATCATGTAATCAGAATTGCCATGATCGGCGATCACCAAAATTTGGTAATGATGTGTAAGAAGGTGGGGAATCAGTTTGCTCAGACATTGATCAACTGCTTCGACTGCCTTTACAGCAGCTTGGAATACTCCGGTATGACCGACCATGTCGGCGTTGGCATAATTCAAACAAATGAAATCAGGATCATTTTTATCCACTTCCTCGATGATAGCCTGGGTCACTTCAAAAGCGCTCATCTCAGGTTTGAGATCGTATGTTGCTACCTTGGGTGAAGGGATAAGAATACGTCGCTCGCCTCGAAACTCTTCTTCACGCCCTCCTGAAAAAAAGAAAGTGACATGGGGATATTTTTCAGTTTCAGCAATTCGAATCTGTTGCAAACCCAGCTTCGAAAGGACCTCTCCTAATGTCTCTCGTACATCTTCTTTTTCAAACATGACCTTGATTCCCTGAAAGGTCTCATCGTATCTTGTCATTGTCAAATAATATAGATCCAGCTTCCTCATATCAAATTCAGGCATGTCAGCCTGGGAAAGTACCTTAGAAATCTGTCTGGGACGATCGGTGCGAAAGTTGAAACAAATCAAATAGTTGCCATCCTGCACCTGAGCCAGAGCCTCGCCATGTTCATCTTCCTGCACCAGAGGTAGCAAGAACTCATCAGTCACATTCTCAGCATAACTGTCCTCTATAGCTTTCGTCAAGCTTCGGACTTTGCGGCCTTCCCCCTTTACCAGGAGATCATAGGCCACTTTGATCCGCTCCCATCTCTTATCACGGTCCATTGCATAGTAGCGCCCGATCACTGAGGCTATCTCAGTTCGTTTATCTGCGAGAAATCGATTCATATCCTGAACGTACCCGAGCCCACCCTGAGGGTCGGTGTCGCGTCCGTCGAGAAAAGCATGAATAAAGCAATTTTTCACGCCACCGCTCTCGATGGTCTCTACCAGATATTTCAAGTGATCAATATGGGAATGCACGCCTCCATCGGAAAGCAAGCCCATCAGATGTACAGTTTTGTTTGATTGGCTGGCTTGGTTTATAAGCTCTTGAAGAACTGAATTTGACGCCAGACTTCCATCTTGGCAAGCCTGATTGATTCTAGCCAGTTCCTGATAGACGATTCTTCCGGCTCCAATATTGAGATGACCAACTTCAGAATTACCCATTTGGCCCTCTGGCAAACCTACTTGTGAGCCATGGGTAACTAGCTCGCTGTGGGCAAATTTTTTGTAGAGATCATCTACAAAAGGAGTATTCGCCTGCATAATGGCATCAGCGGTGGGATTTTTACCTAATCCCCAGCCATCAAGAATAATTAAGGCAGCTTTGGCCTGATTTTTCATACAATTAACGTAAGGCAGGCAAAGCTAAGAAATTGATGTTTAACACAATTTTAAGGCTTTCCGGGAACGTTAATTATACCAATCAATGTTCGAAGGGATGTAGGAAAGCTACCTCATGTTTGAAAATGGTAGATAAAATGAAACACTTTGCGATCATACTGTTTATAGCGATCTATTCCACAAGCGGGTGGTCTCAAGACTTTGAGACAGCACTCTCGAAGGGGGATGTCACCACCATATCCCAGTACCTGGACAATAGTACTGAGATATGTTATCGAGACGAGATCGATTTCTATGACAGATCTCAAGCGACGTCGTTCCTCAAGAAGTTTTACGCCGAGCATAAGCCTATTTCCTATAAGCCTATGCACAAAGGCAGCTCAAAGGGGAACTCCCACTATACTATTGGCGCCCTTACTACAGACAAAGGCACATATCGTGTTTATCTCTATTTCCGTAAGGATTCAGATCAGGTACGTATTCAGGAAATCCGATTTGATGAGCAGGGATAAGCTGGATAGATGAATTAAAAGCCGATATCAGCTTTTAGCAACTTTGGTTCGAGAATACCGATTCCGAAAAGTGAGAAGTCATACTTAACCGGATCTTTAGGATCAAGAGTTCGCAAGTTCTCTGTAAGCTCGCAGACAGCCTGCCAATCAGTTTGTTTCCTGGTCAGAAGACCTAGTCTCCTTGCAACATTGTCGACATGGAGGTCCAACGGAATATAGAGATTCTCCTGACGAATTCTTCTCCAGAGGCCCAAATCTACTCCATGATCGTCTTTCCTCACCATCCACCGAAGGAACATATTCAGCCGCTTGCAGGAAGACTTTCGGGCTGGAGTGGAAACGTGTTTTCGGGTTCGTGAAGGTGCATCTGGCAGAGAAAAAAACAGTTCATGAAATCGGATCAGACCTTTTCCAACAGGATCCTGTTGGTCATCAACGAAGAAGGCATCCTCAAGAGATTCGTTAGATCGGTAGTAGTTCTGAAGAAACTGCAGGAAATAAAGGGTATCGGTATATTGGAAAGTACGGTGTACAAAATCTCTAAATGCTGCCCGGTCCTTCCCCCTATGATTCAGGATGAAATCGTGAGGAGAATCATCCATTAACTGCATTAGCTGAAATGACTTGGAAATAATGGTCTTTCTCTGTCCCCAGGATAGCATTGCAGTCCAGAAGCCAGCGATTTCAATGTCCTGAAGTTTGGAGAATTGATGAGGCACCACAATAGGGTCGCTCTCGATAAAAGCAGGTTGGTTGTACTTGTGATAGTGAAGTTCGAGAAAAGCCTTCAGCCTTTGCCGCTGATCTTTAGCCGTCAATGGTTTGTTTGACTTCAATGATGTTGAAGGCTTCGATGACATCCCCCACTTTGATATCATTGAAATTCTTGATCATAACACCACATTCCATTCCACTGCGAACTTCCTTTACATCATCTTTAAATCTCTTAAGACTTCCAATTTCACCGACTGTTCCCGCCTTGGTTGGATAAACCACGATCCCTTCCCTGATCAGTCTGATGTGAGAATCTCGAGCTATCTTGCCATCCTCTACATAGCAACCGGCTATGGTACCAACTCTACTTATCTTATAGACTTCTCTGACTTCAAGCTGACCAGTAATTTTCTCCTCTCTAGTCGGCTCCAGCATACCCTCAATCGCTGATTTAATTTCATCGATAGCCTCGTAAATGATCGAGTAAGTTTTGATCTCCACACCTTCAGTTTCAGCCAGTTTACGGGCTCCTAATGATGGCCTCACCTGGAAGCCGATGACGATGGCATCTGATGCGGTGGCGAGGAGAACGTCGGATTCAATAATTTGACCAACAGCCTTATGAATTACATTTACCTGCACAGTCTCTTGCGAAAGCTTGATGAGGGAATCACTTAGCGCCTCAATACTACCATCCACATCACCCTTCACGATGAGGTTTAATTCTTTAAAGGTACCAAGGGCGAGTCGCCTTCCAATCTCATCAAGACTGATTCGCTTACTGGCCCGATTAGCTTGTTCTCTGCTGATCTGGGAGCGCTTGGTAGCTATTTGCCTTGCTTCTTGCTCGGTTTCGGTTTCTCGGAATTTCTCTCCCGCCTGGGGAGCTCCGCTCAGTCCCAGTATTAGCACCGGAGTAGAAGGCCCTGCCACTTTTACTCTTTTCCCACGCTCGTTAAACATTGCCTTGACTTTACCTGCGTATTCTCCTGCCACTATCGTATCTCCCACCTGTAAGGAACCATTTGTTACCAGAAGCTTACATATGTAACCACGTCCCTTATCGAGCGAGGCTTCTATGATCGTACCGACTGCCATGCGGTCGGGATTTGCCTGTAATTCCAAGAGATCGGCTTCCAGAATAATTTTCTCCAGTAGTTGGTCAATGTTTGTACCAGCCTTAGCTGAAATATCCTGGGATTGATATTTACCACCCCAGTCCTCGACAAGAAAATTCAGTGAAGCCAATTCCTGCTTGATCTTCTCGGGATCGGCTCCCGGTTTATCAATTTTGTTGATGGCGAATATCATCGGCACTCCCGCTGCCTGGGCATGGCTGATGGCTTCCTTGGTTTGAGGCATTATTCGATCGTCGGCAGCAATGATGATCACAGCTATATCAGTCACCTTGGCACCTCTGGCACGCATCGCAGTAAATGCTTCGTGACCGGGAGTATCCAAGAAGGTGATTTTTCTTTTGTCTGATCCCACGACAACTTCATAGGCTCCGATATGCTGTGTTATCCCCCCTGCTTCGCCACCGACCACATTTGCCTCTCTAATGTAATCAAGGAGAGATGTTTTACCATGGTCGACATGCCCCATCACAGTAACTATTGGTGCCCTGGGCTCCAGATCAGCCGGATCGTCGACTATCTCTTCTTCTTCGTCCTTATCTTCTTCTGCGCTGATGAAGTCAACTTCGTGACCAAATTCTTCGGCGAGCAATTCGATGATTTCTGCATCAAGCCTTTGATTGATCGATACGATGACACCCAGATTCATACAAGTTGTAATGATGTCGGTCACTGACACATCCATCAAATTCGCCAACTCTTGAGCGGTGACAAATTCGGTTAGGGTGATGGCCTTACTTTCCTTTTCTATTTGCTCGAGTTCCTGCTTTTCGCGCATGGTCTCTCGCTTATCTCTTCGGATCTTCTGTCTTTTCTTCTGCCGGCCACCACTTAACCTTGCCATAGTGGCTCTGATCTTTTCATCGATCTCTTTCTGGGAAACCTCCTTTACCTCCTCTGTCTTCTTGCCTCTGCGTGAACGGTCAGTTTGTGTGTCACCGACATTAGTAGCCTTGACTTTAGTTCTGCGTCGACGCCTTTTTCTTCTCTTTTCTTCTTCCTCTTTTTTCTTTGCTTTGGCGGCTTCTTTTTCTTTTTCCTTGGCTTTTTCCTCTTCCTCGCGTTTTTTCTTTTCCCGGTCAAATTTTTCCGTATCGATCTTGCCGAGTATTTTCAGACCTTGTAGTTGAGGTGTTTCGGCCCGGACTAGTTCTTCCTTTTCCTCCGTTTGTTCAGGTGCTGCCTCGTCTTCTTCGACAGGTTCTGGCTCAACTTTGGCTTCTTCCTTCTTCGTCTTCTTGGCCTTGGCAGCTTTTTCAAGATCTATTTTTCCTACTACTTTGATTTCAGCTTTGGCCTCTTCCCGATTATCGATAGTTTCCTCTACTGCTTCTGGTTTTTCTTCAAGGACACTCGGCGCTTCAACCTTTGCTTTCTCCTTGAAAACGGGCATGGGAGCTTCCACTACTTCTTTCTTCACCACCGGGCGTGTACCGATAATCAATTGGTCAGCTTGCTCCTTTACGACCATTGAATTTTGAAACTCACGCACCAATTCATCGTACATCTCATCTGTGATCTTCGCAGTTGGCTTGTTTTCAATTTCAAAACCAGTGCTGATCAGATGGTCTACGATAGTGGTGGTCCCCACATTCAGTTCCTTTGCAATTTTGACCAATCGTCTTGCCATATGTGCTTAAAATGCTTCTGCTAAGTTAGTTAATACTGACGTAGCCCTTCTACTTTTGGTCTTCTTCAAATTCCGAAGCCAATATTTTCAATACTTCATCAATCGTTTCTTCTTCTAAATCAGTTCGCCTTTCCAGCTCCTCTTTACTTAGGTTCAAAACCGAACGAGCAGTATCACAGCCAATATTTTTCAATTGGTCAATGATCCACTCTTCTATCTCATCTGTAAACTCATCAAGATCCACATCATCCATTTCCAGCTCGTCGGAGTCACGATATACATCAATCTCAAACTCTGTCAATCGACTTGCCAACTTGATGTTGGAGCCTCCTTTACCGATCGCAAGTGACACCTGATCAGGTTTCAGAAAAACTGACGCCCGCTTCTCCTCCATCTCCAATTCAATGTTTGTGACCTTGGCAGGAGTCAAAGCACGCTGGATAAACAGAATGATATTATTTGTGAAATTGACGATGTCAATATTCTCATTGCGTAATTCCCTCACAATCCCATGTATCCTGGAGCCCTTCATTCCTACACATGCACCGACAGGATCAATACGATCATCGTACGACTCTACTGCTACTTTGGCCCGTTCTCCCGGGATCCGTACAATCTTCTTAATAGTAATCAAACCATCTTCGATTTCAGGTACTTCCTGCTCCATTAGTTTTTCAAGGAATTGACTTTCTGTTCGAGATATGATCACCACCGGAGAATTGTTCTTCATCTCCACTTTTTTAATCACAGCCTTGACCATATCGCCCTTTCGAAAGAAATCACCTCTAATCATTTCTCCCCGTGGTAGCACCAATTCATTTCCTGTACTATCGTCAAGAACCAGAATTTCTCTTTTCAGAATTTGATGAACCTCACCCAAGACGATATCACCAATTCGCTCGCTATAGCGCTTAAAGATTTCATCTTTCTCCAGCTCCATAATCCGGGAAATGAGTGTCTGTCTTGCCGCCATTATTGCACGGCGCCCAAAGTCCTCCAAGAAAAGCTGTTCATAGCATTCTTCACCGATCTCATAGTCTTCATCGATGGCCAAAGCCTCTGAAATGGATACTTGACTACTCTCATCAGTCACTTCACCATCCGGCACGATAGTCCGAACACGCCATAGCTCCAAATCACCTTTGGTGGTATTCACGATGACATCAAAGTTTTCATCACTACCATACTTCTTTCGGATCAAAGTTCGAAATACATCCTCCAGAACTCTGACCATAGTTGGACGGTCAATATTTTTCCCGGTCTTAAACTCGGAAAAGGTATCTACCAAATTCATTTCTTCAATTTTTTGAACCTAACTTCTACAAAAGCTTTTTCAATTTCATCAAATGGGATAACCCAGTTTCCTTTATCGTTTTTTGTCTTTTTACCGGGGTGCTTTTCCACACTCAACGTGATGCTATTTTCGTCCGCCTTGCTAAGCACTCCTTTTTGTATCGTTCCATCTTTCAAATGGATTTTCAGAGGGCGACCTATATTTTTCAGGTATTGCCTTTTCAACTTCAATGGTCGATCTATTCCGGGAGAAGAGACTTCGAGATTGTAGCTTTCCTTAATAAATTCCTCCTCCTCGATCGACTTAATGAGGTACTTGCTGATCTTTCTACATTCTTCCAGACTAATTCCCGCATCACAATCCACGTAGACAAAAAGCTTCTCCTTCCTTCCATTCCACTCAGCATCTACTAAATAGAATTTGCCATCATCTACTTCCTCCAAGCGTCTGGAAAGCCATTCTTGCAATAACTCTGTTCTCAATTCAAAACTCAGTAGGTATTTAACAAAAAGAGGGAACTTCGACAGTTCCCTCCTTTACTTCTAAACGACTGCAAAGATAGTACTTTTTATGATAAGAGGCCAATTAATCGCCATTAGGACAATAGTAAAAGATTGCAAACTGTAGCCAGTGAAGGGCAATCGCTATATTTGCCACAATCCACTTCTGTGATGTAAATGAAGACAGCTAAACTACTGGATAAAGCACTAAACCGCCAATTTCTGTCTGCGGAAGAAGGAGTGTTCTTATTCGAAACAGCTTCAACGGCTGATCTGATGTTTGTTGGAAACAGATTACGTCAAAAACAGGTTCCAGGAAATACCGTGACCTGGATCATCGACAGAAATTCCAATACCACCAATGTATGTGTTGCCAATTGCAAGTTTTGTAATTTCTATCGTCGACCTGGTCATGAAGAAGCATATGTGACTTCAATCGAGGAGTACCGCCAAAAAATTGAAGAGTTATTCAGGTATGGCGGTGAGCAGCTTTTGCTGCAGGGTGGTCATCATCCGGATCTTGGCCTTTCGTTTTATTGTGAACTTTTTTCTGAACTAAAATCTCTATATCCCAATCTGAAGCTTCATGCCCTGGGCCCTCCCGAGATCGCACACATCACTAAACTGGAGAATTCCAATCACCATGATGTGCTAAAGGCCTTAAAAGATGCTGGTTTGGATTCTTTACCGGGAGCCGGTGGTGAGATACTCAGTGATCGGGTAAGGAGGCTGATTTCAAAGGGTAAGTGCGGAGGCAAGGAGTGGCTGGATATCATGCGAGCTGCTCATAAACTGGAACTTACTACTTCTGCCACCATGATGTTTGGTCATATTGAAACCAACCTGGAACGGATGGAGCATCTGGTGGCTATACGAACCGTACAAGACGAAAAATCGGAAAATGCTAAAGGCTTTATTGCTTTCATTCCCTGGCCGTTTCAAGATGAGGATACCATATTGAAAAGACTTAAGCGTGCTCGGAACACTTGTACCGGGGATGAATATGTCCGAATGATTGCGATGAGTCGAATCATGTTACCCAATGTCACAAATATTCAGGCATCGTGGCTGACTGTGGGTAAGTCAATAGCTCAACTTTGCCTCCAAGCGGGAGCCAATGACTGGGGCAGCATTATGATCGAAGAGAATGTGGTGTCTGCAGCGGGGGCAGCTTTTCGATTTACCGCAGATGGAATACAGGCGGCGATTCGAGAAGCCGGATTCGTGCCCCAACTCCGCGATCAGCAGTATAACTTTCGGGATCTTCCGGAACATATTGAGCAACAGCAATTGGATACCACTGCGATGATCGTAGATTGATGAGCGTTTGGGAAAAGCTCAATGAGAGTGCGGATTGGATTAAGAAAAGATGTTCAATTCGACCAGAAATAGTGGTGGCAACCGGCACCGGACTAGGAGGAATTGAGGGAAGAATTGATGAGGATATGGTGCTTCCATTTCGTGAAATTCCTCACTTTACCTCAACATCTGCTCCAACCCATTCCGGCACGCTACATTTGGGCTACCTCAATCGCAAACCAGTAGCAGTACTCAATGGCAGATTACACTATTACGAAGGCCGGACCATGCAGGAAGTCGTACATCCTATCCGGACAATGGGACTTCTTGATGCTCGAACAGTTATTCTGACCAACGTATCCGGTAGCGTCAATCCTAATTTTGTCAAAGGTGAAATCATCGCCATTCGTGATCACATCAACCTGATGTTTGACAATCCGCTAAGGGGATCAAATGAAGACCGTTTAGGTACCAGATTTCCGGATATGTCCGCATCCTATGATCCTGATTTCCGAAAGCTAGCGATAGAGGAGGCTCAGGAACTGGGATTGGAGCTGCGGGAGGGAGTCTATCTCGCTCTGGCCGGACCCAGCTTGGAGACCAAAGCAGAATATGCATTCATCCGAACAGCTGGAGCGGATCTGGTGGGAATGTCTACGGTTCCAGAAGTAATCGCAGCGAAGCATATGGAAATGAGGGTGCTGGCATTTTCAGTTGTATCCAATATTTGTCACCCTGCTGAAACGATCAAAGAAGTGACAGTGCAGGATGTAGTAGAAACAGCCCGGGAAAGTAGTACATTATTAACAGATTTAATATGTCGGATCATAGCGAAAATGTAGGAGCTGTGTATCTTAGCAGGTTTTAGTCCAATTCCACCAAGTAAAACTTATCCGTTGACAAAGACTATGACCAATGAGTGTATTGAGGTGATTGGAGCCCGTGAACACAATTTGAAGAACATCGACGTCTCTATCCCCAAGAATAAACTTATCGTGATAACCGGCATAAGTGGTAGTGGAAAATCATCTCTGGCCTTTGATACGATATATGCGGAAGGCCAACGCAGGTACATGGAGACTTTTGGTGCTTATGCGAGGCAATTCATCGGCAAGATGGACCGCCCGGATGTTGAGCAGATTTTTGGCCTAAGCCCGGTTATTTCAATCGAACAAAAAACCACTGGGTGGAACCCCCGCTCTACTGTCGGAACCATTACCGAGATATATGACTTCCTGCGATTGCTCTATGCCAGAGTAGGTGAGGCATACTCCTATTTGAATGGAAAGAAGATGATCAAATTTTCCGAGGAAGAGATCATTCAACACATTCTTAAACATTTCGACAAGAGCCGAATTGTCATTCTAGCACCAGTGGTGCGTGCCCGCAAAGGACATTATCGTGAACTCTTTGATCAGATCAGAAAACAAGGGTACGCAAAAGTTCGAGTGGATGGCAAGATGTTAAATCTTGAACCTGGATTGCAGGTGGAGAGGTTCAAAACCCATGACATTGAGATCGTGGTAGACCGGCTGAGAGTTGAAAAGGATAAACGAGAGCGTCTGGCTGCTTCCTTGTACAGTGCCTTGAAACTGGGTGATGGCTTCATCATGATTCTTGATTACGACAGCCACGACATCAAGCCATATTCCAAACAATTGATGGATCCTGAATCAGGAATTTCGTACGAAGAGCCTTCTCCAAATGCTTTTTCTTTCAATAGCCCTTATGGAGCATGTCCAGTTTGCGATGGACTGGGGAAGGTCACCAGGGTGGATCCGGATAAAGTCATTCCCGATTCGGCAAGAAATATCAATGAGGGAGGGATCGCACCTTTTGGAGAGGTACGGGATAACTATACCTTCAAACAACTTCGAGCGATTGCCAAGCGCTTTGGATTTGCGTTTGCGACGCCTATACGTGATATTCCAAGTGAAGCTCTTCAAGTCATTCTGCAGGGAGGGGACGACAGCTATCACATCAAATTGCCTTACAGTAAACATGATTTCACCTATAACCTGCCACAGGAAGGACTCTATAAGATGCTAGAGAGATGGTATAAAGAAACGTCCTCAGATAAGATCAGGAGGTGGGCAGAGGACTTTATGTCCATAGCTGAATGTGAAGAATGTCATGGTCAAAGGTTGAGAAAGGAATCACTGCATTTCAAAATTGCTGATAAGAACATTTCTGATCTCGCTGAAATGGATCTCAACGATCTCCATACTTTCTTTGAAGGGGTCGAAAAGAAACTCAACCAGAAACAGAAGGCGATCGCCAAGGATATTTTGAAAGAGATCCGAATGCGTTTACAATTTCTTCTTTATGTGGGACTGGACTATCTCACCCTCAATCGTCAGGCCAGAAGTCTTTCCGGGGGTGAATCTCAGCGAACTCGGCTCGCAAATCAAATCGGATCGCAGCTCACGGGTATCACATACATCCTTGACGAACCTAGCATTGGGCTACATCAAAGGGACAATCATCGCCTGATTCACTCTCTCAAGGAACTGACCGAGATCGGTAATACCGTGATGGTGGTGGAACATGACAAAGACATCATGTTGGCAGCTGACTATGTCATTGATTTAGGACCCGGGGCAGGGGAGCAGGGAGGAAGTCTGGTGGCCGAAGGAACACCTGAGGGGTTCATGGAGCAATCTCACACGTTGACTGCAGAGTATCTCAGTAATAGAATAATGATCCCGGTACCTCAGAAACGCAGAAAAGGTAGCGGCAAATATTTGAGTTTGAAGGGAGCAAAAGGGAACAACCTAAAGTCGGTAAATATCAAGATTCCTTTGGCCACCTTCACTTGCATCACTGGAGTATCAGGTAGTGGCAAATCAAGCCTGATCAATGAGACAATCTATCCTATCCTCAGGCGTCATTTTTATCGTAGCCGGCATGATCCTCTCCCCTATGATAAAATAACCGGTGTGGATCATCTTGATAAGGTAATTGAGATCGATCAGGCACCGATCGGAAGAACTCCACGATCCAATCCAGCCACGTACACCAACGTATTCACGGATATTCGTAAACTATATTCCGATATCCCGGAATCAAAAATCCGGGGATATAAGCCGGGCAGATTCTCTTTTAATGTGAAAGGAGGGCGTTGTGAAACCTGCCAAGGTGGAGGGATGCGGGTGATAGAGATGAATTTTTTGCCAGACGTACTCGTAGACTGTGAAGAGTGCATGGGGAAAAGGTATAATCGTGAAACCTTGGAAATTATGTTCAAGGGTAAGAACATAAGCGATGTACTTGACATGAGTGTGTCCGAAGCGGCAGAGTTCTTCAAAAACATTCCCAAGATCTACCGTAAGTTGAAGACCATCCGGGAGGTCGGTCTTGGCTATATCACTCTTGGTCAACAGGCTACCACTCTTTCGGGAGGTGAAGCCCAAAGAGTAAAGTTGGCTGAGGAGTTGGCTAAGAGAGATACCGGATCAACACTTTATATTCTTGACGAGCCCACCACCGGACTGCACTTTGATGATATTCGACAGCTGCTGGTCGTTTTGAACAAGCTTGTTGACAAGGGTAATACTGTTATCGTTATTGAGCACAACATGGATGTGATCAAGGTAGCAGATTTTGTGATTGACCTTGGTCCAGAGGGGGGCACGCGGGGTGGAAAAGTAGTGGCTCAAGGAACTCCTGAAAAGGTAGCTAAGCATAAGACCAGCTATACGGGATATTACCTTAAAAAGGAACTGGAGATAGCCAGCAACTAGAAGCAGCCGGATGGTACGATCTTTCGATGCACCAATATTGCGCTACTTTTTTTTGTGGATGATTGGCTTAATCTCCCTCTACATCTTAACAGTAAAACTGATGAGTGGGGGGAGCATGCCATTAAATCCGGTGGCAGGAGATTTACTTACCCAGGTTATCGCATTCTTACCATTCTTCTATTTCCTTTTTAAAAGTATGAATAGGTCGATGCCACTACGATATTATGTGCGACCTCACATCGCGTCGGCTGGTTGGATTGAGATAGTTCTGGTAGCCTTTGTCTGGATTCTGTTCTCGATAGGAGTGGATGGTTTATTTGGCTACGGCCTTTCCTGGCTGGCACCCAATTATCTTGTAGATAGTGTCAGTCTCAAGCTATTTGACTCTGAAACAGCTACTCCCGTTGTGATGCTGACAGTCCTTTTGGCAGGCATCGTGGCACCAGTAATGGAGGAATTGGTTTTTAGGGGTTTGATTTTTCAAAGGCTGATTGTTAAAATTGGTGTCGTCAGAGCGCTAGTGATCTCCTCGCTTCTCTTCGGATTACTTCACCTTGAAGGGTGGTTGGGGGCTTCAATCTTTGCCACATTGATGTGTATCTTGTACTTGCAAACAAAGAATATCTTGGTACCGATTGCCTTACATGTTTTGAATAACTTGTTCTCTTTATTTTTGGATTATATATTCCGGGCGCAAGAAGCGATTACCGACATCAGACTTATCCGGGAGGAATTGGCCTGGTCTATTCTATGCTTGTTGACGGTTCCATGGGTCATCAAGTCGATTCGCAAGTATTGGCCCAAGGGAGCGGTAAACTTACCTTACTATCACAATCAAAGCAATCTCACCTAAGATTTTCTATCTTATTCTTGCAGTAGATTTTAAGAATTGAAGAAGATCGTCAATACAACACTCCGCCTCTACCTCAAATCGAGGTATAATCGGATCGAATACAACGTTGCGAATCCTAAGGTTATTCAAGCAGATCTCCTGGAGAACCTTCTTTATACGGCCTCAGATACGCACTACGGGCGTTTTTACGATTTCGAGGGCATTGATTCGTATGAAAAGTATCGTGATTCAGTCCCGTTAGTGGAGTACGATGATATCAAGCCTCTCATCGAGCGAATGATGAGAGGAGAACGGGATGTACTGTGGCCAGGTAGAATTATCTGGTATGCAAAATCATCAGGTACCACTAGCGAACGCAGTAAGTTTATTCCGGTCAGCAAGCAAAACTTGAAAGATTGTCATATCAATGGTTCTTGGGATACAGTAGCTATCCTTTATCACAACCTTCCTGAAGCAAAGATCTTTGAGTATAAGAATCTCATTATTGGAGGTACGATCTACGACTATGAGTTAAATACTGATACCAAGTACGGGGATGTATCAGCAATTATGATTCATGAGATGCCGTTCATTGGAAGGCCCTTTTATGTGCCCGATTTTGAAACCGCATTCATGAGAGAATGGGAGGAGAAAATCGAGCGGATTGCTCAGATGGCAGCAAAGGAAACTGATATTACCTCTATTGGCGGTGTGCCTACATGGAATATTGTACTATTCAACCGGGTGCTGGAGATCACCGGTAAAAGCAATCTTTTAGAGGTTTGGCCCAATCTGCAGGTGTATGTACATGGTGGAGTAAATTTCGAACCTTATCGCTCACAATTCCGGGCATTTATTCCCAAGGATGATTTCATATATCAGGAGACATATAATGCTTCGGAGGGGTATTTTGCCACTCAAAGCAATTACGACACCAACGATTTACTTTTGCTCGTCGACAATGGTGTATTCTATGAGTTCATTCCAACGAGGTCATTACATGATTCATCTGCGCAAGCAATTCCTCTGGATAAGGTGAAAGTAGGAGTAGATTACGCAATGATCATCAGCACCAGCAGCGGCCTGTGGCGATATATCCTTGGTGACACGGTGCAGTTTACTAATACCGACCCCTACAAGTTGAAAATAACCGGCCGCACAAGGCATTTTATCAATGCCTTTGGCGAAGAAGTTATGGTCGCCAATACGGACCAGGCCATCAGCATGGCATGCAACGAATTAGGTGTAAAGGTCAGGGATTATACAGTAGCACCAATTTATTTCGGAGCCTCTGATCAAGGAGGTCACGAATGGTTGATCGAATTTGACCAGGACCTTAAGAATTTGCCGGTCTTTGCAGAGGTGCTTGACGCGAAGTTGCAATCACTGAATTCTGACTATCAGGCAAAGCGTTATCGTGACATGGCCATGAAGCGATTAGAAATTATCTCCCTTCCAAAGGGTACTTTCCAAGAATGGCTGAAGCGGCAAGGTCGGCAGGGCGCCCAGGTCAAGGTTCCAAGATTATCTAATGATCGCAAAATTGTCGATCAGATTCTTCAATTAACAGGGCGACCGGAATCAGTATAACAGGAAATTATGGAGGACGAACCGGATCTGTTAGATGAATTTCAAATCCAGAAACTAAGGTCCCAGGAAGATAAGGATGAGTTGATCTTTGGTGAATTGGCAGACCGTGTAGCCGACCTTATGCAACAGAGAATGGAGACCCTGCTGAGTATGCTCTATCGACTTGACGTAGATGAAACCAAGATCAGACAAGCGCTTGACCCCGGTAGTGATCTTGCACCACATATCGCTATTGCAAAATTGATTGTGGAGAGACAGATAGCAAGGGCAAAGACCAAAGAAAACTACCGAACGGATCCAATCGAGGGCTGGGAAGATTTCTAGAAGATGATTGTAAAAACCTCAGGAATCATTATCCGTACAGTCAAATATGGAGAATCCAGTTTGATCTTTGACATGTATACACGGGAGTACGGAGTCTGTAGTTTTATTGTTGGTGGAGTCAGAAAGCAAAAGGCTAAATTATCCTTATCGCTTTTCCAATTGATGAGCTGGTTGGAGGTAGTAGCTTATCTGAAGTCACCAAAGGATCTGAACCGGGTGAAGGAGGCGAGACCACTACTATATTATAACTCAGTGCCCTTTGACCTGAGCAAGAGGAGTGTTTGTCTTTTCATGACTGAGATCATTCAGAAAACCATTCGTGGACACGAAGCAAATGAAGCGTTATTTGATTTTATCAAGGACACCTTTGAATTTGTCGACTGTACTTCTCACCCGGTTTCTAATGTACACGTGGTCTTCTTGGTTCATTTCTCAAGATTCTTGGGCTTTATGCCAATCGGATCCTGGACTCAGGCTAAGCCATTCCTTGATATGATGCACGGCACCTTCGTAACCCATGCCCATCCCCTGTATACGCTTGACGAATCGACCAGTCGTCAACTATCCGCATGTATGCCGTGTTCTATTGAAAACTCCCACAAACTTGAAATTTCAAAGAAGGTCAGGTTAAAGCTGTTAGAGGATCTGATCGCTTTCTACAGGCTTCACCTGGAAAAGCTGCCTGAAATCCGCACGCACAAGATACTTGGAGATGTCTTTAACTAGAACCAAAGGTCTCGGCAATATCAAAGAACCTGCAAATTCACTGTTTGATGAATTTGATTTGCCCAGACCGTGGTTTGTCTATTATCGCTAATTTGTATCCCGAAATTTCTACCGTACTTGGAAAAGACAAAGGATCTTGAAATCGACTTCAGCAGGGGTAAGACATCAGACAAAGAACTGATTGATCTCTACATTGGACTGAAGTTTTCGCGCCAGATTGAAGAGAAGATGCTCAACTTACTTCGGCAGGGAAGAATTAGTAAGTGGTTTTCTGGCATAGGCCAGGAAGCAATATCCGTGGGTGTCACTAAAGCCCTTAAGAAGAACGAATTTATTTTTCCGCTGCACCGAAATCTTGGCATTTTTACTTCCAGAGAGGTGCCTCTTCACCGACTGATCAGCCAATGGCAGGGAAAAGCGGACGGATTCACGAAAGGCAGAGACCGTTCATTCCATTTTGGCTCGATGGAGCATCACATCGTGGGTATGATCTCGCATTTAGGCCCTCAACTATCGCTTGCTGCGGGAGCGGCTCTTGGGGGCAGACTCGAGGGCTCAGGTAAGGTAGCTTTGGCCATTACTGGGGAAGGCGGCACTAGTGAAGGGGAGTTTCACGAGGCGCTCAATGTAGCGGCTGTTTGGCAATTACCAGTCATCTTTGTGGTGGAAAACAATGGATATGGACTGTCTACACCAGTAAATGAGCAGTATCGTTGCGAACGATTAGCAGATCGTGGTATTGGATACGGAATGAAGTCTTTTATCCTAGATGGAAATAATGTACTGGAGATCTATCAATTTGTGTCGAAATGGGCCAAGCAACTTCGCAAGAAGCCGGAACCAATTCTGCTGGAATGCCTCACCTTCCGCATGCGTGGCCACGAAGAAGCTTCCGGTACCAAGTATGTCCCAAAAACTCTTATGGAAACCTGGGCTCAACGTGATCCGGTATCCAGTTTTGAGTCATTCCTGCTTAGAGAGAAAGTATTAAATGACTCACAGGTGCATGATATCGCTGAGACTCTACAAGTGCAGATTGATAGAGCGGTGCAGGAATCTTTCGTTGCAGAAGATCCAGTTGCAGATCTTGAAAAAGAACTGAAAGATGTCTACAGGGATGATAGGGAGATTGTCGAGAAGTACCTACCATCCCAGGTTCCGCCAGGTGACAGGTCATTACGGTTTATCGATGCTATTACCGAAGCACTCGATCAGGCAATGGAGCAGAATGAGCGACTGGTCCTGATGGGTCAGGATATTGGTGCCTATGGAGGTGTGTTCAAGGTAACTGAAGGCCTGATCGCAAAGTATGGTCCTGAGAGAGTCAGGAACACCCCACTCTGCGAAAGTGCAATTATTGGAGTAGCATTGGGGCTGACGTTCGAGGGCTATCATGCCATGGTTGAAATGCAGTTTTCCGATTTTGTCTCCTGCGGGTTCAATCAGTTGGTTAATAATCTGGCAAAAATTCACTATCGTTGGGGGCATGCCGCTAACGTAGTTATCCGTATGCCGACAGGGGGTGATGTAGGAGCCGGCCCTTTTCATTCTCAGAGCATAGAAGGCTGGTTTTTGCAGACTCCTGGTTTGAAGATAGTGTATCCATCCAATCCTTACGATGCCAAAGGACTACTAATGGCTGCATTCGCTGATCCCAATCCGGTGCTATACTTCGAGCACAAAAAACTCTATCGAACATTGACAGATCCCGTCCCGATTGAATCTTACCAGGTACCCATCGGTAAGGCAGCCCTTGTGACTGAAGGGAATGCAATGAGCGTGATCACCTATGGGCTGGGGGTGCACTGGGCCGTCGAAGCTGCCTCAAGTATGAATATCGAGGCGGATATTCTTGATCTTCGTAGCCTGGCTCCTTTGGATTATAAGGCTATAGAACAGACGGTGGCCAAAACCGGTCGAGTCATAATTTTACACGAAGCAACACTTACCGGCGGACCTGGTGCAGAGATCGCTGCATATATATCGGAGTATCTTTTTGAAGCATTGGATGCTCCAGTGATGAGATGCGCCAGTCTTGATACACCAGTGCCATTTGCAGCTGGTTTGGAAGAACAATTTTTACCTAAAATCAGGCTAAAGGAAACCTTTCGTCGTTTACTTGATTACTAACAAGATTTGGACAATGAATTTAGATGAATTAATTGCAGTAAGTGGGCTGCCTGGTCTATACCGAATGGCGGGCAACCGACCAAACGGGCTGATAGTTGAGGATCTGGATACTGGGAAAAAGAAATTTGTTTCCATGAGAAAGCACCAGTTTTCTCCGCTGGAAACTATCGCCATTTTCACGACTACCGACAGTGTACCATTACTCGATATTTTCCGGAAAATGGACGAACGAAAGTCGGAAGTCCCTCCCGTCGATCCAAAATCGAACCAAGAAACACTGAGACAGTATTTCACCCAAATACTACCGGAGCACGATCCACATCGCGTATTTCCAAAGGACATCAAAAAGATTCTCAAGTGGTTTAGTTTTCTCGATGACCGCAACATGTTGCAGGCGAAAACTAGTGATGAGGAAGAGTAGAAACTGATTCTTTTCCAAAGCCAAATAGGATGCGAGTAATTGTCGTACTGCCCGCATACAATGCTGCAGAGACATTAATTCAAACTTACCAGGAGATCCCTCATGATCTGGTTGATGAGATTATTCTCTGTGATGACTCCAGTTCGGACCATACAGTAGCAGTTGCCAGAGAGATAGGAATTAACAAAGTGATCACACATCCTGTCAACCGTGGATATGGGGCCAATCAGAAGACGCTGTACAAAGCAGCATTGGAATCAGATGCGGACATAATCATCATGCTACATCCTGATTATCAGTACAATCCGGCATTGATCACCTCGATGATCAGCCTGATCGAAGAGAATGTGTTTGATGTCGTATTGGGATCACGCATTCTTGGTGGAGGAGCTGTACAGGGGGGTATGCCTAGATACAAGTACATTGCAAATCGCTTCCTCACATTTTTGCAAAATCTCCTCCTTGGTCAAAAACTTTCGGAGTATCATACAGGTTATCGTGCCTATCACAGAAAGGTGCTAAGCAGCATCAACTATGATGCGAACAGTGATGATTTTATCTTTGACAACCAGGTACTGTCACAGATTATCTATCTGGGTTTTCGTATTGGAGAAATCAGCTGTCCTGCGCATTATGATGAAGCATCATCAAGCATTGGCTTTCTACGCTCAGTGAGGTATGGATTTGGTGTGATCCTGGTATCTCTGCAGCATGCCATGCAGAAACTGCAGATCAAATCAAACAAGCGCTATTTGAAATATTAGTAAAAGCGCAATTCTTACTCCGGTTCAAAGCCAAGGATCACTCTGAATTTAGCCAGCTCGGTCCATTTATATCCCTCCGGTTTATTTAAGATCTCAGGCTTGTCAAATCCAATGCCATAATCAAATCCCAACAGACCAAACATAGGCAGGAATACTCTTAAACCAAGTCCAGCAGACCGCTTCATGTCGAAGGGATTGTAGGTACGGAATGAATTAAAGACATTTCCGCCGTCAACAAATCCCAATACGAAGATCGTTGAGCTTGGATTGAGTGATACAGGATATCTCAGTTCGAGTGAAAATTTGTTAAAAATGGAGGCGCCTCCGACCACTTCACTACCATTTTGATTTAGCCCTACTTGCTCCGGGAAATCGGTGTTTTCATAACCTCGAAATCCAATTTGATCTTTGCCAGTGATGGTGTACTGCGTGGCCAACGGCTCGGCAGCAAACTCAAATCTTTCAAACGGTGAGTCGCCAATATCACGGTTGAAGAATCCGATCATTCCAATTTTTGCCGAAGCTTTGATCACAAGTTTTCCAACGATGCCTTCGTACCATTCTGCGTTGAATCGCCACTTGTGATACTCGACAAACTTGTATAACTCCTGAACACCCAGTTCACTATAGTCCTTGTTAGTGAACAGACTATAGGGTGGAGTGACTTGCAGAGTAAGAGAGATGTTAGAGCCTTCGCGAGGGAAGATGGGATCAGCGATCGTACTTCTGCCAAATGTCTGTTGCAAGTAGAAGTTATGAAACTGTCCGGTGCTAATTGATCGTCCGCTTGGAAGGATAAAAATCCCGGCAAAGTTATTCAATTTGATATTCTGAAGGTTTAGAGTCGTGTTGGCGACGAAGTTGTCGTCAGGCCACTTCATACGCGATCCCAATCCCACCGTCAGCTGGGAAATCGAAAAAGTATTGGATATGTTGAAAAAACTGGCATTCTGAGTGAAGAAACCGGCAAGGGTGAAGGAATTTGGCTTCTTACCACCCAACCATGGCTCCGTAAACGAGAAGTTATAGGACTGGTAGTATTTTCCATTGGTTTGAGCACGGATAGACACTTTTTGGCCATCACCCTGAGGTAATGGACTCCAGGCTTTCCGGTTGGTAACATTGCGAAGGGAGAAATTATTGAAGGTTACTCCCAGGGTACCTATCAGACCTCCCCGGTAGAATGCTGTGCTGGGTTGGTATCCTGCTGATAACTCCAATTGATCTGACGACTTTTCTTCTACCACATATTCAATGTCAACCGTTCCCCGATTGGCGTTGACCGGTGTATTTACCTCCAGGCTTTCCTGATTGAAGTACCCCAAATTTATGATCTCACGTTGTGATCTGATCAACTCAGCCCGGCTGAATTTTTCTCCTGGTTTTGTCCGAACTGCCCTACGAATCACATGTTCGTGGGTCCGGTCATTACCCTTTATGATGACCCTGTCGATGGTTGCCTGAGGTCCTTCGAAAATGCGCATTTCCAGATCGATGCTATCATTTTCAATGGCAATCTCTGTCGGATCTACCTGAAAGAAGAGATAGCCGTTGTCCATATATAGAGAGCTCACATCACGTCCATCCAGACTAAACCGTAGTCTTTGTTCCAGCAGTTCCTGATTATACACATCTCCCCGCTTGATGCCAAGCCGGTCGGCCAGTGCTTCGTCGGTGTAGATGGAATTCCCCTTCCAGGTGATATTTCGGAAATAGTAGCGGTCACCTTCCTCCAGATTCATGTGGACAAAGAGTTTTCCATCTTCGTTTCTCCAAATGCTATCGCTGATGATACGTGCGTCGCGAAATCCAATGGTATTATAGTAATCAATGATTGATCGCTTGTCAGCATTGTAGTCGTCTTCGATAAATTTTGAAGCAGTAAGAAACTTCTTGCGCCGCTTTGTGTTTTCCATTGCCTTTCGCAACCTTTTGGCAGAAGTGTTTGTAACTCCTGAAAAAGTGATATCCTCTACCTTAATCTTTTCATTTCGTTCAATTTGAAACTCAAGCTGAATGGTGTTGCGTTCGACATTTTCCACCTGCTCCACTGGAGTGACTTTGACATCCAGGTAGCCCTTCTTGATATAGAAATTCTCTATCGCGGTCTTGGCGTTGATCTTTGTAGCTTCGGTGACTATACCTCCGCGGAGCAAATAGGGCTCAAGAAGTTCATTCAGATCTTCGTGGTTTACCTTTTTTGCCCCCTTGTAGGTGTATTTTGCTAATCGAGGTCGCTCTGTGAGAATAATCTCCAGGAAAACAACATCTCCGATGACTTTTTCCTTTACGATTTGGATATCTGTGAAAAGCTTTTGCTTCCAAAGTGCCTTGATCGCTTTGGTGATATCTGGTCCGGGTATGGTGATTTTCTTTCCCGTACGCAAGCCGGTGACAACCCGTATTGCATTTTCATCTGAGTAATTGGCCCCGGTGATTTTTACTTCCCCGATTTCGTATTCCTCTGGTTCACCATAATCCACCATGGACTGGGTAACCGCCTCCTGAGCCAGACCATTGATCGCCCAAAAAACCAGAAAACAGAGAAAGAATCTTGAAATCGTCTTTTTACCGAAGCTCATAAGCTGTGTATTTCCCAAACGAATGGCAAAAGTAAGTGTTGCTTTTGTTTTTGAGCGTTAACATTTTATTAAACCAATTGGTCGCTCGTTTTACCAAATCGGCGTTCTCTTTGTTGATAATCGACTAATGCCTCGAAAAAATGCTCTTTCCTGAATTCGGGCCAAAACAAATCGGTAAAGAACAACTCGCTATAGGCTAATTGCCACAACAGGAAGTTGCTTATCCGGTATTCTCCGCTGGTCCTTATCAATAATTCAGGATCAGGCATGCCATGGGTCGCCAGCCCTTTTTCAAATTCCAAATCACCTATGCGGTCGATGTCGAGATCACCCGCCTTAGCTTTTGCCGCAATATGCTTGCATGCTTCCACAATCTCCCAACGGCCACTATAGTTTAAGGCCAGGGTGAGGGTCATCCGTTTGTTTCCCGAAGTAATCCTAATCCCCTCTTGAAGGGCTTGATACGTCTTTCCAGGAAGTTTAGTAAGATCGCCGATCGCCTGTAGTTTAATGTCATTGTCCATCATCGTCGACACTTCATTGTGTATCGTCTTGACCAGCAAGGTCATCAATGCATCTACTTCCAGTCGAGGCCGGTTCCAGTTCTCCGTTGAGAAGGCATATAATGTTAGAAATGAAACTCCCAATTCGGCTGCGGCCTCCGATACTTCTCTTACCGCCTTCACACCGTTGGTATGACCAAAAACCCTGGGTTTGCCCTGACCCTGGGCCCAACGCCCGTTGCCATCCATAATGATAGCTACGTGCTTTGGCAACTTCTCTGTGTCTATTTGTTCTTTAAGATTGGAATCTTCCATTTTACCATTCTCACCATTCAGCTGCAAAGGTATAAAAATGC
>JAHELJ010000149.1 GCA_024644235.1 Lewinellaceae bacterium
ATCTAGCTGCCACACCTCCAAAGATAGCAAGTCTGTCATTGATCCCATCATCATTTGGAGTAATGCTATTGGGAATGTATACCGGCCGGTTGAGAAAGACCGAAACTGTAACTGAATCAACGGCAACACACTGATTGGAGTCAACGATCTGCAAAAGATAAGTCGTGGTACGCAACGGCCCTGCAACAGGGTCAGTACACTGCGTACAAGTAAGGGATTCAGGTGCACCCCATTGGTAAGTCACAGAGACATCGGGAGGCGAATGGCTTCCAGCGAGCTGTGCTGTAAAGCCCAGATCAATCACGGTATCTTGGCCAGCATCGACTGAAAGTTGGTCTGGTTGAAATATCAGTGCAGTAGTCGTGCTGGTGCAGCCACGGTCATCCCGGATGGTAATGGTATAGTCACCAGCTGGCAAACCAGTGAGCACAGAATCCGTAGTAAAGTTGAGCCCATCTGCCGAATAGGAAAAAGGTGCACTGCCCCCGGTGCCTTCCAGAAATACCATCCCGGTTTGATCTCCAAAACATAGGACATCACGAACACTGTCGACCATTACGCCGAGAAAAGGAGGCTCAGCGACAAACGCACTTGCCACCGTCTGACAGCCATTAGCGTCGGTGACCGACACCAGGTATTCACCTTGATTCAATTGATCTATCACGGCAGTGCTACCCCCGTTCGACCAATTGTAATTATATGCGCCGGTACCTCCTATTGCAAAAGTCTCCACTGTGCCATCAGCAGCAGCAAAACACGAGATATCAGTGGTATCAATCGTCAGCTCTAATGAGTCGGGTTGAGTAACTTCGATCTGTATAAAACCCATACATCCAGCCTGATCCGTGACTCCAAAAATATAGTTACCTGCGATCAGCCCGGTAACTGTGTTTCCCGGTTCATTGTTCCCGTCCAGATCGAAGTCAAACTGGTAACTACCTCCACCCTGTATGCGGATCTCCGCCATCCCATCGCCGAATCCAAAACATGATGGTGGAGTCACCACATCAAAAGCCGGATCGAGATCCACCTGGATCTCACCAACTGGCACCGACAGATCGGTTATACATCCATTATCGTCGCGAACCTGGATATCATAAATATCTGCGGGAATATTATCCAATATGTTGTTGGCTGTAAATCCATTCCCGTCCATGAAATCAAACTCGAAAGGAGGAGCCTGTCCGGATACCTGCAGCTCAAGCGATCCATCGGACTGTCCCCCGCAGCTGGGCCGGGTAAGGATCTGATCGATCTGGAGAGGTTGGGGTCCCTCGATCGTGTACGTAATGGACGTGTCACAACCGTTGAAATTGGATATCGTGACTATATAATCACCTGGATCAACATCCTGAAGGACGGAACCAGTGGTACCATTGTTCCACAGGATACTAGTCACATTACTACCGCTGACTACATCGATCTCGATCCTTCCGTCGCGACTTTCCGGACAAGTTTGGGGATTCACATCGGCCATCACTTCAAAGGGGGCTTCTACGATGACCTGGCCGATTGCGGTGGTAAGGCAACCCGTCTCGCTTTCTACTGCCAACGCTATCGACTTTATTCCCCCCGAGTTGTATCGAACTACATGCGGACCAGGTCCGATGGCCGTAGCCGGCACTGCTCCCTCACCAAAGTTCCAATCCCAGGCGGTAAGCTGGAAATTGCCAAACGAAGACTCGTCAAAGAATACTACTGGTTCACCAAAGCAAACTGTGCCGTCGAGGTCGTCGATCTGGAAATCTGCATCGGGGCCAAGGAACTCACCGGTGCCTCCGAACTCCAGCGAAAATCCATGGCCAGTCTCACTGAAATTATTCACGATCAGAGCATATACCTTCCCGGCTTCCATCTGGATCGGGGCAAGAAAATTATTGTCTGGGTTTCCTGTTGTATGGCATCCAGCAAACTCTTCGGTATCAACCTCTCCTTGAAGCAGGCCAGTTGGCCCCGTGCAGTCGGCCCAACCCTCCGGGAAAGAAGCATCAATTGGATTCGCGATGAAATTTCCAAAGAGGTCTGATATTCCATTTGCTCCGGAGGCCATGCAGCGCAGCAGGATTTTATCATTGCAATCATCTAATCCATTCGGCAATTCAAATAGTGCAAAATCTAGATCATCGCCCGGATTATTTGGAGTAATAGTGAACGTTAGTGTCCCGCTGGTTCCTGCCACCCATTTGTACCAGGCGGATTGAAATTCCTCAGGAACGCAAGAAAAGAAATCGAGCTCATCGTCCATTTGGCCAACACCGGACAAAGCATCAACAAAAAAAGATGATTTGTCACATAGAACCACACCGGTTGGACAATCTGAGTCGGGTTCGGGTATGACATTGAATGAGCTGATACAGAGCTGAAAACTGCCCGCGTCTGACCCTGTGCTGCTCACCCGTATATAGTATCGGACATTAAGAGTCAATTCATCATTAAATAGCTCGGCAATATGATCTCTGTCGTCTTGATCACAACCGATCTGATCCAATGATCCGCAAATACCGTGATACAGGGCAATCATGGGTCTGCGCATAGTACCTTTCGAAAATGCTGTCTCACCATAAATATCAATCACATCCCCCAGCACTCGCAGATTGAGGTTTGTCGATTGGGCTACGAAGGTGAACCACACATCAGAGCCTGTTTCTCCGAAACAGGTAGCTCGAGTCTCTCCGGAAGGTGTAGCAAGTTCATTTGAATACTCACCTATGGCAGAACACCAATCTGAAAGGTTCGTCAGCTCGATGGCATTGATGCATTCATCATTGGCAGGTTGGGCCCAAAGCCCCACCGAAAAAGCCAGTGCAATAAGTACATTGAAGGGTTTTGCGAGATCCAGCATATTCACGTGATAAATATAACGATAGCACACCACAAGACTTTTGCAAGTACCTTATACTTAACGAATTATTAATAGCCTCTACCATACTAAAAGACACTCTAATCCAAGATTTCGTTGGTTTGACACTTTTGAAAACCGAACGTTTCTGATTCAAGGATCATTCGGTCAAAAAAACTAGTTTTGGGTCGTGCGAAATATTCCCAATATTCTGACTCTGTGCAATCTTGCTGCTGGTTGCCTTGCCATTGTCTTTATCTCGAGGGATCAGGCTGAATCCGGACTTTGGGCGATGTTTGCCTGTGTGATTTTTGATTTCCTGGACGGAGCAGTTGCACGGGGCTTGAGGCTAGAGAACAGGATTGGTAAAGAGCTCGACAGCCTGGCTGATGTGGTCTCTTTTGGAGTGGTTCCCGGGATGATCTTCTTTCAGCTGATTAACGATCTTGTGCTGGGACCAAATCTGTTGTGGCTGCCGCACATCGGCTTCTTGTTTACACTTGCTGCTGCCTGGCGGCTGGCTAAATACAATATTACCGATCACGCTCCCGGGTACTTTTCAGGTCTTCCAACACCAGCTGCTTCAGTTTTTGCAGGGGGATTGTATTGGCTGGCCATGCTGCCCACTTGTGATAGCTGCGGCGAGGCGTTTTTGCAGCCGTTCGGACTTTTGGGTGGCCTCGCATTCATCTCGATGGCTATGATCTCCAGCATACCTATGTTTGACCTCAAACTGGAAGATCGAAAGTGGAGCGGAAATCAGATCCGGTATATCTCGATAATCGCCGGTTTTGGTCTCTTCCTCTGGCTCCGTGAAGTAGGACTGATCATGACGGTCGTGCTATACATATTTTTATCTTTGCTGCTTTATTCATTAAGACCCAGTAAGAATAGATGAGATTCCTCGCCGAAATCGATATCATGCCGCATAAGGAATTGTTGGATCCCCAGGGTAAAACAGTTGCGCTCAATCTGAAGAATATCGACGTCCACGACGTCAAAGACGTTCGCATTGGAAAACACATCGAGATGACATTAGATGCAGCGGATGCCAACGAGGCGGAAAGTAAAGTCGATCTCGCATGTAAAAAACTACTGTCGAACGTGATCATGGAAACCTACTCCTTTACGATCAAGTCGATCTGATGCTATACCTTGTCCCCACCCCTATCGGGAACCTGGAGGACATCACCTTCCGTGCAATTGAAGTCATGAAGCAGGTCGATCTGATCCTGGCCGAAGACACGAGGGTGACCAGAAAATTGCTGAATCACTACAAAATAGAGACCAAAACGTCCCCCTTTCACTCGGCGAACGAACACAAGGTTCTCAAGAAAGTCATCTCCTGGCTACAGACAGGAAAGACGATTGCACTGGTATCCGATGCCGGTACTCCCGGTATTTCGGATCCGGGTTATCTCCTGGTGAGGGAATGTCATGATAAGGGCATAAAACTGACCTGCCTGCCTGGTCCCACAGCTTTTGTTCCTGCGCTGGTGGTATCAGGGATGCCCAGTCATCGATTTCTTTTTGAAGGTTTCCTGCCCCACAAGAAAGGACGCATGTCCCGTCTCACAGAGCTGGCAGAATTGGAATGCACATTTATTCTATACGAATCACCAAACCGTATCCTTCGATGTTTGCAGGAGTTGAAAGAACACTGTGGTGCCAGCCGTCATGCCTGTCTTTGTCGTGAGCTTTCCAAGCTATTTGAGGAGGTCATCACTGGGACCGTCCAGGACTTACTCGATTGGAGCGAAGCCCAGCATAAGATTCGCGGAGAGTTTGTCATTGTGGTGGCTGGAAATTCCTGATCAGATGTGCAATGGCCGGTTTTCCGTAGCCATCAGGGCTGCCTCTTTGATCGCTTCAGTGAATGTCGGGTGGGCATGACTGATTCTGGCGATATCTTCCGCTGAAGCCCTGAATTCCATCATCGCCACTGCTTCTGCAATCATATCTGCCGCTCTGGCTCCTACCATATGCACGCCCAGTACCTCATCGGTATCTTTATGAGCCAATATCTTTACCATCCCATCCAGATCACCGGAAGCACGTGATCTGCCCAAGGCTTTCATCGGAAATTTGCCCACCTTGTAGGGTACATTTCTTGCTTTGAGTTCGTCTTCAGTAGAGCCGACTCCAGCCACCTCCGGCCAGGTATAGACTACCGATGGAATAAGGTGATGATTGATATGAGGTTTCTGACCCGCCAAGTATTCCGCAACATATATACCTTCCTCCTCCGCTTTATGCGCCAACATGGCGCCCTTGATCACATCCCCAATTGCGAAAATTCCATCCACCTTGGTTTGAAAGTGATCACCTACTTCGATTCGCCCTTTTTCGTCAGTGGCAATACCGATCTTTTCGAGCCCAAGGTCATCTGTATAGGGCTTTCGACCAATAGAAATCAGGCAGTAATCTGAAGTGATGGTGAAACTCTCATCACTTTCTCGCTTTTGCACCACAACCTTTACATTGGTTTTGCCTGCTTTCACTCCTGTCACCATGTGATTGAGATGAAAGGTGAGGCCAAGCTTTTTCAGAGAACGCATCAACTCCTTACTGCAGTCGCGGTCCATGGTAGCAATGATCCGGTCGAGGTATTCCACTACCTCCACCTGAGTACCCAAACGAGCAAAAACAGAGCCGAGCTCCAGACCAATTACCCCTCCACCAATCACCACCATTTTCTTAGGCACTTTGTCGATGTTGAGTGCTTCGGTAGAAGTGATCACTCTTTTCTTATCGTAGTTGAAAGCAGCTGGTGTAATGGGCTTCGACCCGGTAGCAATTATTGTCTTCTCCGATGTGATCTGTACTTT
>JAHELJ010000150.1 GCA_024644235.1 Lewinellaceae bacterium
CATAAGGGAACAATTCGTACAATCGTGCCAATGCCATGCACACCACCCACCGGTGATTGGGAGTATGGATGCCACCCACTGTGAGAGCTTCTCCACCCAGGAGAAGAAAGCGTTGCAACTTTTGACGCAGTTGTTTACTCTCAGCCAGATTTTGTTGTTCGAGTAGTTTAAAGCTAAGTGCTGCTGGTTCTATTGCGAATGCCAGGTCAGGGGTTGAGTGAAAATTGGTGGTGAGTAGATCAATGGTGCCGTCTTCATGCTGCCTGGTCATTAGAAAATCCATGGCCAACTCCATCCGGCTGATCAGATCAGTTTCTTTATTAAAACTCGACCCTTCCGAAAGGTATGCGGCTGTCATACGTTGAAGAATAGCGGCTGCAGACCCCGGGTTGTAGATGCCATCAGCATTGGGGAAGCCTCCGTGGTTGATATCACCTCTATCAAGATTCTGACGGCTCAAATAGGTTTGTAGCGACTTATCATTTTCCAATACCAACTTTTCAAGCGAAGTTTGCTTGATCTGATCAGTGTCTCGTTCACCGCACGCTGAAATCATGGCAAGGATAGCTAAGCTGAAAAGTACTTGAATCGTACCATTAGATAGTTGCATCACAGGAAAATACGGCTTTCGTGGAGTAGTAAAGCCGGCTGGTTCGGCTAAAAGTGTCAAAGTCAGGAAAATCATAGAACCAAAACATCCTATCACTTCAATCTTCTAAGACGCTTATACGCTAGGGGCTGAGATTTATTGGGATTGTGCTAATTTGTAAATCTCAAATTTTACTAACCATTCATCAATCTGTCAGATGAAGTACATACCGTCACTACTAATCTCCCTTCTCCTAATTTTTCAGGCGTGCAGTAATGATAAGCAGGACATCGACCAAGATATGGCTGAGGTGACCGATAGCATTGTTTTGAATGTCCCTGAGGGCTTTGCACTGGAGGAGCTTTTCGCCCCGAGTGATCACGATATGGGAACCTGGGTTTCTTTGGCCGAAGGCAGGGATGGTTGGGTATACGCATGCGATCAGCATGGCGGCATGTATCAGTTTAGGATGCCCGCCGTAGGAGAGCGACTAGACTCGGCACAGGTAGATAGCATTGAAATTGATCTTGGCTATGCTCATGGAATGCTTTGGGCACATAATAGTCTGTATGTGGCAGTCAACCGTAAATGGGAGGACACCATTGCTGTGGGTAGTGGGATCTATCGCGCGTTTGATCGCGATAATGATGGTAGTTTGGATGATTACGAAATGTTGCTCAGACTGGAGGGATTTGGTGAGCACGGTCCCCACAGCTTCGTCACCAGCCCTGATGGAAGTCAGATCTACTTCATTGCCGGCAACCATACTTTGATTCCTGAGCCAGTGCTCGCTAACAGTCGAGTTCCTGTACATTGGGAAGAAGACAATCTTTTGCAGCCTTATCTCGATGCACGCGGTCATGCAACTGACATCAAAGCTCCGGGCGGTTGGATCGCCAGATTTGATCCCAATGGTACCGGCTGGGAATTGCTATCAGTTGGTTACCGGAATGCCTTTGATTTTGCCTTCAATGAGGATGATGAATTATTTGTTTTTGATGCTGATATGGAATGGGACCTGGGTATGCCCTGGTACCGGCCGATCCGGATTTGTCATGCGACCAGTGGCAGTGAATTCGGTTGGCGGACTGGTACCGGTAAGTGGCCCACCTACTATCCTGATGCATTGCCTGCCGTGGTGGATCTTGGTCAAGGATCTCCGACCGGGGTGTTGCATGGCAAAGACTGGAATGTGCCAAGCCGCTACAAACGGGGCCTTTTCGTGGCCGATTGGAGTTTTGGAACTATGTACTTTGTCGACCTCTTTCCGGAAGGTAGTACCTACACTGGATCAAGTGAAGAATTCCTTTCGGGGGTGCCATTGCCCCTCACCGACATGATCGCAGGTTCGGATGGCAACATGTATTTCGCCACCGGTGGTCGCGATCTCGAATCTCATTTGTATCGCTTGCGGTATACTGGAGACGACGCATCAGCAACGCGAAGTTTTGAAACGGATGAATTCCAGAAAGAACGAACCCTGCGATCAGAACTGGAGAAGTTGCATTCGGGTCCGGACACAGGGGGTACTGATAAAGCTTGGGAGTATCTAGATCATCCGGATCGCTTCGTTCAGTTTGCTGCCAGGATAGCTCTAGAACATCAACCCCTTGCACAATGGGAGTCGAAGGTCTATTCAGAATCGAATCCAAGAAAACTCATCTCAGCAGCAATTGCCCTTGCTCGAAGAAAGGGACAATCTTCAAGCAATAATTTGATATCAAAGCTCACCGATCTGAACTGGAACGATCTTTCGCAGAGCACTCGTCTTGATTTACTGAGAGCCTTTGAACTGATTTTAATCCGGATGGATCCTCCATTACAAGGTCCAAGACAGACCCTGGTTAATTATTTGAACGAATTCTTTCCTGATTCGGATTTGGCAATAACCCGGGAAGCATCTGAAATACTTGTGCATCTGGGAGACCCGGGAACGACTGAACATTGCATGAAGTTGCTACGGCATCACACAGATCAGAAGACTACAATGGAATCTGGAATGCTCAGTGATGAAGTGAGTAGCAGGCATGAAGATTACGGCAAAACGGTGAAGGAGGTAGTTGCAAACATGCCCCCAGCTGAAGCGATATTTTATGCAGTGCTCTTAAGTCGTGCTCATGCAGGTTGGACAAGCGACCTTCGGGAAGCGTACTTTCAATGGTTTTTTGAAGTAATGAGTGCAAAGGGTGGACTTAGTTTCAAAAGTTTCATGGAAGATATCCGCCAGAGTGCTTTGCAATTTGTCCCGGAGGAAGAAAGAGCATATTATGAAGAACTTTCCGGAGTGTTTTCACCGGGCGACATTATCGCCAATTTACCACGACCTGTAGGACCCGGCCAGGCTTACAATGCCAGCAACATCCATAGATTATTGCGAATGAACCTGAAAGAAAATTATGGGGGTACTGTGTCAGACGGTCAACGTGTTTTTGAAGCCGCTTTGTGCAGCAGCTGTCATCGCATGAAGGGGGAGGGTGCCAGCAGCGGCCCCGATCTTACTCAGCTGTACACCCGCTTCAAGAGAGGCGATATGGTCGATGCCATTTTCAGTCCCAACGAAGAGATCTCTGATCAGTACGCATTTACTCTCTTCGATCTAAAAGACGGGAGTAAGACAGCCGGTCGAATTTTCAGCGAAGACGACGATAAGATCACCATTATGCCGAATCCTTATACCACGATGGTGAAGGTTGATATTGCAAAGACTGATATTCTCAGCCAAGGGTTTTCACCGGTGAGTCCGATGCCACCCGGCCTGCTCAACCGGCTGAATGAAGAAGAGGTGGTCGATCTATTTGCCTACTTGCTCTCTGGGGGAGATGAAGAGCACTTCTATTACGGAGGGGAAAAGGGTAAAGAGGTAGAGTAGAATCTGGACGGGGGACGCCAAGATTAACCTATTGGTTTCTTTTAGCATCCCTGCCAAAAAGATTTGCCCGGTAGTTCTTTCACCATCAGACTAAACAATCCAAAGCCATTACTTACTTCACCCTGTACAAACAAGAGTACGCCAAGGCATCCAGTGAAACGGACGACTTCTCAAACAGTTGAAGAAATTCCTCCAAGATAGGACTGAAAGGTTCTTTACGATTGTACTTCTCCTGAAAGAATTTCAGGGCTAAATCCGAAGATAAAACTAGATGAGCCAGTTCCTCATGTGATGCATCGAAAGTGAGTGTATACTGCTCTTCTTTCTCTTTAAATTCTGAAAAATTCGAATCATCCAGGTTGACCTGGTGATCATAGTGCTCGGAGGGTGGCTTACCGATTTGTTCAAACACCGGATTGAAGTCTATTTCGAAATCGTAGATTACAATGTGGCCTCCAGACGTTAGTACTCGTTGAACTTCCGCCAGCAATGCGTCAGATTTGGCATAGTAAAGTGAGCCAGCAAACGTGATGATATCAAATTGCTCTTTCTGGCCTGGAATCAGCAGCCCATCGTAAGTTTCATAGGTTACTCCTGGTGCATCGATTGCCTTTTCTAGCATGGACCGGCTGGGCTCGATGCCGAACACCCGTTCACAATACTGCTTCAAAGCAAGGGTAGAGTGACCTGTGCCGCATCCTATGTCGAGGCCAAATGAATACTTTCGAGCTCCTATACATTTCTCAAGAATTGAACTATGCAGAGGTGGCCGGTAAGACGAATAGTGCTTGGCCTGGTCTGGAGAATAGGAGGTAGAAGGATAAGTTGATTTATTCACAGTTATAAGTATTGTATCGTTCCACTACCAGAAATTAAACTGGGTATGACTTACATGACCAAGGTCACCATCAGGATTTAAGATAGAAACCGGACATTTATCATTATGATTAGCGTCAATTTTTTACTAAACGGAACCGGCACGTGCTAAATTAGTGTATCAGGATTGATCAACAATGAATTTCCGCCAGATCCCTCGAAATCGTCTGTGGCCATGGTCAATGGCTCTCATATTTCTCCTTCTCCTTCAAGGTAGCATATTAGGTAATGTTATCATCGATTCGAATAGTACGGATCGAAGCATGCAAGCGCTCCTGGTAACCACCGAACCCAGGTTGGATGGCAAAGTGACCAAAGATCCTTTTTGGCAAAAGATCTCACCCACCACAGACTTCACCCAGACCAGACCATACCCCGGTCGGCCCGCCTCAGAAAAGACGGAAGTGCGAATTGCTTACGATCGTAAGAATCTCTATGTGTCATTCGTTTGCTTTGACCAGTTCCCTGAAAAATTGGTGGTGTCAGATGCCAGAAGGGATGCTTCCCTTGACAACACAGATGCAGTGCTAATGATACTTGACACCTATAATGATGGCCAGAATGGGTTCGTTTTTGGAACCAATCCCATTGGAGTGGAATATGATGCCCAAGTGGATAATGAGGGTGAGGGCAACTTCAATCTCAACCGGCAGCAAGGAGGAGTCATTGGCGGATTCAACCTGAATTGGGATGGTAGTTGGGAAGTGGAAACTTCTGTGGGCCCAGATCACTGGTCGGCGGAGTTTGTCATTCCTCTTCGTACGATTCGATACCGGAGCGGAGAAAACCAGGAATGGGGTGTAAATTTTCGTCGGAATATCCGTAGAACAAATGAAATAAGCTATTGGTCTCCGATTCCGGTTAACTTCGACTTGAATCGATTATCCTTAGCAGGTACAATGACAGGCCTCAATCTGTCAAATCCGGGAAATCTAAAAGTTGTTCCGTACGGTCTGACCCGGTTTGTTCGTGACTATGAAAGCGAAGGCAAAAAGATCAAATCTGATTGGGAAATCGGTGGAGACATCAAATATAGTATTACTCCAAGCCTCACATTGGATCTCACGGCAAATACGGATTTTGCCCAGGTGGAAGTGGACGAGGAACAAGTGAATCTGGACCGGTTCAATCTTTTCTTCCCAGAGAAACGTCCTTTCTTTCTGGAAAATGCTGGAGTGTTCGGTGTGGGAAGCCCTGGTGAGGTGGATTTGTTTTTTAGCCGCAGGATCGGGATCGATGCGCAAGGTGGAGTTGTTCCAATCATTGGTGGGGCTCGGCTTTCGGGGAAAGTGA
>JAHELJ010000151.1 GCA_024644235.1 Lewinellaceae bacterium
ACTGCATCATAGCGGTGTAACCGACAATGTCAGAAAACATGATAGCAGTAAGTCTGCGGGTATCCATTGGTTATTAAATTATGTCATTTTTGATGATCCACCTTGAAGTTTTATAGAATAGCAGATAAAGTCTGCAGACCGGCGAGTCACTCCTTTGCCAGTGAAAGCAAGAGGTAACATCGGTTTTAATCTACAGTCACCGTTGTAACTTGCGCAAAAAACCTAAGTAAATTAAGCCTTGAATCAACTCCTGAGATTCGATTGATGAGAAGACAGAAAGTGGCACAAGTAGCTACTTTGAATCATGGAGAGATTCGTTCACAGCACCGATGTTCAGTGAAAAGGATGTTCTCTGCTGGCTGATGCAGCTGAAACACTTTCCTATCTAAATTTTACTTGCGGAGTGTAGCGGAAGTCAACTGACACAGCTTTGTCCGGCGACCTTGTGAACCAATCGGCACATGTACATCTTCATAGACCTCACTTTCCAAGAACGGAAAACTGCCGCTGGGACGAATGTAAATTTCGAGCCTTACTACTGCCAAAGTCCAATCTTTTCTACTAAATCCTGAAATCTGGGATCACTCTTACAATTCCTGAACTGGGGATCATATGCTATCCCTCCCAATCTAAAGCTCCGAATTTGATAAAGTGCATGAAGTTGTTCAAAAACCTGATCGTGCTCACCGAGAAAGGCAAGAAATCCTGCAGCATGATAGGGCTGATTCAGCGTATGGCCATAGAACTTAATTCCACGATCAATCATCCAACGAATGGCTCCTTCGACACCTCGATCTGTGTAGACAGCATCCAACTCAGGAATGGCACTAGCGGAAATGGGATCACATTCAAGCATCCCACGAAATGCTTGTACCGCTGCGTCAGCATCATTCAATGCTAAATAACTGTGCGTCATGAACAAATGGGCAGGTTTGAATTTAGGATCAAGAGATAGGATGAAGCGGAAGTGTTCACAAGCTTCTGAAAGTTGCCCGGATTGATATAGTAGATGGGCATACGAGAAATTGAACATGGTTGAAAGTGGATCGTTCTTGCGGGCGATAAGGCTGCTGGCCAGACCAGCATCAAAATCTCCCAGAATGTTTTGTGCGGCGGTATGTATGTGATGGGCAAAAGGAAATTCCGGCTCCAAGGTTACAGCTTTACGATGGTTTCTGATGAATCCCTCCTTGTCCCAGTTACAAATATCGTGGTAGGAAAGCGCTCCAAATATACTGGCATGGTCTCCATCATTATCCAGCGCTTCGTCAAGAATGGATTTTGCCTTTGGAAGGGCGTATGATGCTCTCATTTCACCCCAGTCACTCAGGGCAATAAATGCGTTGGCAAGACCCACCTTTGCCTGCGTATATTGTGGATCTAAACTGAGTGCCTGCTGGAAAAGTTCCATGCTCTCCAGCATTCCGGATCTTGTTCGCTTGTACCACTCAAAGAGTCCTTTCAGATATAGATTATATGCTTGAAGATCTCGGGTCTTAGGCTCCAGCACTTTTTGCCGTTCATCGCCCAACAGATTAACCTTCAAGGCATCAACTATTGCCATGGAGATTTCATCCTGCAGTTCAAAGATGTCTTTCAATTCGCGATCATATCGTTGTGACCAAAACTGAGAACCATCTCCAGTGTGTACTAGCTGTGAACTAATTCGGATCTTGTTGCCAGATTTTCGCACACTGCCTTCCAGAATGGTCTGCACCTCAAGTTGTTTGCCGATTGTTCGTACGTCTTCGTTCTTATTCTTAAAAGCAAAAGCAGAGGTACGGGCGATGACTTTAAGGTTCTGGATAGGGCTGAGAGAGTTGATGATTTCTTCCGTGATCCCATCGCAGAAATAATCTTGTTCGGGATCATTACTCATATTGACGAAGGGAAGTATGGCAATTGATCTGGAAGCAACAGGTTCATCCGCTTTCTTCTCATTCACTTTTCCCATTTCCAGCATCGATCTCTCCGGCACCACAAGCCCTGGTGCTTCAATCGCGAAAACTTCCAGGGGAGTCATTACATTTTTTAGATCAAATATGCCGAGTGAGACGGTTGCGATCCCATGGTTCTTGATTTGAAATTGAAGCTCTCTTGAGATCAGGATGGACCCTGGCACTGCCAGCGATTCGATTCTTGATGCAATGTTTACACCATCGCCAATCACCTCTTCTTCTGTTCGAATGATATCACCGGTATGGATCCCGATGCGGAGTGGAACATGTGGATCCTTCTGCAGTTCCTGCTGCATGTCAATAGCACAATGCACTGCCTGAACAGAACTTCTGAAAATACTCAGGCTGCCGTCGCCAAAGTACTGGATGATTTCTCCGCGATATCTCTCATGGCATGCTTCCAACACCGTTCGGTGACGCTGCCTCCATCTTACTGCGGTGGATTCATCCTGCTGCATCATTGCCGTGTAGCCTGAGATATCAGTGAACATGATAGCAGCAAGGTGGCGGTTCTGTTCCATACAGTAAGGACTTGACTACTAAATGTAATGATTAGTCTGAAGCAATTACCGGCTCAAGTCTTCGTAAGCCATCGCCAGCCGGTTCCGTCTCGCTCTACCCAGCCTAATCCAGGAAACTCGAAATGAAAACTCTGAACTAGCATTTTTTCATCACTGGCCAGTTCCAGCATTTGCTTGCGTGAATTCCAGGCTGTTTCGTGATCCATATCGTGGACAGTGCGCCAATCCAGGTGTGCGATGTGCAGCGGATGCAACCAGGTATCAGAGATAAAGAGTAAATGTTCACCATCCGACTCAATCAACACCGCCAGATGTCCCGGTGTATGACCGGGCGTATGAATGGTGTGAATACCGGGAACGATCTCGGCTTCTTTGGTATCGATTAGCCTGAAATCTACCTGGTCAAGGGGAAGGATATTTGTGTCAATATAGTAACGGAAGAGGGCGGGCAACTCCTGTGCCTGGCTTGATTTCCAGAAATCATGCTCCCTCTGATGTGTCCAGTGGATGGCGTTGGAAAACGCAGGACTGCCATTTTCGTCGCAGTTGCCCCCGATGTGATCAGGATGAAAGTGAGTCAGGATCAGATGTGCAATCGATGCCGGATCAATGTCTGCATCAGCCAGAAGTCGATGCAATCTTCCATCAAAATTGACCGCATGCCCCTGAAATTGCAGAGGCTCTGAGGGAGAACCCACTCCAGTGTCAATCAGGATCCTTTGTTCGCCCTTTTCTACTAAAAGGCTTACAAATGGAGAAAGGATTTTTTTTGCATCGCTGTTGCGATCGTTCAATGCAAGTGCAAGTTCATTGGGATCGACATTCGAGAAAAAAGAACCAGCATCGTAGGTGAATAAATAATCTTTAAATAGGGTACATTCAAAGGCACCGATTTGAAATTCATACTTGTCAACGTCCATGTTTTGAGGCTATTTTGTGACGGAGTTTTTATGACAAAATCCAAGACTGCGCTATAAGAAGTATGTAAAATAGTCAGCCTGACTGATGGGTTTAACCTGTGGATAAAGATCAGAAGCCTTAAGCACTCCATCTCTTTCTTTATTGCTATCTCCCCGTATCCACACCGATCGATGCAATTGGGTAAAGATTCGTTGCATCATAGTCTCAGGAGTCTGTGAAGATTCAATGATGTCATCTACCTCATCAGCAGTTACCGGAATCCGTGAGACCTTTTTACCGCTCTTGGACTCCCATAGCTGGATCATTTCCTCCTGAGATATCGGATTGTTGCTCATGCAAATCTCCCTATTGATGGTTATGGGGTCGTCGATGATTAAACTTACATATCTAGCGATGTCGGGAAGGCTGGTCATATAGGCCCTGACATCTCCATCTCCAAACATCTGTACTTGATCAGGTGGACTGGTTGGACCAAGTTGACCTAGTCCTGTTGCCCAAAATTCCATGAAACCATTGGTGTAAATCATCGTGGTGGGGACACCTGTCTCCTTTATTTGTGTCTGAGCTGTTGCCTTTAAATCAAACAGATCACACGAAGCCGAACCAGCGGCATTAGGATCTACGCCAAATTCGCTGGGGATAAATCTTTCCACCCCTGCCTGCTGAGCTGCCTCTGCCAGGCTGGTTTGCAGCATGATCTGCTCACCTCCGACCGCAGAGATTACAACCTCCTGGCCCTTACAAACTTGTTGCAAAATCGATCTGTCATTCAGATCACCTTCTATCAGGTGGACACCTTGGTCTTTCAAGGATTTGGTCTTCTTTGGATCATTAAAACTTGATGGTCGGAGGAGGGCAGAAACGTCGTGACCGTCATCCACTAAAGCTTTTACGAGATGAGGACCAAGATTACCGGTAGCGCCTACGATCAATACTTTCTTCATTTCTAGTTATTTCTATTTTACACTTTGCTGATTGAATGATATCTGAAGATAATGCATCAATTTCTTATGCGAGTATTTCGTCATCGATATAATATAGTACCTCTATGGAGTCATCTTGTTACTTTTCTCACGGATAACAGGAGACTTTCAGTAGATACAACCGTAGCATTTGACTGTCAACCTTTTCGTATCTTCTTCCAACTATAGCTATGAGAATTACCATACTTTTTTTGCTCTGGTCAGTGCCGGCTTTGATCCTGCCGGCCCAAAACCGGACATCCTTCATCATGGAGGAGACGGATGGCCCCACACCATGGACATCGACAAATTTCAATGACCATCCTGAGGAATTTCAATTTGCCATAGTCACCGATCGAACCGGTGGTCACCGGCCGGGAGTGTTTATGCAGGGCATCGAAAAATTGAATCTGATGCAACCCGAGTTTGTGATGAGTGTCGGAGATTTGATCGAAGGCTACTCTGAGGACACTGCTCGTCTTCAGGCTGAGTGGGATGAATTTGAAGGGTTTATCGACCATTTGGAGATGCCCTTCTTTTATGTGCCCGGCAACCACGATAAGACCAATGATGAGATGGCAAGGATCTGGCGCGAACGCTTTGGACTGGCTTATTATCATTTTGTCTATAAGGATGTCTTGTTTCTATGCCTCGATTCGGAAGACATGTTGCGTGGCTCAGGCATGGGTAGCATTTCAGATACGCAATTTGAATACGCGCGCTCTGTGCTTGAAAAATATGAGGAGGTGCGCTACACATTTATTTTCATGCATCAGCCACTTTGGATACAGGTGGTAGATCCGCAGCGTTGGGCTGATCTCGAGCAGATCCTGGCCAGGCGTCCACACACTGTTTTTGTGGGGCACCATCACAACTATGTCAAGTACGATCGCAACGAGGGTGAATATTACATTCTCGCTACCACTGGCGGAGGCAGCAATCTGCGAGGACCGGCGATGGGTGAATTCGATCAGGTAGTATGGGTGACGATGAAACAAGATGGCCCCCGGATAGCTAATCTTTTGCTGGAAGGCATCCTGGACGAGGACGTTCTAAGGTCGGCGAAAAAGCAATTTCTATCTGAAGTACAGCGGAGTAATCCCATTGAAGTGGAGCCTCTTTTTGTGGAGACGAGCGACTTCAGTCAAGGCAAGGTGGTCTTCACCTTTAGCAATCACCAGTTGCTGCCCATGGAAGTGCAACTGACTGATGGATTTTCCTGGGACCTGTCTTCGGAAA
>JAHELJ010000053.1:0-3295 GCA_024644235.1 Lewinellaceae bacterium
GTCAGCTTAATTAGTCTTTCTTCCGAACCAAGCACCCACTGGGTTCCATCCAATGGCGGATAACCAGATGATTTGAGGCCCTTCCCGTCAGACTGATGGCAGGTGATGCAATAACCATCCTGCTCATAGATTTCCTTTCCGGCAAAGAAAAGTTCCCTGTCTTGTCCCATGAGATGAGTTCTGACTGGTTCTTCGGGCGGTTTGTCTACCGTCTGACCTTTGAGATGAGCAAGGGCTGTCTGTTGGACGTTGATCAGCCAGTCATCCAATGGGTGCTGGCCACCTTCCTGGACAATGGGAATTCCTATTTCTGGATCAAGCCAGGAAGCAGCTACTATGGCATCAAGCCTTACCCGGCCGTGGGGATCCCTTACAGCTTCTACCAGTAGCAACTCGGAATCTTCAATGTGATGTTCCATGTATCGAAGCACTTTCACTGCCGCTGCACGTACTCGAAAATCATCTGACTTCAACAGCTTCCGAAGCAGGTCCTGATTCACTTTATTCATGCCCCAACTAACCCAAAGCCCTTCCAGTAGATGATGGTTGTGGTTGGGATCATCCTGATCAAGATTGTCTAGCCAGGCATTGAGTGCGTTCAGGACCTCCTCTACGGGTCTGCCTCTTAGCTCCCGGCGTGAGCGATACCGGGTACGATATTCGGGAAGCATCAGATTGTCTAGTAGCACCTCTATAGGTGCATCAGCGACCTGGGCGGGTTCAATAAGAGGTCTCGCCGGATAGGTAATTCTGTAGATCCGACCATGCACATGATCGCGCAATGGATCTCTGGCGTTGTGCTGCATATGGCCGATCAGTACGTTGTGCCAATCCACGAGATAAAGTGATCCATCCGGAGCAAATTCCATATCAACCGGCCGGAAATTTCCATCAGAACTGGTGATCAAGTCAAGCCGGTGCCTGCTTTTATATCCAGTTCCGTCGTCTTCCATGGTATGCATCTTAGTGCCGAGAAACCCAATGGTATTGTTGATCAGCAAATCACCTTGCACCTCATCAGGAAAGTGCCGGCTGGATACAAACTCCAAACCTGATGTCGGTCGAACCCGGTGTGCGTCTTCAATCAAATTGAATGATTTATGGGTGGCTACGCCATAACGTGGTTTGACCGAACCGGGTACCATCCAACGCATATCTGGTCCGGAGGTCTCCGCAAAGAAATGCTGGCCCCAGATGTCGAATGCAATTCCCCAGGGATTGGGAATGGCTAGCTGAGCGGTTCGCTCCAGTTTTTTTCTTACAGGATCATAGCGGTAGAAGCCACCATTTGTTCCCCTGACAGGCCCATAGGGGGTCTCGACATTCGTGTGCAAGAAGACTCCCTCTGCCATATAAATAGCACCAGATGGATCAGCAGTAAAAGCACTGATGGCATGATGGGTGTCATGATCATCGAAACCGCTGAGAACTATTTCTACTTCATCAACCCGATCATCAGCATCTAAATCCCGCAATAGTTTCAGATTTGTTCCTTGCGACAGATAAACTCCTTCAGGTACAAACTCGAAACCTATCGGGAGATGCAGCCCATTAGCCCATGTAGTCTGTTTGTCGGCTTTACCATCGCCGTCAGTATCTTCCAGGATGATTAGTTTATCATCAGGTTTAGGATCACCAGGCCGGTAATGCGGGTAACTGGGCATACAGGCCACCCACAACCTTCCTTTGTTGTCAAAAGACAGTTGAACGGGGTTAGCGAGATCGGGAAACTCTTTCTCAGATGCGAACAACTCCACTTTGTATCCGGGTGCCATGGTAAACTGGTCCAAAGCGTCATGGCCGTACAAATATGAGATCGTACCATTCTTAGCACTTGGCTCATAATTGGTTTCGACCGGTGGCAATATGGTGGTGCGAGCATCTGAGGCTTCAAGATCCATTTGCTCACCCCTAGTGGCCAACCAGATGGCTGTGTCCCGGATCGATGTCATTTCCCTGATTTTTTTCAATTCTGCAGGATAATTATCAGGGCCAAAGGGTTCATACCTTCGGCCAAATACATGCACACCGTTAGGGATCTTGTAGTCATTATGCCAAAACCAATTCTTTTCCAAAACTGCTTTTTGGACCTGGTCTCGATGTGATGTTCTTTCCGATCTTTTCCCGAAAAGTTGAGTGGCCAGAAAAGCGGAAAACCTTTCATACCCGTCATCTGTCAGCTGAAATCCATCGATAGTCAAGGGTGCTTCTGCTTCATCATACCACTTCCATGTTGGATTAAAAACATCTACGAATGGCACGGCTAACGAGTCCGCTACTCTCTTCATCGCCTCGGTGTACAATTCGAGGTTTTGATTTTCCCGACTGCCATCAGGAAGGTCCTGAGAAGAGGATAGATCTTCAAACGCAATGGGTGACACCAGTACCAATTGAGGTGGTGCGGAGTCGTTGTACTTCTGCTTCTTGGTATGATCAATAAAGGCAGTCAGCTCGTCCTCGAAGTTTTGCAGGCCTTGCTGTCCTTCAAAAGATTCATTGTATCCGAAAAATGCGATTAGGACATCAGTATGTAAGCGATGTAACCATTGATCGGGAGTCTCAAAATGCCCCTCACTACCCGAATTCTTTGTCAACTCAGTTTGAAATCGCTCCGCTCCCGGAAATGCCCAGGGCGAGACACGCCCGGAATGCGGTCGGAAACCAGGAGTATCGCCTCCGTCGCACATATTGCGAACCACCAGACTGCTATCACCATATCGGAGGTACAATTCTGTTTCAAAATGCCCGAAATTCATCATCCTTGAACCCAGGTTATTTCCGATTAGCGAAATATGGTCGCCAGCTGAAATATCGACCAAACCCTCTGGGGATCTTGTACAACCGGCCAGGAGTATGAAAAAAGTGAGGAAAATTAATATTAAACCGATGCTTGGCTGAGCTAGACTAGTGTACATCCTGAGCCTCATTTTGCTTTAATTATTGAGAGTCAGGGAAAATAGGGAAAATCACAGGTACACTGTAACGAAACTGAAAATCTAGGCTCTAACTAATCGCCAAAATCAAATTTGGCATAATTTTTCTAACTTTAAATCAAACAGAAGTGTAAATCAGGTATCTAATTTTGATACTGAAAGTCTGATTGCGATATGGAGAATGTGTCCGAACAAGATTGGTCGCAGGAGATGGATGAAAAAAGGCAGAAGCGCGAAGCAAGAATTATGGCAATTATTGCTGTAGTAGTGCTAAGTGGATTCATTGCCTTGTTGCTTTATATGTTCTTCGGCACATAACTTGTACCGGGCGACTAAAAGCCTTTCATACATTTACCCTAAAG
>JAHELJ010000053.1:3395-15493 GCA_024644235.1 Lewinellaceae bacterium
GAGTCTCAAATATGGGTGGAGACTATTGATCCACATGCTCATAACTTTTATCTTACGAGCAACTTCAAGAAACCTCCTCTATTATGGCCACGTTCATATCTGATCTCCATTGTCACCCCTCTTTCAAACCATACAACAATTCTTCGCAAGATCCCAATATCGACATGTGGAAGAAGGTGGAGGCAGACCAGGAGCTGTTTGACAAGCTTCCCAATCCCTTGAAACCCTTGATTCAGGAGACCGCCCGAAGCTCCCAATCCAATTTGAATGCACTGTTCGAAGGTAAGGTGCGATCACTTTTTCTGGTCATCCACCCCATGGAACGGGGATGGCTGGTAAGAAAACATAAGAGCAAGCATCCGATCAGAAAGGCCTTGCTGAAGAGCATACTAAAGTCCAAACACATTCCTGATCTAGCCGCTTCTATTTCGGGAATAGCGATCGAGAAAATTGAGGCAATCATTCAGCAGATGAAAGACGACCTGCCCTTGAACTACTACCTGGATGAAACTTTTCCTGAATATCAATTCATCTTACAGAATCAACAGATCCAGGGAAAGCAGAATGCCAAGCTCCAGATTGTGTCTGACTACAGTCAATACGAGCACGTGCTAAAGCACAGACCAAAGACTATTGCTGGAATACTAACTGTAGAAGGGGGGCATTCCCTGTTGCAGCTGCCAAAGCATTCACTGATTGAAAAGGAATATCACGAGCTCACGCCAGATGACCAGGATTTCCTGTTGAGAAAATACAAGCTAAATATTGATAAGATAAAGGGGGTAAATACCAGCAACGGATTTCATAAGGATCATACGCCATTCTTCCTTTCCTTGGTGCACATGTACAACAATTTCTTGGCGGGCCATGCCAAGTCCTATAAAGAGGGCACAGGCCTCTTTCCGGGCATGGATGATTTTCTGGACCAGGAAGCGGCGATGTATGATGGGATCACACCCCTGGGGTTCGTGGTCATCGAAAGATTATTGAAAAAAACCACGCAAGAAAGAAGAATACTGATCGATGTGAAGCATATGAGTCTTGCCTCGCGTAAGGCATACTACAAGATCGTTGAAGGTAAGCGGCTGTTGAATGATCCCATCCCCATTATCTATAGCCATGGTGGAGTTAATGGCTTTTCAAATGGAAGATTCCAAGGTGCAGACTATAATGCCGACGATACCCACGGCTATTTAAGTCATTGGTCCATCAATTTGTACAATGAGGATATCGAAGCCATTTTCGAATCTGATGGATTGATTGGACTTGCCCCACATGAAGGCAGGATGCCAGGTGGCGAAGCCATCGCCATGTTTAATGAAATCAAAAGAGCTATTGGGTGGGATGACCACAGGAAAGCCGAGTATGAGATGTTCTTACGGCAGGAATACCTCAGATTGTTTCTAACCAATGTGCTTCATATAGTCAGGATTATCAATAAGCGGAAAGCCTGGGATCACATCTGCATTGGCTCTGATTATGATGGCATCATGAATCCATTTGACAGCTATCCGCTTTCCTCTAATCTGATGAGATTCCTGGGAGATATTCAAAGCTTCCTGGATAATCCGACCGAACTTATCGGATATCTGGGAGACTCACGAGTTGTACTATCTCCGGATGAAATCCAAGATCTTAAATTCAACCTGACTTCGGCAACTATCATCCGAAAATTGGGTTTTCAGAATGTGGATCGATTTCTAAAGAAGTATTTTACGACCAGTTATCTCGGTGGACAGGGTATGGCGTAACTTCAGTCTGCCAACCGATCGCAATACCTACTTCAAATTCACTTCAAACTTGGCTTTTATATTTGCCGCGCATGAGCTCAAATTGTGTCATTTATCGTTGCTTTTTGCTCAGTCTACTCATTATCTGCGCAGGATATGATTTGTCTGGTCAGACCAATCAGCGGGCTGGCTTACAACAGGAGTATCAGCTGAATATTGATCGGATAAATGAGAGTATCTCGATAGATGGTGACCTAAAAGAATTGGTCTGGCAGGAATCGGAAGTAGCAACCAACTTCTGGATGAGTTACCCGGTGGATAACAGACGTGCAGATGATTCCATCCAGACTGAGGTCATGATGGCTTTCGACGATCATTTTCTTTATGTGGCGGCAGTCTGCCATGGAGGTGGACCTTACATTATTCCTTCTTTAAAACGAGACAACCCGGATTTTTGGCGGGGTGACGCGTTTGCCATCGTACTGGATCCGATCAATGAACGCACCAATGGAGTCAACTTTGGTACCAACCCGGCCGGAGTGCAAACTGATGCTCAGATTACAGGACAGACCGGTCGTCGTAGCAGCGGAACTGGAGGTTCAGGACGATCAGGAATTAACGGCGCCTGGGACAATAAGTGGTATGTGCACACCAAATCCTATGCAGATCGATGGACACTCGAGATGGCCATACCCTTCAAGACGTTGCGTTATAATGAAGGAAAGATCTGGGGGATCAATTTCATTCGGGGTGAACCCAAGACCAATAGCTATCACACATGGTCGCCTGTGCCTGTTCAATTCAGAGGTGTAGATCTCGGATATACCGGCAGTCTACAGTGGAAGGAAAGCCCCCCCCAAAGCAAGGGAAATGTTTCTCTGATTCCCTATCTGCTCGGATCGTCTTTTAAGGACTTTGAGGAAGGAGATCCGACAGATCAGGATCTTCGCCTGGGCCTGGATGCAAAGGTCGCCGTAAACTCAAACCTGAACCTGGATGTGACCATCAATCCGGATTTTTCGCAGGTAGAGGTGGATGAACAGGTGACGAACCTTACAACTTTCAATACGAGATTTCCTGAGAAGCGCCTCTTCTTCTTGGAGAATGCTGATCTATTTGAGAATTTCGGTATACCTCCAATGCGCCCCTTTTTCTCCAGGAGGATTGGTCTGGATGATGACAACAACACCATTCCTATCCTATTTGGTGCCAGACTGAGCGGTAACCTGACGAAAGACCTCCGGCTGGGCCTGATGAATATGCAAACAAAAGCATCTCCCGATATTTTTGGTCAGAATTATACATCGCTTGCCATTCATCAACGAGTGTTCGGAAGATCAGTGGTGAAAGGATATTTTCACAACCGGCAGGCTTATGCTGAGAATGAGTTTCAATCAACCGACTACAACCGCACCGGCGGACTCCAATTTGAATTTAGATCGAATGACGGTAAGTGGAGGAGCCAGGCAGGCTATGGAAAGGCATTTAGCCCCAATTATCAAGGCAAGAATCACTTTTTCTCCGCCGAGATTTCGTACGATGGAAGGCACATAAGCGCCTACAGCAATTTTGCTGGAGCCGGTGATCATTATTTTACTGATGTCGGCTTTATTCCCAGGCTGACGCATTATGATGCAGCGCGAGACACGACATTGGTCGTTGGATTTTATCACTGGTTTACCCGTCTGGGTTATTCCTTTTACCCCGAAAATCAAGCTGCGATCATAAGGCATGAAGTGGAACTTCGAAATTCTATGGACCGGGTGAATGACGGAGAACTAATAAGGAACGACGCTAGCATTCAATACAATATCAGTTTTCAGAACACCAGTTCTCTGGGCCTTGACTTGAGTCATGAGGAAATAAATCTCTTGTTTCCGTTTGATTTCACTGACGGTGAACCCCTACCGGCTGGCCGCTACAATTTTGAGAGACTGAGTATCATGTACCAAAGTGACCAGAGAAGATTCTTCCATTATGAAGCAGGATTTTCTGTTGGCAGCTTCTACAATGGCAATCGTGTGGAGTATATGCTTGAGGCAAAATACCGGGCTCAACCCTGGGGGAATTTTGGTTTACGTTTCGTATACAATGATCTTGACTTCCCCGACCCCTATGGAGATGAGAGATTATTCCTTATAGGACCACGACTGGAGTTTAATTTTTCACGAGATCTCTTCTGGACGACCTTTCTGCAGTATAACACTCAAAGTGACAACTTCAACATCAATAGCCGGTTTCAATGGCGGTTTCAACCTCTGTCTGACCTATTTATCGTTTACACCGATAACTATGCGGTAGAACAGTGGGGACCCAAGAATCGCGCCCTCGTGCTGAAGCTTAATTATTGGCTAAACCTTTGATTTTCTTCTTGCTAGGAATCGCGCCCTCAACCTCCTCCAGTTTACCGCAATCAACGTCAAATACAAGAAGAGGAACCCGTAATGGGAAATGGCAGCACTAGTGAGAAACAAGCGATCATCGTAGCGCACCTCCAATGTGTGAGTACCTTCAGGAACTATCACGGATTGAACCGCGTGATTGGTTTTATATACCTTGTCTACTCTCTGACCGTCCAAATAGACCTGTTGCAGATCAGGGTAATACAATTCAGATATTACGAAAAGACCATTTTGATTGGTCCGGATGTCAAAACGCAGATAATCACCTGTATATTCAGTAAGCTCGCCAGTTCCGGACAATGCTGATCCAAGCGGGACTTGCAGCTCCTCCTCAACAATAGCAACCTGGGCAAAGTCTATATTACCCCGGTTCATTGCCTTGAGCCGTTCTACCGGGTCCGGAATAGTCTGCACCCGGTTAACAAAATAGCCTCTGGGTCTGCTAAACTTGTAACGATAGATATTTAGTCTTCTCACCTGGTCGGACATCTCCAATGAAAGATTGGGATGCTCAATCGTTCTTTCGGTAGCCACATATTTCACATTCATGAAATCGAGGATCCCCCAATTGATATTGATCTGATCATCTACAGAACGGAACAGGTTGTTGGAGATCAGATCATAGATCAAATGAGACATTTGCAAATCAGTCGATCTGCCAAGGGTTTGAACATCGTATGACAAATTATGCTCGCCCTGACTGTATTCGAAAACTCTAAACACATCTTTGTCAGCGCTCAAAAACTCAATGGATGGGCTGTAAACAAAGTGTTCTTGAAGAAACTCTCGATTCGTTACTGGCTGGGTACGGTACTGACCAAGCACCCAATAGTAATCTACAGCCGCCAAACAGATCAGACCGATCAGACCATGTATGGCATGAAGCTTCTTGACAAGGATTGCCCAGATCAAAGCAAGGGAAAAGCTGATAAGACCTAAAGTTTTTAATGTATCGACCAGATAAAAATTTCGTCGTGCATCAATGACTTGGGCGAGTATTGATTCTTCAACATCTCCACCCATTTTGAAATAAGGCAAAACCAAGAAGAAAATAAAGAAGATTAAAAACAACCCAAACATTGTGTAAGAGATCTTTACTAGATTCGATCGAAAAAAAAACTCACCGGACTCTTTTCTGATTTGTTCTGCTCCGTAAGCGGCGAGCACCGCAAAAACAAAGTACAGTATAGCCAGGCTAGTAAGGGGCGTTCTGAAATTCTTGAAAAAGGGAATCACCAAGTAAGATAAATCATAGAATAATCCCGCATTCACTCCAAAGGCCCAGATGAGCATCAGAACCAGCAGTAGTAAGATTGAGAGTATCATTGGCTTGCGCCAACATGATATTGCTCCGATAAAAGCAAGTAGGAAGGCTACCGCCCCCAAGTAGTAGTAAGTGCGACTAAAAGGCACTGCACCCCAATAACCTGGAACCACACCCTCTATGTACCCGGGTAATTGTCCGGAATACTTTTCAAAGGTAAGTCCTCCCACACCTCTCGGCATCGTAAGTGACAGGAGATCTCTGGGTAGCCACGACCATGCCTTGACAAAGGATTTATCAACGCCTCCCGGACCTGGTTGCAGCTCTGGCTGACTAATGGTGGTGGGTGCGTTGGCTCTAAGCGTATTGTCTGATAGCTTGTATGTGACAAAGAGTGGTTGTGCCGCTAATAGCAGAGCCAGTATGTAACTGGCTGTAAAGCCACCAATCTTTCGGAATACCCTCGAGTATTCTGCCGACTTTAAATCAAGAATTAGTGGTGGTAGTAGCAATGATAGAACCAGGAAGGCAGTGTAAAAAACTACTTGAAAATGGGTGGTTCGGATCTGGAGAGCCACGGCCAGAGCCAATAATAATATGGTGCCTATGGTAATCTTGGCAAGTAATCGCAGGGTGAACCAGGTTATCCATGGCACAAACATGATGGCGGGAAACTTATCAATGTGGCCGACGATAAGCAACGATTTATGATAGGGTATCATTAAAAAGACAAGTACACCGAAAGTCACAGCCCACATTGACAATTTTAGATGTTTCAGCAAGTAAAACATGCCGATTGCTCCTATTAAAAGATAAACGAAGGCCAGGCTGAGCAAACTCGACAGGAGATCAAGGTATTTGTCAGGACTCACCCAGGACCTTTCCAGATGAAACACATTGGGAATACCTCCCCAGGATTTTGGATCCCAGTGTTTCGTCGCACCATCATCCGAAAGAACGTTGTGCGCCGTAATTGCCTTTACCACATTGTCATCGACAGAATACTGTTTACCTTCCAATACCAGACCCGGATGCATTGCGATGATCAGTAGGGCAAATATTACGATCATGCTAATATCCGATCTCAACCATGACGGAACTGACCAAGGAAGTATGGCCTCAGATGGTCTAGACTTTCCCCTCTTGCCAGACTTCTTTGATTTCTTACGGCCCATTTTATGATCTGAATTTCTAATTCCCAATAAAAAAACAGAAAAAGTCCTAATTTCTTCGCCAAGAATAATAGACTCTGTCAAATAGTAAGTCAAACCACAATTACACTAGTATGGTCAGCGAATGGCTCAAGTACATATTCATATTCTGTTTACCTCTCCATAATCCTATTGCAATGAGTCAAAACACTTTTACACCAGAGAAAATCCTAATCATCACGACTGGTGGAACCATCGGTAGTACCAGTGAGGCAGGAAATATCAGGGGTAAGAGTCTAATTGAAAGCGTGCCGGAAATTGCCCGCTATGCGGAGGCGGACCACTACGAGTTTAGTGAGAAAGGTTCATCCAAGATAACACCGGCGGATTGGTTGAGGCTTGGCCAGCTGATCAATGGATCTTTAGAGAAGTATCGCGGCTTTGTTATCACTCATGGGACAGATTCGATGGAGGAGACGGCTTTCTTCCTCAACTTAACTGTCAAGTCGGAATTCCCGGTGGTTCTTACAGGTTCGATGCGGCCCTCGGATTTTGTTTCTGCTGACGGCCCGGCCAATGTGATCAATGCGGTTAGAGTGGCAGAAGCTCCTGCAAGTCTGGGTCAAGGAGTTCTGATCGTAATGAACGATATGATCAGTTGTGCCAGAGACACCTGGAAAACGGATGATCTCCGGCTACAGAGCTTTCAATCGCCAAGTTTTGGTCACTTGGGAGTAGTGGACCCCGACACAGTTGTCTACTACCGGCAAGTGACCCATCTACATACAAAAAACACCCCGTTTGATATCTCAGGAGTCGAGATCCTGCCTCGTGTCGATTTGCTATCAGATTTTACCGGCTTATCACCAGACATTATAAAAAATGTCTTTGATCTACCATCAGACGGGCTGGTCCTGCAATCGTTTGCAGGAGGCAGGACAAGTGCCAATGTGCATGCAAAATTGGAAAGTTGGAATTCTGGCAAACCAGTCCTAGTTGCTTCAAGGGTTCCCATGGGCCGGATACCATCTCAGGATATGTATGGGGACGCAGTTTTCATTGCTGCTGATTTGCCAGCAAACAAAGCCAGAATTTTGCTGATGCTGGCACTGACCTTGAATGATGAACATGTCAATATCAAAGAATTGTTCAGTAGGTTTTGAGCCGACTTCAAGAATCTGAAGTATAGCTTGGATATCACAAAAATGAAAGATTTCCAAAATTAATATTTAGATTACTCTCGGCAGTCAGCCTTATTTTGGGACAACTATTAATCAAAGCAAAGTGACTGAGAAAGACCGTCATTTTACCAACTATCCGTTAGAGACAGCCTTTGACGAAATGTTTGATTCGAGCTTGAACGTTAGGGAAACCTACGAACGTTACCGGTTATTTCTTAATGACCTTAGTTTGGACAATTTGCAGGAGTTGCAAACGGCAACCGACCAGGCGCAGCGATTGATGGGAATGACTTTTCAGGTGCATGGTGACGAGAGAGGATTAGAAAAAGTACTTCAATTAGACATTATTCCGAGGATCATTGCGGATCGTGAATGGAAGATCATTGAAGGTGGTCTTCGACAACGTATCAAAGCTCTAAACCTGTTCATTCAAGACATTTATCATGGACAGAAAATATTGAAGGATGATGTAGTACCGGAACATTTGATTTTAACCTGTCCCGACTATCTGAGTCAGTGCAAGGGTCTTGAACCTCCCAGGGGAATTTGGATTCACATTACTGGTACCGATATTGTGCGTGACGCAGAAGGGACCTTTCGTATTCTGGAAGATAACCTTCGCTGCCCCTCGGGTGTATCCTACATGTTGGAAAATCGAAAAATAATAAAGGCCACATTCCCAAATGCCTTTGATCAGATTCATGTGCAGCCGGTAAATGTCTACCCCCAGATACTCCACCGAATGCTTGAATACATCGCCCCAGCTTCTCCTGCCACTATCGTGGTGCTAACGCCGGGCATTTATAATTCTGCATTTTATGAACATTCTTATCTAGCCCAGGAAATGGGGGTAGAACTTGTGGAGGGAAGAGACCTGGTGGTAAAGAATGATTTTGTTTACATGAGAACCACGGCAGGTCTTCAAAAGGTGGATGTGATCTATCGCCGGATAGATGATAAGTTCCTGGATCCGGTCCACTTCAATTCTGAATCTATGCTGGGTGTGCCCGGTCTTTTTGATGCTTACAGGAAGGGGCATGTTGCCTTGGCAAATGCTCCGGGGACGGGAGTGGCTGATGACAAAGCTATTTACCCATTTGTACCTGATATCATAAAATATTATTTGAGCGAAGAACCAATTCTTTCTAACATCAAGACGTATAATTGTGCACACAAGAATGATCTCGAATATGTTTTGGAGAACATTTCAGACCTTGTTGTGAAGGAAACCAATGCAGCTGGAGGATATGGCATGTTAATCGGACCTAAAAGCAGCAAGCATGACCATGACAGATTCAGAGGAAATGTCAAGGCTAATCCGAGAAACTACATTGCTCAGCCCATGATCGATCTCAGTACGGTGCCAAGTTTGGTGTCTACCGGTTTTGAACCACGTCATGTCGATCTAAGGCCCTTTATAATCTACGGGCAGCAGATCGAAGTCATTCCAGGAGGATTGACCAGGGTGGCATTACGCAAAGGATCTCTCGTTGTTAACTCATCCCAGGGTGGTGGAACCAAAGACACCTGGGTAACCTATGATTGACCATGCTTAGTCGCGTAGCTAATTCCATATTTTGGCTATATCGGAATGTAGAACGTGTCGAGAACTCAGCCAGATTTCTCGATGTAAATTTTAATCTAGCCCTTGATCTCACGAGGGTCACAGCCGAGCAATGGAGCCCTCTTATTCAGGTTTTAGGTGCTGAAAAGAATTTCGAATCTCTTTATCAAAAATACGATCGTAATTCTGTAATTGAATTCATCTGTTTTAACGAAGGCAATCCCAACTCCATCTGGAATTGTATTAATAAAGCTCGTGAAAATGCAAGGTCAGTGCGCGGGCACCTTACCAAGGAGCTTTGGGAACAGATCAACAAGCTATGGTATTACATTCAACAGGAAAGAGAACAGAGTCATAGTACCGATCCTGACCCCAGAATTTTTGTTGACAAGGTGAAGAGAGAGTGTCAACTTTTCTACGGAATATCAGATTGTACCATCAGTCAGAATGAAGGATGGCATTTCGGCAAAATAGGAGTGCATCTGGAGCGTGCCGATAATACTTCAAGAATGCTTGATGTTAAATATCATATTCTCCTGCCTTCCTTGAAGTCTGTCGGCACAACAATAGACCGCATTCAGTGGGTAGCACTCCTTAAATCAGTGAGTGCTTATAATATGTATAGCCGGAAGCATGGCAGACTGGTACCTCTTCACATTGCTGAATTTCTCATTCTTGATCAGGAATTTCCCAGATCAATTTTACACTGCCTTCAAAAAGCCGAGCAGTCATTGAAGTCAATTTCTGGAAACTATGGACAAACGTTTCAGAACCAAGCTGAAAAACAGATCGGGCTCATCCGAAGCGATCTAAGCTTTGCTGAGATAGATGAGATATTTCAGCACGGTCTTCATGAGTTTCTGGATCAAATTCAAATCAAAGTCAATTCAATATCAGATGCCATTTATCAAACCTACTTTTCAATTAAACACCAAGATCTAGCCCCATGACCTACTGTGCTGGCATAAAACTAAAGACAGGAATTGTTGGCATCGCTGACACCTGCATCACCAGCGGGACGACCAAATCCGAGGCAAAAAAAATATACACTTACTCGAATACCTCTTCCACTTTCTTCATTTTGTCATCCGGGCTTCGGTCGGTAAGAGATAAAGCAATTACGTATTTTGAGGAAGAGGTAAGGAAAGACACCTTTCATCATCACAAGTTATATCAGGTGGCCAATGAATTTGGAAAGATAGTAAAGAGAGTTTCTGCCGAAGATAAATCCAGCCTTGAGGAAAATAATTACAAATTCGATAGTCATGCCCTTCTCGGTGGCCAGATGAAGGATGATCTAAACCAGGAACTATATATGATCTTCCCAGAAGGTAACTGGATAAGAGTGGGTGAAAGTAATACCTGCTATGCTGTTATCGGAAATGGATCATTTGGCAAATCAATTTTATCATCAAGTCTTGATCCCGATGGTACGATAGAGTACACTAAAAAAGTGGCCTTACTGTCATTTCACCAAACTGTGAAGAATACAAATAATGTGGATTATCCATTAGACTTGGTGGTCTATGAGAAAAACAGCTACGAGCTTCAGCTGGTCAGGATGGATCGGAATAGCATGATGCAAATGGCGGGAACTTTTGAAAGTGAACTAAAGAAAATCATCGGAGGACTGGCTATACCCTCAGACCCTGTATATCAACAATAATGTGGAATTGCAATATTGATCACCTCACTATTTATCATTATGAACAAGAGGTAAGTTTAGAACCTCACATAATCAGGCAGTTCCCACGATTGGACCGATTTAGACGATTGATCTCGTCACAGATTAACATTGATCCCACGCCGCAAGGCCATTTTGCAGGAATTGATGCCTTCGGAAATCAGGTGGACCAAATATGGTTTCTAGGTAAACATGCTCACCTGAAAATTCATGCAAAGATCTCGTTACAGATCGAAGCCTATAATCCGTTTCACTTTGTCATTTTTCCAATTGACGCTATGGAGCAAAAATATTACCGAAGTGTCCTACTTCCAAAGGCACTCGCTCCTTATACCGAAAAGCCTGAAGGCAGTGATGAAGAAGCGAAGCTGATCGCCACTTGTCTCGAAAAGGGGAAGGGTGAGGTGATTCCATTCCTCCATGAAATGACGCGACATATATATGTCTCTTTTCAAGGCGAAGAAAGAGAATGGGGACCGGCAAAAACTCCCGGACAGACCATTCAGGATGGCAAGGGGTCCTGCCGTGACTTATCAGTTCTGTTCATTCAGTTGTGCCGCTTGTGTAGAATCCCGGCAAGATTTACTAGCGGCTATCACATACAAACCGAAAACAAATCGGAACTGCATGCCTGGGCAGAAGTGTTCATCTTCGGAGCGGGCTGGGTCGGCTTTGATCCTAGCATGGGTACGATATGCAATTGGAGATATTTACCACTGGCAAGTGGCATTGAACAGCAAGATACCATGCCAGTAAGTGGGTCATTTTTTGGAGCCGGCACTTCACACCTCGACAGCAAGATCATGGTGCAGCTGATCAAGCAGGCTTAGGAAAGGGGCTGCGCAAGCTTCTGAAGGAGAACACCTAAGCTCTCATACTCAGCCACTTCACCATAAGGTAATTTGTCCCTGACCTTTCCTCCTGCATTGATCCACACACAATCCAGTCCGAAGTTACTAGCGCCACTGATATCCCAAGGATTTCCCGAGATGAAAAGAATCCTGGTCTTATTGGATTCGAGTTGATCCTGAGCCATACGGTATACTGCAGGTGATGGCTTAAATTCCGAGATAGCTTCCACACTCATGAGCGTTCCGATTAGTTCCTCGATGCCACATTTCA
>JAHELJ010000053.1:15593-22249 GCA_024644235.1 Lewinellaceae bacterium
CTAAAGTGGACGCACGTACACTTCTTGTCCACTACCTACGCGAAGAACTTAGGCTTACCGGTACTCATATTGGTTGTGATACGAGCAGTTGTGGAGCCTGCACTGTATTATTCAATGGTAAAGCCCTTAAGTGTTGCACAATGTTGGCTGCACAGGCTGATGGAGCAGAAATAATTACCATCGAGGGTATGGCTCAGAAGGGAAGCCTCCACCCTATTCAGGAAGGCTTTAGAGAAATGCATGGCTTACAATGTGGCTTCTGCACTCCCGGCATGGTGATGACCGCAGCTGATCTTCTTGCTACAAATAGCTCGCCCTCGGAAGCAGAAATACGACATGGGCTAGAAGGAAATTTTTGCCGTTGCACAGGATATCACAACATTGTAAAATCCATCCAGTACGCTGCCGACAAGATGCAGTCTTCTTAAATCTTCAAAATCAAAATTATGGGATTAATAGGTTCATCGGTAAAACGAGTTGAGGACAAGCGATTTCTCACCGGAAAAGGTAAATACACTGACGATATAGTACTTCCTGGCCAGACCATTGCCCGGATCATTCGTAGTCCTCATGCCCATGCCAAGATAATTTCTGTAGATACCGCAGCAGCGGAGTCGGCAGATGGTGTAATTGCAATCTTCACAGGAAAGGATTTGGCAGGAGTAAACGGGGTCCCCTGCGGATGGCAAGTGAATTTCAAGAATGGCGACACTATGAAGGAACCTGCCCATCCTCTGCTGGTTGCTGATAAAGTGCGACATGTCGGAGATGGGGTAGCTATCGTCATTGCCGAAAGCTATGCCCAGGCAAAGGATGCAGCGGAAAAGATCAAGGTAGACTATGAGGTATTGGATGCAGTGATTGACCCCCGCAAAGCGGCAGATGATGGAGCTCCACTGGTGCATGATGATGTGCCTAATAATACAGCCTTTGACTGGCAACTTGGAAGTGATGCCGGGGAAGTGGACGAAGCTATCCGGTCAGCTCACCACGTGACTACTTTGGAATTCTCCAATCAGCGTCTCATCCCAAATGCAATTGAGCCTCGTAGTGCCATTGGTCATTACGAAGAAGCATCCGACAAGTTCACCTTGTACACGAGTTCACAAAATCCTCACTTGATACGCCTTCTGCTATGTGCTTTCGTTCTGGGCATTCCAGAACATAAGGTCAGAGTAATATCACCAGATGTTGGAGGAGGCTTTGGCAGTAAGATCTTTCACTACACAGAGGAAGCTTTGGTCATTTGGTGCTCTCGAGAAATCAACCGTCCGGTGAAGTGGACAGCAGAGCGCAGTGAAAGTTTCCTCACAGATGCGCATGGACGTGACCATATCAGCAAGGCTGAGCTAGCTTTTGATGCGGATGGCAAGATGACAGCGCTACGGGTAAAAACCTATGCCAATCTCGGAGGCTATCTATCTACATTTGGCCCGGCAGTTCCTACCTATCTCTATGGCACGCTATTGCAAGGTCTATATACCACCCCCTTGGTGAATGTGGATGTAACTGCCACATTCACCCACACCACCCCAGTAGACGCCTATCGAGGTGCCGGAAGACCCGAGGCCACTTATCTTTTGGAGCGTCTGATGGACACCGCTGCACTCGAACTTGGAATAGATCCCGCTGAACTCAGATTCAAGAATTTTATTCCGGCCTTCGATGGAGTGGAGCAGGCCGGTTATCAGACTCAGGTTGCACTGCAATACGATAGCGGCGATTATCAAAGAATACTGAAGAAAGCTCTTGACAAAATAGGTTATGATCAATTGCGGGCTGAACAAAAAGCAGCACGTGATAGCGGTAAACTGATGGGGATTGGGTTTAGCACTTACATTGAAGCTTGTGGTATTGCTCCTTCAGCAGTAGTCGGTGCCCTTGGAGCCAGAGCTGGTCTGTTCGAAGTAGCACAAGTCAGGGTGCAGCCTACCGGAAAAGTAAGTGTTTATACCGGAGCACACTCACATGGTCAGGGTCACGAGACTACTTTTGCCCAGATCGTTGCTGATCGATTTGGTATTGCTCTAGAAGATGTGGAAGTGGTGCATGGCGATTCTGAATCTGTTGCATTTGGAATGGGAACCTACGGTTCGAGAAGCCTGGCTGTCGGTGGAAGCGCCATAATAAAGAGCATTGAAAAAGTTATTGAAAAAGGAACCAAAATAGCAGCCCACAAGTTAGAGGCAGCCGAAGCGGACATCGAGTTTGCCGATGGAAAGTGGTCTGTAAAGGGAACTGATAAATCCGTTGGCTTCGGCGACGTTTCTCTCACCGCATATGTTCCACATGACTACCCCGAGGGCTTGGAACCAGGCCTGGATTTCTCCAGTTTTTATGATCCTGCTAATTTCACCTATCCGTTTGGGGCTCACATCGCTGTAGTAGAAATTGATAAGGAAACCGGAAAGGTAACTCTGAAGAGATATTTGGCTGTGGACGACGTTGGAAACGTAATTAATCCGATGATTGTAGATGGCCAGGTGCATGGAGGTGTAGCTCAAGGTATAGGACAAGCCCTACTCGAGGCTGCAATTTATGACGAATCAGGACAACTAATCAATGGCACATATATGGATTACACCATGCCACGTGCTGATGATTTGGTCTCATTCGAAACGGATCGTACCACAACTCCTTGCCCTCACAATCCATTAGGTGTAAAGGGTGCAGGTGAGACCGGCACAATCGGATCTACACCCGCAGTGGTAAATGCAGTGATGGATGCCCTCTCCGCCTACGGAATTTGGGATCCTCCAATGCCGGTTACCTCTGAAAAAGTTTGGGAAAGAATTCATTCAAATGGTCAATCTTAAAAAGCAGCAATCTGATGATACCATCACAAGTTAATTTTCACAAACCCAATTCACTCTCCGAAGCATTGGACTTGCTCAGCGGAAATCAAGATGCAAAGTTGTTGGCTGGGGGGCATAGTCTTATTCCTCTAATGAAGCTCCGCCTAAACGAACCAGACAGCGTCATCTCCATCGGAAACCTTGCGGAACTTAGAGGGATCTCAGATTCGGATGGGAGTTTTAAAATTGGAGCCGGAACAACCCATTCGGAGATCGCTATGCACCAGGGACTTCGCCAGGTGCTACCCGTGATCACCCAAGCTGCCGCTTCAATCGGAGATATCCAGGTGAGAAATTTTGGCACCATAGGTGGTAGCATTGCCCACGCCGATCCTGCCGCTGACTGGCCCGGAGCATTGCTGGCAAGTGGTGCCACGTTAGACTTGGCCAGCCAATCGGGGCAAAGGAAAGTTGCTGCATCTGACTTTTTCCAGGGTTTCTTCTCCACAGCCCTGAATGGCGATGAAATCATCACAGCCATTATCATTCCTAAGCCACCTGCAGGTACTAGGTCGGGTTATTTGAAATTTGCTCAGCCTGCTTCGAGATTTGCCATTGTAGGTTGTGCTGCATTGGTGAGTGGCGACCCCATCGCTGAAATTGCGGTGGCTTTTAATGGAGTAAGTGATACTCCTTTCAGGGATGCAGGTGTCGAAGGAGCACTAAAAGGCAAGACCCTGTCTGAGGAGGTAATCGCGAAGGCAGCTAGCATGGCAGCAGATGGAAGAGATATTCTGAGTGATCATCATGCTTCAAGTGCCTACCGGCATCACCTGGCAAGAATCTATGCCAAGAGAACACTGAACAGTCTAATGTAGTCTTCTTGCAGCCAGTAGTGATCTCAGGCTTTTATTATCTTTCCTCATGATGCAGCAAGAATTGGACGCCTTAGCTGCCCGTCTGAAGAGCCAGGATTATATCTCGGATGATCACATTACGATGAGCATCTTTTTGGCGGGCCAGCTCAACCGTCCCTTACTAATCGAAGGCCCGGCCGGAGTGGGAAAGACGGAAATCGCCAAAGTCATGGCAAACCTCCATGGGACCGATCTGATCCGGCTACAATGCTACGAAGGCCTTGATGTAGCTCATGCCATTTATGAGTGGAACTATCAGAAACAACTGCTATATCTCAAGATATCTGAAAACGCGGCCAGATCAGACGATGAAAAGGAAGCAGAAATCTATTCTGAAAAATATCTCTTGAAGCGACCCCTCCTGCAGGCAATTTCTTCCAACGAGCACGTTGTCCTGCTGATAGATGAAGTTGACAGGGCCGACGAAGAATTTGAAAGTTTTTTATTGGAAATACTGTCTGACTGGCAAGTTACTATTCCCGAAATAGGGACTATCAAAGCCAAAGTGATTCCCTTTGTTGTGCTTACTAGTAACCGGACTCGTGAGCTGTCGGAAGCCCTACGGCGAAGATGCTTCTACCTGTGGATCGATTACCCCGAATTTGACAAGGAATTGGAGATCGTGCGCACAAAGGTTCCGGATTTTGACTATGATCTCGCCATACAAATTTGCCGGTTTATGATGGAGATTCGCACGCTAGATTTGGATAAGATCCCAGGCCTCTCCGAGTCTATTGAGTGGGCCAAGGTGCTAGCTACTCTGCATGTGGATCATTTGGACAGACAGATCGTCGAAAATACATTGGGTATTATCTTGAAGGATTGGCGAGATACCCGGGAAGTGCAGCTTTCATTATCTGAATTATTGGACAAAGCTGGCATAGAGAAGAGATTCTAAATGCTGTCGCGTTCCACCTCTATATCCTCAAATTTGCTGCTGTTTTGCCGCTTTCTTAGAAAAAATGGATTTGACACCGCTGTTGATGTTGAGGAGGACTTGTTGAAGGTCGTCAGTTTGAACTGTCTGATTGAAGATCCTCAGCTCTTCAGGTTAGGGATCAAATCAGTGCTATGTAAATCTCCCCAGCAGATACACCAGTTCGAATCGCTGTATGAGAGATTCTGGCGGGAACTTGACCGTGCTTTGGATAGTAAGCTTAAACAGGATACAGATGCGGAACCAGAAACACTGACTCTGGACGAGCTCAAAAAGCAGCCACCATCTTTTCAAGCGATCAAAGAATGGCTTTTTGGTGGAAAGAATGAGGAGGAAACTCACATTGCATCTTATTCTCCCCTCACCCATAATGCTATTACAGATTTGCGTGATGTGTCTCCTGGTGAACTAGATGAAATTATCAAGATCGTTGAGCTCATGGCCAGGGCTATGCGGATGCAACTCAGTAAACGTTTTATTGCCTCGACAACTAAGCGCAAATCAATCGATATTCGCAGATCTCTAAGGGAAAATTTACCACGATATCAAGAGATCGTGAGTCTTAAATATCGACAGCATAAGGAAAAGGAGACCTCTATCATACTACTGGCTGATGCCAGTAAAAGTATGCAGCTGTTTTCACAACTTATCATTCAATTTATGTTTGGCATCCGGTCGATATTTCGTCGTCAACATGTTTTTGCCTTTGCAACTGACCTAATGCCATTGGCAACACATGGTCAGGATGATGACCTCGCTGCTTTCCTGCGAAAATTAGAACAGTCAGGTGCTACCTGGCAAAGTGGCACCAGAATAGGGCTCTCTTTTAAACAATTCAATGATCGATACGGTCATAAACTGATGGGTCGAAAAAACACTGTGATTATACTCAGCGATGGTTGGGACACTGGTGAACCAGATCTACTCAGAAAGAGTATGAGACAAATTCATCGCCACTCGAAACGAGTAATTTGGCTAAACCCTCTGGCAGTCAGTGAGGCCTGGAGTCCGCAAACCATGGGTATGAAGGCTGCTCTGCCATACATAGATCTTTTCATCCCTGGATATAATTTGGCAGCCCTAAGGCAACTTGCCCAAAGTTTTTTGATGAAGCAGACCAGGTCAACGCGAATCTCAAGACAAGAAAAAAAATAGTTCGACCTCTGAAAAAAAGGTACAATCCTTATAAATTGCTTACCAAGTTTAAAACAAAAAACACCTTTTGCCTTATGAAACAGCTTTCACTTACTCCGGTATTGCTTTTACTGCTTGGTGTACTAGCTTGCCAACCAGCCGGTGACCAGACCCAAACCAGTTCGGAGCCATCAGCACCTACTGAGGAAGAAGTAATTGCTCATGGAGAGTACCTCGTAAATATTCTCGGCTGTGACGACTGTCACACCCCTAAGATGATGACAGATCAGGGGCCTGTACCGGATCATTCACGCCGATTTATGGGACATCCAGCTGATTCACCATTACCGGAGATACCTGCATCGGTAGTTGGTCCAAATGGATGGCTTCTTTTCGCAAATGATCTGACAGCTGCAGTAGGTCCATGGGGAGTGTCCTACTCCGCTAACCTGACACCTGACCCCACCGGCATTGGAAACTGGACGGAAGAACAATTTAGGGTGTCGATTACCCAGGGAAAACACAAAGGTTTGCCAAACGGAAGGCCTTTGCTGCCACCCATGCCCTGGCAAGGCTATTCCCACCTGACTGATGAAGATGTACATGCAATATTTACTTTTCTTCAGCAGGTTGTGCCCATTGCCAACATTGTTCCTACTCCCCAGCCACCAGCGCAATAGTTGAAGGAAAGGATTTAGAAGCATTAGAGCGAGTCCTTTCTTGCCGACCAAAAACCTCCATTGATCAAGAAAGGGTGCAGCTCCTGCCATGGGATGTAAATCTTCAGCTTAGATAGTCCAGGCTTCATGATCAGCTGAACAATATTGTACCATGCTGCCTATGGTGGTCTTGCTCTTGGCGACTAATGCCTTT
>JAHELJ010000024.1 GCA_024644235.1 Lewinellaceae bacterium
AGCCAACAAATATTACGATAGGATTCCCATAGACGGCTCCGTTCAACTTAATTGTATCCGTAATCACTTCGTTATTTCATCTTAGCTCCCCTAGGATTCATGTCTCTAGATCATTATCTTATGTCAGCGCTGTGTATCGATTACCGATACAATCCTTTATAGTTACCTGTAATGCTAAAAGGACAAATGGACATAACATGGTTTCCTAATTCTTGGATTCGTCTAAGGACGGACAAGAAAGTTGTTTATTTCGACCCAGCCTATCTGACAACTTATTTTTCCAATTATTCTGACAAGACTGAATTTTCTATATGGCCAGACCCTATAGACGGACTTCCAAACGGACTTGAAAAGGCAGATATAATATGTATCACTCATCATCACAAAGACCATTGTAAAAAAGTAACTATCGATAGACTGAGAAAAAAGGAAACAAAAGTATTTGCACCAAAATCATGTTTGACAGAACTTGGCGACACTTTTCAATTGGTTAACATAAATGAGAAGGTTCAAATTGAAAAAGATATTGAATTAGAAACGGTTGACGCTTACAATACTGAAAACGGTTCATCAACACGAAAACAGCATAAAAAAGGAAAGGGATGCGGATATATTCTTACAATTAACAAGAAAAGAATTTACCATTTAGGTGACACTGACTTTCTTCAAGAAATGAAAAGCAAAAAAAACATTGACATCGCATTTGTGCCAATGGGAGGTAAGTTTACAATGAATGCAGATGAAGCTATTGAAGCAACCAAAACAATTAAGCCAAAGATTGTAATCCCAATCCACAAACTTGACATAGACTTTGATGACTTCGCAAATGGTTTTAAAGGAGAGAAAATAAAATGTATTGTGCCAAAAATTGGACAACCAATAATAATATGAAAGCACATGCAGGTAACACGGGTTTTGCGTCAGGCGGGCTGACGTGCAAACTTGGAGCTTTATGCTTCTTATAAACATTAGTAATAAATTGAAACATTGTGTTCCGAAACCCGCCCGAACGCAAAGCCCGAAACCGTTGTCATCAATATAGACAAAATAGTTACCAATACGGGAACTTTTTCTTATCTTAGGTTGTAAAACATCTTGAGGGTATTAGCAAAGAAGATATTACGTGAATTCTGGACAAAACATAGAGACTCAGAACAACAACTAAAAGCCTGGTTTGAAGAAGCTGAGAAGGGTCTGTGGGATACACCGGATAAAATCATGCAACAGTTCCCCAATGCTAGGATTATCCCTGGCAATAGAGTGATCTTCAATATTCGCGGAAACAGATATCGGTTAATTGTGAAAATAAATTATAAATATGGAATGCTCTGGATTAGATTCATTGGGACACATCAAGAGTATGATAGAATTGATCCAGTTAAAATCTAAATATGAAACTAAAACCAATTCGTACAGAAGAAGATTATGAGATGGCATTGAAAAGATTAGAGAAAATCTTTGAGTCTGAACCAGGAACCAATGAAGGTGACGAGTTGGAAGTACTTGCCCTGTTAATTGAAGACTATGAAGATAAACATTATCCAATCGGACCACCTGATCCAATTGAAGCTATAAAATTTCGAATGGAGCAAATGGGCATGAAGCAAAAGGACTTGGGAGATATTTTAGGACACAAGAGTCGTGCAAGCGAAATTCTAAATAAAAAGAGAAAACTAACACTTGAAATGATTCGAAAACTAAGTCGGGAATTGAAGATCCCCACAGAGGTGCTTATTCAGGAATACTGATTACAACATGCTGCGATAACGGAATACTTCGCTAGCGCTCGTAATCCGCATGCAGCCGATCCGTTAAAACCCATACACCCTATCCAATCTAGCTATGAAACAAATTCTTCCTTTTCTTTTTCTTACAGTATTAGCTTCCGACACAATCAGTCAACCCCAAAATAGCCTTGAGGCAGAATTAGAAGCTTTACTGCTAAAGGAATTGGCAGCCGATGAGCCAGGAGGATCCGTCCTGGTCAAGAAGGGCGATAGCACTATTTTCTTAAAGAGCTATGGTCTTGAAGATCCCACCACCGGGAAAAAGATCACTGAAAGTACGTTGTTTAACACCGGTTCCATTTCCAAGACATTTGTGGCGAATGGTATATTGATCCTCCACGAACGTGGAATGCTTTCTTTAGAGGATAATATTCATAAATACTTTGATGATTTTGATAGCGCTGATCTGGCAAAGAAGATCACCATCAAGCATCTGCTCTCCCATACTTCCGGCCTTCCCGATTTAAGAAATGTGAGGGATAATGAGGAGTTCTTCTTGACCGCAAAAGACAAAGCGAACTTCGAGCCACTGAAGCGTACTGAAACGCTGAATTTTGAATCCGGTGCTAAATTCCAGTATTCCAATCCGGCATACAACGGATTGGCTTTGATCATCGAAAAAGTAACTAACCAAACTTGGCAGGATTTTATTGAGGAGAATATTTTCAGGCCATCCGGCATGTCGGAAAGTACCATCACCAATGGTCCTCATCCTCAGACTGGTGTTGCCCATGCTTATGTAAAAGACGAAAACGGGCAGTTTGTTGAATACGACTATGGCGAATTTCCAACTTTTGCTGCCGCAGGAAATGGCGGAATATGGAGCTCCGTGCTGGACCTTGCTAAATATGAAAACGCCCTTCAGACAAATGTCTTCTTGAGTGAGGCATTGACCAAGGAATCAAAAACCGTATATCAACCTGAAAACTGGTCGGACACCCTGCCTCCCTTTGTAGGATGTAGCTGGTTTCTAGGCGAGCGCTCACTGTTCGAGAGCAGTAATTTTGAAGTAGACATCATCTATCATACCGGTTCGCAGGGAGGCTTTAGAGCTTTCTACATTACCATCCCGGAAAAAGATATTCTATTCATTGGTCTATTTAATAAGCCCCTCGAGAATTTCCGTAAACTTATATTTGACTCCGTTACTTTATTCGAGAAAAATAATTGGTTCGATCCCTAGATTTTGAACCACCTCATTATTAGACAAACTTAAGCCGGCTTTATCATGAAAAACTATCAAATACCCTCCCGAAGAGGATTTCTCAAAGGTTCAGCTCTGTTGACCGCTGGAATAGCCTCCAGCACTATTATCCATTCGGCGCATGCATCTCCTTACGTAGACCCTGATAATATTTATCTCGTGGGCCCTCAGGATGGATATTCCCCCTGGATCGGCACCCTCCTGTCTACCATGACCATGATGAGAGCCTCGGTGGTCAGTAACGTGGAAGATTTGACGCAGGAAGAACTGGATTTTCAAATTGATGATCAATCCAATTCCATTGGAGCCATGTTGCTACATCTGGCAGCGACTGAACGATATTACCAGCTCAACACCTTTGATGAAATGGAATGGGGCACCTGGAGTGACGAAATAGAAAAGGAATGGGATGTTCCCATGGGTCTTGGCGAGGCAGGGCGCAAGGAGATCGTAGGAAATGACATCGACTTTTATCTTTCCAAGCTGGCGGAAGTCAGAGAGACCACTAAAATGGAATTTGCGAAAAGAGATGATGATTGGCTGATGAAATCAGAGCCATTTTTTGAGAATAAGCCCACAAATAACCATTGCAAATGGTTTCATGTATGTGAACATGAATCAAATCACAATGGACAAATAAAGTTTATTAAGAAAAGATTCCCTTCGTGAATATGATCTCTCTTTTGCCTGCAGGACCAGATTAACCAATTAATCTAGGAACATGTATAATCTATCCTATTTCAAAGAGAAGGACAAACAGCGCATCTTTCAGTTCCTGCACGATTACCCATTTGCTTTCTTGACAGGAAGTTTCCAGGATGGAAGTCAAGTAGCCACCCAGATACCGATGTTGGTGGAGGAACAAGATGGTCAATGGGTCTTGCAAGGACATATCATGCGAAAGACAGACCATCACAAAGCATTTGAGGAAAATCCTCAGGCCCTTGCTATGTTCACCGGCCCGCACACCTATGTAAGCGGCTCCTGGTACGCCAACTCCCACATCGCGTCAACCTGGAACTATATGAGTGTGCATATAAAAGGAAAGATATCTTTTCTACCCGAAGCGGACCTGATCTCCTTATTGCAAAAGCTCACCTTGCACTTTGAAAATAATGACTCCACCTCACCGACGATCTATGATAATCTGCCCAATGAATTTCTAAATAAGATGTTGCCTGCCATAATTGCCTTTGAAATCAAAGCTGAAGAAATCGACAATGTTTTCAAACTAAGTCAGAACAGAGACGAGCAAAGCTATCGCAACATTATCTCCCGTTTAGAAGAGCAAGGAGGTGACGCCGCCCTGGTGGCCCTTGAAATGAAGAAGCGGCTGGAAGAATTGTTCCCTCCCGGTGTGGCGTGGGATGGCAGCAAGTTTATTTCATGAGTTTAGTAAATCGTTCTACTTAAACATTCAACGCTCAACCCTAAAAAAAAACTTGGCTTTTTGTTGTTGAAAGTTTAGTAAACTGTTCTGCTTAAACATTAAACTCAAAAAAGAGAATGGTCTTAACCTTTGGGCCTGATATTAGCATTCAATCGGAAGAAATTCTCTGGATCGAATTTGGTCTTCACTTCTATCAGCTTTTCATAATTTGGTCCAAAAGAGTCCTTGGCAAGGTCATCTGAACCGCTCATATCGCTATTAAAATTGAAATAAACCTGACCATTTGAATGTTGATGAAGCTCCTTAAAGAAATCCCGGGTCCACTGGATGTTGTCATTATTTCGTTCTGCGTCTACCCACATGGTGTCGATGCTCACCAGAAACCTGGCTCCCCTTTCGCCAAATGCGGTTGCCTCTGAAGGAACTCTGCCAATAGCCCCTTGAAGATTCCGAATGGATATCAATGATTGCGGTGCGGGCGATTGATTGGCTCTATCGATTATCAATTCCTGCAGCGAATCAGACAAGTCATCCATATACAGGCTCTTCCAATAACTGTACAACTCCCCCTTCGCCAAAAACGGATCAAACATTTGCTGCACGCCTGCATAGGGGTAAATATTACTCAAATCCAAAAGCGGATCCGCCACTTCACGGAAAGGTTGCAGTACCTTTTGTCCTTCTTCCGCTGAACCCGAATACATAGCCGCCAGAACAGTGACAGGTTTTCCTTGCATTTCCTCAGGGAAACCCGGAAACACGGGCACTGCCCAATGAATGCAATCACTAGTGACCTCATCTGGCAACGTGCGCGTACACTCAACCCACCACTTCATGACCTTTGCTCCCACTTCGCGTGGATACATGCATGCCACAAACATGACCTCCGGCCCCAAATCGTGCAGCTGAAACTCGAAAGACGTTACTATGCCAAAATTGCCACCTCCTCCTCTTACCGCCCAAAACAAATCCGTATTCTCGGATTGCGAGGCGTGGACATAGCTTCCGTCAGCAAGGACCATGTCAGCACCGATGAGATTGTCAATACTCATCCCAACCTTGCGACGAATCCAGCTTAGACCACCGCCCAATGTGAGCCCTCCTACTCCCGTATCCGAAACCACACCACCAGCACATACCAAGCCAAATGTCTGCGTCTCCCGGTCAATATCTGCCCATGTTGCACCACCCTGGACGATTGCCGTTTTGCTCTTTGGATTTACTAAAACTGCGCGCATGTGCGAAAGATCAATGGCCAAACCACCGTCATTCATAGCATTCCCGGCTACATTATGTCCTGCACCACGTACTGATGTCACCAGTCCATTGTGTTTGGCAAAATTCACCGCCTGGATTACATCATGGACTCCCGTACACCGAGCGATCAAGCCGGGGCTCTTATCAATCATTTTGTTCCATAACTGACGTTCAGAGTCGTAATCTGTGTCATTGATACTGAAAATGGGGCCTGCAAATCCAGTCTTAAATCTATCCAGCACTTCGCTACTGAGTTGATCGATAGTTTGCGTTGCTTGGGAAATCGTCATGATTTTAAGAGTGTTGTGATAGAGGTTCTATACCTCTATCAGATAATGATAATCGAGTGCACTGATGCTCAAGGTAACACAATTCTGGTCTAAGCCTCGGGGCCAATTAAGCCTCCCTCAATCTGGTGGTGCTTAGCCTGACTGTCTGGTTGCGTAGAGATAAATCATTGGTGGGAGAGTGACCAATCATGATACATCCGCATTCTGCTCAATAACTCGAGTCGCTAATGCCAATAATTGCCGATCATCAAATCGATGCTCTTGCGCCAATGCATATTCCTGTTCGGTCAGATTTCTTTGGAGATCTTCCATTAAGTCCTGATAGACTCCTTCCTGGCTTTTTCTAATCGGTGTACCAAGCTCAGCTCTCAATGTTTGCGCATTGAAAAATAGCTGCGCAGCTGATTCATATTTACCTTCTAAGACAGCAATGCTTGCTGTAATCTCCAGACCTGGAATGAAGCCTGTATAACTCTCATTTTCGATTTCACTGCCGAGTAGTTTCTTGCAACAGGACCTTACAAGTTCCAGATTGCCCATATGCCCTTCAAAGTAAGCTTGGAACATTATTAACACTGATAAAAAATGCTTTTCTCCCTTGTGCTGAAGAATATTTTCTGCAGTAGCAATTAATTCTCTGGCGCTGTCCATATTACCCATTCCATATTCTGCCAAAGCCTTGCATCCATATGCCATGCCTCTCCCAAAAAGAATATTTATTTCTTGCCCAATTTCACCTATCCTCACACTCAGCTCCATACATTTGCCGAAATCTTTATTTTCATAGTAGATATAACTCAACCATATTAGAGCCGTTGCCTCAAGTATTCGGGATGAACTTTTTCTAAAAAAGACCAGGGCATTTTCGATCTGGTTCTCTGCCATATCATACTTTCCCATTAAATAATTACAATAGGCAGTATTTAGTATGGAATGGGCATTCCTCCGTTGGTCTTTCAATTCTTCAGTGAGAACGAATGTTTTCTGGAAATATGGTATCGCTTCAAGTGGCTTTGATTGCCACATTTTCACCATGCCAAGGCTGTTTAAAGATGCGACTAATCGCTTTTTATTTGACAACCGTTCAAATATCACCTTCGCTTCCAACGAATAGATTTCACCTTGGTGGAAATCTCCAACTACGATATGGTACCAGCCGATATCATTGAGGACCAGGCCTAATTGATTTTTATCATCTTGTTGTCTCCAATAGTCCAGGCACTCTTCAAAAATTGACGCCGATTTATCTCGGACGTCAGTATATAAATAGAAGGAAGCAAGGCTTTGTAAGAGCTTCAAACGTTCAACGACCAAGTGTTCTGAAACGGCAACGGATGTTAACTTTTCCAATTGTTGAACGCCCTCATTGGCACTCATCCCTCTGAAACTCCAAAATGGAATTAATGCCTTCCCTAGTCGATAAGCGAGTGCCATTTCTTTGACATCAATGGCATGGTTTATAGCGGCTCTGATATTGGATAGTTCCGAAGAAATTATTCTCACCCATATATCAGCATCCGAGCTGTAATAGTGCGGTTCGGCATCTTCTGTCAAGCTCAGGTAGTAGTTGAGGTGTGCCTTCCTGACGGCGGATTGCTCCTCCGAGTTGTTCAGCTCTTCTCTCGCGAACTCATTGATTGTTTCGAGCATAAAGAACCGGACATCATCTGCAGAATGATCGACTGTCAATAAGCTTTTGTCCACTAAGGCCTCCACTCCTTCCACTATGTCAATATTTAGTTGCTCGGTTTCTCCACAGATCGATTCGATAGCAGTCATCGTACTGCCTCCAACAAAAATGGATATGCGTCGAAATAACTGTTGTTCTTCTCTTTCCAGCAGATCATAACTCCAGGCGATGGTTTGTCGAATAGTCTGGTGACGGAGTGGAAATTGACCACCCCCCTTCAAAACATCAAAAGATTTGTTGAGACGTTCAAGTAAAGATTTGGGATTAAATAATTTTGTTCTGGCCGCCGCCAGTTCAATGCCCAATGGCAATCCATCCAAGCGGACACAAATTCTGGCAACTGCTTCTGCATTTTCCTGAGTTAATTTAAAACTGCGCCGACTGGCCTGCGCCCTTTGCACAAATAAAGCAATGGCAGGTATATCCTTCAATTGTTTTAATGTATTTGACTCTTCAAGTCTAGGTACCGTCAGTGGGGGTACATGATATTCTCTTTCCGCATGTATCTGAAGAATAATCCGACTGCTTACCAGCACAGACAACTGATTGCAAGCCTCAAGGACTCGTTCAAAGACTTGTGCGGCTTCTATCACATGTTCAAAATTATCAAGTACTAGTAGTGCCTTCTTTTCCTTAAAAAACGCAATGAGCACTTCCTCAGAACTAAGCATAGGGTCTTCCTGGAGACCTAAATGCGTCATACACTCCGTGGCCACTCCTTCTACATTTTTGACCGAAACCAACGGCATCCAGAATATCCCACCAGGGAAACGATCGACCACTTCCCAGGCTACCTTAATGGAAAGCGTGGTCTTACCGGTTCCTCCCGGCCCGGTGAGGGTAATCAGTCTCTCGTCGTTAAGCAGCTTGCAGATCTCTTCAACCTCTTTCTCCCGCCCTAAAAAAGTGGCAAGTATTTTTGGAAACTTCTCATTGGCGGAGGCATCCCGGTGTCCTTTTCCCTGGAGATCTGCGGGATTAGGCACGACCAATCCTTCGTTGGCAAGGGCGTAAATCGCACTTGGTTTCGGGATATTTTTGAAATGGAACTTTCCCAGTGTTTCGAATCGAAATTGCCCGTGGTTTTTAACCTGGTTGTAGACTGCTGGAGAGATTAGCACCGCTCCCGGGACAGAAAAAGACTCGATGCGCGAAGCCAGATTGACGGCATCTCCCAGAATGTTCCCCTCTTCAATCACGATGTCTCCCACATCAATACCAATGCGCAGGGGCACTTTGACAGGTATTTTCAGGTGCCTCTGGATTTCAATAGCACACTGCACCGCGTTTACTGAGCTCGAAAATATACTCAGGCTACCATCTCCAAAATAGTTGATGACTTTACCGTCGTAGCGTTTATGTTGTTCTTCTACGACCTGCCGATGCCGTTCGATTTGCTTGCGTGCAAGAGCTTCATCAGAATGCATCGACCTTGTATATCCCACCAGATCGGTGAACATGACCGCAGCGAGGATGCGCTTGGAGTTGGGTGTCATCACTTTCTTTGACTCACCTTACAAACCTCATCTCAATGCAGTCTTCAGCGCACTCATAAAACCAAAATGAAACCCTTCGTGGTAAGTGTTGAAGTATATAGCCTCTTCAATATTTTGTACGGTAATTCCAAAATATTCAGAAGTATAAGCATTGTATGTCTTGAATAACCCACTGTTGTAATCATCAATGACTTTCTTCGTGGAGCTGTCAAGAGTATCCATTATCAGATCTAATTCTGATTGAGCAGCTCCACCATCTGGTATGGTTCCGGACCCATATTTAGGAGTATATTCCTTTACGAAATCCAACATTGGCAAGTCTGAGAAGTGATAAAGGAGAAACTGTTGACTTAAAAGCAGATGGCCGGCATTCCAGATGATATTATTATTAAATCCTGGTGGAATGGTATTTACTTGCTCCAAGGTGTGCTCTTCAAGTAGGGCCAGGATATTTTTTCTGTTTTGATCGAAAGTATGAAGTATGTGACGCATCATTTTGGTGTCATTGGAAGCTAAGGTTAGGTTATTTAGCTTACAGAAGTTAGTTAAAAAATAAGTGTGACCAAAAACATGATCAACCCGAAACATTCTTTTGCCCTTGATCTTTTGATCTTTCGTTACTTTATTGTCCTACTTTTCAGTCAGTACGGATATCTGTTGAGCGTTTAGGGTTGAGGGTTTAGACATTGAGCAAATCAATGAACTTAAACGATAAACTTTCAACGCTCAAACATATGACTTTTCCCCCTTTTGCCCTTATTACAAGATTACACTCGCTTCCGTCGTTACATTTCAAGTAGCTATCTTATCTTTAAATATGCAAAGGCAAGTAAATCCAGGTCTGGAAGGGCGAACCAAAAGATTGGCTCTATGGGCATTAGGCGTAGCACTTTTATTATCGATCCCTTTAGTGGCTATGCAATTTACCGATGAGGTAAAATGGGATTCATTTGATTTTCTGCTAATGGGTTCTGTGCTGATGGCTATCGGAGTCGTTTACGAACTGATTGCCAGAAGATCCTCGAAATCGGTCTACCGGGCTGCTTTTGGGATCGGTCTGCTAGGTGCATTTTTACTCTTTTGGGTAAATGGTGCCGTCGGCATCATCGGCAATGAAGGGCAGCCGGCTAACTTGCTGTATGTAGCAGTATTCCTGGTGGGACTTGTCGGTTCACTGCTGGCTCGCTTCAAGGCAAAGGGCATGTCGATGACTTTGTTTGCCGCTGCATTCACTCAGATGCTTGTGCCTGTGGTTGCTCTCATGGTCTGGCCACCACCAGCAACCTCCTGGTCTCCAAGTGTACTGGGGATATTTGCACTTTCCTCATTTTTTGCTTTGCTCTTTCTGGTATCGGGATTGCTATTTCGTCGGGCCTAGCTACACTGATCTTGCGGTAGAACATATTTTCCAGATTGCTGTTTACACCTTTGGTAGTCACTCCCATTACCTTAGACACCTGTATGCTAGTCATGAGAACCTATCAAATTATCTTTTACCTGATATTAACCCTTACGCTCTTCTCCCTGTGGGCGACATTCGCGCTGCTGGTGGTAAACCCATATTTAATCGACGATCTTCCCGGATACAAGATGGGTCAGATCTGCATTTGGGAAGGAGTGGCACTGGTAGTTGCGGGCTTGCTTGCCTGGTCGATGACCAGGAAATGGGGAAATATGCGGATCGGGCGTTATGAGAATGAGGCAAGACTGATGTTTCATCCCAATTATGGCTGGTATTTCGGGATATACTTCTCGGTGGTCCTGTTCATTGCTATCTGGCAGTTTTGGAGTTGGAGCCAAAATTTATCGGTCGGTTCTTAATCCGAAAATTTCATCTTGACACCTTGACGAGATCTCTTTCTTGATCAAGATATATTTCCGTGAACAGAGTGCTAAACAAACCCCATACGGATTATTGACTATGGATCGAATTTGATCAGGCGTATTGCTAAAAGCATGTGTATCTTGTAAGAACCTCGAGGTCATCTTGTTCGTAATCACTAAATCTAACAACCATGTGGAAACACACCTTGCTTATTGCTGTCGCAGGACTATTGCTGGCCGGTTTTTCGATGCAAAGATCACAAACAGAAAAAAGTGTAACAAGTGCCCCAGAGGTATCACTCCTTGGTAAGACTCTTTCTGGTACAGTGATGCAAATCGTGAAACTCAAGTCAGCTCTTCCTGAGGATGATCTACTGGCAAGAGCCGAAGAACGCAAACCTCAATTTCAGGCTCTACCAGGCCTACTTCAAAAATTCTATGTCAGATTGGGCGAAGAGGGTTCTTACTGTGGAGTATATATATGGGACTCAGCGGAATCCCTAAAATCCTTCAGAGAATCGGAACTTGCCGCTACGATTGGGAAAGCCTATGAGGTCACCGAAGCACCTTCAATAGAAATTGGGGATATCATGTTCAAATTAAGAGATTAGTGGCAGGACCTTTGAGTCTCAAACTGGTATACTCACATTTCGTTGTAAGTCGCAGACTACTCATTGGAACGGGCAGATACAGTTACATGTCTGACAACCATCTTACGCAAGGCTAGGGACGGTTCTGTGTTTATATAAATATTTGGAAGCTCAAACTACTAGATAACATCACCTCTGACACGAACTAGAATATATACTACCAAAAAACTGGAAAAGTTGATCAGGCGGCTGATCGCTACTGAACAAAGTAGTGATCAGGGAAAACTTGGAAAATGGAAGGCCACCGTTTTTTATGTCAGCCGAAAGAAATGTTGGCTACTCACCAATGGCTTTACGAAATACAATGTGATCTTACCGGATATTAAATCCTCAGACTTGGGTGATATTGAAAGCATTTTCAAAAATGCTTTTTTCAGTCAGTTGGTATATGATAAAATCTTTATAGACTATGAATATCTTGATGATTTGATTGGTGGACTGGACTTTCTACCGTCTGACGGTGACCGAAGTTTAACCGGATTTCAAAATCAACGTCTTTATGAGCTGGATTGGTGGAAAAATGAATTTGTAACCTTGGAACACATGCCCATTTTGGACCTGGCAAGCCGGATGAACTCAAGCCCAATCCACATAGAAAAAAGCTACCAGATGTCGGATTACACCCGTTCGATTCAAGAAATGAAAAAACTCTTGATGAAATAGAATGGATATTGATCCGGCCCGGATTCTTGGTGTTGACGTTAAGAACAACCAGTATCTAATCACAAGCTGTTTGCACCCAACAGTTGCCACCACTGACCTTTTGCCCTTTACCATTCACCCTAACCAAATATCAGTTAGTCATTCATCGCCTCCACCTTCCCTTTTAGCACTGCCAGCTCTTCCCTGGGGCCAAACAAGGCGTGTCGCAGCTCACTTTTCCAGGTCATGCCATTATCTGAAAAGTGAAAGGTATACACTATGCTACCAGGTGTTTCATAGAAGTAAATCTTCACTTGGTACTCATCCGGTTTGGTCCAGGCTCCGCTCGTACCGGTGAGCGAACGCATGCTCCCGGTGTAAGGCAAAAGACCGTTCATTTTGCCAATTAGATGCTTATCTGTTCCGATTTGGAGCGTTTCCTTGCCACCCTGCGTTTCGATAGTGATGCGATGTTCTTCACCATTCAGATCAAACAAGACTGACTTCACCCCTGCTTCGTTGTCTGATAATTGAAATGAATACTTAGATAAGTTTTCTGAAATAGGAGAAGTCATCTCTCCTTGCACCAAGGGAAGACTCAAATTCTCAAGTTTCTGCTTCAGGGCCTCACTGGCTTCAGGATTATTAGGGATTTCATCCGCTTGCATTGCAGGCAGCAGTGTCTCCCATACGATGTTCATCACAGCAGCCATGTCATACACCCCGGATGTGATAGCCACCACGGCATCATGCTCGGGGATGACGATGCAAAACTGTCCGAAGGCTCCATCACCGCGATAACAATTATGCCGGCAACGCCAGAACTGAAAGCCATAACCTTGTTCCCAGTCATTGTTGGGGTTACTCCCATTGGAAGTTTGTTTGGAAGTGGCCTGATCAACCCAGCCCTCGGAGAGAATCCGCTTCCCCTGCCACATACCTTTTTGCAAATAAAGCTGACCCAGCTTAGCAATATCTTCCGTTGTAATGTGCAGACCCCAGCCCCCGGTGTTGATCCCCTCGGGCGAGAGGTCCCAATCGGGCTTATTGATGCCAAGGGGTATAAACAGGCGGCTATCCAGATAATCCACCAGCTTTTCTCCGGTCACTTTCTGGACGATGGCTGAAAGCATATAAGTGGCGGCAGAATTGTAAAGAAAGTGCGTTCCCGGCTTGAAGGGGACTTTGGCATGAAGAAAAGTTTTCACCCAGCTGTCTTGTGCCATCCACAATCGCGGTTCCTCCTGATGTCCGGTATTCATCGTGATCAGATCCCGGATCCGCATTGCCTTGAGTTGCCAACTCGTATCTGGTGGGATCTCTCCCGGAAAAAATGAGATCACCTGATCATCCAGAGTAAGCCTTCCCTCATCGATGGCTAATCCGATGGCAGTGGAGGTAAAACTCTTGCTGAGCGAATGCATGACATGAGGAGTTTCAGCATTATAGGGTGCCCACCAGCCCTGAGAAATCTGTTTGCCATGACGCAAAATCATAAAACTATGCACTGCATCAACTTCTTGTTCCAGCCGCTCGATGAAAGACAGAATTGCTTCGGACGAAACTCCCTCCTGCTCGGGGCTATTAGTGGGAAAAGGCAAGCTCCTCTGAGCGGTAAGTAGAACCGGCAAAACAACCCAGAAGATCATGAGGAAAGTTCGGAGATTATGTACTATTCTCATGGCAGATGAAATTAGGTTGAGAAGATATGATTTAAGAACCGAATTCACTACCGGACCTCGCCGATGAGCTTTTCCACCCTATGAAAGGATTTAGGAGCAAAAGGGGCTTAACTTACTGATCAATACCTGTCTTTTTTGGAGAAAATCGTAATTCCTTTCGACCCTATGATGACCAGGAAATGAGAATCGGAAACGATTGATCGAAGTGGATACCCGTCTACTTTAAATCTGCATTTCACATTTGTAAATCACATATCTTCAACTGCTTAGATTCTCATTTTCATATCAGGTATAAGTTCATTAACAAATTCAATTGGTTCCTACCCTGCAATGACAAGATTAGTATTCGTTTTGATCTTTCTGGGATTTGCTTATAATCATTATGGACAGGACGTATCCAGCAATGATTTGCGGAGGCCCCTCAACAATGTCGGCGTGAATCTTCTTGGAGATGCTTCCATCATCTCACTCAACTACGAACGTGTTTTTCATCAGCGAGACAGGATTCTGATGACGGCTAAACTGGGGATTGGCTATACCGAGGAGTTTCGATGGTGTTTTGGTTTCTCACCTTGCGGAGCATCAGACAGCTACTTCACCCTACCGCATCATATTACCGGTAATCTCGGAAAAAGGAGAGGTCTTTTCGAGTTTGGATTAGGAGCTACTTTAATCAGTGGGAGCCACTCCTCCTCATACATTGCCTATCCCATCGTAGGATATAGATTGCATCCACTTCGCGTCAAGAAAATGCATTTTCGAGCCTATCTTAACATTCCCTTTACAGGTTTCGAAACCAGCGACATCATCATCAGTCCACTGGGCATAAATGGGGGCTACAGTTTCTAGAACACGATTGTGGCACAATGCACTACTACCATGCGATCATAGCATCCTGAAACAAGTTGATCAGGTCCTCCTCTCCAGCCGGTCTTGGCGACAATTTGGTAACGCGGTGCTGGGGCAATGTTCCTGCTACCAAGGCGGGAATATCTCCCTCGCTGTAACCCACTGCAGAAAGACCATTAGGCATATCCAGCTTTTGCAGCAGCTTGGTGATTTGTCCGGCTAACAACTCACCGGCTCCATCGATGGCACTGTTCTCATCACCTGGATCGGCTCCCATGATTCTCGCTGCGTGCAAGTGTCTTTCGGGGCAAGCCGGACCAGTAAAGCGAAAGACTGCCGGCGCATTCAATGCTACCGACATCCCATGGGGAATGATCGGATGATTCACTTCCACTCCATCCGGACGATAACTCTTCACCATCCCTGACACCGGGTAGCTCATGCCGTGACACAGATGTACTCCAGCATTGCCAAAGCCCATACCAGCCATACTGGCTGCCATGATCATCTGGCTGCGTGCTTCATCATCCGAAGGGTCTCTATAGGCTCTTACAATATACTTTGAGGTGATCTCAATGGCCTTCAGTGACCAGATATCGCTGATCGGATTCCGACCTTGATACGCCGGCCGGTAGATAGGGCGTTGTGGCCGGGGTCGATCCAGAAAAGATATCGCCGTGTAGGACTCCAGCGCATGGCAGAGCACATCCAATCCCGCAGCTGCAGCAATCACCGGCGGCGTACTCCGGGTGTTGTCAGGATCCACCAGCCCAAGGGTAGGTTTCAGATATCGGTGGGCAATGCCGGTCTTCGCATGTTGGTCTGTCAAGTCCATAATTGCTACTCCTGTCGTTTCGCTCCCGGTGCCTGCCGTGGTCGGTATCGCAATCAGCGGTTTCACTGGTCCCGGCACCGGTTCTCCCCTTCCGATTGGTGCATTGATGTAGTGGTAAAAGTCTGCTGGGTAGGTCGCATATAAATTCGCCACTTTAGCGGTGTCAATGGTCGATCCCCCTCCTACTGCTACAAAACCATCGTACTTCCCTTCTATCGCTACCTTGATCGCCTCCTGCATGGAAACATCCGTTGGCTCTACCCGTACCTCATCAAACACGTCGTAGGATATCTTCTCGGCTTGCAGTGACTCCTCAACCCGCTCCATTGGTAGCAGCCTGCGCACATTGACATCAGTCAGGACCAGCACACGCTGGAGGTCCATATCTGCCAGATCCATTCCCACTTCCTTGGTTACGCCTGCACCAAAGCGCAGGTTGGAAGTAGACATTTGGATAGCGTATTCTTTCTCTAGGCTCATACGACAATCAAGATACAAGTTTGAATCTGACGATTTGACCATTGGTGCTCTGTAGTTGAAATGAATAAAATCTCAATGGAACGCTGTTTCAACCCATCGCCCTAGCAGTTAAGAAACTAGAAAATCAAGGAGGCGTAAGCAAGAAGAGATCCGCTAAACACTGTTGTGTCCTTAATCAAGTCTCTGCCATTTGATGCTAGTGGAGGTGACTCTTTTAAGAGGAAGGCGAATCAAACTGAAACAAACATGGAAAAACGTCAATGCTAGGATCAAGATCTATTAGTCCCGACATGCTTAATACCGACATGAATCGGTGTTCCAACGTAATATTCTGTCATATGTGGATTTCAAATCTTTATTTGTTATCAGAAATAAATAATTAGAAAACTGAAACTATAAGTAGAAAGGCATCGTTTATAATATTGTGGTAGAGGTATTATTTAAATATCTCGCCTCTTTACAATTTAATATTTTTAATAATGAGTAACGGTACAGTCAAATTTTTCAACGAAGACAGAGGATTTGGATTCATCACACCAGATGATGGTGGAAAGGACATTTTCGTTCATGTAAATGGATTAAATGGCATTTCAATTGGTGAAGGAGACAAGGTCTCCTATGATGTTGAGGAAGGACAAAAAGGATTGAATGCAGTGAATGTCTCCTTGGTATAATACGAGCATTTAGATTCTGAGATCATATTGGCCCGTCAATATTCTGATGGGCTTTTTTTTGCTTTCTACTGTTTAACTGAATTGAGAAGTTGTAAGTAGAAAAGTAACAATCATAACTCATACTATATTATGCATCAAAATCTTCCAGGCCACCCCGCCTTGATTTTATAGTCTTTTATCTGTTATGGCGAATTCGTTAAAGTTCCATAGATCCTGACAGAGAATCTACTGACTTGGGAAGAATAGATGAATAAGGAAAGGGTAAAGTCGAAACGGTGATTCGAATTCTAATGATTTTGCCTTCCCCGGATTTAATCTGATTCAAAATAGTATTAGTAGCACTTCCGCTCGAGACGTTCCTTCATTTTCTTTTGCTCGGCCAAAAGATAATCTGTTCATCTATTATTGACTTCCAAGGATCTAAAAAAGTTCAACAAAGCTTCGTGGATCGCTTTCTGACCACATCTCTCCTTGATCTTCTAGCCTATCATCTGCTAAGGCGAAAGGGAAGACAACTCTGCTCCCCTTTTAGCGGATTTAGCGGTCATCCCCCAGAGAGAATGATCAATTCAACAAAAGTGCGGCGAACCATCAACCCTTAAACCAAAACCACAACAGATCTCGAGACTCCAAAGAATTGTTGGTACCCAGAGTGTAAAGATTAACTAAGTTTGCCACCATGCTCGCCAAACTCGCTATCCTCCTTTTCTACTTTGGAATCCTCTTTTTCATCGGGTACTGGTCGAGTAAGAAAATCCGTGACATCAAAGACTATTATGTCGGTGGCAAAAAGCTCGGCTTTTGGGTAGTGGCTTTTTCGGTACGAGCCACTGGAGAGTCCGCCTGGTTGTTGCTGGGACTAACGGGCCTGGGGGCCGTGGCGGGAGTGAGTGCCCTGTGGGTGGTGTTTGGTGAAGTTTTGGGAGTGAGCTTGTCATGGTTGCTTATGGCGAAACGGTTTAAGCGTTTGAGCGACCGCTATCAGTCAATCACGGTGCCTGACTATTTGGTGAGCCGGTTTCGATCGAAGACCCATCATCTGAGGATCATCGCTTCGGTGATTTTATCGGTGTTTGTGGTGATCTATGTGAGCGCCCAGATTGACGCCACAGGATCAGCATTTGAGGCATTTATGGGGTGGAACTACTTTACCGGTGCTCTGGTGGGATTTGGGATCGTGCTCGTCTATATCCTTTTTGGCGGCTTTGTTGCAGTGGCGTGGTCCGACTTGTTTCAAGGCCTGCTGATGTTTCTCGGACTGCTATTGTTGCCGTTGTTGGGATTCTTTATGCTGCGAGAGGGTGAATCCCTATGGCAGGGATTATATAGCATCGACCCGGAGCTGCTGAATCCCTGGGGGCCAGGTGGACTAACACCTGTCAATATCGCCACCCTGCTGGGCTTTGCTTTCATCGGATTGGGTTTTCTGGGGAGTCCGCAAGTGTATGTCCGATTTATGTCGATCAAGAATGTGGCGGAGATTTCCAAAGGGACCTGGGTGGCCATCATCTTCACCCTCGTCACGGATACAGCCGCCGTTTTCATAGGCATGCTCGCCCGGTACTTCTTCACGGAAGCTGGTGTGGACGTCGAAGCTGTATTGGGAATCAACGGTCAAAACTCCCTTATCCATTTGGTAGAACACCTTCTCCCCTTGTTTTTCATTGGCATCTATATCGCAGTCGTTCTTGCTGCTATCATGTCAACCATCGACTCACTGCTGGTAGTAGCTTCCAGTGCAGTGGTTCGTGATATCTATCAGCAGATCCTGCATCCCAAAATTAGCTTGGAGAAGCTCACCAAGCTTTCACGCCAAGTGACTTTTGGAATGGCAATCATAGCCTTGGGTTTGGCGCTTACCGTGGCCATCACCACTCCGGGCCGAACCATCTTCTGGTTTGTCATCTTCGGTTGGTCGGGCATAGCCGCCAGCTTCTGTCCGGTAATCATCTTGTCGCTCTTTTGGAAAGGCTTCACGGAGAAGGGTGCTATGGCATCGATTATCGTAGGCTTTCTGAGTATCCCTCTATTTAAGTTTATACTGGCTTCACTGGATGAAGTGGGCATCTATTTTGATCGAGTGGCTGAACTAGGGCCTTCCTTCGCCATGGGTCTATTGGCTGGATACCTAGTCTCAAAATGGTGGCCCGACCCGGAGCTTGCCGCAGATTTCGAGCAAACCATTAGTGAAACTGAATCGAAAAACCGATCTTCTGAGAGTATTAAAACGCTCTCCAAATGATTCAACTTGATCGCCGCTCCTTCGTCAGTCTGCTAGGACCACTCGCTGCTTCCTTGTTATTCAAATCCGGTCCGGATAAGATCTTGTACAACGCCAATATCATCACCGTTGATGATTCCCTTCCGCGGGCGCAAGCCGTCGCCATCTTTGGCGACCATATTCTGGCCGTCGGGTCAAATGAAGAAATGGAACGGCTGGCTACCAGCTTGACCCAGCGGATCGACATGCAAGGTTTGACTATCACTCCGGGCTTCATCGACGCCCACTCTCATCCGGGCCCCTCCGGCCGGCGGCATCTGATTGACATCGACTGCTCGCTTGATTCCATCGAAAAGATCAAGGCGGAAGTACGGAAAAGAGCTAGTACATTGGACAGGGACCAGTGGGTTTTTGGGTTTAAATACGACGATACCAAAACATCGGAAGGGCGTTACCTCACCAGGAAAGATTTAGATGATGCAGCCCCAGACCATCCGGTGATGATCACTCATCGTGGCGGTCATACTGCATTCGTTAATTCCCTCGCCCTCAAGATGGCGGGAGTGGATGAAAACACTCCCGACCCAAACGGAGGGCACTTCGAAAGGGATCCAGCCACCGAAGAGCTCAACGGTCGCATTCTGGAAAATGCTACTTATGTATTCGATGCATTTCGACCTGAAGTCACGGATCAGATGTGGGTAGATGGCGTCACCCTTATTTCGGAAATGCTCGCCAAGGCAGGTATCACCTCAGTTACCGATGCAGGCGGTTCGCCAAAAGATCTCGACGCCTATCAGGCTGCTCATAAGCAAGGCACTTTGAAGACCCGGGTCTACTGCCACATTCGTGGGTTTGGTCTCTATAAAATGATTGAAGCCGGAGTCCGCACCGGGTTGGGCGACAAGTGGGTGAAAGTAGGCGCTATGAAAACCGCCATTGACGGCTCCATTTCTGAACGCACAGCTCGTCTCTCGCAGCCCTTTATCGGTAGCAAAGACGACTACGGAATTCTCACCTCAACCCCTGAAGATCTCTATGAGATCTGCCGTGATGCGCACAACGCAGGCTGGCAGCTGGGTGTGCACTCCAATGGAGATGTAGGCATTGATATCACTCTCTCCGTCTTTGAGCGCCTTCAAAAGGAGAATCCCCTCCTCGACCCTCGCTTCCGCCTGGAACACTGCACCGTCATCAATGACGACCTCGTCCGCCGCATCAAAGCGCTGAATGCCATCCCCTGCCCTTTCTCCACTTATGTCTATTGGCACAGCGAGAAAATGAAATTCTACGGAGCTGAACGGCTCAATCACATGTTTGCGCTACGCTCATTCCTGGATGCCGGTATCAAAGTCACTCAGACCTCCGATTATCCTCCTGGTCCCTACGAGCCAATGATGGCACTGCAATCCAGCGTGACTCGCATTGGGTACGACGGTCAGCTCTGGGGACCGGACCAGCGCATCACTGTGGAAGAAGCCATCAAGATCGGCACGCTGCATGGCGCTTACGCATCATTTGAAGAAAACGAGAAAGGCTCTATCACTCCTGGCAAGCTCGCCGATCTGACCGTCCTCGGAGCAGATCCAACCACTACCGATCCGATGGAAATCATCAACATTCCGGTCGAGAAAACAATGGTGGGGGGAGCATGGGTTTACGAGGGTTAATAAGGGCAAATGGCCAAAGGTGTGTTCAGATAACTGGTGACCGGTGTGCGATAACCGGGCATGTTCTGGTGCAATTGTCCTATGGTGTACTGCTTTTCGGTGATCTCTCATAGGATGTCGGCGCATCCAGAGATGGTCTCACATTTTGAGGCAAAATGTCCCTTAACCCTTTATCTTTTAGCCTTTAACCTGGCTCACTGCTCACACAGTTCCTTTAAGATGTCCAGCGCTTTCGGCCACATTCCGGCGAGCATAGCAGCGGTATCGTCGTCTCCCATCATATCGATCGATACCCTGGTTTGTCCATTTACCTCTTTCAAGGTGTAATTTTCATAAGCTGGTGCCCAAGCCTTCACCTCATCGCTGGTGGTATCGACCACTCCATTGCTGATGGTGCCCAAGTGTTCGATGGAAATGTATTCGGGATAGCGATTCTCCTTTATTCTGGCATGCATCCCAGAGGTGTTACCGTCACCAGTGTCTGCCAGGAAGTGGATTTCTGCTCCCTGGTCCCAGCTTCCCTCGAAGTATGAAGCTTCATGGAAGGGCTTAGTCCACTGCCGGTAAGTTGAGTCATCAAACATGGTCTGCCAGACTTTCTCCCGGGGTGCGTTGATGAGAATGGAGTATTCGAGCTTTTTCATATTCATTGGTCTAAAGTCTAATGGTCTAAAGGTCTAAAAAATTGGTCTCTGATGATGATTTTGTTCGGTTCGAATATCTATCCATAATGCATACAAATCTTCAGATCCTGAATGCTGAATTGTTTTGGCATCTCCGGTTGGCGGAACGCGTCAAAGTGGTTTCGTCAAAAGCTGACAATACATCATTGATAATATTCTGCAGCGTACGTCTCCCCAAGTTACTGGCTAGGAAGCCAAGAACAACCATTTCGGGCTTTTGGCATAGATTCCACAATTACACGATTCCTCACTTCAACATCAGCTTCACAGCTCGCCAATATCTTCCCACCATAGCTCCGGATGCTCTTCGATAAACTGCTCCATCATCTCGATGCATGCAGGTAACTGCAGATTCACCACCTCTACTCCGTGCTGCCGCATGAATTCGTGAGCGCCCTCGAATGTTATGTTTTCGCCGACGATGACCTTCGGGATGTTGAATTGGACTATTGTACCCGCACACATGTAGCATGGCATGAGTGTGGAGTATATGACAGTGTCTTTGTAAGAACCAATACGACCAGCATTATTGAGGCAGTCCATCTCTCCGTGAAGAATCGGATTTTTCTCCTGCACTCTTTTATTATGACCGGTAGCCATCACTTTTCCATCTCGGACCAGTACCGAGCCGATCGGGATTCCTCCTTCGCTGAGGCTCTTCTTGGCCTGCCGGATCGCTTCCTGCATAAACTCATCCATAAGTTTAAGTTCAAGTTTAAGCTTAAGTGCAATTTCAGGTTTTGTTTCTTCGATTCTTAATAATCGTAGTGAATTCTTAATTAATTCAATCTTCTCCTTAAGCCTTAGCCTCAGCCTCAGCCTTAGCCTCTTCCTTAGACTTAAACTTGTACTTAAAATACCATCACTTACGAAATTTGAATGCTTCCTCTGGTCTAGGTACATGGTGTCCCTTACCCCCAGCCAAATCATCATCGAATGTTGTGGGAATCTTCCCTCGCTCGGCAAGCTCATCCCAGGTCACCGGAGCTATACCCTGGTCGCGGTGCTCCATGGTAATGCATTCCTCTACCGGGCACACCAGAGCACATAAGTTGCACCCGACGCAGTTCTCCTCAATGATTTCGGGCACCCTTGACTCGGTCGACCCGATGACTCGGATCGCCTGATGGGCACCGTCATCGCATGCCACGTAGCAGAGCTGGCAGCCGATGCACTTTTCCTGGTCGATCTTGGCTACTACTTTATAGTTGAGGTTGAGGTGCTTCCATTCGGTTACATTCGGAAGAGCCAGACCTACGAAGTCAGAGATTTTCTCGTAGCCCTTCTGCTCCATGAACTCGAGGAGTCCCGTCTTCATCTCTCGTACGATACCAAAGCCGTAATGCATCACTGCGGTACAGATCTGTAACGAAGAGGCACCCAACAGGATGAATTCCACCGCATCTCGCCAGGTCTCGATGCCGCCAATTCCGGAGATCGGCATATGTCTGATCTCCGGATGCTGGGCCAGCTCCTTCACCATCTCCAAGGCTATCGGCTTCACTGCCGGACCGCAATAGCCTCCGTTGGTGCCCTTGTTGTCTACGATAGGGTACGGGGCATAAGTGTCCAGGTCGATTCCCATAATGCTTTTAATCGTATTGATCAGGGACACAGCATCTGATCCACCCCGGGCGGCTGCCAATCCCGGATCTACGATGTGAGAGATATTCGGTGTGAGTTTAGTAATGACAGGTACTTTCGCTGCTTCCATTACCCAACCTACAATGGTTTCCAGCACTACCGGCTCCTGACCAACAGCTGAGCCCATTCCTCGTTCACACATCCCATGGGGACAACCAAAATTGAGCTCGATCCCGTCGGCACCTGCATTTTCTACGTCACGGATGATTTGCTCCCACTCATCCCGCGATTCCACCATCAGCGAAGCGATCACGGCATGATTAGGAAAGTGCTTTTTTACCTCTTCTATTTCGTGAAGGTTATCGCTAAGGGGTCGATCGGTAATCAATTCAATGTTGTTGAAACCTGCCATTCTGGTATCACGATAGTTGATTGAACCATAGCGACTCGACACGTTCACGATAGGTACACCAAGGGTTTTCCAAACCGCTCCTCCCCATCCGGCATCGAAAGCTTTCATCACCTGATAGCCGGAATTTGTCGGTGGTCCGGAGGCCAACCAAAAAGGATTGGGTGCTTTGATACCGGCAAAATCAATTGATAGATCTGGCATGTTATTCCTGTTTTGATTCAAGCCACCGGTGGATACCCTGAGCTGCCATCTTACCTTCGTAGGCGGCATTTACCACTTCTGCTCCGCCGTTTACGGCATCACCTCCCGCGAAATACTTTGGATTGGTGGTTTGATAGTTATCACTGCTTACAACTATTCGTTTTTTCTGATCAAGTTCAAGACCTTCGATCATGGCTAGGAAGGATCCTTGCTTGGCTTGCCCCGTAGCTTTGATCACCATATCACAGCTGATCTCAAATTCACTGTCTGGGATGGTTACCACTTTTCCATTTGCTGTTGATGTCCGGATCATCCGTATTCCTGTCACTCGTTCATTGCCAAGAATCTCTAATGGAGTGACGTTAAATAATCCGATGGCACCAACCGATTTAGCCAGTTCGTATTCAAAGTCATATCCTCCCATCTCGGACCTGCTTCTACGGTAGGCCAAGGTCACCTCAGTGGCACCCATTCTCGCCGACTCGCTAGCAGCATCCATAGCCGTATTTCCTCCTCCCAAAACCACAACCCGGTCAGGCACTTTGATTCGATGATGTTGCATACGCAGGTCCTCTATGAATTCCACGGCACCCACTACATTCTTTTTGTCTTCTCCGGGAAGAACTAGTTGTCGGGTAGCACCCAGACCGACACCCAGGAACACTGCATCAAATTCTTGCTCGATAGCTTGAAGGTCTTCTTGAGATGAGATCTGCTGACCATACCTGATTTCAAACCCTAATTGCTGCTGGAGAAAGTCTACCTCAGCGAGCACTTCTTCGTTGGTGATTTTATAAGGGGCTACACCATGTACAGTGAGACCTGAAGGCCGGTCTTTTGCCTCAAATATTACCGCCTGATACCCGAGCATCCTTAATTCGCAGGCACAGGCGATACCCGCCGGTCCGCCACCGATGATCGCTATCTTCCCATTTCGGCCTTCACCCGGCTTGCAAAGATTACTTCCTTCATCTATCATCGTTTGGGTGGCAAAATTCTGCAAGCGGCCAATCTGGATCACCGGCACATGCTGATTGTCATAGACACAAGCACCTTCACATAGCACATCCGTGGGGCACACTTTTCCACAGGCATTGCCCAGCCAGTTTGATTCAAAAATGGTTTTGGCTGAACCGCTAATATTTCCCGTCTGTATCTGCTTGATGAAGAGAGGGATGTCGATATGGGTGGGACAGGCCTGCACACAAGGGGCGTCGTAGCAAAACAAACAGCGCGAGCTCTCGTAATAAGCCTCCGTGGGATTCATCAATGGCTTCTTCTGAGCAAAGTTCTGCTCAAATTCCGCTTCGGTTGTCGGTCGTTTGTATTCAGCCAAAATCGTTGATTATAGTTCAGTGAGCTTCTCGTAAGTCTCCGGGCGCCGGTCTCGAAAAAACTGCCAGGTAGAGCGCACTTCGTTGATCATATCGAGATCGAATTCTGCAATCAGCAATTCATCATTGTTTTCCGAGGCCTCCGCTATGATTTGTCCACGGGGATCCACGAAATATGAGTCTCCATAAAAGCGCCCCAGGTTCCAGGGCTTCTCCTCACCTACCCGGTTGATGCAACCCATGAAATAGCCGTTTGCTACAGCATGAGCAGGCTGTTCGAGTTTCCACAGATATTGAGATAGCCCAGCCACGGTAGCTGAGGGATTATAGACAATCTCAGCCCCGTTCAAACCCAGTATTCTGGCTCCATCCGGAAAGTGCCGGTCGTAGCAGATGTATACCCCCACCTTGGCGTACTTGGACTGAAAAACAGGGTATCCAAGATTCCCCGGTTTGAAGAAAAACTTTTCCCAAAATCCGGTAGTATGGGGAATGTGGTTCTTGCGATACTTTCCCAAGTAGCTGCCATCAGCATCGATCACCGCTGCGGTGTTATACAAAACTCCCGGTTGCTCCTGCTCATAGATAGGTACGATCATTACCATCTGATACTTCCGGGCATACTCCTGCATCCGTTCTACCGTCGGCCCGGGGATCGACTCCGCTGACGCATACCATTTAGCATCCTGTCCGGGACAGAAATAGGGTGTGTTGAAAATCTCCTGCAAGCACAATATTTGGACCCCCTTCTCCCCAGCCTCCTTAATGAATGGAATGTGTTTCTGCACCATCGCTTCTTTGATCTCTTCTATAGTGCCTTCTCCTTCTGTCATTGGCAGGCTCATCTGGATCAATCCTGATCTAATCATTCTGGGCATAACATTCAAATATTAGATGATTAATGATGTCTTTCCCCGCCGGATAAACTGGCCGGAGCCGGGTGCCAGCAGACACTGCCCGTTCTCAATGGCCACGTCGCCCCGTAATAAAACCGTTTCACATTTCCCGGTCAATTCCCAACCTTCGTAGGCGGAATAATCCACATTCATGTGATGCGTATCGACGGAGATGGTATGCTTCTTCTCCGGGTTAAAGATCACCAGATCGGCATCCCCTCCCACTGTAATCGTTCCTTTTCGAGGATGCATTCCAAATATTTTGGCAGCATTGGTTGAAGTCACTTCCACAAACTTGTTGAGTGAAATCTTCCCGGTTCGAACCCCTTCCGTAAACATCAATTCCATACGGTGCTCAATGGCGGGGTGTCCGTTGGGTATCCGTGAGAAATCATTTTCTCCCATTTTCTTTTGCTCCCATTTAAACGGGCAATGGTCTGTCCCAACGACTTGCACCAGGCCCTGGTTGATGCCCGACCAAAGTGCTTTCTGATCTTTCTTTTCCCGGAGTGGCGGACTCATTACCCATTTGGCACCCTCAAAGTCTTTTTCATATAGCGAAGCATCCAACACCAGGTACTGTGAGCATGTTTCGACAAACACCTTCTGGTCACGCTGGGCTGCCTTACGTACGGCATTGAGTGCTCCTTCGCAAGTCATATGGACAATGTAACCCGGGCAACCCGTGTAATGCAGCATATCGCAAAATCGACCAGAGGCCTCTGCTTCCGTTACTTCCGGCTGAGATAGATAGTGATACAGCGGCGAGAGTTTTCCTTCTGCCCGGTGCCGTGCTATCAAAGCATCGATCATATCGCCATTGGTGGCATGAACAGTCACCAGGCCACCATGTTCGCGAACGACCTTCATCAATTCCACCATCTGACCGTCATCGATCATGAGGGCACCTTTGTAAGCCATGAAGGTTTTAAAACTGGTGATGCCTTCTTCCTCGATCATCTGCACCACTTCTTTTGCCACCGCATCATTAAAGTCAGTCACAGCCATGTGATAAGAATAGTCCGCTACCGCTTTTCCATTCGCCTTCTGCTGCCAGGTGGTCAAGGCACTACGAAGGGTATCTCGTTGTGTCTGTAAAATAAAATCTATCACCATCGTTGTGCCCCCATGCAGGGCTGCCTTTGTCCCGGTGGTATAATCATCACTGGAAAAAGTGCCCATGAAGGGCATGTCAAGATGGACATGCGGATCGATACCGCCTGGAAAAACCAACAGGCCTGAGGCATCAATTTCGCGTTCCGCCTGGAAGGGCAGCGCCTGGCCAATAGCCGTTATGTACTCACCCTCGATAAAGATATCTGCCTGATAATCTGATTCAGCAGTGACGATCCTTCCATTTCTGATCAATATGGACATGTCTTCACTTTCAATTTACATTCAATATAAGCTCTTCGGCGAATATGCAGAAGGATGTGCTCTCTAAGCAGTTGAAGTGATCTCCTTCCTTTCCCTGGGCATCATCAGATAGTACAGAATGAATGACACCAGAAAACCGGTGAACCACGATAGGTTGTAGAGGGCTCCAAGGGCAGGAACGAAATAACCGACTAAAGCTACACCCACACCGGCAACGAGGGCAATGAGAGCGCAGGGATTGTATCCGTTGAGATACCGGTACACTCCCTCCCAGCGATAGAGATCGGCCAGCTGGATCTCTCTCCTTCGCACGGGGAAATAGTCAGCCAACATAATCCCGAGCACAGGGCCCAATAGTCCACTGATAAAAATCAAGATTCCACTGATCTCATCCAATAGTAACCAGGGACAAATGATAATCCCGATGATCCCGGTAATTACTCCACCCCAACGGAAATCGATCCTTTTGGGGCTCAGATTGGAAAATGCATTGGCAGGAGCAATGACATTTGCGGCTATGTTGGTGCTTAAGGTGGCTATGATCATGGCGATCTGAGAGAAGACGACTACTATTGGTTGATCAAACTTGGCCAGGAGTGACACCGGATCCCAGGGAGCATCATTCGCCACCAGGATGTCGTCAAAATTGATGATTGCCGCACAGGTCACAAACACTCCCACAAATGAGTAGAGCAACATAGTGCCGGGGAGGCCAATGAATTGACCCGCAGCCTGAGCCTTCTGCGTGGCTGCATATCTCGTGATATCGGCTATGCTCAGCGACATTGTTGCCCAGAATCCTACCATAATCGTGAGCCACAGGATGTATTTCCAAATCCGTCCACCCAGGTTTTGAGATTCTGCTGAAGCTTTGACCACAGGTACGATACTCGACTCTACCATTCCAGAACCAGATTGCTTCCGAAGTTGAACGCGAAGATCCTCTCCAGCCTCATCTAGTTCCAAAGCTATTGGTTCATCACTCCCATCGATCGGAGTCCAGTCTGAGTCCGTAGCGCCGTCTCCGATGATTCTATAGGCATCCGCTTTGATCTGTCCTTCTTTATCTCGAATAGGATTGATTATCAATTGATTGCCATCATTTGATTCATGTAAAATCGCAGCTGGTTGTTGCAACTGATTGCTTTGCGGGAGCACGATTCCAAATCCCCCGGCTTCCCGTGCTCCCCATCCGATCAGAATAACACCGATCAGAATAAGAATCGGAGCTGCATATCGCTCCAGGAATTTGATGTGCTCGATGCCCTGCCAGATGAAATAGATGTTGATGAGCCAGAAAATACCGAAGCCCACAAATTTACCAATAGTGAGTCCGGAAGCCGCCGGAGTTCCAGTCAGCGCACAGTAGATTGCATAGAAGGCGAGGCCGCCTATCCAGGTTTGAATACCAAACCAGCCACATGCGACAATAGCCCTGACAATGGAAGCGACATGAATACCATGCATGCCAAATGACGACCGGCCGATCACCGGGAAAGGCACTCCGTACTTGACACCGGCGTGGCCATTCAATACCATTGGGATGGTTATGATCAGATTGGCTAAGGTGATGATCACCAAAGTCTCCACCCACGACATGCCGTCTACGATCATATATGAGGCCAGCAGGTAGGTCGGGATGCATACCGCCATACCCACCCAGATTGCAGCCAAATCCCACTTGGTCCAGGTGCGCTGTGACTTTGGTACCGGAGCTAGATCTTCACTATAAAATTCCGATTGGGATAGGTCTTCCTTTAGTTCAATGATTTCCTCCTCCATCATCCCTGGTAGTAGTCGTCAGCGATTTCCAGGGCAGATGAAATGATACCCAGTCCCTCATCGATCTCCTCCCGAGTTATACACAACGGAGGTACAATGAAGACGAACGACCAGCGTACGAAGGTGAACATACCGAGCTCTCGAATTTTTCGAGCGATACGGTTTGTGGCTTCCATCTCTGCCGGTCTTGCGTTCCAGGGAGTAAGTGGTTCCTTGGTCTTACGATTTTTCACTAGTTCAATGCAGCCGAGCAAACCAGTATTTCTGAAATCGCCAATTGACGGATGTTTCTCTTTCAGCTCAGCTACTTTACCCTCTATATACTCCCCTTGCTGCACGGCGTTGTCAATCAGCCTGTCCTCCTCCATCACTTTCAGATTCTCCAGGCCGGCGGCGCAGGAAGTAGGATGCGCCGAGTAGGTGAGACCTACTACCAATGGGTGTTCATCGAAATGATTGGCAATGGTGTCGGTCACGACTGTTCCTCCCAGCGGTAGGTAGCCGGAGGTTAATCCCTTGGCAATGCACATGATATCTGGAGTGACCTCATGATGATCTATGCCAAACCACTTGCCGGTTCTTCCAAAACCGCTCATCACTTCATCATCTATTAGAAGGATGCCATACTTATCGGCTATTTCCCGTAGCCCACTCCAATAAAAGGGTGGATACTTGATGCACCCTGACGATCCGGACTCCCCCTCATAGAGTAAGGCCGCAACGCTATCGGGATTTTCGAACAGGATCACTCGCTCCAGCTGAGCCAGGGCCATTTCACCACAAGCCTCCGGCGAGTTGGTATTCCAGGGACAACGGTAGGTATAGGGATTTTCCACATGAACGAAGTTGGGTGCAGCCTGACTATCTACTGCATGCCGACGGGGATCTCCCCCGGCGGAAATGGCCCCATAGGTAGCTCCATGATACGAACGATACTGGGCAATGATCTTTGACCTGCCGGTATACATTCGGGCAATTTTAATGGCGTTTTCTACCGCCTCAGCTCCCCCCAGGGTGAAAAAGGTTTTGGTCAAATCACCTGGCGTGATCTGGGCTATTTTGCGTCCAAGCGCTCCCCGTACATCCGTTGTCATGCCGGGATATACATAACTCACCGCTTTCATTTGTTTCGCAACAGCCTCGCCTATCCGGGGATTGCCATGACCAATGTTCACATTCATCAGCTGAGACGAGAAATCGATGTAGCGCTTACCTTTTTCATCGTAGAGATACACTCCCTTCGCAGTATTTATGTGAATGGGATCAAGCCCGGCCTGCTTTGACCAGGAGAAGAGAGTGAAGTCCTTACTGTCCTTTGCTGCGTGAATAGTCTGTGTTTCCGACATGTTACATAATGAGTCTAGCTCATCCAATTGGTTTTATCCTCGGGATTCCATTTGGTGGTGGTCTTTTTACTTTGGGTCCAAAATTCGATTGAACTCCTACCGGTAATATCTCCTACTCCGAATCTGGATTCGTTCCAGCCTCCAAACGAAAATGGCTCCCGGGGCACCGGTACTCCGATATTCACACCCACCATCCCTGAACTGGCTCTTTCAATGACCTGCTTGGCTAGTCCACCGGATTGGGTAAACACCGCTGCTGCATTTCCATAGTGGGAGCTATTTTCTATATCTATGGCTTCATCCAGATTTTTTGCCCGGATAATGGAAATCACCGGTCCGAATACTTCCTCCTTTGCAATAGCCATGTCGCGAGTGACGTAGTCCACAATAGTCGGACCTACATAGTAACCTCCTTCTTTACCGGGAATGGTCGTGTTGCGTCCGTCGACGAGCACCTTCGCACCTGCCTGCTCAGCTTCTGTGATATATCTCTCTATTCGTTCCTTTGCTTCCTTGCTTATCACTGATCCCAGATTTTTTCCCGGCACTACGGCCTTTGCTTCATCAATCATCCGATCGATGATATGCTGAACCGCATCGACGCCGACCATAACTGCTGCCGCCATACAGCGTTGTCCGGCACAGCCAGACATGGATGCCACAACGTTGTTAGCGGTCATCTCGGGATGAGCATCCGGCAATACTAGGAGATGATTTTTAGCACCGCCCAGGGCCAAACATCTTTTTAGTGTTGATGTAGCACGTTTGTATACGATCTTTGCTACCCGTGTCGAGCCTACAAAAGCCACTGATTTGATCCCGGGATGATCACAGATCGCCTCCACAACTTCTCTGCCTCCATTCACCACATTAAATACACCATCTGGAAGGCCGGCTTCTTTCAACAACTCCGCAATCCTCATCGCGCTCAAAGGCACCAACTCGGAGGGCTTCAGCACCATACAATTACCCAAAACCAGAGCATTCGGCATACTCCAGTGCGGCACCATATTGGGAAAGTTGAATGGCGTTATAGAGGCCACCACTCCCAGCGGTTTACGTTCGATTCTACACTCTACACCCCGGCTAACCTCCTGCACTTCATTTGCAATTATCTGCGGCATCGACACCGCGAACTCGCACAGTTCAATGCTCTTCAGCACCTCGGCACGGGCTTCATCCTTTGTCTTCCCGTTTTCTACATGTACTAAATCGGTCAGCTCATCAGCATGCTTTTCAAGGAGGGTTCGATACTTGAAAAATATCTGAACTCTTTCTTTCAAAGTTTGTGACGACCACTCCGGGAAGATCTGACTGGCTGCTTGAACTGCGTCATTGACCTCCTCGGCAGAACTCAGTGGGAGACTCGAAATAATCTGACCATCCAGCGGACTAAATACATCCAATTGCGACTGTCCATTCCGTTTAAACTGACCCCCGATAAAATTTTGAACGGGAGGCAGAGAGCTAATCATTGCCATGCCAATAGATTTTAATTAATAATCCACATCAAGATACTGAAGCTATTGATATTCTGCTGATGACACTTTTGAATTGCTATGATCGATATGGAAGTCGAGTTCAAAAAGCTTAGAAAATATAGAACGAAAATAATCTTGAATGATGTTCAAAAACAGCTGAGGAGCCCAGTGTGATCAGCCCTTGATCAAACCAATGAATGCGGAGACCTTTGATCGTCTGGAGAGCACTTCAAAATCGTCTGATCGGTTACCAAAAGGCGGCCAGCCAACTTAGGCCGGCATTCCAAATTCAGTTACGGTGGGGCCATCTCGTGATCTTCTATAATTATTGTTCCGGAAGTTCCGGCACAAATGGGGTTGGTTGGGGATCGAGAGCCGCGAGCGATCTGCCTGCCAGGGCGGGATGGCTTTCACTGTAATGAGACACTCTAAACTGGGCAAATTTGAATGGCCCTATCGGCTGCGCAGCAGTTCCATCAGGCAATTTGTAGTCGTCGAAGTAGGGGTTCCAGTATTCCCAAACGATCTCGCCCTCCTGATTCACCTGAAAAAACCTGCCCTGGGCTCCCGAACAAATCAGCAAGTGTCCATTTGACAACCTGGTGGCCCCCGATACAAAGGGTGAGTAAAATGAAAAGGTATCGACAGCGGTATAAGTCCAGTTTGGAATCTGCGGTCCGAAAGCTTTATCTGTTGGCAAACTGTAAGAACCATCTGCCTCCGTGGGTGGAACAATTTCATGCACTGCACTATAGTTTCCTACATTGGCAATCGACACTTGCGGATCAGGGCTTCCTGCCCCCATGACGGCAGCGAATGCACCGGGAAGTTTGTTCTCACCACTTGGTATATCGTTGTTGAACACTAATAGATTTCCACTTCCGGGTGTACCGTTTGGAATCCATCTCACATCATGCTGATAGTAGAGTACCTGATCTTGTGGTCCTCCCCTTCCATAATTTCTGGGATTGCCCCATCGGTAAAGGAGTTCGCCTCCATGCCCCCATCGACCACCTTCATCTGTCGCCGCTTCGTTGGTAGAGGTGCTCTGATCTACTATCCAGATTTCGCAGTACCCCGGCACACTTAAAGCAATTTGTCCCAAATCTGCATTGTAGTTGATGGCATTGGTGTGGGTGATATCAGAATGCCAATTATCGACATTCGCATTGGCCGTAATCATACCTCCTTTGATCATTTGCTGAATTTGTTCAGCAGGAGGAGGTGGAGGGCCATGGGGGTCAAATACATTGATATTAATTTTTCTTGGGTAGGCTGCCAATTCTCCGTAGTTGGCTTTTGAGGGATCGAGATCCTGAATAAGATGATCCCACATTTTCCACTCCCAAACAATGCTTCCACCTGTAGGGTAAATTGGCTGGATTTCAATGACCTTATCCGGCCACAATCCAGCTGGTGCGATGTGGTTGGGATCCCTTCCTGCTGCTACAGCTTCCTCCGGGGTTTTTACCTCGTATGCGACAGCAAGGATATTGCCGTTGGGCTTAATCACAAAATCATGATGCGTGAGAAATTTATCACTGGCATATTTAAAGTCCCATATCATTTCACCATCCCAAGTGTACTCCCTTAGTCGACCTGCCTGTCCTCCGGCAGCAAAAACGGGAAAGTCCGGATCTCTCTCCAATCGCACCAAGTTGCCATCTTCCTTGAGATGCGATTGCATACAGTTGAGCTCACTTGACCATTGATGCAGGATCTGCCCCGACCGGTTCATTAGATAAGTTGCGGTACCAGCCGAAGGATGAAAGAGGAGGTAGTCACCTGATTGCAGCTCGTTTTTGATTAAACCTCGCTTGGCGAAAAAGCCAGTGATACTTCGGGTATCTTCCAGCGACCAGGACCGGGCAGTTTCGGACTGGGAGCTAGTGGCTTCGTTCGGTGAGTTTCTGCATCCTACCAGGCATGATAAAAGCAGCAAAAGCATTAAGGTTCTCATTGATCTAGTTTTCTGATGGTAAGAAGTTCAACCTGCTGAAAGAAAATCCTCAAACCATATTACCCGCCATCAATTCAGCAAGCATCGTTTTGAAGTTCTCTTTCTTGTTCAGGTGTGGGAGCGGATCAGAAGGTACGGGTTTGCCCAGGAAGTTGCAGATTGGTTCCCAACCATCCCGCACATCGTATACCAGGAGTTTGTCCGCCGGTACATGGGCTTTGACATCCTCTATATGCTGGTTGAACACCTTTTCGGCATACTCCTTATCGGCGAATCGATCATGAAACTGCTCGGTCCAGAAGATCCGTTCGAACATCTGAATGCATTTCACTACCTGCCGGATGCGGGGCTGGGTAGCCATTTTCCAAAGCATACTGATTTTCTCAGGAAGCGTTTGCGGGCCCGCTTTACGCACCGTGTTCCTTGCACTTTCGTACCATGCATCGAATGGACGTACAGTCAAAATGACCTTGGCATCGGGATATCGGACCATATGTTCCTTGTAGAAGGGATAACAAGGAAAGTCTACTGTTGCCTGATAGCCTTCGTAGAGGGCATCAAAGTCGGTGGTCCGGGTCTTTTCTAGTGACAACCAATAGGGAAGCTTTGAAGGATTGACAATCAATTCCTTCATATGAAAGGTCTTGTTGTATCCGAGTGTCTCTAGGCAGCGTTTAAGCGTAGTTGTTCCGGTGCGGGGGAATCCAGCACCAATGATCTGAATGGACATGGTGTTTATTTGGTTTTTTGGCTTTGAAATTCGCGGAAAAGATAGGACTTTTCCGCAATTGCTAAGGCGGTGATACGTAGTGGACATATACTAAATTTTGGATTTACTAGCTTGGTCAGGTTGAATGCAGCTGAAGATCTTTTCTAAATTTCGATTTCTCAAGATGTTGGTAGTCGCGCTAGTCTGCCTCTTTCCAGGCTGCAAAGAGGGCTCACAAGCTGTGATGTGGACCGTCACGTGGAGTCCGGTGACTCCATATGTTGCCGCCGGTGGTTACAACAATCAAGTTTTGATCTTCGATACAGAGACATTCCGTCTTCAAAAAGTAATGCCCATTGGGAGGGGAGTGCTGCGGATGGCCTGGCATCCTACGGAGCCATTGCTGGCCGTAGCTGCAGAGGGACCGGCCTCGCGCATTATCAATTTAAAGGACTACACCTTCAAACAGCTGCCCGGTATAAACGAAGGAACCAGAGCGATTGCCTGGAATCGAAACGGCACTGTGCTAGCCTCAGCAAACTATGACGAGAACATCACTTTCTACAGCAAGCAGGGTGATCTCATCATGGAAATCGATTCCGCCTCTTCGAAAAGTTTCGTTGCAATAGACTGGCATCCATATAAGGACGAGATCATCACTACTAGCGACAGTGTCCGGATCTTCAATATGCAGGGTGAGATGCTTTTCAGGTATGCACATCGAAGAGAAGATGCACTGATGCTTTGCGTCCAATGGCATCCTTCTGGTGCATTCTACGCTGTTGGAGATTACGGCGATTTCGACTTCGGCTACACTCCACTACTGCAATATTTCGATCCGGAGGGGCTAAGGATTTTCTCCTCTTCAGTGAGTGTAGCTGAATATCGAAACATGAGTTGGTCAGCCGATGGAACGCTTTTGGCCACGGCCAGCGATGCGCTGCGGATTTGGACGAAGGACGGAGATTTGAAGTTTGAACAAAGATCCCAGGCCCCTCTTTGGGGAGTAGACTGGAGTCCCGACGGGCATCACATTGTCACTTCGGATGAGCACGGAAAGATCAAGCTTTGGAACGACCGGGCAGTATTCATTCAAGATTTAGTCTATTAGAGATTTGAAATGGACCTCATGCTTTTTGGTCATCGCTTTACTGGCTTGTCAACAGTCAACTCAAAGCACATCAGAAAATCAGAGTATCTCATCCGACTCGGGAAGCTTCATTGTAAAGACCCTTCAACCCGGAACCGGAGATCCCTTGGAGCCGGGAGATGATGCCATCATCGAGGAGGAGATGAAATACTCGTCTGGGCCGATTTTATTCTCAACTGCGGAATTGGGACATCCTGTTCGGTTTACAGTTGGAGCCGGCCAGGTTATCGAAGGAATCGATTCAGGTATTCGAGGTATGAAGGTTGGTGAAGTAAGAGAGCTTGTCATCCCACCACGCCTAAGTAAGAGAGCTGTTTATCCGGATTTTCTATCTCCGGATTCCATCCTACATTACAAGATTACTTTGGTGGACGTAATCCGTTCAGATTCTATTTAACACTTCATCATTGCCAGTAAGTAAGAACTTCCTGAAACTCCTTTTCATCTAAAAGCTCCCGGAAGACAAAATCGTTGGCGTAGGAATGGAACAAATACAGATTTCCCTGGGATACCGCCTTTCTCAAATGATCTAATGCCTTGACAGCATCTCCAGTCAACGCATATACCCGAGCCAATTGATAGTCAATTTCTCCAAACTGAAAGGCCTCTCGCATTGAATCTAGTCTGGTGACCTGAGTCTCTGCTGCATCTTCACTACCTATCAGTTTGAGGGAGGTTGCCAGCAAGGCTTGTGCACTATAATTTTGAGGTTCCGCAGTAACAACTTGTTGAAAGTATCTAACGGCATCCTCAAACCGGGATGACAGAAGTGCGAGCCTGCCTCTAAGCATAGGTTCGGTATGATCTCCAGCCATTTTTTCTGCCTTCTTCAAAAACGACGATGATTCCTCATGCTCTCCAGTGAGCAAACATTCTTCTGCAGCTCTTAAATAGCATTCTACCCACTGATCTGTTTGATTCACTGCTAGATTGTCATCAAGTAGGCCCTCAATGGCATCCCATTCTTTCAAACGAACCAATGCCCTGATCATTAGCCATTTGGCAAAGTCCCATCCACCATGCCTGATCAGATTCTCTCCTACTTCCCTTGCGCCGGTGTTGTTTTGATGCTCGAGATCGATCTGCATTTTGAGATAGAGACGGGTACGGCAGCGAGCACAATTGCCGTAATCGAGGTCATCCTCATCAATGTACTGATATATGGCCAATGACGTGTCCGGATCATTAATGAATTGTAACCCTAGGACAATAACAGAGGTGTTGGTGATCAGATCAAAGGGAGCCAGGAGAAGCTCATCATTGAGATGTTTGAAGATTAGATTATTTCTGCCCGTAAGCAATGCGTCGTAGAAATTTAGCAAATTTCGCTGCCGATGATCGACCTCCTTTAGTCTTCCTTTGATATCCGTCAAGAGCGAATCTGCATGTGCGAATTCATCAATGTTATAATAATGGCTGAGCCTCAACATGTGGGCCTCGAAGTAGTTAGGATCGAGTTCAATGGCCATATTCAGATGTTCGATTTCGCGGTCTTTGTCTTCCGCCTCTTTGGCCAGAGCCAATTCTCTATAAGCGGCAAATTTGGGAATATTAGATTCGAGAAGGAGATTGCGATCCCTGTCGTCCTCAATGGCTAAAGCTCCCATAACCAACTGTCGCAGTTCTTCCACACCTGGTGATGGATCGTCCAAGCTGCATTTTACCGGAGGCAGACCGGTGATTACCTTCTTAGTTTTGGGATCACTGATCGTAGCCTCCAACAGAATATCATCACCACTGGGATAGATATTGCCCTGGATAACTCTGGAAACACCAAACTTCCTCGCCAGCATGTCCATCGGATCACGGTTGAAAGTGGAAGCGACCATTACATTTGTGTATTCTTCCACACTTTCCTCCGACACGACGGTAGCAATCTCATTCAGAGTAATACTGTGTATCAGCCTGTCGGCCACCATTTTTCCGACAAAGTCTACCGAGGCATCTGAAGTGTTGTTCTTAAAATCCAGGACAGCTATCGAAGAGGAAGAAAGCTGCTCCCCGATCGAATTTGGACCAAACAGATCAAGGACCTCCTCTCTGAAAATGAGCAAGAGTATGACGATTAGAGCCAAAGTTGAAGCCCAGCCCACCCAAGACCTATTCTTCACACCAGGCTCTCTATGGTTGATCTTTCCTGATAGCTGTTCAAGATTTGGAACCAGAGCCTTGGTACCTGCCAAGGCATAGATGTTAATTGGTTCAACGACATTTTTAAAGTGGACCTGTCCAATGGAGCTGGTTTGGATGTCGTTTTGGTTAGACACATCACGAGCAACTCTTTCGGAAAACAGTATTGATCCCGGGATGCCACAGCTCTCTATCCGGGATGCTAGGTTGACGGTATCGCCATACACACTCTCCTCCTCGAAAAATACATCTCCACTGTGTATTCCGATCCTGACCGGTACCAATGGATCTCTACGGAACACCTTCTGCACATCACCTGCACATCTGACGGCATCAGCTGAACTTTCAAAAATACATATGCAACCATCACCCAGGAAATGAATGATTTCACCTCCGAAAGAAGGTACCGAAACCGACAATGTATCGCGAAAGATCTTGGCTGACCGACGCCCCTTTTCTTCGTCCTTCTGCATCATGGCTGTGTAGCCATCGATGTCCGCAAATAGCACCGCACGCAGTTTTCGGTTTTTTTTATCTTCCATTGATGTTGAGGTGGGCCATAGGATTTATGTGCTACAAGCAGATGTGGCTGTTCAGCCCTTCAAACGCCGCCTTAGGGGGTAATTTAGGCATAAATCCAGATTATTCTGGGTGTCAGACTTCGGAGCTGATTGAAAATCTCAACTCCACCGCAGAATGATAGCAGTAAGGTCGAGGGATATTGCAGGAGCAGAGATCGCCTGGTTTGCTCCCCTTTGCAACGGAGATTTTGAGTATCTGGGAGTTCACGACAGCCGTTTCAAAAGCAATTGGGAAAACACTTCTAAAATCGTTCGAACAGCAGATCGACTCGGATTTCGGAATATACTCTGTCCATCGTCATATCAGGTTGGGCAAGACACACTAGCCTTTGCTTCGGCAGTCGCTCCTCAGACGAGCAATATCAATCTACTGACTGCAATCCGATGTGGTGAGGTTCATCCTCCCATGCTTGCCCGGGCCATTGCTACCCTCGATCATATCCTTAAAGGACGGCTCACTATCAACATCATTTCATCTCCTCTGCCGGGCGAAGATCTGCCCTCCGCAGCCCGATACCTGCGATCACGCGAGGTCATCGAAATATTGCAGCAAGCATGGACCAATGATTTCATCGATTATCAGGGAGAATTCTATTCGTTCAAGCTTCCGACCGAACCCGTGATGCCTTACCAACAAAATGGTGGTCCTCTACTCTACTTTGGAGGCTACTCCCTAGATGGAGTCGATTTGTGTGCCCGGCATTGCGATGTCTATTTGATGTGGCCAGCTACAATTGATAAGCTGGGAGAGCAAATGAAACTGGTAAGTGAAAAGGCTGCCGGCTACGGACGAACCATTGATTTTGGCTTGCGAATTCATGTGATTGTGCGAGAATCGGAAGCTGAAGCTCGGCAGGCAGCTAAGAATCTGATGTCAAAACTCGATGAAGAATTGGGTATTAATATCAGGAACCGGGCGCTCGACGCCAAATCATACGGGGTGTCTCTCCAAAGCCAACTCAGGGAAATTTCAGACGTGGAAGGATATGCAGAGGATCTGCTATGGACAGGAATTGGCCGTGGCCGTTCGGGATGTGGCGCCGCACTGGTTGGCACTCCGGAACAGATCATCCAAAAGATTGAGCAATACAAGGACCTTGGATTCCGGTCGTTTATTTTTTCCGGCTATCCTCACTTGAAGGAATGTGAACTGTTTGGACGACTGATTCTTCCTCACTTGGAGACCGTTTCACTTCCTGAAGTATATCAAAGAATACCGGAAGCTGAGCCTCCCACCCCGCTGGCTGCCGGGATCAGAAAATAAATCGAAAATTACTTGGAAATGGGAGTTGACCTCTTCATTGTTGTTTCCTACTTCGCCTTTATTTTGGTCATAGCCCTATCGGGTAAAGGCGGAGCGGGAGTCAGTGCTGAGCAATACTTCCTAAGTTCCAGAAATCTGCGATGGCATTCGGTTGCGATTTCGACGATTGCCACTAATGTACACGGATATCAGTTTTTAGGTATGATGGGATCAGCCTATCTGTACGGCTTTGCACAAGCTAATTTAGAGATCAATGCAGTGCAGGGATTATTTCTGGCTGCCTTTGTGTTTGTTCCCTTGTATCTCCGTCAGAAAATTATCACAATAACCCAGTTCATCCAAGAAAGACTGGGCAATACCATCGGGCGTTTCTACTCACTTGCCAATATTGGTCTTCTTTCTACCGTGGGTCTTGGAGCGGCACTGTTCTGGGGCGCTTATGCTGCAGACCTCACCTTTGGATCATACCTTACCTTTCTCGGAGACGATAATCTGACCAGGGTCACCTTGCTCATAGTAGGTTTGGGTGTATTCTCAGCCATCTACACCTACTTTGGGGGATTGGGGGCTGTAGTGAGAACCGATATCTTGCAGTTCTCCATTCTCACTTTGGGTGGCATCATTCTGATGTATATTTCACTAAAGCAATTGGGAGGCTGGCAGGAAATGCAAAGGCAAACACCTGAGCTGATGCATCTCCATCTCCCGGCGGATCATCCCACCTTACCTTGGATTGCCATCTTTGGAATGTTTTTATTAAACATCAACTATTGGTGTGCTAACCAGGCAGTAATGCAACGATCTCTGGCAGCGAGAAGTCTCAAAGATGCTCAAGTGGGGCTCATGGTAGGCGGTCTGATGAAATACCTGATGGCATTTATCATTATTGTTCCCGGTGTTGCGCTGGCAGGATTACTAAAGGAAAACCCTCTCGCAGATCCCGACCAGACCTTCCCTTATCTGGTCACCAATTTCCTACCAGTGGGAGTACGGGGAGTGATCCTGTGCGCCCTCTTTGCTTCGCTGATGAGTACGGTAGATTCACTATTCAATTCACTTTCCACTTTGTGGTCAGTGGACATCATGAAAGGATGGTTGAGACCAGACCGAACTGACCAAGAAATGGTGTCCGACGGACGCAAGATGATCATAGCGACCTTATTCACCGGAGTGTTTGTGGGCTGGATTCTGGCTTATACCAAGTTTGGAAACCCCGGAATTGCGTTTACCCACACTCTTAATGAATTGCGGTACTATGTGAACTGCGGTATCGTAGTACTGATAATCGTCGCTGTTTTCTTCGTAGTAAGAAACAGAAGATGGGTACTGATCGCCTTCCTTGCCACCGGACCACTCCATATTCTTTTTCAATATGCTAATCCTGCTATGAATTATTTTGTCAGATCGATGTGGGTTATCCTGATCGCTCTGGCCATTGCTGCAAGCTTCAACTTCATTTCCTACCACCGAACCTACCAAACCAAAGTGTTTCAATTTGCATCGAGAGAAATTAGACTATTAGGTTGGCTTATGCTTATTTCGCTGGGCCTCTTTCATTTTATCTGGAGCTGAGCACTGGTTCTAAGGTGACTTATTCTTTGACAGCCGTCTAGAGGATGTAAATCATTTATTCATATCCAAAGAAACTTATTCTAAACATGGCGCAGAACAACATCTTGAATGTCATTCTCAAAACGATTTCAGAAGTACAGAAAAAGAACAAGGCAAACCCCAGAGAGGAGACGGCTGATCCAACCGTATTCGATTTACTCAAGGGGAAATTGAAAACAATCGATGAAAAAAGCAGGCAGAAAAGAACCTCTCGGGGTAAACCAAACAGTATCCTTGATTTGATCAAAAGAGAAATTGAGGGAGCACGCCGAGAAAATAAAAAAGATCCGAACATAAAAACGGCACCAAGCTCTGTATTCGACAACATACTTAAGAAAGTGGAGGAAGGCCCACGCCGACAAGCTAGTGCAGGTATTCGTAAAATTATCCAGGACTATCAACTGGATGTGACTCGAGTACCCCAGGATATTTTGCGGCAAGTGCAGGACAAATATAAGTCAGACCGAAAAGCATTTGACCAGCAATATGCTAAGGCCATACATGACCTGGCTAAAAGATACTAGAGATAGGATTTTGAGTGTTTAGCAAATGGAGCCGGCGGTTTTATCCACTGGCTCCTATTTTCTTTTGCAGGTCGAAATATATTATGCTTTCCATATTTTGCGGGGATGTTTACGGCATTTGGTTATTACATTTCCCTACCGTTTATATATGGTATCTCTTGGCTTCCATTCCCCCTGCTCTACCTCCTATCCGATTCGCTCTATGTGGTCATGTATTTGATCCTGGGATATCGAACAAAAGTTGTCAGGACAAATCTTTCCAACGCATTTCCCAACAAGACTAGATCTGAACTTCGTCAAATTGAAAAACAATTCTATCGCTATTTCTGTGATCTGATTCTTGAAACCATCAAGACACTAACGATTGCATCAGCACGAATCAAGGATCGCGTATCATTTGACGATCCGGGAGTGTTTGCCAGATATTTCAATGAGAAGCAGAGTGTCATCATCGTCATGGGGCATTTTGGCAATTGGGAATTTGGCGGAGTCCGATTTAGTCAAATGGCGCTGCATCAACTATATGTGATTTATCATCCCCTCCACAATCACTATTTTGATCGTTTGCTTTATCAGATGCGGACGAGACATGGTACAAAACTATATACCACCAAACACGCTGTAAGAGGTATGGTTGAAGACAGAGGTAAGGTGACGGCAACCGCATTCATTGCAGACCAAACTCCAAATCCCGAATCCGCCTACTGGACCACATTCCTGAATCAGGACACACCAGTTTTTACAGGAACCGCTAAGATTTCGAAGATGCTCAATTATCCGGTTATCTATATTTCGATTCAGAGACCACGGCGAGGAAACTATGCCATGACAGCTGAGGTTCTCGTCGAAGACCCTTCCCGAATGACTGAAGATGAGATCTCGGAAATTCACACAAAGAGACTGGAAAAGGATATTATGCATAATCCTCACATCTGGCTATGGACGCACCGGCGCTGGAAGCATAAAAAACAACCATAATACTGTACTTTTGTGGTTATGCTGGAAGGGAAAGAGCTGATTTTGGCCACACGTAAATATGCCAAGGAGGATCGACGTAGGAGTTGGTTCCACCTTTTAACCACATGTTTGCTGATCGTGCTGGCTTATGCGGGAGCAATTGTCAACATACACATCATACCGCAATTACTATGTGGAGTTTTGGCAGCCCTCTTGATGTCACGTATGTTCATTATGTACCACGATTATCTGCATAAATCGATTTTGCAAAATTCGGTTGTGGCTAAAGCTATTTTCACCATTTACGGCATGTTCTTGCTGGCTCCCGTCAGCATATGGAAACGTTCACATGATTATCACCACACCCACAATTCGAAATTATATACCTCAAGCATTGGCTCTTTTCCCCTGGTAACGAAAAAGGAGTTCTTGAATGCCAGCCCACAAGAAAGACGGATATATCTTTTCATCAGACATCCGCTGACTATAGCTATGGGTTATGTTTTCGTTTTCCTCTGGGGTATGTGTATCCGAACGCTCTTTCGCAGCTCTCAAAAGCACCTGGATGCCTTTGCATCTCTAGTGCTCCATTTTGGGGTTGCCACCGCTATTTGGCTTGTTTTTGGCGCACAAGCATTTCTGATCGGATTTTTACTGCCTGCCCTGATTTATAGCGCACTCGGAGGATATCTATTCTACGCCCAGCACAATTTTCCTGGGGCGAAATATAAGTCGAAAGAGGAATGGAACTATGTGTACGCAGCACTTCATTCCTCGAGTTATATGAAAATGAGCAAATTGATGCATTGGTTTACCGGCAATATCGGATACCATCATATTCATCACATCAATTCACGCATTCCTTTCTACAAACTTCCCCAGGTCTTTCAAGAGATGAAGGAGCTGCAGCAGGCAAGCACCACCTCATTATCGCCAGCTGACATTTTGAGGTGTTTACGTCTCAAAGCTTGGGATCCGGAAACTGGCAAAATGGTTGGTCTCAACGAAATTTATGCCACTGCCTGAACGAATTGTCTTAACGAAATTTATCCAAGAATATTCATGTGCCGATGACAATTGCTATTTTGGAACAGAGCCAAGCGTCCTTTCATTTCCTGTTCGAAAGCATTCAGATGTTTAGTTTATTGACTACAGCCTTTGGCTCACATTAGTTTTCAAAGCTGGTTAGTATGAGCATTCATTCTATCATAATTGGGTTTAATAACTTAACCATGAGATTCATCTATTCGCTGATCATTATAGCTGTGGCAGGACTATGGCTATCATGCAATGAGCCTTCGACAGGAGAGGATGTCAACAAGCCAAACATCCTATTCATCATGTCTGATGATCATGCTTACCAGGCTATTAGTAAGTACAGTGACCATCTGATCAGAACCCCTAATATCGACAGGATAGCAGATGAAGGTATACTCTTTACAAATGCCTGCGTGACCAATTCTATTTGTGCCCCTTCTCGGGCAGTGATACTGACAGGCAAACACAATCACATCAACGGAAAGATTGATAACATTTGGCCTTTCGATACCACTCAGATCACCTTTCCCCAGATATTCCAAAATGAGGGTTATCAGACTGCCATGTACGGTAAGCTTCATTTCGGAAACAACCCAAAGGGAGTGGATGACTTTATGATTTTACCTGGTCAGGGAAATTATATCAATCCTCGCTTTGTCACACCCGAGGGTGATACAACAATCACCGGTTACGTGACCGACATCATCACTGATCTCACATTGGATTGGTTGGAGAATAAGAGGGATACGGAGAAGCCCTTTATGTTGATGTACCTCCACAAGGCACCTCACCGTCCATGGTGGCCGCGTCCTGACAAATTCAAAGAATTCAGCACAAAGACTTTTCCCGAACCGGCATCCTTATTTGACGATTATGCCAACCGGGGCACGGCAGCGAAGACGGCCGAAATGAATTTGCTCTATCACATGATGTACAGTCATGACAGCAAGATCCGGCCGGAAACTCTTGAAGAAATGGGAGGTGTCCAACCTGAAGTCAGCGAATACAGGAATAGCTATTACGGTCCGTACGGCAGGGCAAATGAGGAACAAAAAGCCCAGTATGAACCCGTACTTGATTCGATCAATAATTTCTTCAAGGCAAATTGGCCATCGATGACCGATGAGGAAAAAATGCGTTGGAAATTCCAGCGGTATATGCAGGACTATTTGGCTTGCATATCATCGGTCGATGATAATATCGGCAGGGTTCTGGATTACCTTGATGAAAGTGGACTGACGGACAATACAATGGTGATTTATACATCTGATCAGGGCTTCTATTTAGGTGAACATGGCTGGTTTGATAAGCGATTCATATACGATGAATCCTTTAAAACTCCCCTCCTGATCCGATGGCCTAATGTGATAACAGCTGGTACAACCGAGGAGCAAATGGTACAAAACCTCGACTTTGCGCAGACATTCCTGGAAGCCGCAGGTATTGTTCCCCCAGACGATATGCAAGGTGAAAGTCTGATGCCACTGCTAAATGGTGAGAAAGATAAATGGACACGCGATGCCGTTTACTACCACTACTATGAGTACCCCAGTGTACATATGGTCAAGCGGCATTACGGTGTGGTAACCACCGACTACAAGCTGGCCCATTTCTACTATGATGTGGATGAGTGGGAACTTTTCGACCGGAAAGCTGACCCCGGGGAAATGAAGAATGTCTACGGAGATCCTGCCTATCAGGATGTGATCGGCGATTTGAGGCAAAAGCTTGCAGCACTGCGAACTCAATATGGCGATTCGGATTCACTGGCTCAATACTATTTAGAAAAGGATCTTGAGCGTATCCGTAATCGAGCGCAGTAATTGACGTTTTACAATAGCAATGATATTCCTAATGCGAACATTCCTTATTTTACTAGTTGCTGGTTTGGTCTCTTTCCCAAGTATGGGTCAACAAGCCAGCGACAAAGAAGTTCTGACCTACATCAAGGAGGTGGAATGGCCCAAAGCCTATCGCGAACAAGACATCGCCCTACTAGACAGGATCCTTGCTGCAGAATTCCAAATGATCGACGATCAGGGCAATTGGTATACCAAGCAAGACGAGTTGGAATACATCAAGGGGAACAAGCCCAGCTATGAATCATTTCGATATGAGATCAAACGGCTGGACATCTTCGAGAATGAGACCGCCGTTGTTTCTGGCGTGGGACATATCCAAAATCAGGATGAAGAGGGACCTTACCTTTCGACCTATCACTCCAGCAATGTTTTGATCAAGAGAAACGGCATTTGGAAAGCTATATCATCGCACGTATCAGGAATTAAGAGGGAGTATATTGCTACTGATTGATTTAACAGACCCGCTTTCGTCTTTTGTCCTCATCGCTTCAATTTTCCGCTCTGCAAACAGTAAGATTAAAACTGCGGCAATTAAGTGATGGTGATCAGGAAAAAATCATCCAATTGAGATCTGATGCTGAAGTACACAAGTATTTGGAACGACCACTGTTGAGAAAACCGGGTGAAGCAATCGAATTTATCAATCGCATCAATGATGGAATTGCAAGAGGGGAATGGTATTACTGGGTGATTTCCCTTATCACTGAAGGCACCTTGCTTGGCACTGTCTGTTTATTCAATTTCTCAGCCGACCAGAAAGTGGCCGAAGTCGGTTATGAACTCCTGCCGCAGCACCAGGGGAAAGGCTACATGAATGAAGCACTGCAAGCCGTCATCGACTTCGCTTTTCAAAAACTAAGTCTTAAACAAATCGATGCCTTTAGCCATAGAGAGAACTCAGCTTCCCTGCGACTACTTCAAAAAAAGAAGTTTAAAGCTGATCCAGCGAATGATAAAGCTGAGGATCCCTTCTTAAGATATTACCTCAAGGCTCCTGATCCAGAGATTAGTTACTGATCGCTTATACTCACCCCTTCTCAGTCACCTGCAAAGTTCGTAATTCCGACGTCCGATCATTAATGTCGATACTTCCGTTCTCCAACCGCAACACGCCCCGCGGGCATACAGCCGCACAGATGCCACAACCCACGCAGGAGGCCCGCACAATGTTCTGTCCGCGCTGGGCATACCATCGTACGTCAATACCCATTTCACAATAGGTGGAACAGTTACCGCAGGAGATACACTGTCCCCCATTGGTAGTGATCCGAAAACGGCTGAAAAAGCGCTGTTGCAGACCCAGAATAGCAGCCATCGGGCAACCGAACCGGCACCACACCCGGTTACCGAGCAATGGATAGAAGCCTACGCCAATCACGCCGGAAAAAATAGCGCCTATGAGGAAGCCGTACCAACTACGCAAATTTCCGGTATTGAGAAAGAAAACTTGTTCACTGCTGCCGCCACCGTAGTGAGAACTCAGCATCAGCACGATGATCAGTACTCCGATACCCAGCGATAGCCATTTTGCCCTTGGATCGATGTTATGAAAGCGCTTCTTGTCAAATAGAACCCAAGCGCCACCCGCAGCTAGCAGGCCTGTCACAAACCAGACTAGGAAAGTGCGTGATAGAAGGAGATTACCCCCTTCAGCGGAAAAATAGGAATAGAGTACCCCAATCGTCATGATCACTACGAACACCAGCACCCCATGCACTAACCAGCGTTCGATGCGCCAGGCCTTAAGTGACTTGTCAGACAGATGCCGAAAAGGATCACCCGCAGTCTCCGCCAATCCGCCGCAACCGCATACCCAGGAGCAGTACCAGCGCTTACCATAAAAATAGGTCAGAGCCGGAGAAATGATGAAGATGAGCACTACTCCGAAGACTAACATGAACATTCCCACCGCCCCACTGTCCAGCATCTGGTTAATATTCCAGTCATGGAAGAAGTAGTAATTCAACGGCCACATGTTCTTGAAATCATTGTAGGGATAGTTGAGCCGAAGCAAGATTTCCGGGAGAAGAAAGGCGAAACCAAGCTGAAAGAACATAACCGAAAAAGTACGCACGACCTGATAGCGATTATGCCGATATTTCAAGATAAACTTTACTCCGAAAATAAGGATGGCCAGTGTGTAAAGTGTTCCGTAAACAAACCATTCGCTGGCCGGCTGACCCTTTAGCATCTGACTCAAAGGATCAAAAAGTGCAATGAGTCCAGTATTCATGGCACCGTCTCTTCCCAGGCCGAGGTAATTGGGATAAAAATACAGCAGAACATAAAATCCGGTAAGAACGATGCCCGCCATCCAGCCCGACAGTCCTCGGTTTGTTAGTGAACTGAAAAAGGCACCGTTGTTCTTAATACCTGCAGATGTTGTTAAGTAGGCACGCCAGGCATAGCCAGCAGTTCCGACCGTCATCAGCAACAGGGCAAGGCCCAGAAATAACGACTGCTTGCCAGGGAGGGCACCGAAGCCTGCTACAAAGAGTATCAGCAACCCAGTCCCACCAACAGCCACTGCTATTTTTTGCCAGGTATCGGTAAACGGCGGGGCGGCATGGGCCAATGACATGCTATGCTCAATTTGTTGACTCATCAGATCAAAATGTTAACTATTCCCATAATACCGTTCCAATAGCCGGTGATGCGTCCGATACACGACATCCCATCTGCGTCACCGGTGAAGAAACGAAAATACCTCCTTCCAGCTGCGCTCTTTTTTTATGGAGAGCGACGTACCGGTTTGTTGCTGGTACTGCTGCAGAATTTCGGCCTCATATTCCCGAAACAACTCCGGATCAAAATTGGCCAACTTCAGGTTCTGCAGAACGGTTTCGACAGATGCTTCCTGCTTGATCCAGCGTTCGCAGACTTCGTGGCGGTACCGAACGCCCATGAGGTTAAATCCAAGAATAACTCCCGTATCGCGATGATATACCAGACGGACGCTGCGGTTGCCTTCCGGGTGTTCCCAAAAGAGAGAGGTGTGCTCATCTGGAGGATCGGCCAAGACGGTACCATACACCTGATATTCCAGGTCGAAGAATTTGGCAGAATTGAACCAAATACCGGGCTGGTAAGCTACCGGTTGATCACACATATTATATGCTACTGTTTCCCCCATCATCCGCCCTACGTACCAGACAGCTTCAATCGGACGGCGGCCTGCAGGTGGGTTGCGCAACTGTGCGCAGTCGCCGGCTGCATACACGTCCGCCAGGTTGCTGCGCAGATATTCGTCAGTGAGGATACCTTTTTCGGTTTCCAGGTCGGTATCCTTTAGGAAAGCGATGTTGGGATGTACTCCCGGAGTGAGCCCGACATAGCCACATTCGACACGCTCCCCATCTTTGGTAATCACGGCACAGACCCGGCCGTTACCATCGTCGACGATCTCTTGAAGTTCAGTGTTAAGGCGTAGATCGATACCGTTTTGACGGATCTGGCGATTGACCATCTCTGATTCTTCCGGCGGGAGGACCATATCCCAAAAGCTGTTCTCGCGCACGAGAAAGGTGACTGGAATGTGGCGGGAGTGAAACATCTCCGCCATCTCGATTCCTATTAGGCCGCCCCCCACGATCACTGCCCTTTCGAGTCCCTCGCTGTAGGCTTCCATATATTGCAGGTCTTGAAAGCTGTATAGTCCACCTACTCCTTCCAGGTCCTGGCCTGGCCAGCCGAATTTGTTAGGCTTTGATCCTACGGCCAGGAGAAGCTTGTCGTAAGCAACTTCCTCTCCGGTCTGCAGATGCAGCGTTTTGGCGTCGAAGTGGACCCGTTCTACGTAGGACCGCTTCAGGTTGATGCGGTTCTTATCCCAGAACCAGTCTTCGTATGGTTTTGTCTCTTGATACCGCATGTGCCCCATATAAATGTACATCAAAGCAGTGCGGGAAAAGAAGTGATCCGTTTCAGCAGAGATCATGGTGATATCATGATCGCTAAGTTTGCGAATGAATCGGGCGGCAGTAGCGCCGGCCACCCCGTTACCGAGGATAACGATGTGCATCGAAGTGATTCGTTTTGATAGCGTGAAAAAGCTATGCTTTAAGGTATGGGTTTACAATAGAATATAAAAGATTGTGCCCTCTAAAGCTATCGGGCATCCGATGGGAGTTTTGTCCCGGCATTGACAGTTCCCGGAATTTGGGTGATTCCATCAACTCTGAGAATTACAAGTCGATAGTCCTGCTCAGCAATTTATTTGTTAATTGGACACCTCACAATATCCTGACTTCAATGAATCTTTAACCTCCTTTTTTTCTTCCATCCTATTGATTTCTATATACAAAAAAAGTCCATGATTGAAATCATGGACTTCAAGGATTGGCGCTGCCGTTTTCTATTTCACACCAAGTGCAATGGGTACCATGGTGTTTTCCCAAAGCAGTTGAATGGTTGCACCTTTATCTCTCAACTCATCCACATTGATCAGAAAACTTTCCACAGTACAGTCAATGGCCTCTGGAGCCACTGATACCTTAACAGCAGGGTCTTTTCCGTTGTATGAATTAGGACTTCCCTGGTCGTATTTGTGAAGGTGCACTTCCCAGCTTTCTTTACCTGGCTTAGTCAATAGCGCATAGCTACCTGCCATGACATCCTTTCCTTCGATGGTGACATCGTCACTGAAGGTAATTTTGGTTGCTGCATTGGCACCAGTACGCCATGGAGAGTCATATGGTACCAGACCTCCCATAATGCTCCTTCCTTTCATTGAGGGACGTGAATACTCGATAGTCACATCGGTCAAGCCTACCTTTTGCTGAAGCGTCGAGGCGGGAGAGGGAGCCGGACTGTCTTGCGCAACTGCCATACCAGCCCATGCTACACAAACTGCCATCAAACAGATCGTAATCAGATTTTTCATTAAAGCGTTCTTTTTGTGAAATAATAAAAGCTGTATAGATAATGAATTTCATCCATATCAATAGCTCTTCAAGTCAAAACTGTCGCCAATCAGAAAGTTCAACTTCTCGACCGTTGCAGTCATACCTTTGATGCTGTCTAAAGATCAAAATCCCAGCTACCTCGATAGGTTCGGCGTACAAATTGATTGGCTGGTTCAAAATTGGTAATTCTCATGTTGTCACCATCCCAAAGCAGCTCCTTCCTTCCCGGGTACTCCCACTTGAACCAATTATCCACAGGCTCGGCGTAGTTGTAGCTTAAAACTGTGAGATTTCCCATCAAGACAGTTTCGGTCAGAGGCCCAGCTTCGGCAAATGACGAACTGGTGTATGCTCCGTATCCCTCCTTGCAGGCTTTTACCCACTGCTGCTGATGGCCACCTTCTCCTCCCTCTACCAGAGGCTTTGAGGGTTCCGGGAGATTGATATACTTCATCTTAGAGGTGGGTAAAATGGTGGGATTGGTACCGAACAGCCCAGCCATCAACTTGCCTTGTGAACCTTCAAACAAAATACCTCCATTCCATTCACCCAAAGGCTCATCTGGTAAGAGCTCTTCAGGCCGCGCGGGTTGAATACCCCCATCGTACCAAATCAGTTCCACCGGTACCATATTCTCTCTTGCCGGAAATCTGATGTGAATTTTGGTAGCCGCCGGATAACTATCCATTGAGTTGTTTGCTTCGAAGAATCCATTCCATTTCAATGAGGCACTGCAATAAGCAGATACAGGGTATCCGAGCTTCAAGGCTCGAAAAGGCACATCCATAAAGTGACATCCCATATCACCCAAAGCTCCAGTACCGAAATCTACCCAGCCCCTCCAATTAGCAGGGATATATAGTGAATTGAAATCGCGTTTAGGAGCGGTTCCCAGCCATAGGTCCCAGTCCACCTCCTCAGGCACTTCATGTTTTTCCTGTGGAAATGGGATTCCCTGAGGCCAGGTCGGCCGGTTTGTCCAGACATGCACCTTGTGCACATCCCCCAGTAGTCCACCCTGGACCCAGGACTCGATATATCGGGTACTGTCTCCACTACTGCCCTGATTTCCCATCTGGGTCACCAACCGATATTTTTCAGCAGCCTGGGTCAGGATTCGTGCTTCATAGATATCGTGCGTCAAGGGCTTTTCGCAATAGACATGCTTGCCAAGTTTCATCGCAGCTAATGCCTGAACTGCATGCATGTGATCGGGAGTGCTGATCATCACTGCATCGATTCGCGATTCCTCCTTCTCCAGCATTTCCCGATAGTCACGGTAATACGATGCCGCGGGAAATTGCTTTCGAGCATCCATCGCCATCCGGTCATCCACGTCACATAGGGTTACGATGTTATCTGTGCCTCCATTGAAAGCACCTGCAATATTCTGACCCCCTTTGCCACCAACCCCGATGACGGCTATGTCCAGTTTGTCACTAGGCGCTGTAAATCCTTTGCCACCCAGAACATGTCTTGGCAGAAATGTGAACGTAATTCCTGCTTTTGCAGTATTCTGCATAAATTGGCGTCTCTTCATCTCTAGATTTGTTTGAATGAAATATAACTTCCTGAGAGCAAATTGATCATGGCTGCAGACAACACAGTAAAACTAAAGATAAAAGCAGTCAACCGACATATCAATGGAAAATCTTCAACCCCGGCCGATCAAAATCTACCAATATTAGCAGAATAAACCTCGAGGACAGTTAATGATTGGAAATAGAATTGCTAATCTCAGGAGAATAATACGGGCCTCTGCGATCGGTTTATTAAATCCTAGATCAGTACATAAGCTGTCGCGACAATTTGTCTTCATCCATATTCCAAAGACGGGAGGAACCTCATTGCATATGACGCTTATGGATTCCCTCCATCCACATGAACTCTATCCCAATGCATTGGAATATTTTCTAAAGCTGAAGGGAAATGAAAAAACATCAGTACACCAACTGGTAAATCAAAGTCTTCCCCATGTGTTAAAGCAAAGGAATTGGTTCGTCGCTCACCTGGATTACCACGCTGCCTCTACTTTGGTTGAGAATCCTATCTTATTCACTTTCCTCAGGGACCCCTTTGATCGAGTGGTCTCGGAGATTGTCCATCTCAAATGTCATGACTCCGCACTTAAGCAACTGTCCTTGGAGCAGATAATAAAAAAGCGTGTGAAAATAGCTGGTAGGCTACAAGCCCATCAATTCGGATTCAGAGAACAAAGGCAGAATATTAATCAAGCCATCGAAAACCTGCATCGCTGCGATTACATCGGCTTCTCCGATCAAATGAAAGCTTCAATAGAGAGGTTCAACCAACTTTTTGGCACCTCACTCCGTTCCGACATCCATGTCAATACAGGCAATAGTGAACTAAGAGAAGAAGTGATACAAAGACATGGAGAGCAAATTGAAGAGCATTTGGCCATCGATACCATGTTTTATGAATCGGCAATGAGGTAGCAGTGCTTACTCTTACACAGGCTTATGTTGGGAAGCCCCGCAAGTGTTGCTTTCTAAAAACTTAATTTGCGGCCCATCTACCGAAACAGAATAAGTAATGGAACAAAGACTAACAATAGTTGCATTAGGTGTACGAAATCTTGAGGAATCAAGAGCCTTTTATGGAGTAGCTTTTGGCTGGAGCGAAACAAAATCAAGTAATGAAAGCATAGCTTTTTTTCAGCTTAATGGAATGTTGTTGTCATTATATCCCAGAGATAAACTGGCGGAAGATGCCGCAGTCGATCCAGCCGGTTCCGGTTTCAAAGGGTATACCTTGGCATACAATTGCAGGAGTAAAGTAGAAGTGGATAAAACGATCAACTACCTTCGCCTACATGGTGCAGACGTGGTCAAGGAGCCACAGGAAGTTTTCTGGGGAGGATACAGCAGTTACATCGCTGATCCGGATGGCCACCTTTGGGAAATTGCCTTCAATCCCTATCTTAAATTGGATGATCAGGGAAATATCATTCCAGAATAAATGAACCAACATGCGTAAATTTTTACTTCTGCTATTTGCGGTGGTGATCTACCTCCCATCATCAGCTCAACATGATCCCAGTTTTGAAGAGTTGATCTCTTTGAAGGCAGTTAGAATGCCTGTAATATCTCCGGACGGAGAACATATTGTCTTCGAAGTGCGTGCGGCAGACTGGAAAGACAATAGCTATGACAGTGAATTATGGATCTCAAAAAACGGAGGCACACCTATCCCACTTACTAACAATCCAAAAGGAAGTAGTTCGGGGCCGCGCTGGTCGCCTGGTAGTGATTGGATTCTCTTTTCCTCAAAAAGGGGTGAAAGATCCCAACTGCACGTGATACGATCTGCCGGGGGGGAAGCCTTCCAGGTTACCGATCTGAAACAGAACATCAGGGGATACGAGTGGTCGCCCGATGGATTAAGCATCGGACTGCTTTTATCAGAGGATTTGGATGAGGTGCAAAAAACAAGAAAAGATAAATACGGTGCTTTTGTGATTGAGGATCAGGAGTTTTCAAATGCAAAGCTCTGGACGCTTTCGTTCTTTCCCGATCGTCTCACGGATGTCGTCCTGCCGGCTCAGCTTGAAGACAGCAGCTATAAAGAGTCCCAAAAACCAAAGATTATGATCGATAGTTTCGCTCGTCATATCACCGATTTTAAATGGTCACCTGATGGGAAAAAGATAGCCATAGAGCACCGTACCGATCCTCTGATCAATAGCTTTTTCAAATCAGATATTTCGATTTATGATGTTGACCAAGAAAAACTGGTCCTCCTGGTCAATAATGCCAGCTACGACGGATTCATTGATTGGTCGCCAGATGGAAATTCGATTCTTTATTCTACTCACCTGGATGACACTGTCTCCAACTACTACAAGAACAACCTGATCTTCCGGATTGACTTGGATGGCACAGACGACATACAGCTGGCTACAGACATCGACGAGGATATCGGACCGCTGCGTTGGACCAAATCGGGAATTTTTGGGCTGGCTTGGCAGAAGACAAACCGGAACCTGCTGCGGGTAAATCCCGTTACGGGATTATCCGAACTTCTGCCACACACTCCGAACCGGATCTACAACTTCACCACATCAGTGTCTGGAGAACATCTGGCCTACTACGGGAATAGTGACAATAGCCTCACAGAGATCTTTTTATCAGATCTTGCAGGAAATAGTCGCCAGTTGACATCGAGCACCGATCAGATCGGTGGATGGTCGGTAGCACAAAGCGAAGTAATCCGTTGGAACAGCGAGGATGGGACGCAAATAGAAGGAGTACTGTTGAAACCGAAAGACTTTGATCCCTCTCGGACCTATCCCCTTATGGTGGCCACTCATGGCGGTCCGACGGGCATTTCCACGCCCGGCCCCGTACAGGGATATGTCTATCCCCTGGTACAATGGTTGAACAAGGGAGCAATAGCCTTACTACCTAACTATCGGGGATCGGCAGGCTATGGTGAAGAATTCCGGTCACTCAATGTGCGAAATCTAGGTGTGGGTGACGCCTGGGATGTAGAATCGGGAGTGCAACATCTCATCGATCAGGGCATTGCAGATCCCGAAAAAGTTGCAGCGATGGGATGGAGTCAAGGCGGATATATTTCGGCTTTCCTGTCAACGAACTCAAAACTGTTTAGCGCTATCTCGGTAGGAGCAGGGATCAGCAACTGGATGACGTACTATGTCAATACTGACATTCATCCGTTCACCCGGCAATATCTCAAGGCCACTCCCTGGTCTGATAAGGAAATCTACGAAAGGACATCGCCAATGACCAATATCAAAAACTCATCTACACCTACGTTGATCCAGCATGGAGAGTTTGATAAGAGGGTGCCTACTGCTAATGCATACGAACTCTTCCAGGGACTTCAAGATGTCGGTGTTGATACCAAGTTGATAATCTATAAGGGATTCGGACACGGGATTACCAAGCCCAAAGAGCGCTTGGCTGCCATGTGGCACAACTGGCAATGGTTTGGAAAATATATTTGGGACGAAGAAATTGAAATCCCGGAAAAGACCGAATGAGGTGATCACAAAATCTTCCCTGCATCATTATATCATCGAATACTTCATTGAACATGGTTATGCTCCGGGCATCGACCTGATAAGTCAAGAGCTCGAAACCAGTCTTGATGAAGTGGCGCAGTGCCTAAAGGATCTGGAAGAAGATCACGGAATTGTACTTCATCCCCGAAGCAGCAAAATATGGGTAATGCATCCATTCTCAACGGCTCCAACACTTTTCAGTGTTGAATCTGGAAAGCGAAGATGGTGGGGCAACTGTGCATGGTGTTCTCTTGGTATAGCCGCCTTGGTTGATCATCCGGTCACCATCCATACCACGTCTGGTGGTGAAGGCAATCCTGTCAAACTCACCATCAAGGGTAACCAAGTGGACCACCAGGACTATGTCGTCCATTTTCCCATTCCCATGCAAAAGGCCTGGGACAATGTGATCTACACCTGTAGCACCATGCTGCTCTTTCAACGTGTGGAAGAGGTGGACATTTGGTGCAAGCGATACTTCATACCCAAGGGAGATGTTCAACCAGTGCATAAAATCTGGCCCTTCGCCAGAGATTGGTACGGGAAACACCGATCTGCGGATTGGCGGAAATGGACAACGGAAGAAGCTTCAAAGATCTTTCGTCGGCATGGACTTGATCATCCCATCTGGAATCTACCTGATTCACCCAATCGCTTTTGAATACATGAACGGTGATCTGATCATAAGAAAAGAGGAGCCGAAGGATTATGCCTATGTAAGAGCACTGCTTAATTCAGCCTTTGCTTCAGGCCCATCTCAAAGCTCCTCCGAACATGTGCTGGTTGAGCATCTCCGACAATCTCCCCATTTCATTGATGAGCTTGCTCTGGTGGCGGAATTAAATGGACAAGTAGTAGGATATATACTTCTCAGCGAGGTGCTCATAAAGAATGAAAATGAAAGCTTTGTATCTCTTGCCTTGGCACCAATGGCAGTTTTACCGGACCATCAAGGCCGGGGAATCGGAAGTGAGCTGATTCGACAGGCCCATATCAAGGCATTAAGACTCGGGTATCGCTCAATCGTGCTGATTGGTCACGAGAAATACTATCCGAGATTTGGCTACAAAAGAGCACGCGACTTCAATATCTCGTTTCCATTCGACGTCCCTGATCCAAATGCAATGGTCTTGGAACTGCAAAGGGGCGCATTAAAAGACATAAGGGGTAAAGTAGTTTACCCCGATGCCTTTCACCTCCTCTGAACACAATTTTTGAACAGTGGCAATGAATCGTATATTCGGCTAAACAGTCAAACATGGATCGCAGAGAAGCCGTCCGGAATATCGTTCTTGCCTCTGGTGCCACCATTTTTCTTACCGGATGTGCAGACCGCAATGTCATCGAATTCTTAGCAGATGGTAAGCTCAAGCTCAATGACAAACATTTAGATTACCTGGGCAGGATCAGTGAGGCTTTTCTTCCCATTGAAGGCGTGTCAGAAAAGATCGGAGATCCTGTTAGCTTCATAATGACCATGGTCAATGATTGCTCATCAACAGGACAAATCCGGCAATTCGCGACAGGATTTGAGCAGTACAAAATGTTGATGAAGGAGAGTCGGCTCAAGATAAAGAAAGCAGATGCCAGTGAGGTCACCACCGTGGTGCAGACTGCCCTCGAAGAAGCTGCGCCGAAGGAAGATCTGATCTATTTTATAAGTTCCGTGAGAAATCTTTCTATCCGGAATCTGACTTCCTCCGAATATTACATGACCGAATACCGGGAATACCAGATGATCCCCGAGCCTTATGAACCTTGTATCAACGTTTAAATCAACTGGTGGTATGTCGAATCATTTTGATGCCATTGTCATAGGAGCTGGAATGAGTGGGGGCTGGTCTGTCAAAGAGCTTTGCGAGCAAGGCCTGAAAACACTATTGCTGGAGCGAGGCCCGGATGTAAAGCACATTAGGGACTACCCCACTGCTACTAAAAATCCCTGGGAGTTTCAACATCGCGGAGAGATGCCTCATAAAATCCAACAGGAGAATCCATCGATTGCCAGATGTTATGCCTATCGGGAAGACAATGCTCACTTCTTTGTAAAGGATACTGAGCACGCTTACATCCAGGATAAACCTTTTGATTGGATCCGGGGATACCAGGTTGGTGGAAAGTCTCTCATGTGGGCAAGACAAACTCAGCGTTGGAGTGACTTTGATTTTGAAGGGCCAGCCCGCGATGGCTTTGCAGTGGATTGGCCGATTCGCTACAAAGATCTTGCACCATGGTATAGCAAAGTGGAGAAGTTTGTGGGCATTGCCGGCAATCGTGATGGACTAGACATACTTCCCGATGGTGAATTTCTGCCGGCCTGGGACCTAACCTGCGTGCATGATCACTTCAAACAGGTGCTTAAAAATCATTTTCCTGGCCGCCATATGGTTTTCGCCCGATGTGCGCACTTAAGCCAGCCGCAAGAAATACATCTTCAGCAAGGTCGAGGTCAATGTGTTAGCAGAACCGAGTGCGAGCGGGGTTGTCCCATTGGCGGTTACTTTAGCGCCTACTCTTCAACCATTCCATGGGCCGAAAAAACAGGCAATCTGACCCTCAGACCACACTCAGTGGTTGAGTCCATTCTCTTTAATCCAGACGATGGAAAGGCCAGAGGGGTGAGGGTAATCGATGCCAATTCGAAAGAAGTTATCGAATACACCGCCAATGTAATTTTTGTGAATGCAGGAGCAATCAACACGATCAGCATTTTGCTAAACTCCAGATCAGAACATTTTCCAGATGGACTTGGCAATCATAATGGACTATTGGGTAAATATGTTGCTTTTCACAATTACCGGGCAAAGATCAACGCAATCTGCGAAGATTTTGGAGACAGAGCTGTAAAAGGACGTATTCCGACCAGTGGTTACGTCCCACGTTTTCGGAATGTATACCGGCAGGAGACTGATTTTCTCCGTGGATATGCATCCGGCTTTGGTGCTTCAAGATGGAAAGAGGGAGGTGAACCTACCGGTTTTGGTGAAACCCTAAGAGACAGTATACTTGGAACGAAGCCCGAATTCAAGGGGCCCTGGAGGATCAACTCGCACATGATGGGCGCGACGATACCAAAGGAAAGCAACTATGTCAAATTGGATGACGTACAGGTAGATGACTGGGGAATGCCATTGATAAAGATTTCGATGGACTATGATGAAAATGACGAGAAAATGATTCAGGATTTTTTCATACAGTTTACCGAGATGTATGAAAAAGCGGGATTCACTGATATCACCACTCGCGATACTAAGCAGGCAGCCGGACTGGACATTCATGAAATGGGCGGCGTTCGCATGGGTCACGATCCCGAAACTTCTTTGCTAAACCAATGGAATCAACTGCATTCCTGCAAAAATGTTTTCGTCACGGATGGAGCCTGCATGACCTCGACATCTACCCAGAACCCATCCCTCACCTACATGGCGATTGCTGCCCGGGCGGCAGACTTTGCCGTACAAGCACTGAAGAAAGATGAGATCTGATCTACTTCGCCGCCGTGATTTTCTTAAACTTGGCTCTACTGCAGCCATGTCTCTTGGATATCCCTCCCTCTTCAGTATCGCAAAGACTCATATCTTGACCCTCAGTTTTGATGATGGATTCAAAAAGTCCTATTTCCGGATCGCAGAACTGTATGAAGCCTATGGCCTGAGTGCCTGCTTCAATGTCATTGCAACCGGGCATTTCTCTGATTTCAAAGCCGTGGATCAGTGGATATTGCCAGAGCTGATGGGAAACTTCGACGATTGGACCGAATTGGTGAGTAGAGGACACGAGGTGATGCCACATAGCTGGCAACACCGCAATCTGGCCCGGGAGCCACTGGAAAATGCCAAGAACCTGATCAACAAATGTCTTGACTACTTCGAGGAGCATCTTGTCGGCTATGATCCCACTTATGCTGTCTTCAATTTTCCTTTTAATAGTAGTACCCCCGAATTAGAGACATTCGCATTATCGAGGGTAAGAGCTGTACGAACAAGAGGTGCAGCGAATAATCCAATTCCTCACCATACTGAGCCCTTGATCTTGGGTTGTTCGGCGTTCGGACCGGGCAACGGAGATTTATGGATGGAAGAACAGATTAACAGCTTTCTAAATGAGCCAGGAGGCTGGTTGATACTTAATCTTCATGGCCTTGACGATGAAGGATGGGGCCCAATCAGTGCTGGATACCTGGAGGAGACTCTTCAGAAGCTTTCACAAATCCAACACCTGGAGATCATGCCGGCTGGAGCGGTTCTGAAGCGAACGCTTGATTGAAAGAAGGGAATTCTGATTACCTAATTGAGGATCGCCTTCTTCGCTTCTTTTCTTTACCATCTTCGCATGTGTGCAATGCAGAGCCTTCATCACCTGAGCCAGGCAGTCTTGCTGGAACGAGACACCCTTCCGGCGAAGCAGCGAAAACAGCCCCTTGCTCTACATCGAATCCAGGTCCGAGTGTAATGCTTGTTCCTCCATCGTAGGCAATATTGCTACCGGTCACAATCGTGTTTTCTGCATAAATAGTCTGGTCGGTTCGGAATGAATAAGTATCGCCGTTCTCAAAGCTGTACATGGGCATAAAGGATAGATCCGAATCACCGCAAACACAGATCAGGGAAATGCTAAACGATTCGATGTTCGGAGTGGGATTACCATTGTGGAAAGTACCGATCATCATATAATATGTTTTGCCCGGTTGGGTCCTCAAAGGGACTGTAACCGGAGGATTTTCATCTACATCATATGCTCCGCCTATGCAAATGGCGTCACAATCGGCTCCGGAGCTCTCATAAACATGCAGATCGATGAAATTGCTGCTTCCAGCTGATTTCACTGCCGAAGCAATCAAATGCAAGCTGTCTCCCGTTCCAATCCAGGAATACCATAGAGCTCCCAGATAAGTGGTTGTATCTTCAGCAATACAATCGTTGAGCACTTCAGAAAGAGGGGTGGTATTCAAATTAGATCCAGTTTCTTCATCACCGCAATGCAATCGGATCGCATTCTCACATGACTCATTTGGCTCAATAGATGCAACTAGAAATTGCAGCGGGTTGTACCAACTTATCACTCCCAGCACCCACAAAGCTAATAAGACAAAACTCTTCATATAAAAGATAGTCTGAATGTATAATTCGCTGAAGATAAGCAATAAATGACATTTATTGCCAATGACACATTAAAAAATATCGTAATACCCTACTGAATGTTCTTGTCTTCATATGATTCCTCATATATTGTTCCGGATAAAGAAAACCTATGTACTCCTATCAAGTTGTATATCACGATTGCAGCCGGTTGGCAAAGTCATCCGGGATGTACAGGAAAGGCAATGTGGATGGAGTTACGGCATCGAAAGAACTTGAAGCTTTGATCCTCGAGAAAAGTTCTGAAGGCTATGAACTGCACAGCATAACCCCGGTGACAGGATTGGTTGTTGCATCACCTTATAGCATGTCAGCTACCCTTGGCTTTATGGTCGCTTTTCGGTTGAAGGATGAGTGATGAGGGTTGAAGAGTGGAATTGTTGAATCGTGTATCTGTTTAAGTGGCCTCGGCTGCTTTGGAGGCCCTTGTCGAATAGGGAAATGCACGTTCATACTAGTTCTCGGCGGGGACGCCAAGAACAACTGACTATTAAAGCACGTTCGCATAACGTTCTCGGCGGAGACGCCAGGAAAAACCTCGGTTGCTTTTGGCGTCCTCGCCAAAAGTTTGAAAACGTAACGCTGTACATTTGCATTCCTTCAATAAAAGGTATACGTTCTCACAAAGTTCTCGGCGGAGACACCAAGAACAACCGATCAGAAGTGTGGAAGTGTGGAACTGTGGAACTGTTGAAGTGAGCGCGATTGCTTTGGAGGCCCTTGTCGAATAGAGAAATGCACGTTCATACTAGTTCTCGGCGGAGACGCCAGGAAAAACACCGGTTGCTTTTGGCGTCCTCGCCAAAAGTTTGAAAACGTAACGCTGTACATTTGCATTCCTTCAATAAGAAGATAAGCTCCCCCTAAATTCTCGGCGGAAACGCTGAGAACAATCGGCAAATGCAACTTTTGTCCGGTAAAGACCATCTTTGATATCAAAAGCGATTGAACTAACATGGTAAAACTGACACAACTCTTATTCATTTTTTTGCTATTCTATTCGTGTGGGACTACTGATCATTCAGCCCAAGTTCTCAAACAGAATCTCAAAATGACCGGTGGTATTGATGCCTGGCAAAATCTGGAACAGATCAAAATCATTTCCAAAATATCAACCGAAATTGGAGGGAATACAGTGTCTACTGTTTCTGAAGTACGCAAGATAGCTATACCCAGTTTACAGCGGACGGAAACCTATCTTCAAGATTCCATGATACAGATGACTATCACCAACGATGCCGGAAGTTACTTTTACAAAATAGCTGACGGCAAACCTATCGCCTCTACAGCCATGGACTTAGAGGAAGTCTATATCAATTCATCTCTTGAACTGCTGGAACAATCTCATACCCTTGATGTTCAAGACACGCTTTTCAATGATATTTCTGTGACCAATCTGCTTGATACTTCCTCCGGAGTCTCTTATCTCTATGACAAGAACAATGGACATCTTATTGCTCAAATTGAACCCTCAGCCTATGGCACCGGTGTTCGCCATTTTAGCGAGTTTAAGTCGGTAGGTAAATTTACCTTTCCATATGGGGAAGTCTATTCTGTACCTGGATCAGGTTATCGTACCATCCGTGAAGTAGAGGAGATTGAATTGATGCTCCAGTTCGGATCTGAAGAATTCCTACATGACGACAGCTGGCAAGTGATAAAAAATGGGGAAACAATACCTGATTTCCAGGTGGCTATATTTCCCACAGGTGAAAAACTCGCTAAGGAAGATCTTCTCGGAAAGACCACCCTCATTGATTTTTGGGCTACCTGGTGCAAACCCTGCATAGCCGAATTTCCAAACATCCGATCTGCCTACGAAAGATTCCAGCTTTCCGGCTTTGAGGTATTAAGCATCTCTTTAGATCAAAACCAGGATATGCTCGTAAGCTTTCTGGAGGACGAAGATTTACCATGGATCAATGCCTACGAACCAAAAGGATTTGAGAGTGAATTGGCCAGCGATTTTCAGCTTGCGGCAATTCCCAAACCAATATTGGTAGACCAAAATGGAATCATTATCGCCGTAGATAAGGAAGCAACCGGCGAGGGATTGAATAAATTGCTGGAAGCTATTTTTTAGCCAACGCCATGATCAATGGCCTCCCGGTGAAGATTAATATCAATAATGCAAGCTTCGAGGTCACAGAAGATGAACCCTTCTGGGAATTCCTCAATGGTGGAAATTGGGAACCCGGCACATTCAATGTTTTGGAATCGTGCCTGGAACCGGATAATATCTTTATAGACATTGGCGCCTGGATTGGTCCCGTTACCCTCTTTGCTGCGGCCAAAGGTGCTCGTGTAATTGCACTAGAACCGGATCCTCTAGCCCACCAAAAACTACTGCAAAACATCGAATTGAATCCCGGTCTCAGGGATCGAATCAAAGTACTTCCGGTTGCCATTTCTGCAAGTTTAGGCAGCAGCACATTGTATGCCCGAAGCCAATACGGTACATCTAGTTCCAGCCTCCTTAAGCGGACCCGGGACAAACTGTCTGATCAAATCGTAGAGACGATGACACTTGAAAAACTTCTTCATGATCTAGAGGTAAAGCCTGATCAAATATCACTGATCAAAATCGATATTGAAGGAGGAGAATTCGGGAGCCTTCCAGAATTGGGAATGACGTGTAAAAAGATGAGAGTCCCGACCGTATTGGTCTCGCTTCATTATGCTCACTTGATCGAACACTTTTATCAAACTGCGATCGGAATCAGAGTCATTAGCCTTGCATGCATGAAATTGGAGCACCTATTGGGTTTCTCCTTCTTCAATAAGAGACTGATTGCAACAGCCCGGGAGGCTTTAAAAAGCATGGACCATTATCCCAATCGATATACACTTGAAGGCAGACAAATTGAAATAAAAGAATTGAAGGCCTCGCCCTGGAAATTTTCTGATATTGTATTTACTTATCGATCCGGTCTGAACGTATAGTGCAATGAAGATTCTGAAAATTTTGACTCCTGCCCTTTTCTTCTTCCTGGGCACCCTTGCTGCCCAACCCATCTATGATGAATCCAAAGTGCCAGCATACGAACTGCCAGATCTCCTCACCTCTGATGGTGGGCAGTCGATTGAAGATCAATCTGATTGGATGGACATCAGGCGACCTGAGATCCTGCAGAAATTCAGTGATTTCGTATACGGATCTTATCCGCTTAATATCGTACAAACCGAAGTCTCCCGGGTCGATGTGGCGACCGAAGCACTCGATGGAGTGGCCATAAGAAAGCAGATCACTATTCATTTTGTGCACGAAGGCGATACAGCGGATATGTCTGTTCTGATCTATTTACCCAAGGCGGATCCAAATCCAACTCCGATTTTTTTTGGGCTTAACTTTTATGGAAATCATACCATCCACGTGGATTCGGGCATAGATATCACGGACCATTACGTTCGAAACAACAATGACCTACATATCTTCAACAATAGGGCTACAGAAGGATCTAGAGGCCTACGAGCTCACCGCTGGCCGGTAGAACTCATTCTCGAACGCGGATATGGGCTCGCTACAATCTACTATGGTGATCTTGATCCCGACTATGACGATAATTTTGAAAACGGAATTCATGGTATTCTAGTCGATCAAAGGCGACGCCATGAGCTTGCCTTCAGCGGCATTTCTGCTTGGGCTGCCGGACTGTCCGTGGCGATGGACTACTTCGAAACCGACCAAGATATCGATCACGATCGGGTTTCCCTTCTGGGACATTCTCGCCTCGGCAAAGCTGCATTGTGGGCAGGAGCTATGGACCAACGCTTTGCCATTGTGATCTCCAATAACTCCGGTTGTGGGGGCGCAGCCCTTTCACGTCGAAAGTATGGCGAAACCGTCAGACAGATCAATGAGCGGTTTCCACATTGGTTCTGCAAACGTTTTCACAACTTCAACGACAAAGAGAACGAGTTGCCTGTCGACCAGCACATGCTTCTCGCTCTTTTGGCGCCCCGCCCAGTATACGTTGCCAGTGCGGAAGATGACCGTTGGGCAGATCCGAGAGGTGAGTATATATCGCTTGTTCATGCAGGCCCAACCTATGAACTATTTGGTTTCGATGTCATTGAGAACCACGAACTACCAGCGACGAATGAGAGACGTTGGAGTGGCCAAATGGGTTATCACATTCGCTCCGGACCTCACGACATCACGACCTGGGATTGGGAGCAGTACCTGGATTTTGCGGATGTGCATTTAGGGCAAAGGGAGTTAAAGAGGTGAAGAGAAGTCTAAGTTTATGGCTAAGGTAAAATCTAAGTTTAAGTCGAAGTCTAAGACCACGAGAACTAATAATAGTGGATAAAAAATCTGATTATCTGGATCGCATGATAGCTTTTGCAGGCGATGTCATTTTGTTTGTGGAAAAAGTTGAATTTAATCTTAAGCTTAGACTTGAACTTAAACTTAAACTTATGATCACCCAATTCCGCAGTTAAACTGTTCCACAGTTCTCCAAAAAATTCATCACCCACCGAGCGAATAACTGCTGATCAATTTCATTAGAAAAGCTCTCCCTCGCCTCCTCCACTTTTTCCACTCCGATCCGATCCATTCTGGATTCGAATATGGCACGATTGAAAGACGCTGGATGTTCCGGATGTGCCTGGATGCCCAGGGTATAACGACCTACCTGAATGAGAGCATATGGGCAGTCTTCAGAACTTGCCAGTACTTCAGCCCCATCAGGAACAGTAGTGATCTGATCTTGGCAGCTCATCAGCAATCTGATCTCAGACTGATGCGGATCCATCCAATCTTTTGAGTGATTGATCTTGAATGAATGCAAACCGATGCACCATCCTTTGCTGCTTTTCCTGACCTCACCTCCTAAGGCCTGTCCGATCATCTGGTGTCCGAAACAGACACCGACAAATGGCTTGTCACTCTGGTACAAAAGGCGAACAAATTGCTGCAATCGATCGATCCAATCCACTTGATCATAGACTGAATACCTCGAGCCAGTCGTCATGTAAACTTCACATTCGTGCAGATCTTTGGGAAACTCGTACTTCAATAAATGGAATAGACGAAACTCCAATTCGGGGAACAACTTCTGAAACATCTCAAGATATGTGCCTCCATATCGCTGTAAAGCTGCAGGCACCTCATCACACAGCAACAGCCCTGCCTTCATCAGGTAGTTACTTTTAGGTGAAAGGATTTTGGTCTGGTGAGCATATCAAAGCCTAATGTCGATAAGGTAGCGCCTCTTCCTGAATCTTTCACCCCGGTCCAGGTAAGGGCTGGGTCGAGATAATCGCATCGGTTCATATAGCAGGTACCAGTATCCAGCAGATCTCCCAGCCGCCTTGCCCGCTCAGCATCGGAAGTCCAGATAGAGGCTGTGAGTCCATAACGACTGTCGTTCATCAGTTTAATGGCTTCGCCTTCATTCCTGACCGGCATGATCCCCACTGCCGGGCCAAATGTTTCTTCCCTCATGATATCCATGGTATGGTCGACATCGATCAGCACTTGCGGAGCTAAATAGGGTGATCCTGGTCGGTGCATTTCAAACGAGCTCGAGTCGATAAGACACTTGGCTCCCTTTGATGTGGCCTGATCGATCTGGGATTGCACGTACCTGGCAGCTGAAATTCTCACCATCGGGCCGAGAGTTGTTTCTTGATGAATCGGATTTCCCAATCTGTACTGTCGAGTCAGATCGACAAAGCCCTCTATAAAATCATCAAAGATTTGCTCATCAACATAGACTCTTTCGACTCCACAGCAAGACTGTCCTGAATTGAAAAAGGCACCATCCACCAAATTTTCAATTGTATAGTTTATGTCACAATCGGCACAAACATATGCAGGGTCTTTGCCGCCCATTTCCAGGCCAGCTGCGACAAATCTTTGACTGGCAGCAGCCTGGATTGCTCTCCCACCTTCTACTGATCCGGTAAACGAGACTTGGCTAACTCTTTTGTCTTTGATCATCCTCTCCACCTGCTCATGGGTCAGATGAAGCGCCTGGAAAACCCCGGTGGGTAATCCGGAGGCGTGAAATGCTTCTGCAAACCGCTCGGAACAGCGGGGCGTCTGCTGGGCATGTTTTAGAATGACAGTGTTTCCTGCCAGGATCGCCGGGACAACTACGTTGACGGCAGTGAGGTAGGGATAGTTCCAGGGAGCCAGCACCAACACAGTACCAAGCGCTTCGCGGCGGATGAATCGAACGAAATGGTCGGATGATTCTATCATCTGATCCGAAAGGGCTGCTGGTGAAATGCGAATCATATGTTCTGCCCGCTCCCGAAAACCCTTGG
>JAHELJ010000008.1 GCA_024644235.1 Lewinellaceae bacterium
CATGATGCTGTCGCAGATCACATAACGGAAGCTGTCAAGACCGGCAAAGTGCTCGGTAGGCTCATAGTCAATCGTACCATCCGGCAACACCGTCGCCATGCCCCGCGTCGGCTCCCCTCCAATCACGATCTCCACACTCGCCGTATCCAAGCCCACCAGCCCGGGTATATCATTCGCCGCCACCGGCACGTTCCTCAACGTGTTCGCCGCCGTCATCACCGTGTCGTTCACCGCCACGATCGGCTCGGAAGTCACCGTCACATACACCGTAGCCGTGTCACAAAGTGGTCCAAAAGAGGGGGGAGTTGAATCGCAGACCACGTACTGAAAACTATCCCGGCCGGCAAAGTTCTCTTCAGGTACATAGGTTATGGAACCCATTGAAGCATTAAACATCACCTGACCATGATTAGGACCGAAACCAATCAATGTATCTACCGACTCAGGTGCGATATTGTTCTCGAGGTCTGAGTCATTTGTCAAAACTGACACGACCACTGAGGAATTAGCAGCGGTCGTGTCGTAATCATTGTTAGCTTCAGGCACGCCATATATCGTCACCCCACTTTGCCCTTCTGCTGAGGGAACAGCAGTATTGTTGATGTCTTTCGCGAAGGAAACTTCTGCGGTGTTTAGGGAAAGAAGGCATGGTCCTTCCGCAACAAATACAACGCTGATGACAATTGAATCATCTACATTGAGCGGGGCTAAATTCCAGAGAATACTACCCCCACCAGCTCCAGCTGGTGGCATTGAGGCACTGACGTACCGCAGACAAGCTGCATCATAGACATCCGAAAGAGGAAGTTCGCTTATTGTCGTGCTACCAATATTTTTCAGTACGATAGAAAAAGTAACTGTGTCACCTATGACTACCGTATCTAAAGGCGAAGCATCTCCTTTCAATTTTTTGGAGACTGATATTTTGGGATCTGTAATGGTCACGCTGGCGGAATCTGATTTATTGCCAATTGATTGGCTGAACTCGTCTTGCACATTGGATGCCGCTATCGTGTCGGTTGTATAAGGAGCACAGTCATTTATGGCTGTGAAAAAAAGACTCAATGTGATCGCATTCCCGGTTGAGATTTGGCCCAGTACATTTTGATCCCATGCTACGAATCCACCTCCCATTGACGTGGGAGAAACGATGGTACCAGCAAGTGTGGCGGAGTCAAACTGCAGACAGAGTGGATCAAAATAATCGGTCAACGTATACTGAGTTATCGCCGAATTTCCAGTGTTAGAAAAGGTAATATTAAACTGAATGAGGTCGTCAACAATGGCAATACTGTCACTGGGCACAATACGTGACTTGGTGACTACATAATTTGGATTGGCATCCAAAATGTTCGCGTTTGATTCGCAGATGTCTAGTTCATTATCTGGATCTATATATCTTAATGTCAAGAGAGCCCCAGGGGGTGCGAGCAATATCGAATTGTCGTGACCGGAGCCCAGAGTGGTACTTGCCATAAGGCATCCCTGGAATACACCGGTACTCATGCCACTCTCAAGAATCTCAAAGGTTTCCTGATCTCCGCTACTCGACGAGACAGTAATGACAAGTGTATCGATGACACTGGTATTGAGATCCTGATCCGCATCAATCACTTGCACGCAAATGTTCTCATTGGGATCAAAAGTCATTTTTGCTGCATAAGTCATATCCACAAACTGACTTTGGCATTCGGTTCCTAAATCCAACTCATCAATCAGTAAAACTTTGATTAGAGTATCCGTAACAATTTGCTCTAAACCTTCATGGGCCACGTTTTGAATGCTGTAGTTACCGGGTGACGGAGGCGTTTGCCAGCAATATTCGTAGACTTTCGTACAACCTAGTGTGAGGATGGTATCTAAGTCATTAAGACCTTCCGTCAGAATAGGGGTCATGCCTTCGTCCAATATTTTCAGCTGAAGTGAATCGATATCGAAGGAACCAAAAGGATCGCTGACATAGGTACGGATATAAACCTGATCGCCAGCTATTGCACTGCTGATCGGACTACCGGCGGGATAAGTATCATCATAAATAACAATGCTGTCGATTCCGATGAAGGTAGTTGTCTGCAAATCGATCTTGGAAGGTTTGTTTTGGCTATCGTAATCGATGGCAAAAGCCGCCGAAGGTTCGGAGGAGGTAATCTTGAGGGTGATGGCATCACCAGCGGGAATGGTGATTTCGGATGGTGATATGAAGCCAGTCCACGTCAAGGTGCTGAGACCTGCATCATAGACAGGATCTGTGAGTGTGATGATAGTAGTAGGTCCAGACCCATACTGCAGATCTACGGTAACTAATGGTGGTGACGAAAAAGATCCGCTTGAAAGATCAACATAGGTAGCGACCGTCACTTCTCCATTCAAGGGCAGGGTAAAGGACTCACACAGAACCGGGTCTTGCACAAAAGTCACTGAAGTATTACCCACCAGGGTGGCTGGCAGCAGAGAAACCCCTCCTGCCACCCAGTGAGCATCTGAACCACTCCAGGAAAGTGAAACATTTGGAGAAGCTCCTAACTTAGATTGTCCTGCTCCGGTTGTTTCTTCGCTTTGTGGTATTTCACTCCATAGGGAAGTACCGCCACCCGTGACCGAATAATTCAAATCGGACCTGCCTCCGACCACTCCAAATACTAGTTGTCCAGCAGCAGAAGTTACCGAGACATTGGGATTTTCATTATCGCCATTTTGTGAATTAAAGGTACCTGTAGGTGTGTTTTGATTGACTCCAGCATAATTGACCACTCCAATGACAGCGCTTTCGTTAATCTGACTGCTCCAGGTAACTGATAAGCTGAATGATCCTCTTGGTGGGTCGACTAAACGATAGAGGTAAATTCGGGCATTTTCACCTCTCTGAGCTGTCCCAACTAAGGTCATTGTACTGTCTCCGTAAGTCACCGAATTGACAGTTTCACTATCCTGATTACGATAGGAAATGCCGACCATCAGAACACGATCAGTTCCCGTCAAGCCCGAGTCGTATGCAAAACTATGAGAGGTTGTTGTTCTGGGAGCGGTGGAAACGGCTGGAGATGCTACCTGGCTAATTGTCGCCGTACCTCCTTGTGAGAGTATTTCAGTAGTAGCGGTACTGCCATCTTGAGAAGCAACAGGATCTATCCGATCGAGGCCTTTGGTGGACGATGCCCCACTCCCCGTTCCACTGAGATACAACTGTTTGGTTTGTGAAGTCGGAATAATATTGATGACTGCAGAGCAGGTATCGGCAAATGCCGCACTAGTGAAAGTTGCTGTAATTTGATCACCTACCGGAGCAAATAATTGCCCATTTTCCATCGCCTGACCACCGCTGGCGGAAGTACCTATGCTTCCTGTAAAAACTCCGGAAGCTCCTTCCGTCAAACTAATTGTTTCCTGGTCACCTGACGTACTGTTAAGCTTGGCCGTCACCATTCCGTTCCCACTTAGATAGGAGGCAGTGAGTTCCAGATGCACACTGTCATTGCTGGAGTAGGTAAAGACCTGAGTTGGATTCATATCCCCATCCGTGTAAATAAGACTGCAAAAGGGGAAAACCTGGTCTACCGCATTTGACACCTCCGCTTTCAAATCTTCGTTTTCACTGGTGGTTACCCTGACCTGATTCTTAGTTATGGGGGTGGACAGTGAAAGTATATCCGAATTTGCCACCACTTTAAATTCAATTGTATCTATCTGCGTTCCGTTAAGGATCGCGATCTCATAGCCTGTTTCGTCCAAAGGAAAGGCAGTTGCAGGTCCAGGATCATCGCTAACATCAATACTCATACCCATATCGGTATGGAGTTTTGTTGTTCCACGGACATAATCAAGTTCAGAGGGCAGGGTATCGAAAACCTGGACCATCGTGCGTTGACGAACACTAAGGTTTGCAATTACAATGCGGTAAGTCAGCGTATCACCAATGTCTACAAGTCCATCTCCGTCTTGGTCATGAAGGTCCGCATCTTTGAAAATGTGTATCAACAAGCTGGGTACCACTGAGGTTCCCAAGTCTAAAGCAGGATTGCCAGCCGGAGCTACGGTGGGATCCTGGCCCCAAGCCAGGGACAATGGAGTACCATCCACGGTATACACCCGCATACCGGTATTGTCATTGTCTCCGGAGGTATCATAAATTCTCACGTATTCGAATGCGCTAACATTGAACAGCTGATCAAATTTATTTCCACTGGGATCAGTCATTGGCCCAGTAGCTGGGTTACCGTCGAAATCAGCATATATGGTGGTAGCCTTAGTGGCGATGGCCCAGACCGGACTGACATTAATTGATCTGTCGGCAGAGCCCGGACCCCATCCCACTGTAGCAGAAGGGGTCAGATAAGAATCAGGTAGTAGTGAAAAGCCCCAATCATATGTCAAATTTCCACCGGCATCGCTGTCTATTGTGGTGAGTCCAAAGAACATTTCTCCATTGGTGCTGTAGAAATGAGCACCCGACATGAGTGGCATAATATACCTCTGAACTTCTCCGGGATTGACCGTAATCGTTCCCATACCCGCCGTCGATTCATAATTGATATCGATCGAGGATCCATTTGGGTTGTATAAATAAACGTGCGTTTCAGCATTGACTGTAGGAGTACCTACTGGGTTGTAGTAAGAACTGCCCCATAGCTCGGTTGGATACAATGTAAACTGCCGTAGCTCGTAGAAGGCGCCAATGTCACCGGTTACTAAATGCACTTGAATCCGTTTATCAGCCAGGACTCGTGCATTTGATTGAACTCCCGTGACATTGTATGTCTGACCTTGATTGAGAATCATGGACATGTCGAAGATGGCATCGCCGTCGACATCGATCTGAACGAATGTGTTGTTCTCTGCAGCCATGATGTAAGCTTCTGTGTACTCAAACATCTGGTTTGACAACGCATTGAGATCAATACCGATGGGAATTTTGTAGTCCAGTCCCCATTGAGCCGTGTCTACCACCTCATTGGCACCAGCAAGTACTGCTCCTGGATTGGTAGCCCACGCTGCTCTGGACATGGTAAGAGCTTTGTTGGAACCAAGTTTGTCTTTGCCATCAAATCGAATTTCCGAAGTATTGCGCGGAATACTGACCGTGTTTTCCATCGCAATGACTGTCCCAATATTTAAGATGTCAGATGGCACCCCGGGAGGTGATCCATTAGCGAGATTGCCATCACCCCAGATCTCAGTTGTCGCCTGAGTCTTTACATTAATATCTACTTCGTACCCATCCTCCCAATGATCGTAGTGAATGATCGTGTTCTGTTCTTGCACGACCACAGAAATGACGCTGTTGATCGTATTGTTACTGGTGGCAAAAACGTTTAAGGTTGAATGGTAATCCTGATCAGGTAATGGAACAAAAAAAACCGTATTCGATTGGCTGTACAGATAAGAGACTGGAAGTAAAAGTGGAAGAGATAACACCAAGTGTTTTGATGGCAGGAGGTATTTCCATAACCTAGACAATTTGAGCATGGTGTCAGTTCTGGCCCTTGCAGCATCTGCCACAAGTAGCTGAGTTGGTCGTAGATAACCCTACAAAAATCAAACAAATATAGATTTTTATTTATATAAAAAAAGTATATATATGAAAATATATTATTTGTATGACACTCTAGATCATTAGATTTATTCATATGTAATTAACTTGTTCAAATTTCTTAAGCAGCGGTTGTGTAGAAAATACACACCCTACAAATACGAGATTTTTGCCGCATTGCAAATAGAAGTATCTTGGATTTAATTTGTATGATCAAGGCCTTTCAATCCGATGAGATATTGCTAGCAGACATCCATTCTGCTCCCAGGAGTCAAGATGATCTGCATCTGTGGTGGCTTGGCCAAAGTGGTTTCTTGATCAATTGGCACAATAGGCATGCCTTACTCGATCCCTATCTGTCTGACTCACTTACGGTTAAATATCAGAATACCGATAAGCCACATGTCCGGATGTCTGAGCGAGCAATTGATCCCTACCTATTGGACTTTATTGATATCGTCACCTCCAGTCACAACCACACAGACCATCTCGATGCAGATACCTTGAGACCTCTTCTTGAAGTGAATCCGGAGTTGAAGCTAATTGTTCCTGAAGCCAACCGCGACTTCGTCGCTTCGAGATTGCACCTTGACCCTTCAAAACCGATCGGAATGCGAGACCGGCAATCGGTAAATCTGCTGGAAATTACATTTCATGGACTTCCGGCAGCTCACAATGATCTGGATCGTGATCCTGCAGGAAATCCCCTTTACATGGGTTACGTCATAAAGTTTGGAGACATTATGATCTATCATTCGGGCGATACTTTGTGGCATGATGAAATCCTGTCCCAATTGCGGCAATTTGATGTGCACATTGCCATATTGCCAATAAATGGGAACGACCCTAAACGACGGGTAGCCGGGAACCTCGATGCTAAGGAAGCTGTCAAATTTGCACTAGAGATCAAAGCTGACATGTTAATTCCTTGCCATTACGATATGTTTTTCTTCAACACTGCTGATGTAAATGAGTTTGCCGAAATCGCAAAGAGCAATCAACAACCGTTTCGAATTCTACAACTTGGAGAAAGGTTTAGCTTCTTCAGAGCTAATTAAGTGCCACTTCCAACACCTGGGCATTTGTTTTACTCGGTACCAATCGAAACTGGTCACGCAGTACGATTCTCCCTTTTCGAAATACAGCAAAATAATTGCCAGGAATGAGTAGTCCCAGATCGAGCGAGTGATATAATATATCGCCGTCGCGGATCGCTACGGGATACTTCCCCACGATTGCTCCTGCCTCATTCATCAACATGCACTCTCCAAACCCACCTTCCGGAAGACCAATGAGCTCAATGGTGAATTTTCCACTAGTTGGACAGGGAAAGACCTTAAAGCTGTATTCATCCTTGGATTTGATTTGCGATTGGTCTAAGCGTTCATGATCTACTGGTGGGCAGAGATCTAAAATCAATTCCGCTCCCAATCCACTCTCCCTACTGGCTATCTCTACGGGTTTTTTCCCATCCGATTTTATACAGAAACGTAGCACTTCAGTATGTAAATTTTTTGTTAGATACTCAGTTATTTCAAATTGAACTGAACCACCTTCATTCACCTGGCGACTGGCTATCAGATGTTCGCTTTGAGGTTGGTTGTGCCAATTGGTCGTGTCCTCATCTATTCTACCGGATATCGCATATAACAATAGCGATCCCTCATTTCTTTTGGAAACCGTGTAAACATTTAAATAAGATTTCTCGATGTGATTGGCATCGACCTTGGGAAGATAAAATGAAACCAAAGCCTGCATACTCTTCTTGGCAGGAGTGCCACGAACCTTTAAGGTAGTTTCTCCCCCAAACGTACTGCTATCTTTGACAATCGATGTATAAGTATCTCGCCAGGGACTCTCTACAAAGACAATATTTGGACATTGCTTTTCCTGTGCAGAATCGTTGAGCTGTTCCACCGACCCAGCAGTCAGCGAAGCAGCCTGACTATTGACCGTTGCTGAAAAGATGAGACAGAAACACACGGTGTGAAGGCATCTCATAGCAAAAAATGTTTGTTGCCTGCTCAAAAAGCAGACGGGTTTCCTCAAGTATTAACCAGCTGAAAAATAGTCTGAAGCGTGAGTGGGGGCGTGAATTAAAATCGAAACTCAAGTGGGGACAGTCACAAAATAGGGGCTATAGCGTGAAAATTCAACAATTTTCACGTCTAAAAAAGCACTTTACATATATAATTGATTGTAATTCAATTATATACATACAAAGACCATTATCATCGCAATCTTCCGGATTCAGGCAAAAACAGACAAATCCGGGCCATTGCCAAGGCAACAGCATGAATGCTTTCAAGGAGTTGAAAGCCTGTTTCTAGTGAAGAAGCTAGTTCTTGCTGGCCAAATACTCAAAAGTTCGACCGTCTTCCGGTCTCACTTTGATGTCAGATTTTGTTGCATAGCAAACAGCGACATACTCTTGCAGACAGGCAGGCTTCTTCTTCGCTGGCCACACTTCTTCATAGTATTTGACTCCTGATTCACACAACCATTGACGGTAATGCTCGAAATCTTCAATACGCTGTCTAGGTATTTGAAGGGACATAACGGGTAAATTTGATCGGGTTAAAAAATGTATTTGTTATAAAGATAGTCATTATCAGCCGTTTACAAAAGACTCACAGTCGTTTTTCATCTCATGACATACGCCGTATTTGTAAAACGATTTTACAGGAAATAACCCTCCGGCTGAAGAGATATTAATCGAAAATATACTTGATGGGATTCGGGTCAAAGGCATTCAAGCTGGTGCTTCCCTAACCAGCTCACGTGTTTTCTCGGCAATTCCCAGGCACTCTCTGACCTTCTCAATGGAAAGGCAATACGATGCATGGCCCTCCTCCGTTTTACATGGCATGGGACTGAGATCAAGTAATTTAAATCTCGGGTCAATTTCCACGCATTGCTGGTGGAGGTTTTCCATGCTAAACGGTTGATTTGGTTCGATACCCCGGCTTATCAGAAACCCCCTAAAGTAGTTTGTAATGGATTGACGGGATTGATAGCAAACTTTGTGAGCAACCACATCCTCTAGTGCACGCTGCATCTCAATATTCGCTGCTGATAACATGTAGTCAGCTTCCGAATAAAGGACATCTGTATTCCTGTTCATTTTATCATTTTTTGCTGCACTTAAGATCCAAAGTGAAGCGGGTGGTTACCAATGACTTTAATCATCTCTTGAAATGAGAGAATGCGGGAAAGTTATCAGATCATAAATAGGAATTGGTTTTTTACCTTTATTTACCTCGTTGAAATTAGAATGATTCGAAGTGTACTCTATTGTTGCCTTGTAATACATCTGGTTGCCTGTAAAAATGCGCCGGGCACGGAAAAACTTCCCAACATCATCTTGATTCTGGCCGACGATTTAGGATATGGTGAACTGGGTTCTTACGGTCAGAAAAAAATTGAAACACCCCACCTTGATGCCTTGGCTGCTCGCGGCATGCGATTCACTAATCACTACGCTGGTTCACCCGTATGTGCACCGAGCAGGTGTGTACTGCTGACGGGTAAACATACCGGACATGCCCACATCCGAGGCAATGACGAATGGGCAGTCAGAGGCGATGTCTGGAACTATCGAGCTATGTTGGGGGACAGCTCTCTAGAGGGCCAAAGACCTCTTCCCGATGAAGAAATCACTTTGGCCGAATTGCTAAAGAGTAAATCATATATAAATGGCGCTGTCGGCAAGTGGGGCCTTGGCGCACCTGGTACAGAAGGAGTACCCAATCGTCAGGGGTTTGATTTTTTTTACGGCTACAACTGTCAACGGCAGGCACATACCTACTTTCCTCTACATCTCTATCGTAACGATAAAAGGGAGTATTTACAGAATGACACGGTAGCTCCTCATACCAAATTAGCAGATGATGCCGACCCCGCTGAACCTGGAAGCTATGCTCCATTCAATCTCAAAGACTATGCACCCGAGCTCATGTTTAATGAAGTCATCGACTTTGTAAATAAAAACGCGGATACTACTTTTTTCCTGTATTGGGCAACCCCTATCCCACATGTTCCATTGCAGGCCCCCAAGAGATGGATCGAATATTATCAAAACCTATTTGGCCCGGAAGATCCGTACCTGGGTGAAGATGGTTATTTCCCCCATCAATCCCCTCGGGCTGCTTACGCTGCCATGATCTCTTATTTGGATGAAAACATTGGAAAACTGGTCTCGACACTGGAACAGAAAAACATACTGGAAAACACATTAATCCTTTTTAGTTCGGATAATGGCCCCTCATTCAATGGCGGCACTGACTCACCCTGGTTTCAGAGTGCCGGACCCTTCCGATCAGAAAGAGGAAGGGGAAAAGGGTCGGTCTATGAAGGGGGTATCAGGGTACCATTGATCATCTCATGGCCAGAAAAAATACCGGCAGGCACAGTGAGTAATCATGTTTCAGCCTCTTGGGACATATTACCAACGCTGTGTGAAATTACTGGTTGTCAGATACTGGCAAACAGTGATGGCATCTCGATGTTGCCAACGCTAATAAGTGAGAATGGTCAACAGAAACACCACTATTTGTACTGGGAGTTCCCAAGCTACGGCGGACAACGTGCGGTAAGACTCGGAAAATGGAAAGGAGTCAACCGTAATCTATTTGATGGATCTTTGGATGTGGAAGTCTATAATTTAGAGACGGATTCCGTTGAATCCGTAAATGTCGCACTTCAGAATACGGAAATTGTAGACTCCATAAATCGCATTTTTACCCAAGCTCGCAAGCCGGCTGTTATCGAAAGATTTCATTTCGCCATCTTGGGTGATTCTGCAGTGGCAAATCAATAAATTAATATGATGAGGTCAAATCTCTTGAGTGGCACACTGTACCTGCTTTTCGCATTATTAGTGATTAGCGGTTGTTCCGGTCCTGTTTCTACACCCCGGGAGGTGATCAGCGATGAGGTCGAAACAGAATTAAACAACTTGCTAGAGGCCTGGTACCCCCTCATTGTTGACTCCCTCAACGGAGGATACTGGACCAATCTCGAGTACGATTGGACCATCTCTCCTGATCAGGTGAAGATGCTGGTGACACAGGCAAGAGGCCTCTGGACCTCTGCCAGGGCAGCTGAGATATTTCCTGAAAACCAGATCCTTCGTGAAGCTGCAGATCATGGGTTCAACTTCCTGACCAATCAGATGTGGGACACAGTTCACGGCGGCTTCCACCAGTACGTTCGCCTTCCATATGATACTGTGCAATACCCAGCACACAAAATGATTTATGGCAATGCCTTCGCTCTATACGCACTATCACAATACGCCAAGATAAACCCGGCTCAGCATGTTGTTGATTGGGTGAAAAGAACATTCGATTGGATGGAGAGGACTGCTCACGATCCCGAGCTCGGAGGCTATTTCAATCTTATCACACCTGATTCCAAAACCTTCAAATCTCCCGACTTTGATGCCAATGCTCTCTCTGATGCCGGGTGGGGACGACCATCCTGGAAAGATCAAAATAGCAGTATACACTTGCTGGAAGCATTGACCACCACTATTCAGGTCTATAAAGATGCCCTAGTAAGAGAGCGACTATCTGAAATGCTGATTTTGGTCCGCGACACTATGGTACGATCTTCTGGTTCACTCCATCTCTACTTCGAAACTGATTGGAAACCTATTTCACACGCTGACTCTTCCCGGTCATTTATTTTGGAAAACCAAAATCTCGATCATATATCTTTTGGACATGATATTGAAACTGCATATCTGCTCATCGATGCTTCCAGAATGCTCCATGGCTCTCCCGATGAAAAGACAATGAGGGTTGCTAAGCAGATGGTAGATCATACACTACAACATGGGTTCGAACCAGATTTTAGAGGCATGTTCGACCGGGGCTATTTGTTCAAAGGTACTGACAGCATTGAGGTAATCAATAGAGAACGTATTTGGTGGGCAGAAGCCGAGGCCTGGCACACACTGATCTTGATGAGCAATCTTTATGAGGAAGAAACTATCTATGAGACTGCGGCCCAAAATATGTGGGAGTACATCAGCACATACCAAATTGATCAAATCCATGGAGGATGGTATGCAAAAGGAATCGATCTGAATCCAGAATCTCAGTCGGCCCGGAAGGGACATCAATGGAAAGGTTGCTATCATGACGGTCGTTCTCTATTGCAAGTCTATTTATATCATCAGGGAAAAGGATTGTAAGTATGAGAGCTTCATGCACACTCCTGCTGACTCATAATGGTAACCGGTTTCCAGTGTTCCAGGGATGAGCTGCCAGAGCCTCCCGATCATGTCAGACTGATCAAGAATAGAACTTTCAAGTTAGATCCAGGCAATATCGATCTATTGCCATATGACTCAGCCCACTATGTGAACTTTCGCAATTCGCCTGGAGATGAGATCAGACTAGTGGTAAAAACTCGGAGCCCACTATCGTTGATGATCAATAGGTTGAGTACAATGTAAAAGCAACCGGAGATACCATCACCACTCGCTACCTCTTTACTATGCAGGATAAGTCAATCGTCATCAACAATACAAGATTTCATTAGCAATTTCATTTGGAGCATTATACCCATGTCAACCAGCAGCGTCCGGAAAATGGTGAAGCAACTGACGTACTTCGGATTTCGTTTTCAAACAATAACAATGGGCTCTCCTACACCTCGAATCTGGTTTTCCGGGATGCAATCGCAGAAGAAGTGAACTTTGTGGCCGATTTGTATGATTTAACAATGCTTGACAAAGTCAAGTTTGGTGAACATGAGTACGTGGATGTGATCTTGAGCAAGAAAGATCGATCTGGGGTAGAGCTCTATTTTTCTAATGAAATAGGGATTATCGCTTTTCGAGACGAGGCCGATACCCTTTGGTTTCTGGATGAAATCCATTAAGTAATAAAAAATCCACTTGACCAAATCATGAGATCTACTTACTCAATGGTAGCATGCCTGGCTTCCTGAACCTGAATACAGGTTGGACATCTATCTGCATCAAGAAAACCATAGCGTTGTAGAATCACTAACACTTCAGCATTGTCCCTGGCCTGAAGCATTTCAAGAGCCAGTTTTCTTCGGTCAAAATTTTTCATTTTACTATGTCGTAGCATAATTTAAGTTGTCACCTGGGAAGTATCAATGATCAAGATCATCGGTAGGAAGTCAAAACGAGAAATCTTCACCTGCTACTATTGATCGATGTAGATAAAGCACTTAAATTATCCCTAAAAATGCAGAACAAGATTTTCAGCTTTTTACTGGTGTGCGGCGTTCTATTTCAAGTCTATGAAGTAGCAGCTCAAGATCTCTGTATCGATCCTACATTGATAGACACCAGTGCGGTATGCATCACTCTTTATGCCCCGGTCTGCGGCTGTGACGGTGTCACATATTCCAATGCCTGCCAAGCTGAAAATTTTGGAGGCATCGGTGAATATGTAGATGGAGAATGTCAAACATCTTCATGCCAGGATTCTTCCCTGATCAACGAGTTAATTCTCTGCTCTCAAGTAGTTGATCCGGTATGTGGCTGTGATGGAGAAACGTATGTCAATGAATGCATTGCCCAGTACCGCCATGGCATCACCAGCTGGACAAAAGGAGCCTGTGCTGGTAATTTCTGTGTCGATTCCAGTCAATTCGACACATCTGTGATCTGCCCGACTATCTACGACCCGGTCTGCGGTTGTGATGGAATCACTTATGGCAATGATTGTGAAGCCCTTCGTAATGGTGTCACAAGTTGGTCAAAAGGCGCATGTGGTGATGAGATTTGTCAGGATTCCAATTTGATCAACTCGCTAATTATTTGTTCTACAATATACGATCCGGTTTGTGGCTGCGACGGGATCACCTACTCCAATGAGTGTGAAGCTCAGTATCGGCATGGCATCAGTCAGTACACTCATGGACCATGTATCGAACTCGGCTGCGTTGATTCCAGCAGCATTGACACCAGCGCCATTTGTACAGAGGAGTACGACCCTGTCTGTGGCTGTGATGGGGTAACCTATTCTAATGCGTGTGTTGCATCGACCCAAAATGGTGTGACAGAATGGATCGAGGGGGAATGTGCTCAAAGCACATGCATTGATTCCAATGTGATCAACACCCTAATCCTGTGTGCGGATATCTATGATCCCGTCTGTGGCTGTGATGAACAAACTCATCCAAACGAGTGTGTCGCAAAATATCATCATGGTGTGACAGTGTGGACGGAAGGAGAGTGTACGACCACGAGTTCTTTTCAAGAAAACAAATACAGGATAAGATTATTTCCGAATCCGGCAGACAAGTTGGTACAAATTCACTTTGACCCAAAGTTGTCCTTCATTTCGTATGAATTCATCTCCTCACAAGGTCAAATATTGATTGAGAAGAAGCTAGGGAATGATCAAAGAGAGGTTGGGATAAATATTGAAAACTTTCCAACTGGCACCTATTGGATCCGTCTACGAGGAAGTGCATCAGTGAAAGTCCTTTCAGTCCTTAAACTTTAGCACAGAAAAGGGTCTCTTTATTGACAAAATACCTTTGCGAAGAACTGGGGAGTCCTTCTATTTCTAAAAGAGAACCCAAGGCATATTGAGCAGTCCACAAAACTGGCAAAGGGCAGGTGGATCATCCGTGTTTGATTTCTTTACCTAGTACGAAGATGATTAGATTGTAAGTGAAAGACGAAATTGAAATGTAATATGCTGTGGTTAACTCTCGATAAAGCTGTGAATTGTTCAATTTATGATGTAGGCAGCTTCATTTCAGCAGTGAATGGTAAAATCTCTCTCCCGCCAAAAGCGACCATTAAATTTTCTTGAGAGAATCTATGTGGAAGGCATGGCATCAGAATTTGGATAACTCTCAAAACACGGTCAGTTTCTGACCAATTTATTGAAAATTCAACCCACAATTACCCCTCAAAATTTGTAAATTGGTAAAACCAATTGTTCTACCCAATTTCTGTTCGCACCTCCGGATTTCTTTACTAAGGCAGCGTATAGTACCGCCAGGTAAGTTTTTAGAAAGGAGTTTCGAAATTTCATAGCCGGAGAAAAAAAAGGCAACCCTTTGGTTGCCTCATCTTAACAAAGTACGAAAAAGCTCTCCTTAGAAACTTTTCAGTCCCAAGATAATGGCCAGATGGTGTTCATGCTATGAAAAAGCTCCAGGGTGATTCAGGTTTGATTCCAACCTGGATTTCTATGCTGCGATCGCAATGAACGAGCAGTGTAATACCCGGATTTAAGAGAATACGGCATTGGTCGGCTTTTATAGATCAATAGTCGACAGAGGTAACTGATTAATCCTAAATGCAAAAGTTCTTAATAAGTGAAAACAGTTGAATCGATATCCAAAGCAATCCCAATACCCATGCCATCGCAAACCGTGAAGAAAGAAACAACCTTCACGGAGATTCACCTAATTGCCTTGGCAGCGTTATTCTGGACCATATTGCAAATCATTACATTTTTCAAGAATGTACTTATTTATCAGATGTACGATGAACCGATAAAATTCAAGTTGCTAATTCTCACACGGCTTGTTTCATGGCTTACAGCATTTGTATTCATCGTACTTATTATGAAAACAACTAGGAAATGGCTTGAAAGACCCTACTCCTGGCGCCGACTGGTGGCCCTCCATTTGGTGCAGGCATTGGTGATGTCTTTCAGTATGTATGCCCTGGCTTACCTGACGATGGTTGGCATTCAACTGGTCGACTACTCCAGCACCTCCTTGATTAAATGGTACGTCATGGAGATGGATCGATTATTCCTCATCTACCTGTTGTTTTGTGCAATGGCACATGCCTATTATTACTATCGAACCCGCGATCCAAATGATGAGTTATCCAAAATGATCCGGTCACTTCAGCTCCATAAACATAAAGTCCTATTCAATCGACTGGAGTCTCACTTGCTTTTTAATCTGCTGCAGAGTTTGTCGACATTAATCGAAGAAAGTAGGCATGCGGCACAGGATTTCGTAATTCAAATAAGTGAATTTCTGAGGTATCACTTCAAGGAGGCAAAATCACTTTCGCATGAGGTACATGATGAGTTAAAATACCTGGCGAAATATATTCAACTCATGCAGGGTCAATCTGGTACTGCCATCCGATATAATGTACATGTTCCGGAAGAAATTCAAACTGCAAAGATCCCAACAGGTCTATTACAACCCTTTGTAGAAAACGCGATTAAATATGGTAAAGCATCTTCCAATGGAACTACGGACATCGATCTTCGTATGGAGCAGAAGAATGATATGATCACTATCATCATATCCAATCCTGCCGATCTCACCAAGACAAAAACCAATTCAACAAAGGAAGGCTGGAGCTTGGTAGCAGAAAGACTAAGATTATGTTATGGCTCTAGACATCATCTGAGCAGAAAGCAATCCACACACTTTTTTACAGTAGAAATCTGTATTCCAAATTCGAACAAAACAAGCAATAAGTGGGGAACCAACCAATCCGTACAATTATCGTCGACGACGAGTCCTTAGCCCGGAAGAGGATTATTCAGGTTTTAAATAAAACCTCCGAATTTGAAATCCTCGCTGAGTGCAGCTCAGGTGAAGAGGCACTGCAAAAAATTCACAAACTCAATCCTGATCTAATATTTCTTGACATCGAGTTGGGAGACATGGATGGATTCACTCTTCTTGAAAATATTCATTTACCCAGAACCCCCTTTGTTGTTTTTATTACCGCCCATGAACATTTTGCCCAGAAGGCCTTTGACGTACTGGCATTCGACTACCTGCTAAAACCCTTCGAAGAATCCAGACTTAGCAAGACGCTTCTGCGCGTAAAACATGCATACAAGAAAGACGAATCTTCAGGCATGGGTGATAAAATAAATGCTCTGTTCAGATATATTCAAAATGTCGATGATCTTGAATTTAAACAACAGGAAGGAATCAGATTTTTTCCTGTTAAACAATCCGGAAAAATTCACCTCATTAAAATTGAGGATATCATGTACATCGAAGCCTCCGGATATTATGTAGATATTGTCACGGGGACAAAAAAATATCTGGTCAGGGTGTCCATGACCGGTATGTTGGAAAAATTAAATAATAAAAATTTTATTCGCATTCACCGGTCCGTAATTATTCATTTGTTATACGTCAAGGAAATTCAAAAATTAGGACAAAATGACTATTCGGTTGTGATGAAAAATGATCAGTCATTTAAAATCAGTAAATCTTATAAGAATGAGGTTTTTCAGAGATTGGAATTGTGAGAAGATCTAGAACCAAAAAATACATTTAGGAAGAATTACTTCTGATACAGGTGATACTCCCATTCTCGCCACTTGTTGATCTCTCGATTCTGGAATCCCAAAGTTTCCAGCAGATATTCTATTTCTCCGATGGGATGAATATAAGTTGGAAAATGATCACCTCTCAACTGCCGCCATTTTGTATCCAAATATTCTCCGACTTTCACCCACCACTCATCTCTTGGCAGACTAAAGGCAATCCAGCGGGTGGAAAGATCTGCCACTGTGTGGATTAATGGTTCCCAGTCCGGGTAGCAGCAGATCACTTTATCCATTACCACCAATTCGGCATTTCTTAATTGTGATCTAAGTTCTACGCAATCCCCTGCATGAGTAGAAATATGGTCCAGCTGTCTTCGGTTTGCTTCCTGCCTGAAGGCATCAAGATAAGCGGAGGAAATATCCACCAGCGATGCTGATTCTGCTCCCCGCTTCAAGAGCTCAAAAGTGATCGACCCTACCCCACTGCCGATATCCAACACATGACCACCTTGCAAGTTTAGATTCTGAATCAAGCGAAACAGGGGGCGGGAATTCCTCTTCACTCCATTCTGAAGATAGTCTGACAAATCGGCCGCCGCTTGAGCCGAGTCGAACTTGGTGTGATATAGATCTGAGCAACATTTCATGATCGGAATTTAGACCCGAGAAAGATCACCACCTCAAAACGGCACTGCCAAATACTCCACCATCTCACCCTTCACGGGAGGCTGGGCATTCATAAAGCCTGCGGGAACGCTGTGGAAATCTCCACAATCCGACATGCAGTCGACAACGTCGAAGTGGAGGAGTGGCTCACGAACAAACCCGGTGTCGCCACTGAGGGCGATGGTGTCACCTCGAAGCACTTCCTGACCTAACTCCACCAGCACTCCATCCTGCTTGAGATGGAGGTAACGGCCGAAGGTGCCATTGAAGTGAGCGATGATCAGGATGTTGTGCCGGTTGACGGTACGGTCACCATCTACTACACCTTCTTCAAACATGAACACATTACCGTCCTGGGCAGCAGTGACTACGCTACCTATTGGCATCGCGAAATCGAAGGCGTATCGGATATTGTTGATGTGATCCTGAGATCCACAATTCCCCTGAACGAGGGTGTAAGCCTCACCTATCGGATAGGGCAAGAGATAGTCCAGATCAACCGGAGATTCACAGCCGAGATCCTGCACCACCCTCGGCTCAGCCGAATCATCGTCTGAACATCCATACTGGGCCCATGTGATCAGAAGACAAAAGGTGATTAACCATCGTGGAAAATTGATCATGCTGAACTTTATAGCTGGCGTAAAATAGAATGTTCCCGGTTCTAATTCAAATGGTAGTTTCTTCAACAGACAACCACTTCCGGATTCTTCAATTTTCGTAAATTAATTGTCAGGAACATCGTTCCTCAAGCTAAACCAGTCAAACCCCGAATTATGCGCCATCGTCTTATAGCATTTCTTTTCCTCGGTTTTTTCTCTTTGTTGAGCTGTGGGGGTGACGATACTGGAGGAGGCAACTGTAGTATTTCATGTGGTGGTTTTGGCACTGGCCAGCCCTTCGTGCAAACAAATCATCCCTTTGTCACTGAAGCAGAATGCATCCAACTCGGCATGGAACGAAGTGGAGGCTGCAAAGCATCGTATTGCCCTCCCACCGGTGATCCCGACGACTGCTACCAGGTTTATCCTTGATTCATTTTAGTGCGTTTAATCAGGGAAAATTATCTTGTGAGAAAATCAACCAATGAAAACCTTGTATACTTTGTCTGTGTTCTTCCTTACTCTTGTGGTAGCCTCTCAATTACCAGCCCAGGAAGCCCGGATTAAGATCGACCCGGACCGGGTGGTAGGCGAAATCAGCCCTTTGATCTATGGCAACTTCGTAGAACACCTTGGTAGATGTGTCTATGGAGGCATCTATGATCCTGGATCGCCACTAGCCGATGAAGATGGATTTCGAAAAGACGTAATGGAAGCGGTAAGAGACCTCAATATCTCCATTATTCGATATCCGGGAGGCAATTTTGTTTCGAACTACCACTGGCTGGATGGAGTGGGCCCCGATCGCATTCCAAGGATGGAATTGGCCTGGAACCGGCTGGAAACAAACGAATTTGGCACCAATGAATTCATCAAGTTCGTACGAAAGGTAGGTGCTGAACCATTCTTTGCAGTCAATATGGGTACCGGTACGATGGTGGAAGCCCGACGCTGGGTGGAATACACCAATGTGGCTTCCGGACCTCACTACGCAGAACTAAGAAAAGAGCATGGTTATCCGGAACCTCATGACATTAAGTTCTGGAGTCTTGGCAATGAAATGGATGGAGGCTGGCAGATGGGTCATTTAAACGCGGAAGACTACACCAAAAAGGCCAGGGAGACGGCCAAGCTGATGAAGTTGACCGACCGGGATATCAAGATAATCGGATCGGGCTCTTCGAACTACGGTTCCGACGCAAATCCGAACCAATGGAATCAAACTGTTGTAGACGTCCTCCATCAGTACATCGACTACCTAGCCCTGCACCTTTATCTGGGCAACCCGGATAATGACTACTACGGATTTATGTCTACACCGATGGTGATGGAACAACGCACCGACATCGCTCGCGGATTGATTCAACGCACTATGGAGGAAACCGGCCGAGATCAGCCAATCTACATTGCCTGGGACGAGTGGAATGTGTGGTATCGCGCTACGGGAGCTGCTGCTACCCAGGGTGACCGGGCTTTGGAGGAACACTATAATCTTGAAGATGCCCTGGTCGTGGCAGGCATGCTCAATGTGTTTATCCGTAATGCAGATATTGTAAAAATGGCCAACATGGCTCAGCTGGTAAATGTGATCGCACCAATTTTTACTAATGACACTTCCCTTTTCAAGCAAACGATATACTATCCCTTTCAAATGTTTTCCAGTCACATGGTGGGCAAATCATTGGACGTCTTTCTGGAAGTGGACACTTATGAGACCGGCCAGTTCCGCATGAATGCCTGGGCTGAACCAGAAAACCAAAAGGATGTGCCTTATTTGGATGTAACTGCAGCTTTGGATGAGGATCAGATCGTCATTGCGGTTGTGAACCGACACCGCGATCAGTCGATACAAACATCCGTACTTTGCCAGGAATGCACCTTCGAGGGAGACATTCAGATTCTTGAATTAACTGGTCCCGACATCAAGTCATCCAATACCTTTGGAAAGGAGGATGTGCAAACCAAGGAACTCTCACCATTGTCGAATAGTGGGAATCAGGTGGAGTACAGTTTCCCGCCTCATTCTCTGACCCTGTTGATTGGAAAGGTCCATAGTCGATGATAGCAGGTTAGACGTAGTCTTTCCAATGGATGACGGTGCCTTTCTCCATCGCCATATTGCCTAAAGCTACACAGATGGCACTGTCACGACCGCTGTCATATCCTACTTCCGGAATTCGGTCTTCACGGATATCACGACCAAAGCTTGCGAGCCCGTCTCGGGTAGGCCCGGCATCTTCTTCTCCGGGAGCGGACTCATAGATGGTGATGGGTTCTCCTTTCTGAAGTAATTCGGTGGCACCAGTGGTTCCATCTACTTCTGCATTTGAAGATTTCTCAAAACTTTGATAGTAGGTAGGTTCTACAAAAAGGCGGGCTGTATAGTTGTTTTCACGGGTAAGTTCGATGGTGGCATTCTTTCCGTAAAACTTCATTTGGAAGCCCATTTCGGCATTGGTCGTGAGGCTCGTGCACGATACTTTCAACCCTCCTGGATAATCGTAGATCAGATGGATATTGTCGTACGTTTCCCGACCGTCCTTCCAGTAATCAATCCCTCCAAAACCTACCACCCTTTCCGGTACACTTCCTAACATCCAATTGACAATATTTAATTGATGGGAAGTGAGTTCTGCAAGCAAGCCTCCGGAATATTCCTTGTACATCCGCCAATTGATCACCCGCTCCCATTTAGGATCCGGTACCGGTCGGCGCCAATCTCCGTTGCGGTTCCAGTAGCATTCGATATGACTTAGAGGGCCAAACTCATCTCCCTTAATGTATTCTAAGACTTTGTGATAAACGGGATTGAAACGGTGCTGATAGCCTACCTGGAACTTCAGACCTGAATCTTGCACAATGCTCTTCAAATTCTTAGTCTCTTCCAATGTGAATGTCATGGTCTTTTCACAGTAAACATGGTTGCCGGTACCGAGACTGTCTTTCACAATATCGAAATGGGTATTGAGAGGAGTGGCAACGATCACCATATCCAGATCGGATTGTTCCAGCAGCGCTCTATAATCCGCATGACCTTTAGCCCCGCTACACAAACTCAATGCTCTTTCCAGACGGAAAGGTAGAATGTCACAACATGAAGTGACTTCCATGCCTTCGATTTCAGCAATGGTCTCGATCAGATTCAAACCCCGGCCACCGGTGCCGATCACACCCACATTAATCCGGTCGCTGGCTGCGGTCCAATGTTTGCCCTTGGTAAAAGAAGGTAGACTTGTGAAGAAAAGACCTGCACCGAGGGTCCTTCCAGTCCGCCCAAGAAATGTTCTTCTGGATGAATTCATCTTGCAAAAACTTGAAAGGTTATTAATGGTGAAGCTCGAACTCAAAGGTAAAGAATTTGTACAGGACATCTAAATTGACAATGGTCCAGTGAGTCGATTTACTGATAATTGCGACTTGCGAACAGAAGCAGATCAATCGTATATTTTAAGAACCAATTAGAAACCCCGGCAACATTTGAATCCTAGAAAATTCAAGTGGTCTCGGTTCACTAATTTTAATTTGGATTCTTAAGAGACGTAAAAATGAAATCTGAAACCAGAGACAAACTTATGAAAGTCAGCACGGCCACCATAGCCACCTGTCTATACAAAAGAGGACTTAGAAATCAATACATCCAGGATGTTTTACCGTTAAAGAAAATGACAAGGAATATGGTGGGTGAGGCCTTTACTCTACGATACATACCAGCACGCGAGGACATTAATCAAATCGAAGTATTCCGAAATCCGGACCATCCTCAGCGTAAGGCGATGGAAACCTGTCCAGCTGGGGCTGTGATGGTGATAGATAGCAGGAAAAGTGCAAGAGCCGCCTCGGCGGGATCTATCCTGGTCTCCAGACTAATGGTGCGAGGAGCTGCAGGAGTCGTGACCGATGGTGGTTTTCGTGACGCTGATCTGATCGCTGAGTTGGATATTCCATCATTTCATCGGAGGCCTTCAGCTCCCACTAATTTGACCCTGAATCAGGCTGTGGATATCAATGTACCAATCGGTTGCGGAGACGTGGCCGTGTTTCCCGGTGATGTAATTGTGGGTGACAATGATGGGGTGATGGTGATTCCAGCTGAGATTGCGGACGAAGTAACGGAAGAGGGAACTCAAATGACTTTGTTTGAGGATTTTGTGACTGAAAAAGTACTTGAAGGACGAACAATCATAGGACTTTACCCGCCTACCAACGAGCAAACATTAATTGATTTTGATGAATGGAAAAAAGAGAGGGGTCAAGCTGAATGAAATGGTGGCTTGAAGACCAGATTTTGATATTACGATTGATCCTAACCGTTTAAATCGAGTGAGTTCTACTTCTCACATACTCACATACTATCAAATCACTCCAACCCACACTACAAAGGCCAGCCTCTCAAGGCTGGCCTTTGTACTCGTCGGGCCTGCCCGACGGAGCCCGCCCAGGAAAGGAGCTAATAATATTGACGATTGGCGTAAAAACAAAAATGCCCGCCGTTGCTAAAGCTGTGGCGGGCGAAGTCGGGGTAGCAGGATTCGAACCTGCGACCCCCTGCTCCCAAAGCAGGTGCGCTAGCCGGGCTGCGCTATACCCCGAAGATGGGTGTGAGTGTGTGTTTGGGTGTGACGGGTGTGTCTGCGGTGTGGGTACAAATGTGGGTGTAACTTCACGTCAATCCTGGAGATGGGTGTGAGTGTGTGTTTGAGTGTGGGATCTTGGTGTGGGCCTGCCTGCCGGCAGGCAGGTGTGAGTGTGACATATGTGACTTCCACTTTAGGAAGCGAGCGCAAAGGTAATAATTTCTTCTCTGGAGTGAAGGTAAACTACCTTCTGAATTATCACGTGCATACGGGATATAACTAGACTTGTGATATAGTTAGATTAGTGCCTTCTCTAACTTTTGTCGAATTTGCCTCTGGTGTCAGCGTAGTTTTCTTTCACTCGGAAACGGGTCGTATTAGTCGGGATAGCAAAAGATCGATTAGGGCTATCAGACTGTCATAATTTCAACCTGACAACCGATCGAAATGTTCCACCTCAATGGTTCATTTGTTTCACCTATCAGGGTAAAATTGAAAGCTATGAAGATCACAACGGCTGTCAGTCTTACTTCTCCAAGTTTTGTTTAATCTTCTTCAAGATTTCTATGGCTTGTTGATCAACGATTCTCTTCACCACTCCCGATGCTAGACGAAAAAACCCTGCTAATTTCAATTCCAGATTAATGGACAAAATGGAATGGTCATTTTTATTATTCAATGTAAGTTCCACCTGGATCGGGAATATGCTCTTAATGGTTTTGGCAGAGATTAACTCGTTGGGCTCATAGCGGATAACTTGGTACGAAGTTCTTAACTTTCTCCCGGCAATAGTGGCAACCTCTATATAACGACTTCCTTCCTTGATCGGCAAAGGGTCCAGCATGATTACTTCCTCTAACAATGGTATATATTCCCTGCGGTTGTCTGGATCAATCAAATAATTGAATACGTCTTCTGCGGATGCTCGAATTGAAATGCTCTGCCTCACTTCCATAAGATCGAGTTAGTATTTGACTGGTTCAAAGAAATATTTAGGGATAATGCCCTGCAAATATGCCTCAGAAATCCCACTATTAGACACGAATGTGGTTCAATAGTAGATCAGTTCATTGAATGACTGCCATCATAGAGATCAATGATGAACATCCCTACTTTCTTAATTGGGAAATTTTATGCAGTCATCAGCACACAAACTCGCCGCTATAGTCTTCACAGATATCGTAGGATACACTGCCACCACCCAAGTCAATGAACAGAAAGCCTGGTCGCAGGTCCGGAAACATGAGGAAGCAATCGAGTCCTGCACCCAACAATATGGAGGTGAAGTACTGAACTACTATGGAGATGGCAGTCTTGCCACCTTCTCCAGTGTAACGGATGCTATTGAGGCAGCCGGCAAAATTCAGGAGAAGATGCAGGAATGGCCGAGAGTACCCCTGCGCATAGGCATCCATCTGGGAGAAATCCACTTTAAAGACGGCAACTATTTAGGAGATGGCATCAACATCGCTTCCCGCATCCAGTCAGAAGCGGAAGAAGGCCAGATCTACGTCTCCGAGACAGTGTACCAGATGGCGAAAAATAAACCGAATTTCCGGTTTGAAGCACTAGGCGAAAGTGCTCTAAAAAATGTTGATCGTCCCGTCAAGATCCACCGGGTAAAAGTTATCGGTTACATGGGCGCATCGACTCAAAAAAAGCCACCGAAGAAACACCGATGGATCTATTGGGTCGCTGGTGTTATGATCCTTGCCGGAGCCACTTTCATCTTTGGTCGGCAAACAGCTGCTCCTGCAAATGGGGTATCCAACCAGGTCCCCTCGATCCTTATTTTACCTTTCGAAGAGCAGTATCCGGAGGAAGAAGAAAACTTTTTTGGTCTGGGGGTTGCCGATGAGATTCGGTCAAAACTATCCAGCATCCGGCAGTTGGAGGTGAAATCGCGTTCCTCCTCGCTGTTTTTACAGAATAAGAACTGGAGTGCCAAAGAGATTGCGGACCACCTGGAAGTGCAGTATATTCTGGAGGGAACGATCCGGCAACAAGACGATCAGGTATATCTGAACCTTTCATTGATTAATGCCCGGGAAGATCAACTGATCCAACCGATCGATTATCGTGGGGGTCTTAATACCGACTTGATAGGTGTACAAAATGAAATCGCCCGGACGGTCATCGAACTGATCAAGATAACCCTCCTGCCCGAAGAGCAGGAAAAATTAACGGAAGTTGCCACAGATAATTTCGAAGCTTACAAATACTATTTAATGGGATTAAACTATTTGGGCAAAGGCAGTTTACCAGAATATCAAAAGAAAGCGGAGCAGTATTTTCGGAAGGCGATCCAGGAAGATTCCGGCTTGGTGGTTGCGTATGCTGGCTTAGCCGAAGCGCTAATGTCAGGAGCTGGGTTTGGCTACAAATCCACCGCCGAGGCCTTGGAAAATGCCCGACCATATGCCGAAAAGGCCTATCAGCTAGATCCCACCCTGGCAAAAACGAACCAGGTGATGGGTACCATCTTTTTCCATTTGGGAAATTTTATTCAGGGTGAAGAGAAATTGAAAAAAGCCATTGAAATCGATCCTTCCCATGAGGGGTCATATGCTTACCTGGCCATTATTTACCGTGCCATGAAGCGCTATGACCAGGCCCTGGACTATATGAATATAGCCATCCGCCTCAACCCCTTTAGTCCCCTCCTGAAAACGAATTACATCATGATACTCATCGATATGGGTCGCCTAGAAGAAGCAATTGACGTATCCGATTCTTTTTTAGTTGACTACCCGCAATCCAATATATTGTTGTTTATAAAGGGATTTGGCCTGACCATGCAAGGTGCCTATGACGAGGCCATTGAAACGTTTTTGTCCAGAGCCGTAGAGACGAAAGCATTTAATTGGGTGTTGGGATATACCTATGGACTAAAGGGCGATAATGTAAAAGCCAGGGAAGTACTCGACTATTTACTGGAAAAGGCGGAGAAAACCTATATTTCACCCTCCCAGATTGCCTGTGTTTATCTCGGTTTGGGCGACATGGAAAAGGTATACGAATGGTTTGAAAAAGAAGATTCAATCTATTTTAAACTGTTCCCCATGTTTAGAGAGCTGCGCTATGATCCCAGGCTGAAGAATGCTTTTGCTTTTATGCAGCCCTTTCTGGATTGATTGGCAAGTTAGATTGAAAATTCGTCTTTATTAATTATCCCTAGCTGGTAGTGTCCTATGAACTTGTGGTGGCATTGCAAACGGTGGTTTCAACCGGAGGTTGGTCGTGTCAACCTGGATCCGAAGCGATTGATAAGTCTGGATCGCCAGCAAGAGATTGAAGAGCTGATGTCCTCGGTGGGCTTTTCGAAGCCAGATCGAATCTTACCGCTTAGATCCACCAACAATGAAGTATACGAGTTACAGTACGATCATCAGTTTCTGGTGCTGAAAATCGACCTCAACGATGCTGAATCTTCCCTGCTTTATGAGGATGCGGTGTTGCGATTTCTGAAGAAGCAGAGACTTCCCCATCCGGGAGTTCTTCGTAGCGGCTCCACAGAAGAGCCTAAACTGACCTGGCTACTCATGAATCAGGAAGGTTATGCGATGCATTTTTATCGATGGATTATTCCCCTGCTGTTGTACGAGTCAGGCAAACTATTAGCCAACTACCACTCGGTGCGATTCGATGAAAATCAGCAAGAGGAAGAAGGACTTACTGCCGGGATTCGCATCGATCGACTCCTCCCTTTCGATGGTTGGTCAAATGACATGAGTAAATTGATCGAACAACGCATCATTTCACCTGGATCTGCTGAAACCATCTTAAGGAAGCTGAAGAGAGTAACCCAACCACCGGGTAGGTCACTTTGTCATGGTGAATTTACCCTGCCCCACATTCTGATCAAAAAGAAAAGGGTCAACTGCGCGATTGACTGGCCATCTGCTTGCTGGTCCTGTCCCGCTTCGGATCTGGCGATCAGCGAAGTTTACTTCCGATCTATTCAGTATCCATTTCGTTACTTCCTAAAAGGATACCGCAGTATGCTGTCGATCGACGACTATCTAGCGCACCGACAGGAATATATGATTCTTGCTGTCATCAAACGTCTAAGGACATCTGCACGTGTGGATCAAAACCATAGATTCTTAAAAGTCATGGACCAAATTATCGATGGAAAATACCAGCCCTGATAATTTGGCAGCCGTAATTTCTGTCTACCGCCCAAACGGCAATCTATTTACTACCAGCTGTCCGTTGCTCATTACCAGTACGACGTCTTGCAATGCTTTAATGGATTCAATTGGATTGTCTGGTACAGCAATGAGATCTGCTTCCAAGCCCACCTCCAATTTTCCGGTCAGGGAGCTTAGATCCAGGAGTTCGGCCGCTAGTGATGTGGTCGTTTTCAAAGCATTATATGGAGCCATACCCAACCGGACGAAATGCTCCACCTCCATGGAGACCCGGCTCGTGCTATGGGGGTGATATCGGTTGTCGGCGCCCGTGGCCAGCTTCACTCCCAGCTCATGAGCACGTTTGATGACCGCTTCGCTCTTGGGAATCATGTAGCGGCCTCGCATGTTGATGACAGGATCATCATAGTCTCCTCCCGGCTCAACCAGATCCCATAAGGTGATGTGGGTAGGGACCAGAAAACAATCTCGCTCTTTCATCAATTGCAGTGTCTCGTCAGATAAGAAAGTACCATGCTCGATGCTTTTAGCTCCAGCTTGCACAGCTGCCATAGCTCCTTCATCTCCATGGGCATGAACCATTACCGGCACACCCAGCTTCGCTGCCTCGTCCATAATTACTTCTAATTGCGAAAGCGTATAAGTCTGCTTTCTTGGATCGGTGTCGGGCAGCCCGGCTCTTTCGGTACCACGAGCTTTAATAACCCTGGCTCCTCGATCCACATTGATCCGAACCACAGCTCGCAGTTCTTCCTCGGTATCGATGCTATCCATCATAGCCAACTGGCTGTCAGCCAAGGCCGTCTCTCCAAGATCCGGAGTGACGTAAACACCAGCTGGTACCATATCAGGTCCGGCAAGCTTTGCCGCTTCGACCATATGGGCAAGGGCAACATCCTGATAGGCCGGAACACTTGCACTTCGAACAGTGGTCACCCCCGAATGCAGAGCTACTTTCGCCGATTCCAGGCTCGACAGGTGTGTGTGGACGTCAATCATTCCCGGTAAAAGATAGGTTCCGTCCAGATCAAGTAGATCGCATTCTTCCCTGACGGCCGGATCTTCACTGATTTCCTTGATAAGCCCATCTTGCACCAGTAGCGAAACATCAGTTCGAATCAAACGATTCTCGATATCGACAAGTTGAAAATTGGTCAATTGATAACATCCGGGATGGTACATCTTTTGAGCCAGCGCCGACCAGGATGATAGTAAACTGCTTAATAGCAGGAATAGCATTTTCTGTTGCATTGTGGGAATTTAATAAACTCCTTCACAAGCAGGTCAATTTCCTAAGTGCTAGTCACCGAACCCCTTTTCAATATTAGCGCACTTATCAAAGTAATAATTGAGCCCATGAGGATCACTATGACAAACATGAGTAAACCCTGAAACCACGGGTCCATCACAAATTCTGGCATTTGATCCAATTGCTGCTGTGCCTCTACTAGTTCATCGGCTGTGAAGTATTTCTTCCGCCATTCCTGAAAAACTTCACCGGAAAACTGAAAAAACCCTACACTATACAAACCCATGATCAATGCTGTAATCGATGTAATTCCGATACCGATTTTTAATCCCTGGACAAATGTGAGCTGACCAATGTTCGTGGTATCCCGAAAATATCTTAGACCTAATGGGATGCAGAGTAATGCGATAAAAATTGAGACGTAACCCGCAACTTGTGAGGCATCATATCCCAGATTTCTGGCAATCAAATGCCAATTTATCATTGCCAGCATGATGGAGATGACACCTCCTGCCATACCATATCCAAACACTGTTTTTCTCATTGCAATTTGGTTTGTTGAATTTGCCTAATACTACAATTCTGATGCTATTCAAGCCTCATGCGAAAGTACCAATCTCACCTATGCAGTCGAATTGGAACTAAAGTACCGATGCCAATCAAGGAATGATCTTCAGCGTTCGTCCAATTTTGACCGCCTCGGTTCTTCTGCGGGCATTCAGTTTTGACAACACATTTGACACATGTGTTTTGACGGTACTTTCCGTGATGTAAAGACTTTCTGCGATCTCAAGATTAGACAACCCTTCGGCCATCAAGGAAAGGACTTTAAACTCCTGACTACTCAGATTCACCTCATTTTTTGGTAGTTGGACAGGCCGGTATGCTCCGATGGATGGGCGTCGAAATAGCTTGGCCAGCACAAAGCCGAGGACCAGAAAAGCCGGTCCCACGATAAAGACCCAATGAAATCCCGACGATCCGAAGCTCCACATCGACCATTTGCTGATCTGTAGCAGCAACAAAATGGCAATGGAAATACCTCCAAAGACCAGAATTGTCTTCTTCACTTAGCTCCGATTTTACATCCCTGGCGATTAGGCAGGGGGTAAAACGAAGGAAATCAATCTTGGGCGTATTGACAAGTATTCCAAACGGAACCATTTCCGCTTTCGAGTAGATTTCTTTAGCCTACAGTTTGATGATCCGTTGCTGAAAGATATTCGAGGTTGTTTCTATCCGCAAGAAATAAACTCCACCTGGCAGATCAGAAACCTTGATGACTCCCTTCTTCAAAACTTTGCTCACATCTAGATAAATCAGGTGTTTGCCTGCCGAGTCTAAAATCTGTAACAGCTTGAGATCTTGAGGATTTTGCAGCCGGATATTCAAATAATCAGCCACCGGGTTGGGAAAAACCTCAACCAATTCGCTCAATTGCACATCGATGATTGAGGTTGTAGAACAGCCATTTGACGGAGCATTGCTATAGTCAAATACTATTTCAGGACACTCAGTTGAGTTTAGCTCGTTACCCTCACCGACTATATCAACCGAAACATCTGATTCGACATAGAAAAGATTGTTGTTGCCTACCACGTTTACGTCACCGCCGTTCTTGATATATACGGTATGACCATCACCAGTAATCTCCACATCAGCACCATCATTTGTGTACACCGTATTCCCGTTGGATACCAAGTTTAGTTGACCTCCCGACTCAACGAAAAATGTGCCTTCAATGGATCCCGGCACGTCTGCACGACTATCACTACAAATCCAGTAAGTGCCTGCCTGAACCACCGTTTGATCAGTTGAAATCACCACCGCATTGGCAGGAATTTGTCCGATACATTGCGCAGATCCGCCTCCACCACCATCAATACATCCGTTAGCAGGAGCATCAGAATAGTCAAAGTCTACCGAGCCGCAGTCCACATCGTTCACTTCGTTATTAAATCCTACTACATCTGCTGGCACATTATCTTCTATATAGACAATATTGTCATTTCCCACTATATCGATCTCACCGCCGTTCCGAACATAAACCACATGACCATCGCCGGTGATATTCACATCGGCACCGGCATTGACATAAATAGTATCACCGTTTGACACGAGATTTAAATGGCTTCCTGATTCCATATAGAAGTTTGCTTCGATCGGGATAGGAACATTAACAAAGCCGCCATCACAGACCCAGTACACACCATCTTCTGTTATTGATACGTTGACATCAATTATGGTGGCGTCGGGTGGAATATGCGCGGCGCAGTTCTGTGCATACAGAGCTGAAACGTTTAAGCCGGTCATACCAATCATCAGACAATAGAGAAATAATTTCTTCATCATATTAAAGTTTTCATAAATCTAACAGAAGGTCGGATGCCTGAAGGTCACACGAATTAGTCTGGACCATTCCTAGTTTGCCAGAATTAGATGAACAGATAATACTCTGAAAACCAACACTCTAGCTGGTGGCTAAATCATCAGAAAAGTTCCTGAAGCTACTGGGATTCTTGCCGGTGATTCTCTTGAAAGCAGTGTTAAAGGTGCTTTTCGAGTTGAAGCCGGCCCTTTGAGCAAGATAAATCACTGTGTATTTGCTATTGGATTTGTCCATCAACATCTGCTTGACATCCTCTACACGATATCGATTGATATAGTCATAGAAGTTCATCTCCATTCCCCGGTTGATGGCTTGAGAAAGGACAGGGTTGGAGACATTCAATTTCGAGGCAATGTCCGATAGCGTCAGCTTGCTATCTTGATAGATCTTCTGATCTATCATCAGCATTTCGAGTTGGGCACAGATTTCTCTTATCCGGTCTGGATCCATCTGATAAGACTCATATTTATTTTCCTTCAAATCGCTGATCTCCCTCTGAGAATATTGTCGGTGCAGCTCCACATCGATTTCCGACTGCATCGTATTGCGATAACCAATAATCAGCAGTATCGTCGTAATTACGATATATAGCGGCAGGTAAGTTGAAATGGGCAGAGAATCAGGATAGGCCATCCATTCTTTGATGTAGAATCCAAGCCAGATTGTCCAGGCTATGCCAAGACCCACAGCGGTCCATTGCAACCATTTTACCTCCAGGCGATCAATGTTACTCAGGTACTGTTTGAGTTTTGCATGATAGAGCACAAGTAGCAGGTAAACGATAATCAAAAAGAATAGACCATAAACAATGCTCAACCCTTCGATGATCAGAAATTCAGACTGAATGTATTCAAACTCAGACTTCCGGTCTGAATGAAATGTGCTGACATAGATAGCCCTCAACACTGTATAAAGGATATGCAAACCAGGTATGATAAAGTAGGTTTGTTCCCTGCGGCCAACCTTAAAATCAGGTTCGATCAATGTACGGGCATAAAGCCAAAAAAGTGGTCCGAAAAAGAACTGACTCGGAATCTCATGGAAATAGTACCAGCTCAGGTTCGAGTACAGGTAGGGAGTGAACTCAAGATCGAGGAAACTGATAATAAAAGCGAAGTAGAAAAGGTGAAACCATCTATTCGCTTCACGGTTCCGACGAGTAAAGAGATTGATCAGAAAAATGATCGTTGCATTAATGACAAAGTAGACGAGTACCAACTCATGGATATAGATGCCCTCAATTCTCAATAGCCGGATATTTCGGATAACTTCAAATATGACAGCCTGCTCGTCACAATAGGCAGTGCTCCTTGATGATAAGCATTCCGATCAATACAAGGAGTATAACTTGCAGGATCTTTTTCGAAAGATTCATATGCATTGCTAAAAATTGCAATATGTTCTGAGATTGCGGTTTGCTACAGCTCAAAAAAGGTGCGGTCTAATCTATCCGCACACCAAAACACGAATAGGAAGATAGAGCTGTACCTACATCTGATAAGTAACCTTTTGCCTCAGATTGCAATCAATGAGAAAAGATCGTCATGAAAAACTTTTTAATAGCAATCATCACCACAACCTTGTTCATTCAATGCACAAAAGAAAATGAAATTTTTAATGTCTATACATGGCATGGTACTTACGAGACGACGATAAACAATCGCAGCACTCGTCTATCCCCGCTGGTTATTGACAGAGCTGGCAATCTCACCATTGCCGGGCAACCCGTGATCTACGAATATGACGTGTTCACCCATTCAGTTATCTTTTCGGATGTTACCATCAATCGAGAAAGGATTCACTTCGCAAAACTGGTATTCTCACTTGATGGAGTTACGAATACCTTTGATGGCGAGATCTCGACCACCCATCGCGGCAGTACCGGCAAATATGAAGGACGTTCCCCCAGATAGTCTTAAGGATATTGATAATCTCATGGTGATTCGTCTACCTATCGTCTCTGCCCACTTATTTCAGCAGATCGAATGATCGGTAAACGAATCAGCGAAGGATAGTCCGGTCCATGATGTACCCGGTTGAAAGCAATGATACCTTTAGACTCGTCATAGTTGTTCCCGCCTGTATTAAGATTACGCTCAAAACGCGGAAAATTGCTGCTGGAAACTTCAACACGAATTCGATGGCCTGCTTTGAAATAATTGCTGGTTGACATAAGGCTGATTTCTAATCGGTAAATCTGCCCATTCTCTATAAAGACTTCTTTGTCATAACCCTCACGGTAACGCACTCTCTGGATGGTCTCATCAAGATTATATGCCCGACCGTCCGGGTACACATCCAAAAGTTTTACCGTAAAGTCTGTGTCCTTGACATCAGACGAAATGAACAGAATAATCTCTATGGTACCAGTCACCTCCACACCCTCGGCGAGTGTCTCGGAAGTGTAAACCAATATATCGTTTCTGGCCTCCATAGCTTGTTGGTCGAAAGACCCACCTTCGACTGCATTACCAGTGCAACATACATTTCCACCATATGATGGCACCGGTTGCATTGGATCATAATAGAATCCATCGCTGCTGTTTCTAGCAGGATGTTCTCTTGTCAATGAGCCATCTCCGAACCGGCTGTTTGCGCTTCCATTGCTTTGCAGGTAATAGGTAGTCATTTCGGCATCAGATGGAGGCCAGGAAGTGCTGGTTCGCCATTCGTTTGCTCCCATCAAGTAGTACCGTACTCTGGGTATATTATCTGTAATGCCGTTGGGCTCGTCCTTTAGCCAATAGTCAAACCATTTGTAAATCAGACCTTTATAGTCAAATCGAGCATCGCCCACATTGCGCTCTCCCACAATGGTATTCTCCTCCGCCCTCGTGTATCCGCAGTGTAGTGTTGGTGCAATAAATAGGAACTGGTTTTCACGAACTTCCGGATCTTCAGCATGGTGTAGGACGTGATTAAACAGAGCGAGATTTGGACCGGTGGACACATCGTACCAGGAGGCAAACCATAAACTGGGCACCCCAAAGGGCATATCGTCATGATAAAGCCCGCCTTCATACCAGGCCCGATCATTCGGTTTTCTGACCATCATCCGCTCATAGATATTCTGAGGACCATCAATGTTTTTGAATATATCAATCACCGGAAGGTGACGTAATGCTAAAGACCAGTCAATGGTCGGCATATCCGGCCCCAGGTCAAAATATCTGGCGACCCTGATCCGATCCTCCTGACTCATGTCGCTTGGAAAATTGGGCCTGAACTTATCTCCTCTTCCATACAACCAAGCCGTGAAAAGCATTTGCTGAGCCCCACCCCGATACCAGTTGCCTTGTTCGTAAAAAGAACCGACTCTCCCCACTCCCGCTCCATAACCCTGTGGCACCATAGCGGCATGGGCAGGATGGTCTAATGAAGCCAATCCCATCTGCCACTCGGCCGTTGACGAACAACCATAGGTTCCTACTTTGCCATTGCACCATGGCTGGGCTGCTAACCAGCTAAGCGCATCATACCCATCGCTTATTGGTGGTCCAAGGATATCCCACTGCCCTTCGGAAAAGAACATACCTCGCTCGTTCTGCACCACATAAGCATATCCCCTTTCTACTGCTTCCAGCGCGCGCTCCATCGTACGAGACACAAACTCTCCCTCTTGGTAAATATTGAAGTTGTAAGGAGTCTTAGAGAATATCACCGGCACAGGCTCATTGGTCTTTGGCCGGAAGATATCGGTACACAACCTGACGCCATCGCGCATTGGCATCATCAACTTGTGATCGATAGTGGCCACTACCTCCAACTTTTCCAGTATATCCTGACCAGAGATGAAGCTCCCACTACTCAATAAAAGAATGGACAGAATTGGCATATTTACTTTCATATCGCTATGATTATTCAGGTTTTCCGCAAATATGCTCTACCTACAAGATTCCAGGATCTATAAAAATGTATGACTTCATGCAATAACTTGGTTCTAATCTGGCGTTAGAATACCGATTTTAGACCTTATCTCAATAACCGCCTGCGAACACATGCGAAGATTTTTAATCTAGTTAAGTGTTACTATCGAATTAGGCTTCTTTACCAGCAAATTATTGGTGTTTTGGATTTTCAGGTCGGGGTGATCACCTCTTAAGGACAGAGATTTTTATAAGCCTCAAAAATTTTCTGCCTATATCAGGTGACTTTCGATTGGGATCACGTCTCTTATCGGTCCCAAGTCCTTACAACAATAGTGTGCTTATTTAATTAACAACTTAAAGTATTGATTTACAATGGAAAAAAGTGAAAATTTTGACAGGAATTCTGGAGGTAAAAGTAAAACGACCATCGGGATCCTAAGCGCCCTACTCGGAGTGGCTGTTATTGCCGCTGTATTTTTTGGAATTAAGAGCAGCAATTTTCAGAGCACTTCTGAAACATTGCAGTCGGATCTAAATGCTCTTAACGAAACCCACACTACTCTGCAAGGAGAAGTGGACACGTTGGAGACTGACTATCAGTCGCAGATTGAAGAGAACAATACCTTGATAGCTACATTGGAAGAAAGAAAAGTAGAAGTGGAGCAACTACAAGCTCGCGTGCAGCGTGCCAGAGCTCAATTGACTGAAAGTCAATCTATGAATGAGAAGATCAACGAACGACTGGTTCAGTTGGAATCCTTGAAGGATAGCCTGGAGAGTGACATTGCATCCCTTCAGATGGAGAATCAGGAGTTGCTGGCTACGAATGAAGCCATCTCTCTCGATCTGGAAATGTCGAAGATGCAAATCAATGACTTGAATGACAGGATCACTGTGCTGAACAACAAAAATGAAGCCTTGACTTCGCGATTGTTCCAAATTGCTCCTGCTGGTTTTGTTGCCGATAATTTTGCAATTAAAGCAGTAAGGAAAAACCAAAAACTGACAAGCAAGGCTAGTCAGACGAATGAGATTCTGGTGCGATTTGATTTGCGTGATGTTCCAAAGGAGTACCAGACTGATGAGGAACTCTATTTGGTGGTGACTGAATTCGATGGCAATCCTATTGACTACATCACTGGTAAAACCGTCCAGATCAAATCAGCTGAACCTATGGAGGTTAAAGCTGCTGATGTGGAGAGAATCAAACTGGGAGACCTGCAGAATGTGGAGATGTCATTTACCCCTGAGAAAAACCTGGAGTCTGGTCTTTACAATGTATTGGTATACGCCGACCATGGTTTCTTGGGTTCCACTAGCTTTGAACTACGATAAGAACTAAGTAATTTTCAAATGGTCAGTCATCGTTAGGATGACTCACTAAGAAAAGACCCGGATCACGAGTTGATCCGGGTTTTTTGATTTTTTGAAGAGATCTCATGGAATCAGCATCCACCAAAACCTGCATTGCAGGCTTTGGTAGATTACTGGAGGGCTTTGGTCGTAGCACTTCTTCTCAGGTGGTCAAGCTAGGACCAGGTCCTGCCTAGCTCATCGAGGCCCGCGCGCATCAGGTCTTCCGGGGTCATGAAAGGGAAAAATTCAACCTGGGCATCGAAATAGAGAAAGAAGGGCTCTGCGTAAAACGGGATCTGCGAAGGATCGTCCAGTTCAATAATATAAATGCCTCCACGTTTCCCGTCTCTCGCTGTGTAATAAGCTGTTTCCGGCTTTAGGGTTTCCATGATTCTGGCCATTTTCTGACCGGCCGTTCCATCCAAAACAGCTACATTGAACTTGTCCGGTGGCAATTGAAATGGAATGATCATCTTCACGGTCTTCGATTCTTCCTTGGTCAGAAATCGGATTAACATCAAGAAGGTAATGGAGGAGGAGCCTTAAGTTATGTCAATTTTTCCTGAGTATCAAGATCCTTCCATTAGCGCTCAATAATTTATTCACATGATTATGTTCTACCTTTGCTAAACCTGGGTGGCTATGCCTTGATAGGGAATCCGGTGAAATCCCGGAACAGTCCCCGCTGCTGTAAGCTCATTAGGTTTTTTGGAGACCACTTTCCGTTTGGATGGGAAGGTCCCGGATAGAAAGAGCGAGTCAGAAGACCTGCCCAGGTACTAAATCGATCCATCGCTTTCGGAGGAAAAGCCGGACTACCATTTCATATGATCAAATCCTATGAAGGCCTGGATCAAGTTGCGATGCATCTATGTCAAGGATTCTGACCGTAGGCTTTTTTCTGATTTCTGTCTTACCCGTCGCCGGACAGTCGTTGTCGGATTCAATTCTTACCCTACCCGAGGTTGAGGTATTCTCAGAGCGAATCAGGTTAAATCCCATTGGTAATCAACAGCATGTCTGGACGGTAAAAGACCTAGAAGCCAGTCAAGCCCACAATCTGTCTGATCTACTCCAGACTACTGGCCTCTCATATGTCAGAAGTTATGGTTTGGGCAGCCTGGCCACCACTTCATTCAGAGGAAGTAGCGCCCAACAAACGTTGTTGCTTTGGAATGGGGTTCCTATCCAAAATCCTATGCTGGGTATCGACGATCTGGCATTGATTCCTGTTTCTTTGGTGAGTGAGATCAGATTGACTCAAGGAGGAAATTCAGCGATCTGGGGGAGCGGAGCGATCGGTGGAACCCTTGCACTCAGCAATCCTTCTTTCTATAGTAGAAATCTTGAAATTAACCTCGGTCTCGAAGCCGGCAGCTTTGGATGGAAAAGAATCTCGGCCCATGGTTCGCTGGGATCAAGTAATTTGTCTTCCGCCCTTCATATCAACCTGATCAGCGCCGAAAACCGCTTTAGCTACAAAAGAGATGGTGGAGGAATCGGCTATCAGAGCCATGCTGATCAAAGACAGGAAAGCTTTTTGCATGAGATTCACTTTGCTCCCGGGGATAAGCACCGGTTTTCCTTCTATAATTGGTGGCAGACTGCAAATCGCGAAATACCTCCTACAACCGTTCAGACCAGGAGTGAAGCAAGTCAGTTTGACCGCTCATTTCGTTCCCTCTTGCAATGGGTGCATCATGGTTATCAGTCTATTGCCCGTTCACGGCTGGCCTACTTCAAGGAGTTTTTGCACTTTAAAGATCCGCTGGCCACTATTGATGCCAAGAGTGATTTCACTACAGTTATTCACGAATTGGAAAATGAGTGGGATCTGGACTCTATGCACCGTGCTGAGATCGGACTACAGCAATCCTTCGTTACCGCTTTCACTGAGAATTATGAAGAACGACATCAGCAATACCAAATGGCCTTCTTCACTTCCTGGAGGATGAACCTGAAACGATGGCGGCTTCAGCTAAGTGCCCGGCAAGCCCTTCATGATGGCGATCTAACTCCATTTGTGCCCGCACTCGGCTTAGAATACCAGTTAAACAGAACAATATCCTGGTCTGGACAAATGGGCAGATCCTACCGAGCTCCCACTTTGAATGATAAGTATTGGCAACCAGGTGGAAATGAACACTTAAGATCCGAACAAGGGTGGTCGATGGAAAGCACTCTTCTGGGTAAATGGGAAAGTGCTTCATATACCTGGCAACTATCCATGACTGGTTTCCATAAACGGATAAAAGACTGGATTCTCTGGACCTTGGCACCGGGAGATAATTTTTACTCCCCGCAAAATATCGCAGATGTGTGGAGCCGGGGAGTTGAACTTAGAGGATCAGTCGAAACAGTGACCGGAAAGTACTCAATCAAGCTAAATGGAAACTATCAACTGGTGCGCTCTACAAACCGGCAGCCCATCAGTACTCCCAGAATCTCCAAAGGGAGTCAGCTGATTTACACGCCTAAACACCAAGGAGGAGCAGGAATAAGCTTCATAACGAAAAAGTTCAGACTGGACTATTCGCAACAATGGATTGGATCTGTCAGTACTTTCACCGAACCACTTGAGGGCTTCATGCTAGGTACATTCATAGGTCGATATAATAGTCAGATTGCTGAGCAACCTTTGGAGGTATTTGGCAGGATTGAAAACTTATGGAATGCCAGCTACCGGATAATTGAACGAAGACCAATGCCGGGAAGACATTTTCGACTGGGACTACTTTTTCAATTTTCAAAAAATAAGAGCTAGCAATGAACAAACAACTTATCATACTATTCCTTACCCTCCTAATAAATTTCGGCTCTGCACAAGGACAGGAAGTAGATACTGCACTTTTTGATCACTTTGGCATTGGGCTTGATTCTTTTCTCAACGATGCAGGGGATTTCCGATTCTTTGATGATCAGAATATACAACTACCCAATGATTACGACCCTGACTTTGATGCCTGGCAAGGATGGGCGATTTCTAGTATGACCGACACAGATACCCGGGGATTTAGTAACCAATATAGCGCGATCACGGGTGCGGGTTTCTTCTCCGACAACTATGTGGTAGCCGGAACCTTCGGAGGAGGAAGCGTAGTAAAATTTATTGACGGACCAACCGCCAGCCTGGGTATGATGGTCACCAACAGCACCTATGCCTATTATAGCATGTTGGAGGGTGATGCCTTTGCCAAACGATTTGGTGGTGAGAGTGGTAATGATCCGGATTTCTTCTTGATGTCTGCCCGTGCATACTATGGTGACAGCCTTAGTACCGACAGTCTGGTTATTTACCTGGCTGACTACCGCTTTGAAGACAATTCCAAAGATTTCATAATGGATCAGTGGACCTATTTTGATTTGGCTCCATTGGGAGAACCGGATAGTATATTACTACGAGTTTGGTCAAGTGATACCGGTGCTTTTGGGATTAACACCCCAGCCTATTTCTGCATGGATCACTTCACTTACTTGCGGCCTATGACGACTTCAACTTATGAAGATCCGTTTGAAGCGAAGATCCTTGGCAACCCGGTCGATGAGCGGATCAGATTGGAATGGGTGGGGCCATCCAGGCCATATATGTTAGCCGAATCATATGGAAAGCCATTGGCCATTGGCTTCCTAAGCCAGGGAATGAATGAGATTGAAGTCAGCTCCTTTCCTCCAGGAATCTACATGCTAAAAATCAAAAACGGACCACTTTACAAGATCTTGAAGAGATAGTCCTTGATCACAAATTACAAGGCTCTTGCACGACGGTGAGCCCTCACTCCCATGATAATGATAGCAATCGTCAAAACTGCCAGGGCAATGGCTATCGGCCTATCAAAAAAGCTCCACATTTCCCAGCGTGACTTGATGGCGCTGACCATGAAATTTTGTTCGAGGATTGGACCTAGAACCATCCCCAATACCACTTGTGCGAGCGGAAATCCTCCCCGGCGCAGAATAAAGGCAATCAAGCCCATGGCCACCATTACCCATACATCGAAAAGACTGTTGTTTATCGTATAGGCTCCTACAATGCAGATCATGCTGATGGCAGTCATCAGAATGGGAAATTTGATTCTTACCAACCTGGCAGCCAAGCGAGCAGTCAGAAATCCATAAAATGGCAATAGCACTAGATTGGCGATAAGGAAAGTAGCGTAAAGGGAATAGATCAGTCCTGGTTGCTGTTCGAATAACAGCGGACCGGGAGTAATACCTTTCATCAGAAATACGCCTAGCACTATTGCGGTGATAGTATCACCTGGTAGCCCCAGTGATAAAGCCGGGATCCATGCGCTGGCCACCGCCGCATTATTGCTACTGGTGCCCGATAGTACTACGTCCTCTTCGCCGTCTTCTTGATTTGTTCCTCGTTGACGCATCTTCTGCAGGCTGCTGCTCACCCAAGCACCTATGTCTGCTCCTGCACCGGGCAGGAATCCGACCAACACACCCACCAAAGATGATCGAAGGACAAGTAGTTTCCTCTTAAAAATTAATCGGAGGGGTTGAAGGAAGAATAGTCTGGACCTGCCATGTTCTTCAGTCTGCACCGGAGGTTCTTTTGGGCTTTGACTTTGATATGCATATTCGAGCACTTCAGAAAAACCGAATAGTCCGATCATGGCGACGATGTAATTAAGACCACCCAGTAGATCAGGACTATCAAAATGAAAGCGGGGAAATCCGAGGGTTGGATCAACGCCCACAGTGGCAAAAAGTAAACCCAACAACAAGGAAGCCAGTGATTTGAGAGGAGAACCTCTCGAGGCAAAAATTCCAGCTGTAAGGCCCAGGACAGCTATCCAGAAGTACTCAAAGGAGGAAAATTGTTTGGCAATAGTCACCACACCCGCCGCTCCACCAATCAACAGCAGAGTGCCGATAATTCCTCCTACTGCTGAACCCATTGCACTGAGTCCAAGTCCAAAGAGCGTGCCTCGCCTGCGTGCCAGGCTAAACAATTCTTCTAGATAAGCAGCACTAGCAGGAGTTCCCGGAATCTTTGCAATCGTGGATCCGACATCTCCAGCGTATATCGCAACTGATGAAATCGCAATAATTGCCGGCAATGCAATAGCCGGGTCAAGGAAAAATGCGATCGGAATGAATAGAGCAACCGCCAGAGTGGCTGTTAATCCGGGGATTGCTCCGAACATTGATCCGTAAAGACCACCAAGCATCAAAGCCAGAACTCCTTCCCAGGTGAGTAGACCAGTCATAACGGAAGCCCCAGCATGAGATTAAAAGCCAAATAAATCAGTGAAAGGGTGGCCACCACGGTGACTATGACCATTAATGGTTGCAACCTTAAAGTGAATCCTACACCTATCCCCACCAGACCTAAAGAAGGATATGTACCGAGAAACGGTTGAAGAAAAGGAAACAAAATAATGAGTACAACTCCTGCCAACAGTGGTAAGGCTCTACTTTCTGTCTTGATCTCTGTGTCGGCCTCATGGTCTTTATTTCCAGGAAATAGCAATAAGACAGCACCGTTTATCAACAGCCCAATTCCCAAGATACCGGGGAATAGACCAGGGCCGGGATGACCTTCGGGTAGAGAGGGGAAAGACCGGGCCATCATGAAAATACCAGCACCCAGGAAGACTAATAGCAGTCCTGCCAGGGTATTTCGGCTTTTCATCTTAGCAAGATTCAACATCATTGAGCAATACCGGCCTCCTTCATGAGTTTCCCATTCACCTCGTCTTGCCTAGCCATAAATTCTTCTAATTCGCTAGCGAACAGGACTTGCCGTGTAGATCCAGCATTTTGTAAAGCTTCGATAAAGGATTCGTTATTAGCGGCAGTTTCCACTGCTGACTGCAATTTCACCAGTACTGCATCTGGAACACCTCTTGGTGCACAAATCGATACCCAGCCACCGATACTCCAATCTACTCCAAGCTCCTTCAATGTTGGCACATTTGGATATTTTGTTGAACGTTGATCAGCCATTATTGCAAGTGTCTTGACCTGACCTGCTTGCCTCAACCCATCGACTTCGGGTAAAGAAGCTGTCACCACATCTACTCCACCGGCAATTAGTTCCTGCAAGGCAGGAGCTGCACCCTGGCTCGGCACCCAAGGCATGTCGGAATCCGTTAAATTAGCTGCCTGCAGAAAACCTAAGCGGGCAAGATCCCAAATACCTCCCCTGGCGGTTCCAGAGGCCTGATGCATTCCCGGATTTTGTCTTATGGATTCCAACAGCTCCTCCAGGGAATTCCAGGGAGCATCGGTCCTGACTGTGACTGCTGCCGGATTATTAATCAAGAGAGCGAGAGGTGTATAATCCTGATAGCTAAGGTCCGTCAGACCCATATGTCTAAGCATGGTAATCTCCACGGTAACTGCCCCAACAGTATATCCATCAGGCCTTGCCTGCGACAACGCCAGGTGACCCACCACGCCGCCGCCGCCGGTACGGTTTATCACGTTTACGGGTTTACCGATGGCTTCCTGTAAAACGGTGGCCATGAATCTTGATGTTCCATCAGTCATTCCCCCTGGGGACCACGGAACCAGATAAGTTAATGGTTTGGTAGGATAGTTCTTGGAAGCGTCTCCGGTCTGGCAGGCTGCTAGAAAGCAACCCACTAAAAACAACAGGATCAATTTCAGCTGGTTTCTCGGTAAAATACTCATTGACTAAAAATAGAAATTTTGTAGCCCACATCCGTTGAGTGAACCGCGTTTTCTGGATTCGATTTATTTATCTTCAGCGGGTGGTAAATTCGCACCATACATCATCTTCCCTTTCCCGGACAATTTGGCTACACCCAATGGATCCGGAGGTTGTACAAATAATTGATCAACGAGTCCTTCCCCATCAATTGGCAGTGGTAGACCTTAGAAGTCATCATGATGCAGTCATGGCTATCAAAGAAATGTGGGTGCGTGGAGCACCACTTATTGGAGCCACAGCTGCCTTTGGATGCTATCTAGGAGCCCTGGAGGCACCGGAAAAAGGCTTGCATCATCACATGCAAACGGTGTATTCCGACCTGCATAAAACCAGGCCTACCGCCGTGAATCTCTCCTGGGCACTTGATAGAGTTCGAAAAGCCGTTGCCGATCTGCAGACCAAAAGTGATCTGATCAAAATGACCATGGCCGTAGCACAAGATATTGTGGAAGAAGATGTCAAAATCTGCCGTGACATAGGACTGCATGGCCTCAGCCTGATCGAAACCATGCATCATTCAAATGAACGGAGTCCGGTCCAGATACTCACCCACTGTAATGCCGGGAGGATGGCTACAATCGAATGGGGAACAGCAACTTCTCCGATTTATCACGCGCACGAGCGAGGCATCCCCTTGCACATTTGGGTTGATGAAACCAGACCTCGAAATCAAGGAGCACGAATTACAGCCTGGGAATTGGGAGAACGAGGTATACCACATACTGTGATAGCTGACAATACGGGGGGATTGCTGATGAGACAGGGCAAAGTAGATCTCTGCCTGGTTGGAACAGATCGAACCGCTAGCAATGGCGATGTTGCAAACAAGATTGGAACCTATCTGAAAGCACTGGCAGCACATCACAACAATGTCCCCTTTTACGTGGCATTACCCTCCAGTTCGATCGATTGGAACGCCTCATCGGGTGACGATATTCCAATTGAAGAGCGCGACCCGGAAGAAATCACTCATATTTCGGGCTTCGATGGTGAAGTCATTCGCAGGGTACAGCTCACCCCTGGCGAAAGTGCGGCTTTGAATTTGGGATTTGATATTACTCCAGCGGAGTTTGTGACAGCCTTGATCACCGAGCGGGGTATCTGTCCTGCAAGTGAGCAGGGAATAAGGTCGCTCTTCCCCGAGGGCAATTACTGTCCTACCTGAACAGATCGATTCAGAATTCGAGGACGTCCTAAACTCGACTGACTTTATACCCTACAGCGATAATCCTCAGGTCTAAAGGAAATTCGAATGTTGTCCATCAAAGAAAAAAGCCGCTTCCGGGGACTGGAGGCGGCTTGGCAGGCATGTTCGAGAAATGGGATAATGGTCAGGTACAGGCTACCTGAACATCAAATGATACGGAATAAATGGATTGAAGTGCTGGAGCGTGTTTAAGACCAAAGATGTCCAGGCATACTGCCTGTATGTAAGAGCGAACGGCCGCTGCGTGTATAGGGAATCTTTCGGAGATCCCATGTTGAATGTTCTGAGTCAAGTTCATTGCGGTCATTGGTCGTTTAGGGTTGTACAAAGTTTATATAGCAATTATGACAATAATTCAGTGTATCTAGCCTCTGATTTCGTGACTGCTCATGTTAAAAAAAATCAAAAAAAAATCTGGATTTTAGCAACGAAAATGATCCTTACCGAGACTATTACATGAACATCGAATTTCGAAAAGACGAATTCGTTCAGGCGTACCATGAAGATGGTGCGAGATGGAGGGTGATCATGCGCCATATTTATAGTGAATGGAAACCCGGCATCGTCAAGCATATTGTGATCAGCGGCGGTTCCGCTGAAGATGCCGAAGATGTATTCCAGGATGGAATGGTAGAATTTGTCACTAACATATTACAGGACAGGTTCCGGGAACAAAGCTCTCTGAAGACATATTTGACTGTAATCTGCAAATACATGTGGTTTTCGAGATACAAGAAAGCCAGTCGGAGAGCAGAAATATTGGACCAGATGGTTTTTAGCAAGGAGGAAGAAAACAGCCTGGACTTTGTGATTTACGCTGAATCCACTGACATCCTGCAAGGGATCCTGGATCAGCTAGGCGAAAGATGCAGGGAGTTGCTAACACTATGGTCAATGAATTTCCGATTTCGTGAAATAGTACAGAAGATGAACTTCCCAACCGAGGAAGCAGCAAGGAAAAAAAAATTTGAATGCTTAAAAAAATTAGTGGAGCTCCTTCGTCGAGAACCAAAACTCAAGGAGGAACTTCGATCAATGTATTATGAGTAATATGGATCAATTTTCCAGGATTGAAAACTTCACTCGAGGTGAAATGAGTGATGATGAGCAGAGGCGTTTCGAGGCAGAGATGGTCAAAAATCCTGTGCTTAGAGCAAACTATGAAGATTTCTTACTAGCCCGACACGCTGCTGGTGTGCTGGTACATGAATCTGTCAAAAATAGGATGCAATCAAATAAGGGAGCTAAGGCGACAAGCCGTCAAATGGGTCATTTACGCAGGATCGCTGCCGCCATCGCACTGATCATTCTTGGCACATTGATATATTCCAATATCACTTTATCCGATAAACAGATTTCTTCACATTTTCTGATAGAGGTTGACGAGGTGCGGACCAGGTCAATCGATCTACCCGGTCCCTATGTGGAACTACTAACCGCTTTCACTAGGGAAGACTTTGCAACTGCTGTCCGGCTCTATCAGAATGAGCATTTTGACGACGGCTTCCAAAATCCTGCTAAAAAGATTTATGGTTTCTCACTATTGAAAACGGGTCAATACTCCGAAGCAATTCAAGTGCTGGAAGAACTCGCGGCGGATTCCCACAATGTCACCCGCTCCCGTGAGGAGTTTAATCTTGCATTGGCGTATCTGAGCAACGGGCAGGAAGACCAGGCCCTAGAAATCCTGCAGGGCATATCATCAGATGAGCAAAATGATTTTCACGCAAATGCCAAACGCACTCTTACTAAGATTAAGAGCCCACTGAGAAAATTGGTATTCTGATGTCCTATAGAATTCCTTAGACCTATTCAAAGTATCTATTTGCTGAGAGCAACTTCACATGCCAGAGGGCTGCAACAGCAAATCTCACGTGATATTCAAATTCAAAATTGAATTGGAACTCTTAGAGCACGAACTCCTCTGATGCCCTGCATAGGAGCTAATGGTAGGTCTTCAACCTCTTTCTCTATTAAACCACATCCAAGGACATTAGGCTAGCTAAAATCCCTCGCCTTTGAAAGAGCTTTTACATATTCTTGAACGAACTGATTTTTTTTCTTCAGCTTGTACTGCATGACCCAACGAGGATGTGGCAATGGTTTCACTTCCTCAAAAAAGCCATATTGGTCATTCAGCTTTTTTAAGTACTTAAAATTTTTTCCTTTACCCATGCTGAAGGCAACATCAGTTCTACCGCCAATCCGGATCTGGGTGCGAATATTCTCAATGATAAGTGGTTGTACTACTTGCTCAAGATGTTTATCATCATAGTAGTTGTAGTTCTTTCCATCCTTCACAAAGCCAAGGGGACATATGGAGGTGATATAGAAGTGACTGTAGAACTCCCTTACGCCGCCTAAAGCCCTTATAAAGTCATAAACAAACAGGGATGATAATTCTTGTCGCTTGGCAAAATCATTTTCAATTCCACAAACCTCCTGCAACCGGATAGGATCAGTAAACGGAACTCCTGTAATGCCGGCACCAAATCTGCCAGGATTGATTCCGAGTAGCAAACATCGGGGATGCGAGTCGTCAAAGTACTTATTAAAGAAAAGCTGCATGATCTCTCTGACATAAGAACTATCGTAAGGATAGAGCCAATCAATTTCTCTTGGTAGATTGATTGTGGGCAAGCCAAAATGATAGTCCAGAACTTGCTCACCGAATGTTGGAGATTTTGGCATGGGGCTAAAAATAAAAATTGCCAGACATACGTCTGGCAACCCAACTGTCATAAAGTATTAATCCTCAGATTGAAATCAGGAGATCGTGATCTTCTTTGTTTCGGGTTTGGCGATCTCCATTTTTTTCATGCGTAACTTCAGTATTCCATTTTCATACTTAGCCTCGATCGTGTCAGAATTCGCGTTTTCCGGCAGTGTGAACGATCGGTAAAAGGATCGATAACTGAACTCTTTGCGAGTATAGTTGTCTTCCTTTTCGTCCTTCTTCTCTTCCTTTTCACACGAAATTACAAGTAACCCGTTTTCGATATTAACAACGAAATCCTCCTTGCGCAATCCCGGGGCTGCCACCTCGATCTCAAAGTGATCTTTCTCATCCTTGATATTTACAGCCGGTAGCCAACGGTCCCGTGCGGTGAAGAAATCGTCATCGAAAAATTTGTCTGAACCCCAGAAATCATCCAGCCAGGACCTCATGCTGGGCGTCAGACCCCATCCATTTTTTCTTCTTACTGGTTTCATCGCAGAAGTTTTTTATTGTGAATTAGTACCAATAAATGCAAATGTTAAAGATCAATATGAAAAATGTAATGATCCCAATTACAGCTGGATATGATCTAAATCTTCTCTTGATCGGGAATTGGAGCGTTGGTAAATATCCGGTAATCGGATCGTATCACCTTCCACGTTTTTTACATTAAGATCATATCTGATTCGAACCAGCGTACCCACCGGGGCATGATAGTATATGATCCATGCTTCCTTTTCGCCCGTTCCAATACAACCATTAGAATACGCCTTGCCCAAGGTGATGGGATTGGTAGTCGGATGAATGAGTTGACCATTGCGTCTTCCGTTGATTTCCGTTTCGAGCCAAGGAATTAGAGGCATGGCCGTGACTTTTCCATCGTCCCTCATTGTTTCGTGATAGCGCTTATTAGTGACAGGGTTGATGAAGGGAGGATCCTTGAAGATTTTCACAATTTGGCCTTCTCCAGTTAGCGTCCGCAAATCAGCATTTCTATCAATTGCCGCCAGGTATGCCTTACTATTGCGGCCCACTCGCACAGGAAACTCCCACAATAAGACCTGATCACGAAAGATGCGAAGCTTGTACTCTGGAATATTGATATCTATGGCAAGAGTGGCCAACTCTTGCTGAATTCTGTTCAGTGAACCAGAATCAGGCAGTTGGATCTCATCGCCTTTCTCCAGGATTACCATATTCTTCTGATCAGCGATAAACTTGCCTTCCTCTGCGAGAATGTAGTAGTCTGTTCTGACCAGCCTCTCTAATATCCAAGGATTAGAATGTACCAGCAAATGCTCACGGATCTCTTTAGGAAATGAAGATAGATAGACATCGGTCAGTTCTTTCAAATGCTCGAAGTAGTCCTGGATCTTTACATCTTTCTCCACTCGAATCATAATGGCTTCGTCCTTGACGATCTGACTAACTGCTAAAGGCATATTTAGCAGGATAAGGACGAAGACCTGTGCAACTAGTCGTAGAAACATTTCTTAGCTAAATCCAATTAGAATCAATGCCAAAAGGATCAAGATCAAGAGCCAACGAATTACCATCCATATCCTAGGATGATATAGAAAAACCATTGCGAAAGACTCGACGAATAGTATGATTGCCAGCGCAACGATGATCGTCATTGTCCAGTCTGTATCCCAAGCATTAAAGAAATGGGCCAATACCACAATCAAAATTGTAAGCAAGGTGTAGATCCTAGTAGACCAACTCAGATCATTATGGAAGTCCTTCCATGTTTTACGTTTCATCACCTGTGGTTTTCCTTTTCAATTATCGACCTACAGAGTGAGACCTCATATGATCAGGCTCACATTTCACTATGATCCGGCAAATAGTTCCAATCCAAGTCCAGAAACCATATTTTGGGCATAAGTTATGGTTTGTCAAAATCAAGCATATGTACCTGATTGGATATGACATTGGTAGTTCTTCGATAAAGGCCGCCCTGGTGGAAGCAGATACTGGCCGAGTATTATCGATAGTGCAAATGCCAGACACGGAAATGGCTATCGAGGCCAGGCAGGATGGTTGGGCGGAACAGGCTCCCGAGACCTGGTGGAAGCATGTCTGTGATGCTACCAAGAAGCTGCTCAGCGACCACCCCGAAGCTACGCCCGAGGAGATCAAGGGAGTTGGTATTGCCTATCAAATGCATGGATTGGTATTAATGGACAAGGATGGCAATGTTCTACGCCCTGCCATTATTTGGTGCGACAGCAGAGCGGTGGATATTGGCCGGGAAGCCTTTCAAGGTATCGGGCCTGAACGCTCACTCGAACACTTACTTAATTCACCGGGCAACTTCACTGCATCTAAATTAAAATGGGTCCAGGAAAATGAACCCCAGATCTATCAGCGAATCCATAAAATCATGCTGCCCGGTGATTACATCGCTTACAAAATGTCTGGCGTGATGAACACGACGATCTCCGGTTTGTCTGAGGGCATACTATGGGATTTTAAAGAGAAAAAAGTGGCCGATCTGGTCATGAGATACTATAATTTTGACGATAGCTTGATCCCGGAAATCGTGCCATCAGTCTGTGTGCAAAGCAAGATTGGCAGATGGGGAGCTAGTGCCACAGGGCTGGCACCTGGGACATCCATCGGATACAGAGCTGGAGATCAGCCCAATAATGCCGTTGCCTTGAGGGCCTTATACCCGGGAGAAGTGGCTGCCACCGGTGGCACCTCGGGAGTAGTTTATGGAGTAGTCGGCGAACCGGTTTTCGATCCGAAGAGCCGAGTGAACGGATTTGCGCATGTGCCCTACACCCCGACTAATCCCAGCATCGGCATTTTACTCTGTATCAATGGAGCAGGTATTCTGTATGCGTGGATACGGAACCAAATCGCTGGTTCAGACACTACTTATCATTCACTTGAGGAAGAAGCCTCAAAAATACCGGTAGGTAGCGACGGGTTGCTTGTGCTGCCATTTGGCAATGGGGCCGAGCGTATGTTTCAGAATCGAAATTTAGGGGCTACGGTGAGCAATCTACAACTCACCCGTCATCGTAAAGAACATCTCTATCGGGCCAGTTTGGAGGGTATTGCCTATTCTTTCGCCTATGGCATTGACATCCTGAAAGAGATTGGTTTGAGTGTCGATGTGATCAGAGTAGGAAATGACAATCTGTTTCAATCTAAAATATTCAGTCAAACCATTTGCAACCTCACCCAGTCTGGTATTGAGGTCGCGGAGACCACGGGGGCAGTAGGTGCCGCCTTGGCTGCCGGAGCAGGAGTAGGTTACTATCCTACTTTGGAAGATGGTCTTCAGCAATTGAAGATCATCCAAAGCTTCGAGCCTGACCAAAACATTAGCGCATATAGCAGCGGCTACGGCAATTGGCTAGAGGAATTGGAAAAACTATTGCAGTCCCAATAAGGTAGCCCTTCTGCATGAACTCAGGCTGAGGTTAACCGATTGCAGATCCCAAACCATGCTCCTCGATTTAATAACACCACCAATGGACCTTTACCCAGCAAATGTCGAACGACATTTTTCGCACCGTTTTGATCCAAACTGCGGATAGATGCTATCTTATCCCCCACTTGACCGACCTAGCGGGATGCGGTTATTATTGAGATCCATCCCTAGTCTATAATGGTTGATTCTCTAAGCAAACACGACGGCGCTTTACATCAGGATACATAGTCAAAACAAGTATTTCAGAAATGATGCGTTATCCTTTAAAGGAAGAAGACATAGTAATGTTTTTGATATTTTGGGACATAGATATCCTAGCGAAAAAAGTTAAATTGGCATTTCTTAAAACAAGTTTTTTCATGAAAAATGGTTTGATATGTTTCTTAGCCACTGGATTGCTGGTGGCAGTTGGGATGATGACAACATCATGTTCGGCATCAAAGAAAGCGACTGCAAAAGCGGCAGAGCTGAAAGATCCTGTGACAGGTACTTGGGATTATGAGGTCTCAGGGACTCCGGATGGCGATGTAAATGGCCAGATGATCATCACCAAGGAGGGCGATAGCTACAAAGCGAAATTGGCAAGTGATATCGGGGAGGTGCAAATTGACAATTTGGTCATTGACAATCAAAGTATGAAGGGTTCATTTGACTACCAGGGATTTCAGCTTGATATTTCCGGTGACTTTGAGGGAGAGGCTTTCAACGGAGAAGTCGGTGTTGATTTTACCACTTTTCCAATCAATGCAACCCGTCGAGTCGAGTGAGATTCTTGATGGGATAAAGTTGGGAGACTAACCTGCGAGGCTCATAGCCACTTTTTTCTCGAGCTCCTGAACGGTGTCTTTAAAAATCGCATCGGTATCCATTAGATCCTGTACAGCATTACAGGAGTAGATAACGGTGCTGTGATCCCGGCCACCAAATTTTGCACCAATCGATTTCAATGATTTATTGGTAAGTTTCTTAGCGAGATACATCGACAGTTGCCGGGCAATCACGATGGATCGTTTGCGCGTTTTACTCTGCAACTTTTCTACCGGCATGCTGAAATGGTCAGCCACCAGATCCTTAATACTATCGACGGTGACCTGCTTAGAAATCTGACTGACAAATTTTTGGATCACCTCTCTGGCAAGGTCAATATCTATTTCCCTACGATTGAGAGAGGCTTGTGCAATGATCGAAATGAGGACTCCTTCCAATTCACGGATGTTGTTCTGGATGTTGTAGCAAATAAATTCAACTACGGTATTGGGCACCTCAACACCCTCATCAATCATTTTCGACTCAAGAATCGCAATTCTAGTCTCAAGGTCAGGAGCTTGGAGATCGGCAGTTAGTCCCCACTTAAATCGTGATATCAACCTTTCCTGCATGCCATCAAGGTCTTTTGGAGGTCTGTCGGAAGTGAGAATCAGTTGCTTGCCGCTTTGGTGAAGCTGATTGAAGATATGGAAGAAGATCTCCTGGGTCTTTTGTTTATTAGCGAGAAACTGGATGTCGTCAACAATCAACACATCGATTAGTTGGTAGAAGTTCACAAAATCATTGATTGCATTGTTCTTGATCGACTGAATGATTTGATTGGTAAACTTCTCACTTGAGACGTAAAGCACAGATCGGTTCGATTGCTCACTGACAATTTGATTGCCTACTGCCTGTGCCAGATGTGTTTTACCTAATCCCACATCACCATAGATCACAAGTGGATTGAAGGCTGTTCCACCAGGTTTGTTTGCCACAGCAACGCCTGCACTTCGGGCTAACCGGTTGCAATCTCCTTCGATATAAGATTCAAACGTGTATTTAGGGTTGAGTTGTGGATCAACCTTCAATTTCTTGATACCAGGAATGACGAAAGGATTCTTAATCTCTTCTTCGTCGATAGATACTGATACTCCGGTACTACCATTTGATGGTTTGTAACGATTCTCATCTGTTCGAAGCAGGATTTGATATTCCAAGCGGCCCTCTACGCCAAGTTGTTCTCGGATGGATCTTTTGAGCAGATTTACATAGTGCTCTTCAAGCCACTCATAGAAAAATTTATTGGGTACTTGGATGGTAAGTGCATTCTCGTTTAGCCCCACTGGTTTGATTGGCTCAAACCATGTTTTGAAACTCTGGGGATTCACAGAATCTTTTATGGTGTCGAGACACCTCTCCCATACAGTTTGACAGTCTTTAACCATTCTTTTACAGTCTCTTTCGAATCGAATAATCGGATAAAAAGTACAGTCTTTATATCAGGGAAAAACGAAGAAATTCAGTTCACGGTTTTTCATCAGTTTAATTAGCTTCCCTAAGCTCAAACAAATTTGAAAAAAAAAAATTGTAAACCGAATAGATGCACTTTGATTTACTCCTATTTTAATTAAATTAAGAATCAATTTAAAGTATAAAACTAGCTATGTCAACTAGTTCTACCTAAAATTCTTTGAAAAAAAATATTGAAAATTTCTAACATACGTCTTCCTGACAACCGCACGCGAAAGGTCAGCTAATCATGCGGTTTTGGCAGGTAACACAGTGCTTTTTCCGGTTGTATTCGAAGTGAATATCAAGCCTTCCAAGCAGTATTCCTGCCCACCCTACTTGATTGATCGTCACTGGATTGTTGTGCTTGTTCAGAACTATCTCTGGAGCCCTCATGAACGTGTGGGTGTGACCCCCCAGGATGAGATCAATATGTGAAGATTGATTGGCCAATTTTACGTCATCAATTTTGTTGCTACGGTACTTGTAGCCAAGGTGGGAAAGACAAATTATATAGTCACATTTCTCGTCTTTTTTCAAAATCGACGCAATGTGATTTACCCTTTCTACCGGAGTCTGATAACGGGTGGCTTTGTAAAGTTTGTCAGGGACCAAGCTTTCCAATTCGATGCCGACACCCAGAACTCCTACTTTCAAATGATCGATTTCGAAGATTTGGTAAGGTCTACTTTTACCATTCATCACCGTATCACTAAAATCATAGTTGCAATTGAGCATTGGAAATGTGCATCCGGTAGCCAATTCCGCCAATCGATCGATCCCTCCATCAAAATCATGATTACCGATGGTAGCAGCATCATACTTCATCAAATCCATCAACTCAAATTCAACTTCGCCCCCAAAAAAATTGAAGTACGGCGTACCCTGAAGAATGTCTCCTGAGTCGAAAAGCAAGACGTTGGGTTCCTGGGCACGGATCTCTTCGATGACTCGCATCCGCTTGGAAGCTCCGCCCAAGCCAGCGTTTCTGCTTCCATCATTAGGAAAAGGCTCTACCCGGCTGTGTACATCATTGGTGTGAAGGATGGTCAACTTTACGAAGTCAGGCACCCCTTCAAATGCCAGTCCTGGCATGGCCCCCAGACTCATCAGTGCGGCACCGGTAGCCGACTTCTGTAAAAAACTTCTTCTATTCAATTTCATTCCTCGAGCACGATTGTTCGACCTTCGATGGTTGCCTCGATCTGTTTTCCATTCTTCTCCAGCCACATCACCTGATCTATTAAAGCATCTCTAAAATAAACTTCCAGATTCTCACGGGGTTGATCCTCCAAGAAATCACAACGGTCGCCCCCGTTTGCTACATAGTCACTGATGACGATCGTGTATATTTTTTGGTTATCAATGGGCAGGCCATGGAGAGTGACCTCATGAACCAGGCTATCCCTGATGCTGAGCTGAACGCCCCGGCTTATCGGCCAGCCACCATAGTCTGCTATCCTTTCGAATAAACGCATGAGTACATCTCCTTTGAGTGAAAGCACCACGAGGTAATTGTCGAATGGCATCAATTCATAAATCTTACCCTTGTTGATGTCTCCTGCCGGCAGACTCGGAATACGCAGACCACCATAATTTGACATCGCCAAATCAAGATCCTTACCGGTGTATCGAATCGCGTAGTCCAGAATCGCGTCAGCGACCCAATTACCAAGAGTAGATTCAGGTTTTTCTTTCAGTAGTTCCATTGCACATTGGCCAATCACCTGGCTCATCTGTTGATCCAGCTGAGCCTTATATGGAGCGATCAAGGATTCTACTTCCGAATCAGAAGGACTGGCTGCAATCTTCTCATTGATTCGAATCGTTTGAGGGTCCTCTTTTGCAATGTGGTAAACACGACTGCATCCGGAAAAGACAGTTAACAACCCTAGAATTATGGCGGTTCTAATGTCTTTGTATAAGTAGCTCATACATGCAACTTTGCTTCCTGCTTGATAGCAAATAGAGCTTTCCTGCCTGGGTCATGCTTGCTTCGTGAGAAGTGTTCAATAAGCGCATTACTGTAGATATCAGCGTCCTCGGTGAAGGCTACATTTATCATGACCTGATTGAGCTGATTAAAGATTTCCTGTTTGGCTACCTTCACGATCTCCCAAAGCTTGTCTGAGACATAAATCTGTTGGGTTACGTTATGTTCAAACTCCTGCTGAATGGCAATCATCAAAGCCGATTGAAGATCACCTGATGACATGCCTTTTGTCTTTAGTCGGGCTATCAATGCAGGAATGTCAATTCTCTCAAAAAATAGGGCAAGACGTTCGTAAGCCTTAAGTTTTAGCGGTAGTGTTTGCCCGTTTGTCTGTCTTTGAAGTTCTATCATTTCCATCTCTCGACGATTGTTGAGAAACTGCTTGATGAGCATATAGCAAATAACAAATACAATCAGCGCCGGCAAGCACACCAGGAGTAGATAAAACCAGCCTATGGATGCATCTCCCATGGAAGTGAAGGATTAATTTTGAAAATGAACAAATTACCATTAAAATACGTTAGTCACAACGATAGATCACCGGGTACTGGTGGCTTTTCGTAACTTTACAGAGACTTTCGAAATCATTAGTAATATGAGCGCAATAAACGAAGTTTCTACGAGACCTGTGATACTGACAGATGGCGCTGTCAGGGAATTAAAAAGGATCATGGAGGAGCAGAAGGTGCCGTCAGACTACGGCCTTCGGATAGGTGTAAAGGGTGGTGGATGTTCGGGTTTCTCATATATCCTCGGCTTCGACGTGCAGAAGGATAACGATGAGGAATTTGAAATTAACGGCATGCGTGTACTGATGGCAAAATCTCACGGAATCTACCTGGTTGGGATGGAGATTGATTACGTGGAGGGTCTGAATAATCGTGGATTTACATTCACCAATCCTAATGCCAGTGAAACGTGCGGTTGCGGAACTAGTTTCTCGGCTTAATTCTCAATATATATTTGTGACAGTGAGTGGCCATTTGCCTCAGCTGACGAAGAACCATTCTGACTTGCCTTTACATTTGTCCGAGATGAATGGCCAGGTTTGGTAAGTTCCACCATCAAATTGGCTTCGCCATCCTTTAGATTGACACACATTACCCGTATTGATTTTAGGGCGTGACCGGTCCTGGTTTCAAGAATTTCCTGCAGATAGTCCTGATTACCGGGACGCAGCAAATCAAGGTTGTCAATTCTAACCTTAATCCTTAATGATGACTCCTTACCCGTACTTTGCCCAAAAGTGAAGACAATCAACACTACGTCAATCAATAGTACCTGGGCCACATCCAACACACTAGGCATGGAAGCATGGATAAATCCCAATCCGATTAAAAGCAGCAGGTAGATGAGCTCTTCCATCTTGAGTACCTCACTTCGGAAACGTAACATGGCCAATACGGCAAAAAGTCCCACTCCCGCTCCGATAGAGATATCCATATGTATCAATACGGAGCAAAAGACATATATCAGGAGATTGAAGAGGATCAAGGTTGATCTTCTGATCTGCCCAAGATAACCCAGCCCCTGCAGCCGGTAGACAACCAAAAGCACAACCCCCAGGTTTAGAGCCAGGGCTGAGGCCATTGTAGTCAGGTTAAATAAAGGTCCCATTGTGTATTCATTTTTATGGTTATGAGGACTATCTATTCCATCCTTCAGCCGGGCATTTCTTCTTCGCGCAAGGTTTCTTCTGGTGCTACGGTGAGTGTCTGAATAGAACTTTTCTGTTCTTAATGATCAAAAGCTGCAAATGGTCACCCAATTTGAAAATCAGCTTGATTATTCAAGAGGTAAATTGATATCTTATCGGTCCCCAAAGTCCCTGTCTCGAGTCATGATATTAAAGTGGATCATATTTATTGTGGGAATGACATCCCTCTCAAGTCGGGATTTGACCAAGGTACCCACGAGCTTTTACGATGATAGCTATCGCCTCAATGCCGAGATTCGTCAAGCTGACTCTCTTATGTACCAGGAGAAATTTGCAGATGCAGAGCAAATCTTACGATCAAAACTCAATTCGATTGGTGAATCACAGGTAGAGACCAAGCTTTATATTCTCAATCAATTGACCTATGTAAACCGACGACTCAGAAACTACAAACTTGCAGCGAATTTTCTCAACCAGGCTGTAGCCATTCAAAGCTTGCATAATGATCGATTCCACCTCGAACGAGTAAGGTCGCTTTATTATCAGGCTGATCTCCTTTTCTTTACTCCCAACACTGAAAACAGCGATACAGCGATCATGCTCCTGACAAAAGCAGCAGAAATCGCGGATTCAATCCTTCCGGAAATACATATTGACCGGATCTTTGGCCTCGTCCTTCAAGGACGAATTTGCTATGGGCTTGATAAATTCTCTGAATCCATTGAATACTATACTGCGGCGTTGCAATTACAGAGAGAAGTCTTTAGTTCGCCCCACCCGGAAATCGCATATTCATACCGGCAATTGGGCATAAACTACCGGGGACTACATGATTTCAAGCGAGCTGAATCTTATTTGTTGGAATCGGTAAGGATTTTTGACCTCCTGGACGAAGCACCTGCTGCCAAGCTCTCTCTTGCCTATACCAGTCTTGCCAATGCCTATTATGAAGAAGATCTTTTCAAAAAAGCCATCCCCTATTATCAAAGGGCTATCAATCATGCCCTCGTCAATGGCCTGCCTGAATATTTAATTGCCACACCCATGGCTAACCTCGGTACTTCCTATTCAGAACTTGACAGCTTAGCTAAAGCAAGGCGTTATTTTGAGGAAGCCTTGCGAATCAATAACAGATCAGGAAATCTCACCAGAACTGCCAATGCCTATGAGCAGTTCGGTGAATTTTACCAGCGCATTGGAGACCTGGATTCTGCTGAATACTGCTTCCTTAGAGCGCTCAAATTTCAACCGAAAGGTGCCTTCGTGGAAGTGTCAGATCTCTTTACGTCGCTCGCCAAGGTGGCACATATGAGGAAAGATGTGCAAGGAGGTCTTCGACATGTTGAAAGTGCAATGGCCAGTCTCAACGTCTTTGACCAGGAGTCGTCAGAGTTTGCGTTGGGTCAGCTTAATGATGTGCCCGAAGCACTCCTGAGTGAAATATTTCATGTTACCCAGGTGAATGCAAATCTTCTCCACTTAGGCTATCGACAAAACCATGATAAGGAGATGCTTTATGAAGCGGTCGAAAACTACGAAGTCTCAGAGAACCTTTCCGACCAGATTCGTAATGGTGCTTACAGTGATGCCTCCAAGCTTCTACTTTCCCAATCCTTAAAAAGTGGTGCCGAGAATGCTATCAGGTGCTATGCAGACCTATATCAGCTGGAGCCGGATTCAATGCAACTTTCCAGGGCATTCGATCTTATGGAGAAAAACCGCTATGCACGAATGGCCATGCAGTTGGATCGGATCCAACAATCGGAGTCCAGTGCCGTTCCCGACAGTCTGATCAGAATGCAGAAGCTGTATACCTCAGAAATCGAAAAACTTCGGCAACAACTGGTTGATGATCCGGACAATAAAGAATTGCAGAGTGTACTGTTTCAACAAGCGGAAGCCTACCAGCAATTCCGCAAGGAGATGGCAGAGGAGTATCCCTCATACTTTCAGATTGAATTTGATTCAATGATTGATCTCCGGCAATTGCAACAAATGCTCACACCGGAGCAACAAATTCTCGAGTACTTCTGGGGTGATTCTATCATTGCAATACTTTCTATTACAAAGGAAAATTGCCATTTCGACATACAGAAAAATACTGGAGACTTTCGACTTAAACTTGAGCAACTGTTTAACTGGATCCTTTCCGATACGGTCTTGGCAGCAAGTAATAGTCAGCAGCGGTACAGGCGATTTGCTGAGTTATCCCATGAAGTGTACCGGGTGCTCCTGGGCAATCTGAGAGATCCGCAAAAGTCTACCCTGCTTATTTCACCGGATGGATTGCTAAGTCAGATGCCATTCGAAATGCTGATCACCAACAAAGATGGTCAGGATTTTCGTGCTGCTCCTTATCTACTGAGGGAAGTCAACATTCAATATGCGTTCAGTTCAAACTTGCATTTTAAACTGGATGATCACCAACGTGTGTCTAAGCCTTCTGTTTTGGCTTTTGCCTATTCTGATCAACGAACTGATCATTCTTCAGAGGTTCGGAATCAGATGATGGAGATTCCCGAGTCGGGAATGGAAGTGAAACGGATCAGAAAGATTTTAGGTGGTACCAAGAGTGATTACTTCACCGGGACCGACGCCACGGAATCCAATTTCAAGCAAAACCTCGATGATCAGGACATTATCCATCTGGCGTTGCATGGAATCGGTGATGTCGAGTCCGAATTAAATTCCCGCCTCATTTTCCGACCTGATGGTGATGAGGAAAATGACGGCTGGCTATACACACATGAACTATACTACCTCGATTTGTCTAAAGTGCGGATGGCGGTGCTCAGCGCCTGTGAGACCGGGATCGGCAAAGAATACCCCGGAGAAGGGATGTTCAGTATGGCCCACGGATTTGCCCGTAGTGGTTGCTCCGGAGTAGTGATGAGCCTGTGGCAAGCTGTGGATGCCAATACGGCTGAGGTGATGGATTTCTTCTACCAAAACATCAAAGCCGGCCGGGGCAGTGCCGAAGCGCTGCGCCAAGCCAAATTGCAATATCTCGATGAAACAGAGTACTCCATGAATACACCGCCATACTACTGGGCAGCATTTGTGCATATAGGAGATGCCGACCCAATAGTGAATACAAAAACTTACCCAGCCATCTTTTGGATGTTGGCGATACTTCTGATAGCTATTTTGATCTATGTCTTGACTAAAAGACTCAATTAAAATCTATCTATCTAATCCTTCCAATTTAGATCTGGCGGAGCGCGAAGGATGACCAGGATCAGCAGGGTCTTTGTCTGTTTCACGGTTGATATTGAAGGCCACCCTGATTTCTCCCCCCAAGGGTTTGCAGCGTGCTGTTCTAACTTTGAAGGTTACAATGTCATTAATCTCGACCCTGGGATTCTGATTTCTGAATGGTAAGAATACGGCGAATTCTGCTGGAACTAGATCAGTCTCATCGTCACTGTAATGAGTGACACAGATAGTTCCTATCCCTCTTCCGTGAAGTTGATCACCTCCGTCGTCATGTACGGTTCCTCTTGGCATGATTTAGTTTTTTGTGGTTAGAAAATCAATTGCGTGTCCTGTGGCAGGACCACTCGAACCCTGTATGTCGTTAGGGTTCTAGTTTCTTACGGTCTTTTCGTGCTTTCTTCTTCTTACGTTGCTTTTCATTGCCTTTGGCATCACCACTGGCTACAGCATATCTAATCTGACCCACTCCGCGGAGTGCTGCTGATCTGATCTCAAAATCAATGGTCTGACCAATCTTGTATTTCCTTGCAGTGGCGCCTTCGGAAGGGTTTGCAAAAGGCAGATACCATTCGATCTCTGGTACATAGTCATCATCTAATGAATCCACTTTTACAATTCCCACTCCTTTGCCATGGAGTTGATCACCTCCGTCGTCATGTACGGTTCCGCTTGGCATATTTCATGTTATTCAGGTTAGTAATTTGGTTTCCCAATTTAAGATAGGTCACTTAATTTAGTTTTTCCAACGCATTGGCTGCTTTTACGGATTGATCTTGTGCCGTATGTAAGACTTCCTGAAGGGCAGCTTTGGCTTTCTCTTTTTGATCGAGCTTTAAGTAGGTCAATCCCATATACCATTTCGCCTCCATGGCATATTTACCTCCGGCTTCATCGACTTTCTGCAATCCTTGCAGAGCTGATTCCCATTTATTGAGCTCCATCTGTGTGAGCGCAAGGTAAAAGAGATCGGCATCCGTACCTGCTTCGGAGCTTGTCCAATCCCCTAGTAGCCTTTCCGCTTCCTCAAAATCCTCTTGATCGTAGGCCCGGTAAGCCTGCCACCGCTGATCAAGCTGACTCTGTGATCCTCTTACATTCCTCACCTCAAGGTTGGGAAAGGTCTCATAGTATTCGGCAAAGATCTGATCCGGTGAGGCTGGCCTAACGTTGTTAAAGAGAAACAAACCAAGCCCGATCAGGAGCAAAGCACTGGCCGCTATCGCCACCATGCTCCAGTTCATTTGTTTGCTTCGGGTAAATCGTCCGATCTCGAATCTCGTGGCCTCTCGTTCTTCCTCTCCTCCGGTATATCGCTGCAACTGTGCCAAGACCTCCTCTTTTGATCTCGCCGATGCTGCGTACCGTATGCCATCAAGCAAAATCTGGGTTTCATCGACCGAAGCCCCCAGGTCGGGCTCTTCTTCACAACGTTGCTCAAAACGCAGTCGTTCTTCAGCCGACATCCTATTGGTTAAGTAAGCCTCAACCTCTCTAAATCGATCCGCTTTCATTTACTTGGATTATAATTCGTTTTGTTTTTTTTGCCATTCATTTTTGAAGATCTTCTGCAGTCGCAACATGCATTTATACTTCAAATTCTTGGTAGTATTCCTGTTCTTATATCGCAGCTGAGCACTAATTTCATCCATCGACATATTGTGGAAGTAGTAGAGTTCCAACAAACTCCGGCAGGGTTCTCCCAGTAGTTCCAGGCTACGCTCCACTAATTCCAGTTGTGCTTCGTACTCCCTTTTATCTACTTCAGTGGCTTCCTCCTGTCCCATTGTTGGGTCCTGTATCCTTCTTTGGCGGTAAGTCGATCTGCGATGTTCGAGAAATTTCTTCTTTCCGATCCCGAAAATGTATGACTTCAGGCTGCTGTTTAAGTTGGAAATTTGTCCGTTTCGAATCTTTTCAGAAAAAGTCAGGATAGTGTTTTGATAAATATCCTTTGCATCCTGCTCCACACAGCCAAAGTTCGATATCATCCATTGAAGGAACTCAGCCCGATAGCTTTGATATACTTCCGCCAAAGCCTCGGCATTTCCCAATTGTAACTCCTTTAGTTTCAAATTTTTTTCTTCGGATTCCATACTTAGTGTCGCAATATCCTGGAAAGTAACCCAAGCTGAGATGGAAAATAGATGACTGGGATCTCTGTTAGGGGCGTGCCTTTTCAAGTTAGAAATTTCCTGGCTGCAAATCCAGTGCAGTCTCGCTTGGATTTTTTGATCAACTATAGGTGACCTTTCCTTCTCTAGGCACACAAAGATTGACTGATCTTATGTTTTGACGTGAGTCCGCTAGCAAATTCACAGCATTACATGATCATGACAAACGTATTAAATGTTTTTATCAATTCACCTGTAAATCAGCTAATCATGAAACATTCAATATTTAAAGATCTGGGAACCAATTTCTTTCTTCCGGTTCTGATGACCATCATCCTAATAACCTTTGCTTGTGACAAAACAAAGCCAATTCTACCTGATCCAACTCCGCAAGTGATAATGGAGGGAGATTACCAGAAGACCCAGAATGACTGCGATCCAAATAAATCTTCCTACTTGCTCTCGATCACGAGGGACAGGCCGACAAAGGAAGATATCGTTGATCGTACGGTAGATGGCGTTATCGTGATCAAAAATCTCATGAATTCACCAAAGTCGCGAATCATCGCCGAACGTGTAGGCAGTAGCTATAGGATTCCATCACAAAAGACGGTTCTGACTGGAAGGTCAGCCGAGATCTCCGGCATGCTACAAAAAAGTGGTAAAACCCTGATAATTAACTACCGGATCCTTCGAGATCAAGAGCCTGCCATGCATTGTCAAAGCGAGTTCCTGGATATCCGTTGATTCTCATCAATTGCGCATTCGCACCCCAGCGGGGGTGCTTTTGCTGGTGATTTCAATGACTCCATTTTGACCGCGTGATCCGTAGATGGCTGCCATGGTTGGAGATAAGATTCGAACAGATTCTACCTGGCGGACATCTACGGTGATGTTGGCAGTTTTGTAATCCCTGCCCAGTACCACACCATCCAACACATAGAGTGGAGCATTTTTCCCTTGAAAGGATTTTGCTCCCCTGATGGTGATCTCAACCCGCTCGCCAATTCCCCGAATCTCCAATCCAGGTTTGGTTCGTAATAGATCTACCAGTTCTAATTTGGCAGCATTCACATCCATCGGCATTGGACTGGATTTGACATCGCCATCAGTCGTATCTCGTGTCACTTGGCATGCCAGGAAGAGAGTGAGACAAAACAAAGAAAATCGGAATATCATGGTTTTGCAATGAATTTGACTTAGGTCAATGTAGCAAATTAATATGTGATTGGGAATAGAGTTTTGCTTAAGGCTCTTGGTGGCCACATCTATTTAATTAGATAGATCGGCATATGTGTACCTTATGTGCTAAATTTCAGTCTTCATAAATCGGTCAATGTCATTATTTAAATATCATCGCGGAATCAGTCATCATGCCTAAAAATCCATTAGCTATCTTTCTGCTAATCTTTGTCTTTTGTACTGCTGCGCTGGGCCAGAACAGTTATCGAGCTGAACGGCAGCAAATGGTGAATGTGCAGATCAAGCAGCGCGGTGTGGAGGACTTATCGACATTGGTGGCGATGAATACGGTGCCCAGGCACCAATTCGTGCCACAGGATCAGCAAGCTTATGCCTACGAGGATCGCCCTCTACCCATCGGCTATGGTCAAACCATCTCGCAGCCTTACATTGTTGGCTATATGACTGATGCACTTTCGCTGGATGCTCAGGACAAAGTTCTGGAAGTAGGGACTGGATCAGGTTACCAGGCCGCTGTTTTATCAGAAATAGTGGATTCTGTTTTTACCATTGAGATTGTAGCCGAATTGGCAACGGCATCAGCGAGCCGGCTGCACGATCTTGGATATGCAAACGTATTCGTCAAACATGCCGATGGATACCATGGATGGGAGGAACATGGTCCCTTTGATGCCATCATGGTGACGGCAGCATCTGAGTTCATACCGCCTCCACTCATCGAACAATTGAAAGATGGAGGTAAAATGATCATCCCTGTTGGATCACCATATAGCGTGCAACATTTGGTATTGGTAACCAAGTCGGGCTCCGAAGTTCGGACGAAAAACTTGCTTCCTGTACGCTTTGTTCCTTTTACCCGAAATTGATTGATCACAATTCCAAATAGAGCCTGATCAGCAGCTTGATATTGACCAAAACTGAAAGACAAAGCACGTTTATTGGTGTTGGGCTTATTTCAATTGCAATCATAGCTCAGCAACTTGCTCTCATCCGGATATTCTCCAATACGCAATGGTATCACTTTGCCTTTGTCATTATATCCATTGCATTGCTCGGCTTTGGGGTGGCTGGGACAATTCTCAGCCTTTGGAGACCATGGTTTTCTACGAGATTTGAACAGGTATTCAGTCTGTCAACATTCGGTACTGGCTTTTCCCTTTGTCTCATCGTGCCGGTGCTGAACTCAGAAGTTCTCTTCTTCGACAGTTATCAGATATTTGAAGACAGTCATCAGATTTTCGCCTTACTCTTCAGTTGTCTGGTACTGTCTATTCCATTCTTCTTCGGTGCGCTTGCAATCGGGGTTGCTTTTGTTCAATATAACCGTCAGATCGGCAGTCTATATTTTTACAATTTGGTTGGATCTGCTCTTGGTGGACCCACCTTTCTGGCATTAGCATGGCTATTATATCCCAGCCAAATGCCAGCGGTTCTGGCTCTTTTTCCGTTAGCAGCCTTTCTATTTATCCAAAGCAAAAGGGCAAATTTGACTTACAAAATTATCGGTCTGGTATCGATAGCCATCGCTGCTGGACTTGGTATGCAGTCGATGGATCTTCCTGTTTCAGAGTATAAAAGCTTGTCAAAGACATTGCTCTTGCCAAACACATCTGTCACCATGGAGCGCAATAGTCCGTATGGGCTCGTGCAGGTCGTGCAGTCACCCCATGTCCGGCACGCTCCGGGTTTGAGTCTCACCTTTCCTGGTGAGGTACCTGTAAGGAATGTCGTTTTCAACGATGGAAACTGGGTAGGCCCGGTCTTCAATGCTCTTGATTCCAACAACCTGAGCAGATACACCACACTTGCTTTGCCCTACGTGTTGAGAAGACCAGGGACAGTCCTGATATTGGAAGCAGGATCTGGAGAATCGATTAAGATGGCTCTGGAACATGATGTGCCGGAAATTACTGCCACAGAATCCAACCGTACTTTGGTGGATTTTCTGATTGAAATCGCAGATGAGGGTGCGGATTACATCTTTTCTCATCCTAAAGTGCTTCTCAACAAGATTGAGCCCAGGACTTTTCTCTCTACCTCTGATGACAAGTATGATCTCATTGCACTACCCATCATCAATGTATTTGGAGGAGCTTCCGGCACCAACGCCCTGCAGGAACAATATCTTCTGACCCAAGAAGCTTTGCAGGCGATGTGGTCAAGTTTGAAAGTAGATGGGATGATCACAATATCCTGTTGGATCGATTATCCTTCCCGGGGAACCCTGAGAATCGTTTCCACCCTGATTGATGCTTTGGAGAGAGCCGGCATTCAAAATGCTGAATTACACGTGGCAGCGGTGAAAAATTGGTCGCTCCTGACCTTTTGCCTATCGAAATCCCCTATCTCAACTGAAGAAGAAGACAGGTTACGTGAGTTCTGTGATCGTCATTCGTTTGACCCGGTCTTGCTCCCCAATCTTAAGCAATCAGATATCGACCGGTTCAACATTCTGCAAGACACATCATTCTATGACTACCTAAATATGATAGTATCCGATCAGCGAGAATTGTTTTGGTCAAATTATGCATTCCGGGTGCAGCCGGTATCAGACAACAATCCCTATTTCCACCAGCATTTGCGACCCCTAAAACTAAATCAAGTACTGGGTGATCAGAGTATGCTACCTGCCATCTTTATGGAATTGGGTTATTTCCTGGTGATAGCAGCCTTTGCAGTTATTGCTGTCTTGGCATTCCTACTCATCATAATTCCTTTGCTGCTAGCTAAGGTCCCCGGAAGAGAATGGCTATGGGCACTCATCTATTTTGCAGGAATCGGGGCCGGCTATATGTTTGTAGAAATCGTGCTGATCCATCAGTTCATTCTTTATGCAGGAAATGCAGTCTATTCGACCGCACTGGTATTGACCTGCTTATTGCTGGCCTCCGGTGCCGGGAGTCTTTACTCGGAGAAAATAAAATCCGATCACCGTCGATTGATCAGGGTGCCTCTGCTGATCGCAGGACTGCTCTTCTTTTACAGTTTTGCTCTGGGGTGGTTTTTACAATCCACCATAGGTCTAAGTCAACCACTAAAGGTGGCAATTACACTGGTGTTGATTTCACCAATTGGATTTATTATGGGAATGCCGTTCCCGTCAGCAATGAGCTATCTAGGGTTGAAAAACAAAGAAACGGTGCCCTGGGCCTGGGGTGTGAACAGTTACTCATCAGTAATAAGCACAAGTGCTGCCACCATCTGCGCAGTGGAATTTGGATTCTCCTGGTTGTTGATAGCAGCCGGCTCGGCATACTTGGTCGTCCTGTTGGCAACCCTCTTCTTATCGCGAACCTAGATTGATTGATCAGTCCATGTTGGCAATTATCTCTGAGCCGTATTCCGAACATTTGAGCAGGGTAGCACCTTCCATGAGACGATGAAAATCATAGGTAACCCGCTTCTTGCCAATGGCACCTTCGATGCCTTTGATAATCAGATTACCAGCTTCCTTCCAACCCATGTACTCCAGCATCATCACGCCTGAAAGGATAACGGAGCTAGGATTCACTTTATCTTGTCCGGCATATTTCGGTGCCGTACCATGGGTTGCCTCGAAGATGGCACGTCCGGTAGAGTAATTGATATTTGCCCCGGGAGCGATCCCGATTCCACCGACGATAGCAGCTAGTGCATCGGAAATATAATCTCCGTTGAGGTTTAAGGTGGCGATCACATCATATTCGGCAGGTCTTAATAGGATCTGCTGGAGGAATGCATCGGCAATCACATCCTTCACCAGCAAGGCACCACCATCGAGAGCCTTCTGTTGTGCTTCTCTTGCCGCCTGACTACCTTCTTCAGCGGAAATGCGGTCGTACTGAGCCCAGGTGAAGACCTTGCTTCCATACTCCCTTTCTGCCAGCTGATAGCCCCACTCTTTAAACTTGCCTTCGGTAAACTTCATAATGTTCCCCTTATGCACCAGGGTAACAGACTCACGTCCCTGCTCCATAGCATAGTCAATGGCGGCTCTCACCAACCTTTCCGTACCCTCAACCGACACCGGCTTCACTCCCAGTGAGACTGTGTTGGGGAATCTGATCTGGGTCACACCCATTTCATTGATCAGGAAGGACTTTACTTTTTCTACCTCTGCAGTACCGTTATTGTATTCGATTCCGGCATAAATGTCTTCAGTATTCTCCCTGAAGATGACCATGTCTACTAACTCAGGTTTCTTCACCGGGCTCGGTACCCCGGTAAACCATCTTACAGGTCGCACACAAGCAAATAAATCCAGTTTTTGACGTAGAGCTACGTTCAACGATCGAATACCACCTCCTACCGGAGTAGTAAGCGGACCCTTGATGGCAACCAAATACTCTTTGATGGCCTCCAGCGTTTCATCAGGAAGCCATTCGCCAGTGACATCAAATGCTTTTTGCCCAGAAAGGACTTCTTTCCAGACAATCTTACGCCGGCCGCCAAAAGCCTTCTCTACCGCGGCATCAAACACTCTCACGGACGCAGCCCAGATATCAGGACCAATCCCATCTCCTTCAATATAGGGAATGATTGGATGATCTGGCACCTGCAGTTTACCGTTATCAATCGTTATTTTTGCACCTTCCATTTTACGTTCTTTTTAGACTTATTTCCAGGGAGAATAGCGAGCCAAATGACCTGATTTTTCAGAGCAGCAGCAAAAGTAAGAATTTATTTATTTTGCCAATCACATATCAGAATCTTTAATGCGTTGCCTATTGTTGATGTCCATTTTCGTTGCCGCTGGCTGTCAGGCTACTAAACCAATCACTGGTTGTGGAATAAGTGCCACGGTCATCAACCCCAATTTAGATGGTTGCGGTTTGCTCCTGGAGCTTATTACTGGTGAAAAACTAATGCCAGCCAATGGCTCAGACTTCGCACTTGAGGAGGGCCATCGAGTCAAACTGGATTATCAAATACTGGAGGATCAAATGAGTATTTGCATGGCAGAGGATCACATTGTCCGCATCACCTGCCTGGATATTCTGGAAGATCTGCCAAGAAAGAAACCATGCTTAAATATTTCAGACCCAAATGAAGCCGGATGGATGCAAGGAGTTTTAGATGACTTTCAACCCACCATAATTGAAAAGTACAATTACCTTGATGGGTTCGCTTACCAATGTAAAAGGTCAGGCATGATACGGCTCTACGACTGTCAAGGGACACTCTTGTGCGAATTTGAAGAGGTTGATCAAAGCTCCTGCCGACTGAAAAGGAATAACTTGAAGAACAAAGTGGAGATCTGGGTAGCCCACCGCTAGCCAGGTACAGACTATAATGTTATGGAGAATCCATTATTAGATCCCACCGGCAGCACCATGAGTGCCGAGGAGCAGCAGTTTGAAAAAGCGCTACGGCCCAAGAGCCTTGACGAATTTAATGGTCAGCCGAAAATCGTCGAGAATTTGAAAGTCTTTATTCAGGCGGCCAAATTGCGTGGCGAAGCCCTCGATCATCTCTTGCTGCACGGACCTCCCGGTTTGGGCAAGACCACCTTGTCTCATATTGTGGCTAATGAGTTGGAGACTTCATTGAAAATGAGTTCCGGACCTGTCCTGGAAAAGCCGGGCGATCTTGCGGGATTATTGACCAATCTCGAAGAAAATGATGTGCTGTTCATAGATGAGATCCATCGACTCAATAATGTAGTGGAAGAATACCTCTATTCTGCTATGGAAGACTATCGTATCGACATCATGATAGATAGTGGACCCAATGCCCGATCGATCCAACTTTCTCTGCATCCCTTCACACTTATTGGGGCCACTACTCGCATGGGGCTACTTACTCCTCCGATGCGGGCAAGATTTGGAATCAACTGCCATCTGGACTACTACGATAGTAAGGTCTTAATGGGAATAGTCAAGCGCTCGGCCGGGATACTTCAGATCGCTATTTCGGATGAGGGCGCCCAGGAAATAGCCCGGCGTAGTCGCGGCACTCCCCGTATTGCAAATGCATTGCTCCGTAGGGTTAGAGACTTTGCTCAGATCAAGGGAGATGGCACTATCGGGATAGAAATTGCCCAGTATGGTTTGGAAGCCCTCAACGTGGATGAGAGCGGACTCGATGAAATGGATAACCGGATCTTAAGTACAATCATCCACAAATTCAAAGGAGGGCCAGTCGGCTTGGGCACTATCGCTACGGCGGTGGGTGAAGAAGCGGGCACCATCGAAGAAGTACACGAACCCTTTTTGATTATGGAAGGCTACATCCATCGTACCCCACGTGGACGTCAAGCTACCGAAAAAGCATTCAAACACCTAAATGTGGTTCCACCTAAGGGCGGTTCGCCATCACTATTTGATTAGCGCAGGGTGGGTTCGTCCAGGTTTCTCTGCAACGGTCGACCTTCCCTAAAATCATATAAGGTGAGATTGCGGATCTCATAGTGCGCTGTCCAGAGATCCCATAGTGCCTGAAAGTAGGATCGGCGTGAAACATCATATTCGTTGAGGGCAATGTTGAGATCGGTGACATCAATCTTGCCGATCTGATAACGGTTTTTCGCAATCTCTCTCCGTTTTTCAGCCACTTCAAAGGCTCTTCCCGCCAGATCCAATTGCCGCCTTTTCAACTCCATCTGTTGAACCTTAAGAATAATCTCCCGCTCGAAATTGATGTTATCCTGGTCAATATTCCTACGGGTCAGGTCCATGTTGGAGCGTGCGATTTCTTTCCGCGACCGGGCTTTACCCCAATCAGCTATGGGAACCTGTAAACTCAATGATAATCGCTCCTCGTCCAGGAGGCTTTGATAAGCATCCCCAATGGTTTTGCCCGTTTGGGATAGCCCAAATGAACCTCGAAGATCAACCCGAAACCCGGTTGATCTATTCGCATCATCCAGCTGCATTTCTGCTTCCAACATTCGTCGACGAAACTCAGTAGTTTGGCTTCTGTTTGCCTTGGCATGTTCCAAGGCCAGATCGATATCAATGGGATAATCAGGTAACACCTCAGGATCGGAAAGATTGAAGTTTATACTTTCTCTGAAACCAAGGTAATTGCGAAGCTCTTCATTGGCTGTCTGGTAGTTCAGAAGCTCGGTAGCCAGATTGGTCTCGGCATTGCGGGCTCGAAGCTCAATTTGTAAGAGATCAGTCTCAGCAATTCTTCCTACTTCAAACCGCCCCTGGGATATTTCGTACAATGAATCAGCATATAATTTCTCCCTTTCTGCTTCCTCGAGATTTAGTTGGGAAATGTACAGGGAAAAGAACAAGTTTACGGCATCGAACGCAATCTGCTCATGTTCTTCCACATAGATCTGTCTGGCCTCTTCATACTGCAGAGCCTCGAGTTGCTTTTCCCAGCGGAAAGGATTGTGTTGAAAAAGTGGTTGATTGAAACCAATCGACAACGGGACCGAGAGGTATGACAAGCGCTTTGGATTGAGGTCGGTCTTGAACAGATCGATTCGTCTGAGGCTAGTACCGGCAAAAATAAATCCACCTGTTTGGGGAATGATCTGCCCCAGCTGGATGCCCACCGTACTGGTCATCAACGATCTGCCAACGAAGGCATCTGATCCATCCGGAAGCGTGATTAAATCAATCCCGCGATTGAGATCAGGTAACGTGGAATTAAGACTCAGCTGTGGTCTGAAATCTGCCAAAAAGGATTGATACCTCCAGTAATTATTTGTGAATCTGGTACGGGCGATCAATGCTACCGGAGCTTCTCCCTGAGCAATACCGATAGTCTCTTCCAAGTCAATGATCAGTTCCTGTTGAGAGATTGCAAGATGATAAGTACTTAACAAGAGTAGGTAAAGGAAATATCGCATAAGTTGATTTAGATTATTCCGTGCGAAGGGCATTGATAGGATCAAGCTCTGCAGCCTTCTGAGCCGGAAGGATGCCAAACACCAGTCCGATAGAGGCTGCCACTACGAAAGAAAGAAGTATTGACCAAGGCGTAATCACCGTGGGAATCTCTGCTGATGAAGCAATCAATTTGGCAGACACGATTCCCAGCAGCACTCCTAATATCCCGCCCGCCAGGCTGATCGCTACCGCCTCAAAAAGAAATTGCAGGATCACATCCCGCTTAGTAGCCCCAATGGACCGCCGCAGGCCGATCTCCTTTATCCGTTCCAGCACACTGGCAAGCATGATGTTCATGATTCCAATACCACCCACAAGCAGAGAGATTCCAGCAATAACTGCCAGGACGAAATTCAGTGTCTCCTGGGTCTTTTGTTGCTGCCGGATCAGCAGTTCGGGAACCTCGATTTCGAAATCAATCTTATTGTTATGTCTTCTTCGTAGGAATCGAGAAATGAACTCGGCACTCGGCTCGACAAACTGGGCTTCCTTTATGCGAACAACAGCCCGGTCAATCTGGTGATAATTTTGCAGCTCGTCATTGCGGTCATCTTGCCTGCTGGTAATTACATCATCTGCAGTGATCCGCTTGCGATTATCGACCCTTAATAGGAATGCCTGAATCGGAATGTACACGTCATCATTGTAGTCCCTGATACTCAATTCTTCGATCTTCGATTTCTGTATTCGGCGGGACTTTAGTATGCCCACCACCTTAAACCAGGTATTTCCACATTTGATCATTTTCCCCAAGGGATTTGCTCCTTTAAACAATTTAGTTGCAATGGCACTGCCGATAATACACACATTAGACCCTGTTTCGAAGTGGGTAGCATGGAAATATTGACCCTCCCCCACTTCCAGATTGTTGACATTGAAAAAATCGTTTGTGATTCCAATGCAGCGAGCTGATTGAATAGTCTTGTTGTAGATCACATCCAGTTCTTCGACCACTTCCGGACTAATGCGGTCTGTAGTGGGTAGAACCTCTTTCAAAGCTTTGAAATCACTAAGTGAAAGACCAGGTGTGTAACCCTTAAGAGCACTGCGATCCTGCACAGTTTCACCTCCTTCTGTTTCCGATGAAGCTTCCTGAGGTGTCGGCACTTTAGCGTTGATTACAATACTGTTGGATCCGATGAGACTAAGTTGATCGAGGATAGATTGCTTTGCTCCCGAGCCAATCCCTAACATGGCAATGACTGCACCCACACCAAAGATGATTCCTAAAGCAGTGAGTAGTGACCGCAATTTATTCTGAATAATACCTTCAAGGGCAAGGCGAAAATTCAGGATCCACGAAGACATACTAGTTGATTATGATGATATCTCCGCCCGATGATTCCGGGCTGGTCACAATTTCTTCTTTGACGGCTAAAGCGGCTTCACGTTCACTCTTTGACCGTGCAGCATCTGCAAGTTTGATTTTCTCCAAAGTTTGTTCCTTCACCTCCTTGTCCAGCATTCGGACATGCAATTCTGCCAAGTTGTCGGGAAAGGTGAGGCAGACCAGATCCTTCGAGGTTAACCCAGCCGCAATGATGATTTCCTCATTATTTGATGAGTGACCAATTACCTCTTGCTTGTGATAATTTCCTCCCTCTTTCACAACCACATATTCTATGGAATCTTTGCGATAGGATTCGAGTGGAACCGTAATTACCTCATCAAATGCATAAACAAGGATCTCATTGCTTGTTGTCATTGAGGGTCGTAATACGCTATCTACTTTGGTCAAGTCAACAATGACCTCGAATACTTTGGCGTCCTGATTACGCAGCTGTTGGCCAATATTGGCCACGTTATTGATCGTACCGTGAAATTCCTTTTCGGGAAAGGCATCCACTTTGACAGTCACCACCTGCCCCTTCTTCACTTTGGAAATATCGACTTCATTTACAAAGAGCACTGAGGTCATCTCGGATAGGTCCGGGAGCTCCGCTACCACTGGATCCCAACCGCTCACCTGTGAACCGGGTCCTTTCTTTCCATTCCAGGTCTTTTCATAGACCAGCATTCCCGCCTCCGGAGCGGTTATTGTAAATTCGGAAGCTACCGCACTTAACTGGCTCAAACGGTTGGACTGTTGTCGAAGGTTGGCATCAATCTCACCAATTTTCGCATTAGATTGGATCTTTTTCAACTCTAATTTATTGAGAAGCTGATCATAATCTCTTTTCGATTTTTCAAGCTTCAGCCGTGACTGCTCGATGATCATTTCCGGTTCGTACCGGTTCTTTTCTATTTCCAACTTCTCTTGTTCAATCGAAAATTCAAGATTGGCGATCTCATCTCTGATATCTTTCATCTCGATTGTGGTATCGATCTTGGCCTGCTCGAGTTGGGTCTGGATCTTTTCGATCTCGGTCTGTACTTCCTGCATTTTGCTGGCTAGCTCTGTCTTGTCCAGTTCAGCAACAAACTCTCCTTTGGAAACGATAGTGCCTTCGGGAATGATTGAGGAAATGCTGGTTTGCCAGATACCTACCGAGCGCATACTTTGGGGGCCTCGCACTTTGGTAGAGTGCTTGGCTTTGAGCTCACCAGTTGCACTTACGTATATCGAAAATGGACCTTCCTTGACCGCAGTCGTAATGACTCCGGAACTTGCAGTGGTATTCTGCCCGAAGTAGAAATAACCCAGAGCAGCCAGCACGACAGCTCCGGCTATGATGATTCCTAGTTTCATAAAGGTTGGTATTGGAAAATTTAAATTTACAAAACGATCAACCGGCATGTCTTAAGGAATCCTTATGGATTCCTTAATTATAAAGATGCGACCTACTCCTCTAAGGTTGGGTGGAGGCAGCCGGACTAACAGTTTTCTTAAGACCAGGATACACCTGCAATGCTTTTTCCAGGCAATCCATAGCCGATGATAATCGCTCTTTTCCCAGTATATATGCTATGCGCACTTCATCAGTGCCTTTTTGAAGAGTGGCATAAAATCCTGTGCCTGGAGACAACATAACGGTTTTTCCCTGGTATTGAAAATCAGTGAGCAACCAGGCGCAAAAATGCTCAGAATCTTTAATGGGCAGTCGAACCAACATATAAAATGCTCCCTCGGGAGCGTGGAAAATTACATCTGGTAGTTGGCTAAGCCTGCTCAAGAGGAGGTCTCTTCGAGAAGCAAATTCCTTCACTACGGGTTGATGGTAATCCCGATCCAGACTAAGCGCTGCCAGAGCGATCTTTTGACCCAACATCGGTGGGCTCAGGCGCAGCCGCCCAAAACGGGCAATGTGTTCAATGATCTCCTCGTTGCGTGAAGCAATTGCTCCTACCCGGATGCCACAACCGTTAAATCTCTTGGAAACCGAGTCCACAACGATGACATTCTCATCCACATCTTCCAGTCGTAGTGCCGAGAAGAAATCAAAACCTTCGTACAGAAACTCACTGTAAGCTTCATCCACGATCAAAAACAGTTCGTGTCTTCTTGCCAGACTTGCCAAATCTTCCAGGGTCTCCCTGGAGTACACTTTTCCCGATGGATTATTGGGATTACTCAACAAAATGGCTTTGGTACGTGGACCAATCGCCTGCTCAAATTCTTCTTTAACAGGTATAGCAAATCCTTCTGTGATCGACGAGAAAATAGGCTTTATAACCAAGCCGGCCATTTGTGCAAACCCATTGTAATTTGCATAGAAGGGCTCTGGTACGATGACCTCACCACCAACATCTGCTACAGCCATCAAAGCAAACAGAATTCCCTCAGAGGCTCCGGTGGTGATCAAGAGATTTTCAGGATCGATCTCTATATCAAATCGACGATTGTACGCACACCAAGCCTCTCGTAGGGCAGCTTCTCCTTCCGCATGGCCGTAGGGTATATAGTCTTTGAAATCAAGATTGGAAAAGTCGATTTCAGGCATTCTGAAATCAGGCTGACCGATATTAAGGTGAATCACATCCACACCCCTGGCTTTCGCATCGGCAGCTAACGGCAAATACTTGCGAAATGGAGATTCGAAGATTGCTGAGGCCCTTTGCGAGATTCGTGGCATTTTGATTCCGTTTTATAGAAGCCGCAAAAATAGATCATTCCGAGAGAAACTGTGGGCCATATCCTCGCCCACCGTCTTCCGGAATTATGCTTGTGCAGGGGGTGTGTTAAAATTCATGTTTGGAAATGAAGGCACATCGGGTTCTTCCACTGTGCCAAACTGCTTCTCAAACTTCTGCAGATTGTCGTTGAGCGCACGGAGAAGACGCTTGGCATGCTGGGGCGTAAGTATCACCCGAGCCTTTACCTTGGCCTTGGGCACGTTAGGCACCATACGCACAAAATCGATCACGAACTCTGAGTGTGAATGTGAGATTATTGCCAAATTCGAATATATTCCTTCCGATACATCTTCGGGGAGTTCGATATTTATTTGGTTTTGAACTTTCTTTTCGGCCATTTTTCTAAATTTCTCTGTAAGACAGATCTCTGAATAGGATAACTCCAGAACTATGAAGCCATATATCAAAAGTAATAAGATTCTTTGGGACGAATTGGCCAAGGCCCACTTGAATGATCCTTTTTATCAAGTGGCTGCATTTCGGCAGGGGAAGGACAGTCTTCACGCTCCGGAGATCGCTCTGTTGGGTGATCTGCAGGGTCTGAAGGTACTCCATCTGCAATGTCATTTCGGCTTGGATACTTTGTCTTTAGCCAGGCGTGGCGCTCAGGTTACCGGGGTTGACTTTTCGCCCGAAGCTCTCAAGATTGCCAGGAAGCTTTCCGAGGAAACGGGGTGGAAGGCCGATTTTTTGGAAGGTGATATTACAGACGGCTTGATTCTGCCATCTGCCAATTTTGACTTAATATTTACCAGCTATGGTGTTATCCACTGGCTACCTGATCTAAAGGTGTGGAGCCAAGCAATCAATCACCATTTGAAGTCGGGCGGACGGTTTGTGATGGTAGAATTTCACCCTCTGCTGCAAATCCTGGATAACGCTTCGCTTAGCGTTGTATATTCCTATTTCCACGAGAAAAAACCTGTCAAGCAGCACATTCACGCCTCATATACCGGTAAAAAGATACCTTCCAAAGATGAATTCACCTGGAACCATCCGCTCGATTCTATTCTGCAAACTTTGATATCAAATGGTCTTAACATCACTGATTTTCGAGAGTACGATTTCAGTCCCTATCCATGCTACGAAAACATGACAATGAGACGTTCAAATGAGTTTATTGTGGATACGAAATACACGCTGCCTCATCTCTTTTCAGTAGTGGCAAAAAAGAATCCTTAGAAAACATATTAAAATATTTTTTAATATATTTATGTCGCATTTTAAGTGTATTAACACATTATTGAACATACTCGATCCATGAAAGAGCATTTACCAATTTTCATCATTGCAATGATTGGCATCATTGGTCTGATGACCGTCCATCGCGACATTAAGACTCAACGCCAATCCATCCCTATTCTGCAACGAGTAGATTTGATGAAGAATAGTTCTTCATCCGTGGGTGGTGCTAATCTTTCAACTGAAATACTTGAAATTGCGGTCATGCCAGGTCAAACTCCGGTCTTCACCAGCCGGAAATCAGAGACAACCCCGGATACGGTAGTTGGGTTGGAGTACTTACAGTAGTTGTAGTCAGCCTTCAAAATTCTGCACTTTTGAACCAATTCACGAATGAGATTTGGATTCAAATTGCTTAAATTTGACTTAGATTCAATTCACCTCTAATCATGTTGGAATCCATTCGTAATCTGGTTGAGAAGTCGGCGTTCGGAGTATGCTCTTATCTTGGCGACAGATTCGGAATACGTACTGCGAATATTCGCCTTTACTTTATCTACACTTCTTTTGTTGCCATGGGTTCTCCTGTCATTTTATACCTGTTTCTGGCCTTCTGGCTCAACATCAGAAATAGCCTTCGGGCAAAGAACAACCTGGTTTTGGAATAAAAGCTCTAGCGGGTAAAGGCGTACTGGATAATATTAGCACCCATCCGAAGGGCTTGCATGCGGGTCTCGGGAGGATCGTTGTGAACATCCTGGTCTTCCCAGCCATCTCCTAGATCGCATTCGAAAGTGTAGAAGCAGATCAGTTTTCCTTCCCACATCAAACCGAATCCCTGTGATGGTTTTTTGTCATGTTCATGAATTTTTGGGAGGCCACGGGGGAAGTCAAAGGTCTGATGGTAGATCTCATGCTCAAAGGGTAATTCTATCCAATCCAGTTCAGGAAAAACCTCTTTCATGGCAGTGCGCACATACGGATCCATTCCGTAATTGTCGTCGATATGCAAAAAACCTCCACCAAGTAAGTAGGTTCGCAAATTTTTTGCCTCGTCGTGGCTAAACACCACATTGCCATGACCTGTCATGTGGACAAAAGGATAGTTAAATAAATCAGCGCTTCCCACTTCCACTGTAGCATAGTCCGGATCAATAACTGTTTTTAGATTCTGGTTGCAGAAACGGGCAAGGTTTGCCAGTGCAGTGGGATTAGCATACCAATCTCCCCCTCCATTATACTTCAATAAAGCGAGCTTGAGCCGGCTGTTCTCGCTAGATGGCATCATTGCCATGCTGCCAATAATTGCCAGGAATACCAAAATCTTTTTCATTGCAATTGTATCGAATTTGACAAGGCGCAAATATACACACCTGCAGTCTCAGTTCTCAAACGATAGTTTCCCAGGCTAATTGCTTTGAAGCCTGCGCTTTCAGCAGCTTCAATTTCCTCTGTAGTAAAGTCTCCTTCTGGGCCAATCAATACAGTGGAAGAGGGGTGTTTGAAGACGTTCTTTTCGACCAAAGGCGCCCTACCTTGACAGTGAGCTATCAACTTCACACTATCTGCTGATGCCATTGCCACAACAGTTTGAAAACTGGTCATTGGATTGAGGTAAGGCAAGTAGGCCCGGCCCGATTGTTTCATTGCGCTTTTGATGATTCGATTCGCTCGATCCGATTTTATCCTGGCTCGTTCGGAGCGGAGGCATTGCAATGGTGTGATTCGGGAGACCCCGAGTTCTGTACTTTTCTCCAGAAACCAATCCCAACGCGAAAGGTTCTTTGTAGGTGCGATTGCGATATGAAGAACGGGTGAGGGTGACTCAATAAATTCGCTGGAAAGAATCCTGGCTGCCAGAGGTTTCAGACTAGCTAACCGACCTTGAAAGATCTGCCCTTTGCCATCTACTACACTAAGTTCGTCACCAACCTTCATTCTCAAGCTCTTCAGGATATGTCTGGACTCTTCGTCATCGAAATATAGGTGCCCTTCGACGATATGAGTAGAATAAAAAAGTTGCATACGATATACTTGTTCTAAGCTTATGCTGGCCCGGTAAACAAAGGGCTTCATCTGTGAATATAAGTGTACATTTGCACTCTTATTTTAAAACTTTTGCATCCTTTCCGGTGTTGGGAAAGCGATAATTCTCAATAATATGGGGTATTTGATCATGATCGCTCAGTTCATTCTGAGCTTGTCAATCCTGATTATCCTGCACGAGCTGGGACACTTTCTTCCGGCAAAATGGTTTAAAACCCGGGTTGAGAAATTTTATCTCTTCTTCGATCCCTGGTTTTCCCTACTGAAGAAAAAGATTGGCGAAACCGAATATGGTATCGGATGGCTTCCTTTGGGAGGCTACGTAAAGATCTCGGGAATGATTGATGAAAGCATGGACCGAGAACAAATGAAAGCTCCCCCCAAGCCATGGGAGTTTCGATCCAAACCAGCCTGGCAACGATTAATCATCATGCTGGGCGGGGTGACGGTCAATTTTATCCTCGGCTTCCTGCTATTTGGTTTGGTTCTCTTCACCTGGGGTTCAGAATATCTTCCTGCGAAAAATATCACAGATGGCTACTATTTCGATTCTTTAGCTACGGAGATGGGCCTGCAGAATGGCGATCATATTTTGAAAGTCGGAACATTACCTTTCGAAAAATATGACATAGGTGCCTTTAAGAAGGAGATCGTCATCAATGACGCCGAGGACATCACGGTAGAGCGCAATGACGATATAATCAATGTACCAGTAGATCCCAAATTCGTCCAGCTGCTTTCCAGTTATGAGCACAAAGATGCTTTTCTCTTTCTCCCCCGGACTCCGGCAGAGATCCGGAAGATCGTGAAAGATTCGCCAGCTGATAAGGCGGGACTCAAGGAGGGAGACCGGCTCATAGGCATCAACGATCTACCCATCAGCTATTATGACGAATTTTATAATGAGGCTAGAAAGCACAAGAACTCACCTATAACCCTTAAGTACTTGCGAGATGGACAGGAACAAGAGGTCGTGCTCACCACCACTCCCGAAGGGACGATCGGTTTCTTCTCCAAGAGTTTTCTAGATTTTTTCGAAACCGAGCGGCAAGAATACGGGCTGGTGGAAGCCATCCCTGCAGGAGTAGCCGAAGGATATGATTTCCTTGCATCTCAGCTCAAAGCTTTTGGCAAAATGTTTCAGGGCAAGATCAAAGCTTCAGAAAGTCTGGGGGGATTTGGCACTATTTCCAATCTCTTCCCCAAGACCTGGAGTTGGGAGGCTTTTTGGCGGATCACCGCTATCTTGTCATTGATCCTCGGTTTTATGAATCTTCTGCCTATCCCGGCACTAGATGGAGGTCATGTCATGTTTCTCATTTATGAAGTTGTGACTGGTCGAAAGCTGAGCGATAAGTTTATGGAATATGCCACCATCATGGGCTTCGTCATCGTCATTGCCCTGGTGCTATATGCCAATGGTCTAGATGTTCTCCGTTGGTTAAATAACCGCTAGTGAATTTCTTCGATTTTTTCGGTTTACCGGTACGATACGCGATCGATCCGGATGAATTGAAGGCGAAATACTTCGAAAACAGCAGGAAATATCACCCCGATTTACATAGTCAGGCTAAGGCTGCTGTTCAAGCAGAGATGTTAGAAAAATCTGCCTTCAATAACCGGGCTTATAAGGTCTTATCTGATCCGGATCAACGACTGAAATACCTTCTTGACCTGTTTGATATCCTGAAAGAGGAAGGCAAGAATGAAGTGCCTCATGATTTCTTGATGGCGATGATGGATTATAACGAGGCCATGATGGAATTAGAGATGGAACCTGATCCCGAAAAGTTGCAGCAATTGAACGAAAAGCTCAGAGATTTAGAGAACGATCTTAGTTCTGATGTATTACAGGTGTTGAAGATCCCGGATGCAAGCTCCCTCACAGAGCAGGAGTGGTCTGCCCTGGCCGAATACTATCTCAAAAAGCGTTATCTGCGCAGGTTTAGGTCAAACCTGAGCAAACTTGAAGAACAACCTTAGCCGATAACTCCGGCCGATCAATCTTTATTCTTCTTGGTCATCCCAATACTCGTCCCTGTATTTGGTTCGAGCCATAGGTTTCATTCTGTGTCTTCGATCGCCATCACGATCCATTTTTTCAGTTTGAATATCCTTCTTCGGACGTCGATGCCGGGTGGAATGATCGTCTTCCCGGGAACGAAACTTCTGCTTCATTGATCTCCTTTTGAATTAATATGAATTGTTTAGCAGTAAAGTGATGGTTTTATGTGTCAATCAGATTCATCGAAGTTTTCCTGGATGTCCTTCATTCGCTTCGGTTCGTTCTGCTCAGCCTGCTTGGCGATAAGACTCTTGCGTGCAGTGGGAACTGCCAGAAGGCGCTTCTTATCAATCAATTCGCCACTTACCTCGCAAATGCCATAGGTTCTGTTTTTGATACGGATCAGGGCTCCTTCGAGCTCACGAATGAACTTCGAATATCGTGCCATTTGGTCGTTTAGGAACTCTAGATCGCCCCCGGTGCTGGCACCTTCCATCCAATCGCCATGATCGTCAGTGGCGTGCTCTGTGATGTCAAGGATTTGCTCCTGAACGTAGCCTACTTCGCTACGAGCTCGATTGAGTTTGGATTCGATCAGGCTTTTGAATTCGGCCAGATCACTATCTGAATAACGGGTTGCGGTTGGTGATTTCATATTCCAAATTTTCATGTAAGAAATATGGACTCCAAAATTTATTTAAAGTCACCTCAACATAACTCAATTTACAAAGAAATCATTCACAAAAAACAGTAAAATTATCAAGGCCTTTGTGTTTGTTCCAATCAGCATCAATTGCAGAAAATAATCCTATTTTTATCCTCCCGAAAAACCTTCTCATCCTGCAGGATGAAAATCACATGATCTTTGATTAGTTAACGATGCCGGAGTGGCGGAATTGGTAGACGCGCTGGATTCAAAATCCAGTGTCCGCAAGGACGTGTGGGTTCGAGTCCCACCTTCGGTACAGACGGAGAATTCGGCCGAGTTGAATGGGACGAGAAGCAGGGTCCTGACCTGAAGCGTCAGGGCACCGTCCTGACCGAAGCGTCAGGAAGTCCCACCTTCGGTACTATTGACTTCCATTTTGGTGCCGCCGCAGTGGCGGAACTGGTAGACGCGCACGTTTCAGAGGCGTGTGCCCGCAAGGGCGTGGGGGTTCGACTCCCCCCTGCGGCACCATAGCAGTCTTTCTCTATGTCTTTCTTCGTTTATGTAATCCAGAGCCGAAAGCACTTATACACCTATGTCGGCATGACAAACAACTTAGATCGCAGACTAAAGCAACATAATAGACGCCAAGCTAGATCTACGCGTCCTTATGCACCATTTGATCTGCTTCATTCTGAAAAATTCCCAAATAGAGTCGCCGCAAGACAACGCGAAAAATACCTCAAATCAGGGGCTGGAAGAGAATTTATCGCATCACTGAAAAAAAGGTAGACCTGCAGGCGCGCACGTTTCAGAGGCGTGTGCCCGCAAGGGCGTGGGGGTTCGACTCCCCCCTGCGGCACCATAGCAGTCTTTCTCTATGTCTTTCTTCGTTTATGTAATTCGTAGTGCGAGGCATGAGTAATTTGTAGGATTCGCGATACAGCTGTTGGAAGCACGATGGTAAATTCTAGTCCAGGTGTTTAATGATTCTTTGAGACAGGTGCTTCGATCTACTTGTCAAAGAGATGATGTATATCCCTTGAGGTAGGGAACTCATTTCAAATGTGGATTTCTTGGGCAAGCAGCAAGAGTGATGAATCTGTTGACCCATCGCTGTGAAGATTTGCATTTGTATCCTATCAGAAAAGTCAGTTTCACTCAATTCGATTGTGATATAGTCTTTCACTAAACTCGGATAGATCTTCGCCTCCAAAGACTCCCTCTGCCCACGAGTGGAAGTCATCCCCCCTTCGAAACTGGATACAGGCACCCCGGTATAAGCGATGAAGTTGTCGGCCAGCGGATCCAAAGAATCCTGGAACGTATAACCGGGAAAGTTATCTTGTTGATAGACGATATGCACCCGGTCATCCGCATCGGGCCAGGCGTAGGGAAAAACAGCCTCCACGAAATCCACCACATCCGGATTGACTAGGTCGGGATTAATAATGTCGTAAAGCTCACCCCAGGTCTGTCCACCATCAGTGGAGCGGGCACCTACAATGTGCCGGTAATTTTGTTGATCCAGCTCATTGAAATGAGCTTCCGATACCATGGAATAAAAGACATAGATATCGCCTTTTGCATCTATCGACATGGCTGGCATAGAAGTGGTGGACTGGCCATATGCAGGGATGTTGGCAAATGTGAGATCAATAGTATCGTTACCGTCATAATCCAAAAAAGAGCCGACGAACGAGGGCATTGCCAGATTTTCATTCCAATAGGTCACACCCGACCATCCGGGAAAGAAACTGCTGTTGCCATCAGCTGTATTTCCATCAAGAACATACATATCAGACCAGACAACGTGGAGCACACCTTCTTCATCAAGCACAGCTGCACCGGTGCCATCGCTGGTGTAGATCGCCAACGAATCCGGCGCAAAAGGATCTGAAGGAATATCAGCAGTTGTATAACCATCATCAATCTGGTAACCATCTAATGGAAAATCATTGATCAAGATCTTTGTCCAACTCTCGCCATTATCGGTCGATTTCCAGGCGGCGAGATCGCCCCATTCACCAAAGACCACGATGGCTACGGTGTCCCCTCTCGCCAGCAGGCTGTAGCTGTCTGCGCTGACGAATCCATAACCGGTGTTGTCCAGTCCTGGAATGATCTGATCCTGTATATCCCAGGTGACTCCTCCGTCAATTGATCGGTAATAAAGCAGGTGCCCATTTACGCCCTGGTAAGGAGCACCCCCGAGAAAGGAGGGTGTTGACAAAGCGATCACATGAACGGTCATTCCATCCGATCCTCCAGCGGCACTTCGCGGCCAGACCACTCCCCCCGGAATGGCATTTGGGACCTCACTCTCCATCCATTGGTCCATGCCAGGTGACCGGGTCAATGAATGCAATTGGGTGCCGCTGGTATGAGCGGTGATATGATAGGTGCCATCTCCTAACTGGATAAGACTAGGCCACCCCGTGCGGGTGTTCTGTTCCAACCTGGCCATCGGCCGTGACTGCCAGTTGCTGCCATCAAACTCATTAAATCCTGTGCCCCGGTCGGGGTAGTTGGGAGGAGCCTGGAAAGACAGCATCCATGCAGCCGCCTTTCGTCCATCCGGGCCAATGACCAGACGGCTCTGACTGGCATTGTTCGTTTGCAAATCATAAAGAGTGATGCCTATAATATCTTCCTCAGCCAGGAAGGATGACCGCCTGGGCACGTTGACCTGATCTCCATCAAATATTTCGAATCCATCTAACGATAAAAACCGTTTTGCCGGCTGATGACTCAACTCTCTGGGAATGTAGAATTGATCCTGCCCAATTAAGCTAAAGCCGAATAGCAAAAAGAGAATGATCTGAGCTGTTCGCATAGAATTCAATTAGTGTATTGAAAGTAGCAATTTATCGAATAGTGTAAATTGTGCTTTTAAAGCTAAACTCCATGGAAATACTTGCATTAAAAGCGATCCATTTTATCGGATTTGTCGCATGGTTTGCCGGATTGTTTTACTTACCCCGGCTATTCGTCTATCATGTAGAGGCTATAGAAAATCCTGGAAAGGAAGCAATTGCCGAGCAGCTAGGTTTGATGGAAAACCGGCTATATCGCATTATCATGAATCCGGCAATGGTCCTCACTTTGGCGGCAGGAATAGCCTTGCTAATCATAGAACCTGCTTATCTCAAGCAGGGCTGGATGCACGTAAAGCTAACCCTGCTCATTCTTCTCATCGGATATCATCACGTCTGTCTTTCCTATATCAAGAAACTGGGCAAAGGGACCAAACCCATGAGCTCCGAAAGGTTGCGCTTTTTCAACGAAATCCCTACCCTCCTCCTGGTAGCCATCATCCTGCTGGCCGTGTTTAAGGACACCCTTTCGATGGGCACTTTGCTACTCATCCTCACAGGATTAATCGTGGTCTTGGTAGTAGGCACCTTGGTATATAAAAATGTGCGGAAAGGAGCAGCAACAAAATAAACCAGAGTGGTCTGTCATTAGATAGGGAGATTAGTATTTTTACCGCCCATGCAATTTCTGTTTCCGCTCTTTCTGTCTGCCGTGGCACTGCTGGCTATACCGGTGATCATTCACCTGTTTTACTTCCGTCGCTACAAGAAAGTAAAGTTCACCAATGTGCGTTTTCTCCGGGAGATCAAGGAAGAATCCAGCATTCGCTCTCGGCTAAAGAACTTGCTCACGCTGATGTGTCGAATCCTGGCAGTGCTATTTCTTATTTTGGGTTTTGCTCAGCCTTTTATTCGTAAAGATGACAATATCAAAAAAGGACGCAAAGCAGTTAGCGTCTTCGTAGACAACTCCTACAGTATGGCATCTTTGAGTGCAGATGCACCCCTGATGGACGAGGCAAAGCGCAAAGCCGAAGAGATCGTGCAGGCGCATGACCTGGAAGACGAATTTCAGATTATTTCCCACGACATGTCTGCCCGTCAACAAAGGTTGATTGGTAAGGAACAAGCGCTCAGCATGATTGAAGAGATCGAGCTGACGGCAGAAGTAAACAGCCTTTCCAAAATACAACAACGCCAACACCAGCTGCTAGATCAGGTAGATCACGACAACCGGGTGATCTATTATGTATCAGACTTCCAAAATAACATATCGGATCTGAAAATTGAAGACACTACCTATGAGTACAATCTGATCCCTTTACATGCGGTAGTAGAGCACAATGTGAGCATCGATTCTGCCTGGTTTGACGCACCAGTACAGATGCTCAATACTGCAAACATCTTGTATGTAAAAGTGAGTAATTGGTCTGATCAGCCCGCTGAGAACATTCAGCTCACCATGCGGAGAGATGGTGCTGTTAAGCCCATTGGCTCCTTAAATATCCTCCCGAGATCTTCTGTCGTTGACACGGTTTCGATCTCGGTGCTCCGGCCCGGGATCCAAAAAGTAGAACTAAAGATTACCGACTTCCCGGTGCAATTTGACGACTCCTATTTTCTGACCTTCGATGTCACTCAACAGATAAGATCCTTGGTGGTCCAAGACAACGGGGCCAACCGGTATTTGGATGCTGCCTTTGCCCCGGATGAATTCTTCGAGAAGGAAGATCAGAGGGCTTCCAACCTGGACTATAGCACATTTAATCGTTTTCGCCTGATCGTCCTTAATGAACTGAGAGACATTAGTACTGGCCTTGGATCTGCCTTGAAAAACTATCTGGAAAATGGAGGTAACCTAGTTTTGTTTCCCGGGGTCCAATCGGCTATGGAATCCTACAATAATTTCCTTGGTTCTGTGCAAGCCGGACGCCTCGAAAACTGGGATACGACCGAAAGAACGGTAAACTATTTCAATGCAAATGAATTTGTGTTTAAAGATGTTTTCGAGTCCTCACGGTCAAACATCAGACTGCCATCTACCCAGGGTAATTTCTTGATAAATTCCACGGGTCGCCCCGTAGAAAAGCTACTGGGTTATCGCGATGGCAGATCCTACCTGGTTAAATACCGGGTAGGAAGAGGACACCTCTACCTGTGTGCTGCTCCTCTGGATGATCAGATAAATGACCTGGTCAAGCAGGCAGAGATATTCTTACCCATGTTATATAAGATGGCGTTGTCGACTTCTGCCAACAGACGGATTGCCTACACTATTGGTAGTGATAACATCATTGAAATGGAAAATACAGCCAGTTCGGCCGAGGCGGTTTATAAAGTGACAGGGACTTCTTCCTTCATCCCCGGTCAGCAGAGTTTTGGCAAGCAGGTGATCCTGAATTTGCACGATCAGATCAAGGATGCTGGGTTCTACGATGTGTATTTGAGGGAGGATCAACCATTAGCCAGCTTTGCTTTCAACAGCAACCGGTTGGAGAGCGATCCGGTTTGTCAAAGTATCGAATATCTACGGCAACAATATGGTGACAGAGCGAATATTGTGGGAAGAACTCAACTGGCCAACCTGGGACAATTCATCCAGGAGAAGGACCAAGGGATTGTTCTCTGGAAATACTGCCTCATATTCGCACTGATTTTTTTAGCTTTGGAGGCACTCATCATTCGTTTTTGGAAAGCCTAAATCCAGCCAATCTTCATGACATTATTGCTTAGGCAGGTAAAGATCATCGATCCCACCTCAGCACACGATGGACAGGTTAAAGATGTCTTAATCCGCAACGGAAAAATAGCAGCCATAAGGAAACGTGTTCCGGGGTCTTTCAAACGGACTGTTGCTCATGAGGGGCTCATGATCTCTCCTGGTTGGATCGATGTGGGCACCTTCATTGGAGATCCCGGCATGGAGCATATCGAGACCATGCAGTCTGCTTCCAAGGCAGCTGCTGCCGGCGGATTTACCGGCATGGTAATGCTGCCTAATACGGAGCCAGCCTTACAGTCAAAATCTGAGATCGAATATATCCTCAATCGTTCACGCTCCATGATCAGCAGGGTGTTTCCACTCGGTGCACTGACCAAGGCGTGTCAGGGCAACGAAATGGCGGAACTTGTGGATATGCATCATGCAGGCGCGGTGGGCTTTACAGACGGCATGCATTCGATTCAGGAGGCAGGAGTATTATTAAGGGGGTTGGAGTATGTAAAGACCTTTGGCGGCATCGTGGTGAATCACCCGGATACTGAAGACATTGGTGCCCAGGGTATGATCCATGAAGGATCTGTCAGCGTATCACTGGGGCTGGTAGGTAAGCCTGATCTCGCCGAGGCGCTCATGGTTAAGAGAGATATCGATCTTCTGCGGTACAGCAATTCACGACTGCATGTACTCAACATCAGTAGCGCCAAAAGTGTCAAACTGGTCAGGTCTGCTAAAACAGAAGGCTTAAATCTCAGTTGCTCGGTACCGGTCATGAACCTGGTAGAGACTGATGAACGCATGTTGGGATTCGATAGTAATTTGAAGGTTAGACCTCCCCTTCGCTCCGAATCGGATAGGATCGCATTGGTGGAAGGTATTGCTGATGGAACCATTGACTTCGTCACCTCTAATCACCAGCCGGTGGAAGTGGAAAGGAAAAAACTGGAATTCGCCTACGCAGCATACGGGTCCATTGGATTACAAACCGTACTTCCTCTTTTAATCAAAGGATTGGGAAGGAAAAAATCACCAGAGCGGATTGTACAGCTCTTATCACTCTCCCCAAGAAGGCATTTTAACTTGCCGGTGCCAAGTATCGACCAGGGCAAAATGGCGGAAATCACCTTGTTCGATCTAAATTCGCAATGGGAGCTTTCCCAGGATAAGATCCACTCCAAATCACTCAACTCTGCCTACGTTGGCATCCCATTGAAAGGTCGCAGTCTAGGTGTTGTGAATGGCGAAAAAGTGCACCTGCGGGATGGCCTGGGAAGTGGCTAAAGCCAATCGGCATTTAGGAAAATAAGCTACCTTTAGATTGATCGATATTTATTGAATTACTGAGAAACATAAAGATGGATTCGAGTTCACCAGGTATTAAATATGGAATTTATGGAGGAATTGCCATATCAATCCTCACCCTTCTGATATATTTCATCAGCGAGGAAAGGCTGTTTTCACTGGCTCCTTCATTACTGGGTTTCCTGGTTTATATCGTAGCGATGGTGATGGCGGTTCGGGATAAAAGGACCTTGCAGGGCGACTTGATAAGTTTTGGTGAATCCTTCAAGGAAGGACTAAAAGTTTATTTAATCGCAGCTCTTGTGGCCACGATCACTATGGCGCTCCTGTTCAACCTCATCGATCCTGATCTTCAGAACCTGGCGAAGGAGATGACGCTGGAACGACTAGAGAGTGCCCGTGGATTGCTGGGAGATGAAGGGGTAGAAGCTGCCATTGAAGGGATCGAATCCCAAGGCAATCCTTACAGCATCCAAAAGTTACTGCTGGGATATGGTGTTTCCGCTATATTTGGGGTGATCATCTCGGCCATTATTGGTGCGATTATGAAAAAGAATCCCCAAGTATAGTGTACTGATTTTATGGACATTTCCGTTGTCGTCCCACTACTAAACGAAGAAGAATCCTTACCGGAGCTGGTGGCCTGGATAGACCGGGTCATGCTTGCCAATAACTTTTCGTACGAAGTGCTTCTCGTAGATGATGGAAGTACAGACGGCAGTTGGAAGGCTATCCAACTCTTGCAAGAGCAACATCCATCGGTAAAAGGCATTCGTTTTCAAAGGAACTATGGAAAATCGGCTGCCCTCAATACCGCCTTTCAACAGACTGGTGGAGATGTCGTGATCACCATGGATGCCGACTTGCAGGATAGTCCGGATGAAATTCCCGAACTGTTCCATATGATCAAAGAGGGCCGGTACGATCTAGTATCGGGATGGAAGAAAAAACGATACGATCCCCTCTCCAAAACGTTACCAACTAAATTATTCAATGCCGTCACTCGCAAGATGAGCGGGATAAGTCTGCATGATTTCAACTGCGGTCTAAAGGCTTACCGTAAAGAAGTAGTAAAGAGTATAGAAGTATATGGAGAGATGCACAGGTACATTCCTGTATTGGCTAAATGGGCCGGCTACACTAAGATCGGGGAGAAGGCAGTAAGTCACCAAGCCCGGAAATATGGACACAGTAAGTTTGGGATGAGCCGCTTCATCAATGGCTTTCTGGACCTGCTTTCCATTATGCTGGTCGGAAAATTTGGCAAACGCCCCATGCACTTCTTTGGTACCATAGGTACCTTCACATTTATCATCGGTTTTTTCATACTCCTTTACCTATCAGCATCAAAGCTCTGGTGGGATGAAACCGGGATAGCCGACCGTCCAATTTTCTACTTTGGAATCCTAGCTCTTATCATAGGAAGTCAGCTTTTCCTATCCGGATTCTTGGCTGAACTTGTCGTTCGTAACAGTTCTCACCGCGATCATTATAAAATTGCCGATTCCATCGGATTTGAGCAATCCGTCACTGCTGTAATGGAATAGACAACTAAAAAGATTCTGCATTTGAAGTCCATCATCCTAAAGTCCTTTTCTGATCACTTGCAAGTGACAGAGGATCTATTTCGCAATGAGTATGTAATAGCAGCCCTGGAACAAGCGGCACAAAACTGTATACAGGCCCTGAAAAAAGGAAACAAGATTCTTTTTTGCGGAAATGGAGGCAGCGCCGCCGATGCTCAGCATCTTGCTGCCGAGCTATCCGGGAGATATCTGAAGGATCGCAGTCCTTTATTCGCCGAGGCCCTTCATGTCAACTCTTCCTACCTGACAGCAGTGGGCAACGATTATGGATTCGATGAGGTTTACGCCCGTGCAGTATTGGCCAAAGGTCAAACAGGCGATGTCCTGATCGGCTTGAGCACCTCCGGCACATCTACAAACGTCATTCGTGCCTTTGTAGAAGCCAAGCGGATCGGTCTGCAGACGATCTCTATGACCGGACTGACGGGCGGGGAGTTGAAGGTCCTCAGCGACATATGGCTGGCGGTGCCATCGGAAGACACACCCAGGATTCAGGAATGCCATATCATGATGGGTCACATCTTGTGTAATCTGATTGAGGAAGTCATTTTTCCGTAAGAGTCATCCTCGATAAAGGTGATCTATATCTACCTCGGACAATGAAGTTGATCCGCACAATGCCATAGTGAGTTCAAATTCCGCTAACATATTCTCCAATTGCTCATGCACGCCTAGTTCACCGCCAGCTGCCAATGCATACACATAAGGCCGGCCAATACCCACCATAGTTGCGCCCAGAGCCAGTGCCTTGTACGCATCGGATCCACCGCGGACACCGCTATCAAACAGAATGGGTACATTCCCATTCAGCTCTTTGCTGATGGATGTCAAAGCATCCAGTGCTCCTATGGCTCCGTCTATCTGTCTGCCACCATGATTCGACACATAGATGGCGTCGACACCCTCATCATGCGCCCGCTTTGCATCACTGGTATGAAGGATGCCTTTAAGTATGATGGGAAGTTTGGTGATAGATCTTAAGAATCCCAGATCATCCCAGGTCAGCGACGGTCTGATGTAAATGTTTATGAATTTTTGCACTGATTTCAAGCCGACACGGCTACGAAGGTTTTGAAAAGTGCTTCCTGGATGCCTTTGGGCCATGCTGAAAAAAGCCTTTATCGCATGCCAATTCAACCGACCAGCACTCGGCATTCCGGACTCCTCCAGCACCAGGTCTCTAAAGACGGGATCCGACGTATACTGGGCAATGCCTTTACCAACCAGGAATGGCAAACTCGCATTGTCTAGATCACGCACTCTCCAACCCAGAAATGTGGTATCGAGGGTAACCACGATTCCCCGGCACCCTACTTTTTCTGCCCGCTGTACTAAGCTCCTCACCAGATCATCAGATTTGCTCCAGTACAGTTGGAAAAACGTTGCACATGTTGGCGCGGTGGCAGTAATTGACTCCATGTCCATACTGCTTTGATTGCTGATCATCAGTGGAAGATCAACGTCCTCTGCAGCCTGGGCCACAGCAAGGTCTGCCTGGGGGTGAGCGAGTTCCAGCACTCCGATAGGACATAGGAAAAAGGGTGAGGCATACGATGCTCCAAACAAACTCACTTCCGTATTGACTTCCGAGACATCTACCAGCATACGTGGGGTAATCCTCCATCGGTCGAATGCCCGTCGGTTCTCCTTGATCGTATCTTCTCTGCCGGCACCTCCATCGATATAGTCGAACGCATCGCGCGGTAGGCGATTTCTGCAGATCTCGATGATCTGCTTCAGATCTATTGGAATATGTGTTCGCTTGCCTTGCAGGCCTGCGAGATAGATTTGTTTCTGCCGGTCCACTGCCCGGTTAGGAGTTGACTTCATGTCCAAACGACTAAATATAGTTCTTGTCAGATGAATTCATCGGGTTGCCGGCATATGGTTGCCTGACTAATTAGGTTTAACTTTGGGGAATGAAGTACTGGTTGGTATGTTTTACTCTGTGCTGTAGTCTCTTATCCATGGGGCAAGACCCGTCTTCTTCGGGCGGATATTTCCTGGTAGAAGAGGAGAAATTTACGCTTCCTGAAGCAGCCATCATAGATCATTATCTCGACTCTTCTCCGATGGCTTTCATGGCAAATGATATGGAAGGCATAGAGCGCCATCTGGGCAACTACAGTGGCCAAATGGTCCTGCTTTGGTTTTGGAAGACCGATTGTCCATTATGTCTTGCCGAGATAAAAGGATTGAATGCCTTGAGAGAAGAGTTTTTTGACTCCTTCACTTTGCTATCATTGGCTGATGACAATAGAGAAATTTTAAGCTCTTTTCTACAGAGCAACACCGTTAACTTTCCGATCATTCCTAACGCCAGAATACTTGCAGAAGGAGCCTACGCCCATGATCTGGGCTATCCGCGGCTTTTTATCATTGGCCACGACGGCCTGATCGATGCCATACTTCCTCACTCTTACTTCCAGGGGGATCATGATTTAAAAAGCCTTCTTACTTCCATCATCAAAAAAACACGGTAGTTGGCAGCAGCTATATATTCGGTCAAGGAGATATACTTTACGATCCAGGGAGAAGGAATGCAGACTGGCAGGCCGGCTGTATTTCTTCGTTTTGCAGGCTGCAATCTATGGTCTGGCCGCGAAGAAGACCGGTATAAAGCCATCTGCCAGTTCTGCGATACGGATTTTTTCGGAGTGGATGGGGTGAATGGCGGCAAATACGAAGTTGAGCCACTGGTAGAAAAAGTAGGTGGCCTCTGGCCGAGCTCCACAAAAGACAACGATCGATACGTGGTCTGTACCGGAGGTGAGCCTTTGCTGCAGCTTGATGAGATGCTTATTCACGAGCTTCACAAAGCCGGATTTGCAGTCGGCATCGAAACCAATGGCACGATCTCCGTACCGAGCGGAGTCGACTGGATCTGTGTGAGCCCTAAAGCGGGATCGGACTGCATCGTTAAATCAGGTAACGAGCTGAAACTGGTCTATCCTCAGAAAGGCCTTGATCCCAGTCAGTTTGAAGATTGGGACTTCGAGTTTTATTTTCTGCAGCCGATGGACGGTCCTGATCTGGAATCAAATACCAAGAAAACAATTGAGTATTGTCTTAACCATCCGCGTTGGCGCTTAAGCCTTCAGATGCATAAGCTGGCAGGCCTGAAATAATGGCTTGACTGAGCTGATAACTATCTATGAAAGCCCCGTAGGTTTTATCCTCCGAAAGAATATCAGGATCACCCAAAACGATGAGCTGCTCCCTTGCCCTTGTAAGGGCCACATTCAACTTCCGGTCTATTCCTTCGGTAGAACGCGAAATGAGCGACTGCAATTGATTCTTTGAATTCACACACAACGAGAGAATGATGATGTCTCTGGCTCCACCCTGATATCTTTCCACCGTATCGATGGTGATCGTAGCCGGATCAAAACCGCTCTCCCAAAGCTTCTGACGGATCATGGCGATCTGAGCACGATAGGGAGTGATTACTCCCAAGCTACCTGAAGCTATCGTCTTTCCATTGAACTTCATAATTCTATCTATCTCGAGGATCAATGCCACAACCAGGTCCGCTTCTTTGTCATTGGTTTTACTATTGAACAATTCTCCTGACGGAACGGGGATAAATGCCACCCGGCGATTAACGAGGAAGTGCTTTGGATCTTCGGGATGTCGCCAGGGAATTCCCTGCGTCTGTCGCCTTTCATCGGGGCCTGGCAGCACCTTCAGCATGCCCTCATAAAAATGCTCACTGGGAAACTTCATTATATCCTGGTGCATTCGACCCTGGTGGCTGAGGCGGTTGAAAGCCCAATGCCATCCCTCCTGTCTGCATCTCTTGAACACCCGTTCAAAATATGAATCGCCTACATCATGAAGGCCGATTGCATGAAGGGCATCATCGCTAACCCGCCTGCTGTCGCTGGTTTGACCAACTACCGCCGACAACTGCCGGTGATCACCGATCAGCAGCGTCTTCCGGAATAAGGGAAGTAATCCTGCCATCATGGGTTCCAATATTTGGGTGGCTTCATCGATGATCACCCGGTCAAAATCAATGAGATCAAAGAGTTCCTTCTTACCCATGATGGAGGAAACAGTACCAATAATGATCCGGTGAGACTGGATCACTTTTCGCAGGTCCGACCGTTTACTGATGTCAGCAATTTTTTCGTTGAGAAGGTGGGATCGATGCATTGGGTCGGTAGAATATCTGGAGCCAATGCGGATATAATCATTATTGGGAGTCTCAATGGTTTCAATCGCCCGGCACATTTCATCTACCGCCCGGTTGGTATAGGCCATGAGCAGGATAACTTCTTTCGAATGCAGCATCAGGTGACGTACAAATAGGCGCAACATCATGCTTGTTTTCCCGGTGCCCGGTGGTCCCCAAAGCAGATAGTAATCCTGAGCATTCAACATCTCGTTGAAAACCAAATTCTGCTCCTCAGTTAAGTCATCCTGTGTCACTGGCTCCCCCTTAAGCGGTGGCCGAGGTGCCTTTAGCGTTAGAAACCTTTGTCGTGCAGCAAGATCGCAACCGGTAAACTCAAACAGTGCACGGTACTGACCTGAAAAGGAACTATCGAGAACATCGTGCTCAAGATTCCAATACTTATTTTGCTCGAAAAGGGAGTGATTAAATTGCTTGGCACGCAAGCGAAACACGATCTCGTCTTCGTTGAGTTCAATGATACTTCCTTTAAAAAGTTGGGTGTCGAGCGGATACGCATACTCATCTCCAGGATACAAAACCGCAAGGTCACCCTGACGAAAATTTGCCAGTGGATTCGTACGTTTAGTACGTTCAAACTTGATGACCGGTTCAGCCTCGAATGATGCACGTTCTTTAATTAGCAGGTGACTGATCACGTTGAAATCCGACTCTTTCTCAGAAAGGGCGTTTAGCCAAAGAGAAGCCTGACCGTTGTTGCGATTTTGTCCTTCCACCCCCACCTTGGAAAGTTTTTGTTCCCGCGCTACGAAGCCGCTCATTAGGAGAAAATACTTTTGCTCGAGCAGGGTAAGTTGACTGAATCTACTTTCAATCAGCTCCATGTCTCTTTTAATGAATCCAAAAGCCCGGTCTTTGTCGGCACGGACAAGTGATAGAAACGTCGTTGGATCATTCAAATGATGATCTACTGCTCCCAACTCCCTTTCGAAGCTGATGAGTCGATTTCTCACATTGAGAGCTTCATATTGCTGAGATCTTACAGCCGGAGCAAAACGAAGGTGGTCAGAATCCTTTATGGAGTATAGTATGTAATTAGTGGGCCTCAGTTTTCCCTGCGATACCGATTTGATCAGCAGATCATAGAGCAAGGTCTGAACATAATGGGAATGGCTAAGGCCGTAGGCATTCGGTTTAAAAGGCTTACCGGATTTGAGTTCGATGATAGAAGCATCGTCCACAATATCCGGATGATCATGGAGTACGTCCAGCCTCCCTTGTAATCCATACTGCTCAGAGTAAAAAGTGGGTTCGAGAAAACAGTGCTGTACCTCAATGCCGTGTTTGGGAAGATCCTGTTTTATCACCTGCTTCAGACTCACATAGTGCCGCCGAGCCATTTGTACAATCTCACGGGCGGTTGGATCATCAAAGAGTGAAAAGGCCAAGGGATTTAGGTGAAAAACCCGGCCTATGAGATCTTTGAAACTCTGATCCGGATCTGCCATAAGTTCATCGAGAAAAAAATTAGCAATATGCCCCAGCATGAGATACTTGCTGCTTGCTAGAGGTAGAAACTTCTTGGAGATATAGGGAAAATAAGTGATGCCAAAGTCTTTAAAGCACTCTGCCACAGCAGTGATGTCGATCAAGTGGTCGGGTTCGAAGACAAAAGCTCTTGGCTCATAGTATCCATCTGTGTCGATCTCCACGTCAATGAGGTTGACTTCCAATGGCAGATGGATTGTTTTATCAAGCAAATCAATACTAGTGTTGAAATTCTCATTGCGATCCTCCACATTGTAACGGATATGGATCGGCTTATCCGGCGCCGAGTGATTGATGCCTTGCAGAACCTCTTCATCCTGTACTTTCTTGATCAGAAGTACCCGGACACATTTCTCAAATTTTACAACTCTGCTTTTGCGTTCCTGATAGATCGAAGGATCAGCGGTCAGTTCGATCAACTCCGGAGTGGGAGTTGCACTATAAACCAATCTGATCAGATCAACAAGTACTTTCAAACCCATTAGATAGAGTCGATCTGTGTCATCTGGAGCATTGGAACTTGCCAGCAGCTGCCTGGCTCTACGGCGAAAGCGATGAAGATTGAAAAGAAACCGGCCAGGTAATCTGTACTTATGCCCAGTATAGGCCAAGACAGCAAATACGGTATGAAAATGAATACCGGTATCTTTTACCGCTTCCTTACAAATGGTGATGAGCAGATCATGCAAAAGGGAAATTTTCACTGCTTTGTCAGCTTCTAAGCGATGAATCTTCAGAAGCTCACGAAAAAGCAGATTACCCAGGCTGTCGTTCTTGACCATCAGGAAAAGGTGCTTGTATTTAATATTTGGCGGCTTGTCTCTCGCAAATCGTCAAGGGTCGATTTTATGGATTCATCTATTGAACGAATGCTGCGTTGGATTGAAAACGCGGCCGAAAGACCCATCTTTTGAATGGCATCGCCATCCAGCAAAACCTGCCCACAAATAGCAATGACTGGTTTCGAATATTTTCTGGCAATGCTTACCACACCTCCGATCGCTTTTCCCTCAGCCGTTTGCTGATCGAGTTTTCCTTCGCCGGTGATGATGAGATCTGCATGCGCTATCGCGTCTTCCAAGCCCAACAAATCAGTAACGAACTTGATCCCGCTCAGGATTTTTGCATCAAACAAGGCCACCATACCTCCCGCAGATCCTCCAGCAGCACCTGAACCCTTCACTCGATTAAGATCAATTTCGAAATGGGTTTTAAAGAGATGCCGAAGATGCTCCATGCCCTTCTCGATATTACTCACACTATCCATATCCAAACCCTTTTGAGGGCCATAGATATATGTAGCCCCTCGCGGTCCCGTGAAAGGATTTTGAACGTCGCACAAAATAGTAAACTCGATGTTCTGAACCCCAGGAGGAGCAACGATCTTATGAATTGCCATGAGGGTCTTTCCCGTGGGTAAGAAATCTTTATCATCGCGATCACAAAATCGAAATCCCAACGCATGTGCTATGCCTAATCCTGCATCGTTGGTCGCACTGCCACCGACAAATAGGTAGATTTTTCGGCATCCTCCATCTAAAGCATGCTGTATCTGCAACCCTGTACCGTACGTAGTAGTGATCCGGGCGTCTTTTTCCTCTTTCGAAAGTCTGTTGAGCCCCGATGCCTCAGCCAACTCTACATAGGCCTCCAATTCTTTCCGTAAATACTTTGCTGAGATCGGTCTTTGCAGAGGATCTACGGCTTTCATTTCCACCCAATTTCCTCCAATGCCTTGATGAATTGCATCCAAAGATCCCTCACCGCCATCAGCCAACGGCCTTACTTCGCAGATGGCATCAGGGGTTGCAGCCTTGACTCCATCCCTGATGGCATGAGCTACTTCCAGGCTACTGGCAGATCCTTTGAAACTGTCCGGAACGATAAGAATCTTCATGGATGAGAAATCCTGGCAAGTGTTATTTTTGGCCGGTTCATGCAGGAAATCGATAAGGTAATAATAAATTTTGACGAGGGGCAAATGGTCCTTCTCAACATTTGTCTGGGCTTCCTGATGTTTGGGGTCGCTTTGGATCTCAGCTTCAAAGACTTTCGAAAGATCTTCAAAAAACCGAAACCAGTCTTTCTGGGTTTGACCTCTCAACTTGTGCTACTTCCCATTTTTACACTACTTTTTATTTTCATAGTGCAGCCTCCCTTCAGCATCCAATTGGGAATGCTATTGATAGCTGCCTGTCCTGGCGGAAATATCTCCAATTACATGGTTCACAGGTCTCATGGAAACACTGCTCTATCCATAACGTTGACATCAGTAGTGACCTTGGCAGCTGTACTCATCACCCCAGTAAGCTTCTACCTATGGACTCAGCTTCTCGAAGTGCCTTCTGATCTGGCACGCATCATCAAAGTCGATTTCTTAAGTATGATGAAGATTATCGTCCAGTTGATCGTAGTGCCACTTGCCCTGGGGATGGTCTTGAGAAGGTGCCTCCCAGAAGTAACAGCACGAATAATTAATCCGGTGAAGTGGTTTTCAGTCCTACTCCTCCTGGGTATTATCTTCTTTGCCCTCAAAGGGAACACCGAAATCATAAGATCTCATCTACATCATGTGTTCTACCTGGTCTTAGCCCACAATGGATTAGCATATGTAATCGGCTATTATTTCGCCCGGAGGACCGGACTTTCGGTCTCAGATGCACGAGCTATTGCGATAGAAACAGGAATTCAGAATGGTGGTCTGGCCTTGATTCTCGTCTTCAACTACTTCCAAGGATTGGGAGGTATGGCTCTGGTTGCCGCGTGGTGGGGAGTGTGGGACATCATCTCGGGATTTGCCCTCTCAAGTTATTGGGTCCGAAGGCCTGTCGGAAGCAGGCCGGTTTTTGGTGCTGAGTGACTTCAGTAGAGAAATTCGTCACAATGCTGCAATGTGTTAGCATCCATTGGCCGCTTTTCACTAATATGGGAGCCATAATTAATGATCATGTCGATAAATACTATTGAGCAGTTCCACCAATCGGTCGGGGATCAAATAGTGAAAGAGGCTGGCAGTTTCCTGGGGGAAAACCTGGATCACACTCGATCTGCTGTAAATACTTTAGTCCCAGCCGTCTTCCGAGGATTAATAGAAAAAAGTTCCGATTTAGAAGGAGGAGGAAATCTTCTTGACTACATAAAAGAACATTTCGATGCAAAGCTTCTCGAGCAATCCGGAGGAATATTTGGAGGTGGCCCAGCTACAAATGACTTGCTGGAAAAAGGTGATTCGGTCATTCAACAGATCTTTGGCAAGGAGAGCGCAAAAACAGAAGAAATCCTGGACATGGTTTCCTCTTCGAATCAAATTCACCGCAATAGCTCTGAGACGCTCCTCAAGATGGTCGCTCCTGTAACGCTCAATCTAATCGGAAAGGAGATTCAAGATCGGCAACTAGATGCCCCGGGATTCCAGGAACTTCTTCAGTCGCAGATGGAAACGGTGATGCACGCATCACCCATGGCTTTAACCGATATTTTTGACAGAGCAAAGGTGACAAACGATGTGAAATCGACCCCTCAAAAAAACCAGGGAGAGCTTCCGGCCACATCTGATCCTCAAAATCCGAATACATTAAAGAACGAAGGTCCTAAAAAAGAGAGTTCCGATGGAGAGGAACCAGCCACTATTGCACCTAAGCCCTCTTTTGTCAAGCGAATGGGGCCCTGGTTTATTTTGTTCATCTTGGCGGGCTTAATGTTTTGGGGAATGAGAAGTTGTGGAGGGATGTCGCCGGAGTTGAAACGATCTCTGTCTTCGGATGAGACCGAATTGCAAGATGATGAACAGCACGAATCTGCCAATCCTGATCAAATCGAAAGTGACCAAACTGAATCTACTCCAGAAGTTACCGATGCGATTGAGACAGTGGAAAAGCATGTGATCGATTTGCCAGGTGGAGCAACACTTGCAGTCGCCAAGGGTTCTTTTGCTCAAAAGGTATCGGCCTTTCTTTCATCCGGAGCCCGCGCCGCAGAAGGTAGGTTTGCCCTTGACGGGGTCAAGTTCAACACAGGAATGGCGGAGGTAACGGAAGTAGCAGGTCAGCAATTGCAGCATCTGGCTTATTTACTTCAAGCATACCCTACAGTACGGATCAGGGTGGAATGTCGGCTGAAGAGTGAAGGAGATGCACCAGAGGATTTGGCATTGTCGGAACAACGAGCACTGTCAATTAAAAAGAGATTAAATGAACTGGGAGTCGCCAATGAACGTATTGAGGCAACCGGATATGGCTCAGAGGGTCTTGACACCAACACCGATACCCCAGAAACTGCTACGAACCAGCGGGTAGAGGTGGTAGTGATAACCCGGTAGAAAGTCCTTTATGTCTCTCTAAAAAGCGCAGCCAGAGGCTGTGCTTTTTTTTTATTTTGACCTGTCACCACGAATTTTCCGTGGCGTTAACAATTTGCAACCAGAAAGCGTTTACCTACTATGCATCGATTCCTTGTGACGCTATTGATTCTGGGCCTGTGCCTTAATGTTCTGGCACAGCAACAAGTGAGCTTACGTGAAATCGAAAAGGAAGTGAGCTTTTCGTTTGAGGCCACAAACGACTTTATCCTTCTCAACGTCAGGTTCAACAATGTACTTCCTCTCAAATTTATCTTCGACACCGGATCCGAACACACCATTTTATTTAAGAAAGACTTTTCTGATCTATTGGGTATTGAGTATCAAAAAAGAATCCCTTTACTGGGATCTGACCTCTCCCAGCAGATCTACGGGTACATTGCCCGGGGCATATATCTCAATCTGGATAACACCTGTGTAGCCAGATCGGACATCCTGGTTCTGGAAGAAGACTATCTGGGATTAGACGAATTCACCGGAGTGAATATCGACGGCATTATCGGGGCCAATGTATTCAGACATTTCATCGTACACATAAACAATAAACAGGGTAAGATCAACCTAATACGGCCTGATCATTTCAAGCCTCCCCGGCGATATGACCAGATAAAGATCGATGTGTATAAGAACAAACCCTATATCGAAGCGTTTGCAAAAACAGGAGCGCTCAACATCACCCTCCGCCTGTTGCTCGACACCGGAGCTGCACTTCCGCTTTTGCTCTATACCAACACCCACCCAGATTTACTTCTGCCCGAAACCACTATTACCGGTAATCTGGGGATGGGGCTGGGAGGATTTCTGGAAGGCTATATTGGCAGGGTTGAGGAATTCAAATTTGGCGACTTTGAATACAATAGTCTGATTGCGAGTTTTCAGGAACTGAATATGGATTCTTTATTTGATATTAACCTCAACAAGAATGGTATCTTAGGTAACTCCATGTTGAAGCGATTCAATTACTATATCGATTACAACCATGAAATACTCTATATCAAAGCCAACCGGAAATATCGAAAACGTTTTCAATATGACAAGAGTGGCCTGGTAATAGCCGCCACCGGTTACAATCTCCGCAACTATATCGTTCAAAAAGTACTCCCTGGTTCTCCTGCTGAGCAAGCAGGATTACAAAAAGGAGATGTCATAAAGAAAATCCAAAGGATACCCGCCACGTTCTACACATTATCTGGAATCAATTCCGTCCTCTCCAGCCGGAAAGGAAAGAAGATCCACCTCACGATATCACGCGAAGGAGATAGGATGAAAATCAAGTTTAAATTGCGTGACCTAATCTAAGTATGTCCTTGCGCTCTGAGACCTTGCAGAAAATATGGCTGGAACTGATTTGGTGGGTTATCACTGGTTTGGTGACAACCTTGATCCTGCTACCCATTTTGAAAAACACGATTGACTATCCGTTTTTAAAGATCAATGTCTTTTTCATCATTACTTTATTGACATTTTTTCGATATGTATTCTTCCTTCGATTCACGTTCTTGAAAAGATTGAGATGGGCCAAGTTCATATTGGTTTTTCTATCTATTCCGCTGATTTTCATGTTGGTTAACTACCTGAATCACTTTCTTACCCAACTTGATGAGAACTCCTTTGACAGTTTTCTGATAGGCCGAGCGGACCCACATCTTGCGGGCTATATCAAAAGTGAAATGCTACTTTTTGGAGTCGGTAGTGTGATCATAAGTGTAATACTGCCTTTCCGAATGATCCTCAGCCTGTGGAGGCAACACAACCGGGGTACAGAATAAAAAAAGCAGCAGAATACTTTTACCCTGCTGCTAGTATGAAAAAGCTCTACCTCAACTAATCTTTATCGGCTCGAAACATGATTTCGAGCACGTATATCTTGTTTCTCTTTGGGAGTTCTCTCAGAGTTTTGTAGTTCAATCGGTTCTTGATATAGGTATCAAGTTGTGTATTGTCGGTACCGGTCGAAACCACGACCATTTCCTCCTTGTCGTTTATCAAGAACTTGAGTTTTATTTCCGCTTTTTTGATTCCAAAACGATCCAGATCGGGGGTCTGAATCATCTTTTCGATCTTTGCCCTCACAGCCTCAGCAGACTGTGGTTTAATATCATTAGCCAAAGCTGGTCCCGTAGATAAAAGGAAGATAATCAGCGCAAGCACATAGCCTGCAGAAGGAACTGTTTTCATAGTTTATAGATTTTCTTGGTGTAATGAGTCCCACCACTAGATGGGATCAGATAATAACTTTGCAACTGTTAACTAAGAGACGAAGGCTTGAGAAGAAAAGTTGCAAGCGAAGAGACTTTTAACGATAAACTACAGAGATTAGTAGATTAATTCTCATTTCAGAGTGATCAAAATTTTCCTCAATTCAAACTTTTAATATGTCGCAAATAGAAAAATTCAATGCATATCGAACGCGGATGAATGAGCGGATTCTAGGCGAAGACAACAAAGTGCTAAAGAGATTTTTTAGTCTCGATAATCAAACCTACCAGGAGGGCACACTTGATGTAGCAACTAAAGAGATGCTTGGTCTGGTAGCTTCCATGGTATTGCGATGTGATGATTGCATCAAGTATCACCTAGGGCGGTGCAAAGAAGAAGGGGTAAGCACAGCCGCCCTCTTTGAAGTATTGTCTGTGGCAAATATCGTTGGTGGCTCTATCTGTATTCCACATACCCGCCGGGCAGTGGAGTATTGGGATGAGTTAACCGTAATGAACCAAGATCAATGATGACATATTTAGTTTTTATTCATATTAGTTACTTTAGCTCTTTGCTTGAAAAAGAATGGTAGAAGCTGATTGCCCTTGGATTATTTAAAAGACCTAAACGACGTACAACAGCAGGCCGTTACTCACCTTGATGGTCCGGTGATGGTCATTGCCGGTCCTGGATCGGGTAAGACTCGCGTACTGACCTATCGAATTGCTCACTTGATCACATCAGGTATCTATCCGGAGCAAATCCTTGCACTTACATTTACGAATAAGGCCGCCAGAGAGATGAAAGAGCGTATCTCTCGGGTTGTTGGCGACCAGGCAAGGCGGGTTTGGGCAGGTACCTTTCACTCAATTTTTGCAAGAATCCTCCGGGTTGAAGCCGATCGAATCGGATATCCTTCCAATTTTACCATTTACGATACAGAAGATAGCAAGGCATTGATAACCCGGATCATTAAGGATATGCATCTGGATAAGAACAATTATAATGTAAGTTCAGTCAGAGCCAGGATCTCCTCAGCGAAGTGCAATCTCATCACTCCTAAACTTTATGCCAAGGATGAAGAACTTATGCAGATCGATAGATTCTACAGGCGCCCGATGCTGTATGCAATCTATGATAGATATGTCTCTCAATGTAAGATGGCAGGAGCAATGGACTTCGACGATCTGCTCTACAAGCTCTTCGAATTGTTGCAAACCAATCCTGATGAAGTGGTTGATAAGTATCGACGACGATTTGCCTATTTGTTGGTCGACGAATTTCAAGACACTAATTATTTGCAATACGCCATCCTCAAGAAGCTCGTGAAGTACGAGGGCAGCAATGAAAACCTATGTATTGTCGGTGATGATGCCCAGAGCATCTATGCATTCCGGGGAGCTACTATCGACAACATTCTAAACTTTCGCAAGGACTTTCCCAACCTTGTTACATTCAAACTTGAACAAAACTATCGCTCGACCCAATTCATTGTCGAAGCGGCTAATGAGGTAATCAGGTATAATAAGAAGCAGATCCAAAAGAAGATTTGGACCGATCAAATCGACGGCAATAAGCTCAAAGTGATTAAATCGATTTCGGACAATGAAGAAGGCCGAAGAGTAGCCGATCTGATTGTCGAGTATAAGAACCGGCATCATGTTTCGAACAATGAAATCGCAATCTTGTACCGGACCAATGCCCAAAGCCGGGTCTTTGAGGAGTACTTAAGAAGATACAATCTTCCCTATAAGGTTTTTGGTGGTCTCTCCTTTTATCAGAGAAAAGAGGTAAAGGACCTGATTGCTTACCTGCGGTTGGCAGTCAATCCTCAAGACGAAGAAGCAATCAGAAGGGTGATCAACTATCCGAAGCGAGGCATGGGCAATAGTTCGGTAGATAAGATTAGCCAGTTTGCTGCAGAAAAGACTATCACATTCTGGGAATCATTGGTGCAATGCCCTTTGCCTTCGCGACCTGAAAAAATCGCGAAGCAATTTCGACAGCTCATCGAAGAATTTGGGGCGCGCGCAGTAGAGAAAAATGCTTACGAAGTGGCATCTTATATCGCTCAAAGTTCAGGGCTGATCGATGCACTTAAATCCGATAACTCTCTGGAAGGCTTGTCACGTCTGGAAAATCTCACCGCCCTTCTGGACGGAATCAAAGAATTTATAGATTATGATGAGGCAGAAGGACCTCTACTCACAGAAGACAAAAGTCTTGCTTCTTACTTGCAAAGTATTGCACTGCTGACCGATCTGGATGATGAAACTTCATTTGGAGATTATATCACCTTGATGTCCGTTCATTCTGCAAAAGGTCTGGAGTTCGATGCTGTCTTTATCGTTGGCCTGGAAGAGAACATCTTTCCTTCTTTTCAATCGCTGGAAACGCAGGATGGTATTGACGAGGAGCGCAGGTTGTTCTACGTAGCTATAACCAGAGCGCGCAAGTTATTGACCCTCACCTATGCCAACTCACGCTATCGCTTTGGCAAAGTTGTTTATAACGAGCCAAGTCGCTTTCTTGACGAAATCTCTGAGAAACTATTGGACAGCACCGTGCCACGCCGGGCAAGTGCATCCGCAAATCACCGCGCTCGCATACAAGGTAGCTTCAGGGTACCAAAGGGTGTCGAAACTACCCAGACAGTAGCTCCGCCGGTAGATTTTACACCAGCGTCTCCGCATCAAATCCATGCCGGCATGAAGGTTAAGCATCTAAAATTTGGCATCGGTAAGGTAATCAGCATTGATGGATATAATGATTCTAAAGTGGCAACGATCTTCTTCAATGAGGTAAACAATCCCCAGCGCCGGATCATGTTGAAGTTTGCCAAGTTGCAGATCGTAGAAGATTAAAACCAATGGGGTCACCAGCCCAATACTCATCCTATGTTAAGGCTGCCGCCAACGAATTAGGGTTCTCTTTTGTAGGAATCGCTAAAGCGGAAAAGATGGAACCGGAGGCCAAGAGACTTGAAGCCTGGCTGAGTCAAGGATTTAACGGTCGTATGAAATACATGGAAAATCACTTTGACAAACGTGTTGACCCCCGTAAACTGGTTCCCGGTGCACGATCAGTGATCTCTCTACTATATAATTACTCTACCTCAGCAGCCCAAAAAGACCCCCAGGCACCAAAGCTATCCAAATATGCTTATGGTAAAGATTACCACTGTGTGATCAAAGCCAAATTGACTGAATTGGTAGAACAGATCCGTGAGGAAGTGGGTGAGGTTGATGGTCGGTGTTTCGTAGATTCAGCTCCTGTGTTGGAACGAGATTGGGCCAGGAGAAGTGGATTGGGTTGGATAGGTAAAAACACCATGCTGATCAATCCTAAGGCCGGATCATATTTCTTCCTGGCTGAGCTTATCATCGACCTTGAGCTGGAACCCGATAGTCCAATTAAGGATTACTGTGGGACCTGCCGTCGCTGTATCGATGCATGCCCCACAGATGCCATTTCACCCTCCGGATACATCCTTGATGGCAGTAAATGTATCTCCTACCTTACCATTGAGCTCAGAGAAGAAATACCGCATAGCTTTCAAGACCAAATGGAGAACTGGGTGTTTGGCTGTGACATCTGTCAGGAAGTCTGCCCCTGGAACAGGTTTTCCAAAGAGCATGACGAACCAGCGTTTTCGCCAAAGGCAGAGCTGATGGAAATGACTGCACGAGAATGGCATGAAATTACCAAAGACGTTTTCAAAGTGCTTTTCAAAGACTCGGCGGTCAAACGTACCCGATACCGTGGTCTTCGACGGAATCTGGATTTTTTACCAGATCGATCCCATAGCGAGAATTAGGTGCCATCCTGCTTGGCAAAAACCTTCTTGAGAAGTGCCGACACCCGTTGCTCAGGATTGGTTCGAATGGCATATTCCTCCTTTTCGACCATGCTAAAGAGTCCTTTCAGCGCTTCGTGAGCAACGTAATCATCCAAGCGAGTGTTTACGGGATTTACAAACGGGATCTTATTATATGCCACCGTTGCTTTCTCCCAATATTCTATGGCATTGAATTTATTCAAAGACTCTACAATCACGGGCTGAAATGTTTCATATAAGGGATCATATGTCGATGATTCAAGGTAGCGTGTGGCGGCATCTTTCTGTCCAAGTAAAATTCCCATAGCGTCGTCGAAAGTTATTTTCTTGATGGCATCGACGAAGATTGGCTTGGCACTTTTCGCTGCATCTTCGGCAGCACGGTTTAGTTTTTGAACGATCACTTCCTCCACATCTGAAAAACCTGGCACTACTTGTAACTTTTCGGTCACTTTGCGTGCCTCTGCTGGCAGTAAGATCTTGTAGGGACTTCTGTAATAACCATCGAGTTGGGACAGTTGATCAGATCCTTTTGAGATGCCGATCGTCAGAGCTTCCTTCAGACCCATTGCTACTTCAGCAATGGTTGGTTCGCTATTGATCGTACTTTGAACATCTTGCAAAACGTCACACGACATCAAGATGAAAACAGGTAAAATCCAATATATCTTCATTTACAATTTCTTTTTATAACGCAAAAGTCCTGGTCGCGCCTGTTATACTAAATATAAAATCAGTTTTTTAAATGGAGTTCAACTATAGCGTGATCAACTAATCCACCAAGAAGCGGATTCTTTTTTCGAAGTTTTACCAAAATCTCAGACCCCTTTGGTGCTAGTTCTCCTACTTTGGCCAGGATGTTATCAGCAACCGTTTCTATCAGATGACGGGAATTACTCATCTCTGCAGAACAGATCTGATAGATGGTTTCGTAGTTCACAGTACGTTCCAAAGAATCCTTCATCTGGCTGGGCGAAACTGGTAGCTCCACTGTTACATCGATGACATAGTTATTGCCAACCGACTGCTCCTCGGTATAATATCCGTGGAAGCTGTGGAATTCCATTCCCATTAGTCCAATTTTGGTCATATTTGTGGCCGGGAAAATGAGATGCGAAGATAGCATCTTTACCATCATTATTTGGCGGTCATTTCAACGAGAATACGCATGGCTAATAAGGAGGACAGGTTTCAGTCGCACGACCACTACAACGTAGATGCGCTGCTCGAGCAAGATCATTTGCTGGCCAGAGACGCTGTAAGAACCTGGGTGAAGCAATCCGTTTCACCGATCATCGAAGACTACAGTGAAAGGGCTGAATGCCCGGTACATCTTTTTAAAGAGCTCGCTGAAATTGGTGCCTTTGGCCCAAGTCTGCCGATTAAATATGGTGGAGGAGGCATGGATGAAATCGCCTATGGTGTGATTATGCAGGAGTTGGAGCGTGGCGACTCCGGAATTCGGTCCATGGCTTCTGTGCAAGGGTCACTGGTAATGTATCCGATCTATCGCTTTGGCTCCGAGGAACAACGTATAAAGTATCTCCCCAAGCTGGGTGCAGGAGAATTTGTTGGGTGTTTTGGTCTGACAGAGCCGGATCATGGGAGCGATCCGGGTGGTATGACTACGCATATTGTTGATGACGGCGATGTCTACATTCTCAATGGTGCCAAAATGTGGATTACCAATGCTCCTCAGGCGGATGTAGCGGTAGTGTGGGCCAAGGATCAGGAGGGTGCAATCCGCGGACTCATTGTGGAGAAAGGAATGTCAGGCTTTTCAGCTCCGGAAATCCATGGAAAATGGTCACTGCGGGCATCCAGCACCGGCGAATTGGTTTTTGAAGATGTGCGGGTACCCAAGAAGAATCTATTGCCAGATGTCAAAGGACTTAAAGGACCGTTGTCATGCCTCTCAAAAGCCAGGTATGGCATTGCCTGGGGAGCAATTGGTGCAGCAATGGATTGTTATGATTCAGCTTTACGCTACTCGCTGGAACGCCAGCAGTTTGGCCGGCCTATTGGCGGATTTCAGTTGACCCAAAAGAAATTGGCCGAGATGATAACAGAGATCACTAAAGCACAGCTTCTAGCCTGGCGATTAGGCACCCTGGCAAACAAAGGGGAAGCCACTCCCGCTCAGATTTCCATGGCTAAAAGAAATAACGTACATATGGCATTGGAAATAGCCCGGGAAGCCCGACAGATACATGGAGGGATGGGCATCACCAACGAATATCCAATAATGCGCCATATGATGAATCTGGAGACTGTACTCACTTATGAGGGCACCCATGATATTCATTTGCTCATCACCGGTCATAATGTGACTGGCCTGGATGCCTTTAGGGGTTAAGATGCACCACAACTTCGTGAGATTGCGTTAATTAATTGCAAAAGTTGTTTCCAGGAAAATGTAAAATGCTTAAATTTTCCGTACTGATTCGTGATGATCTTGAATTACCAAATCCATATCATCTTATTCTTTCTGATGCTTCCGGCAGCACTTTCAGCTCAAGTTGTTGCATCTACCTTGGCAAATGGCTCGTTTGAAGGCATTCCACGCCATAGTGTTCCACCGGGATCTTGGTCGAATTGTGGGTTCTTGACTGAATCACCACCTGATGTGCAACCCTCAGGAGCCTGGGAAGTGTTCCGCCCGGCATACCATGGGTATACCTATTTGGGTATGGTAACCCGCGAAAATGATACCTGGGAAGCCGTAGGTCAACGGCTGTCCACTCCATTAATCGCCGGGCAATGTTATTCCTTTAGTCTTTATATGTGCATGTCTAGTGAATACTGGAGTCAGGTGGTACCAGATTCCGTAAGAAGTCGTGAAGAGGACCTTAGCGGACTACCTAAGAAAAACTTTAACCGCCCTATAAAACTCCGCATCTGGAGCAGTGACATGTCCTGCAATCGAGTGGAACTTTTAGCAGAAAGCCCGACTGTTTCTAATACCTACTGGGAGAAGTATTCATTTCGGTTCAAACCAAAGAAAAAAGTTACTCATTTCATACTCGAGGCATTCTACAAGACACCCACCTTGTTTCCCTACAATGGAAATATTCTAATTGATCATGCTTCTACCATAGTACCGATCTCGTGTGATCAAGAGGAAGAACCAGTCGAAGCCCCAATCGTGCAGTTTCTTCAGCCTATTGAGAAAATCGATCGCAGATTGCATAAAGTGAAAGTGGATGCCACGATCCAGAACATTGAGTCGAAGGATCAGATCACGTTCAAAGTCAACGACCAACTGATTAGAGTTTTTGATTTCGATGCGCGAACATCTTCTTTCTCCACTCTGCTCATATTGCGAGAAGGCAAGAATAACCTCAGCCTTCATGCGGAGAATGAAGCTGGGCAGGATGACGACGAAACCTCGGTGTACATCGCAGAAACCATAGCGTCACAAGAACCGCCCGGACCACGCTCAACACCGGCCTCTACTCCAACTCCACCCAAAGAAGATTTTAGAATCCTGACGGATTTGAATACTAACACTTTAAAAACCGGGCAGATCATACGCGTTGATAGCCTCTTCTTTCAGGCCGACAGCTCTAGAATAGCGAAGACCTCTTATACGGTTTTGCAGGAAGTGATTCGTTTCCTAGAGGAACACCCACAGGTCGTAATCGAAGTTGGCGGACACACAAATAATAAGCCTGCTCATAATTTCTGCGATCAGCTATCCACCGCCAGGGCCCGTGCTGTAGCCACTTATATCAGCAACAAAGGCATACCAGCAGAACGGATCAAATACAAGGGCTATGGAAAGAGGCGACCGATAGCCAGTAACGAAACCTTAGAAGGACGCAACAGGAATCAAAGAGTGGAGATAAAGATTCTCAGTACAACCGGTTCTTAAGTACTTCCTTCATTTACCCTGATCGTCCAGCCAAGGTCGATAAGATGTTGCCAAAAGCCCGGATATGATTTCCCTACTACCGCAGGATCTGCAATCCGTACCGGATTAAGCATACTCAGCGGGGCAAAGGCCATCGCCATTCGATGATCATCATATGTCTCAAAAGCTGGACTTTCTAACCAGGTTGCCTTGCCTTCTAGCAAATAATACTCTCCTTCCTGCTTTTTCCGGAATTTTTCCGGCATCTTGATGAAGCTCACCCCAATCTTTGCGAACTCATTCTGCAACGCTGTAATTCGGTCCGTTTCCTTGATGCGCAGCGTTTCCAAACCGGAGAAAATACCTGGCACACCCTTACCTGCACAAGCAACTGCAAGGGTCTGTGCAATATCCGGACAATTGATAAAATGATGCTCGAATACCTGCGCCGTCTCTGTCTTTTTACTCAAATGAACTCCACTGTCCGTCCAGGTGCTTTGAATGCCCAGTTGTTTAAATAATGGCACGGAAGCTGCATCTCCCTGGAGGCTATTTCTAAATAATCCTTTCAGTTCAAGGTCTGATTCTTTTGACAAGGCAGCATTGGCATAGTGATAAGATGCCGCAGACCAATCCGCTTCCACAGCAAAGGATTTAGGCAAATATTCCTGACCTGGAACTTTGATTACCTGGCCCGACCATTCGTACTCAATCCCAAAGTAATTCATTAAGGCCAACGTCATCTCCAGATATGAGCGGGATACTAGAGGGCCCTTGAGCTGGATTTCCAAGCCGCTGGGGAGACTAGGAGCGACCATAAGTAAGGCTGAAATAAACTGGCTGCTGATGCCTGATATTACCTCGACTCTGCCTCCGCCCCTACTGGATGAAGGTGAATCGATTTGCAGAGGTGGGTACCCTTCTTCCTCAAGGTATTCTATGGATGCCCCCAGTACTCGTAAAGCATCTACCAATGCGCCTATCGGTCTTTTCTTCATCCGCTCACTACCAGTGAGAATCTTTCTACCCTCCTGAAAAGCCAGGAAAGCCGTAAGAAAGCGGAAGGTGGTTCCAGCAGGTCCCGTATCCAGAACCTCATCCTCACTAGATAGCAGCTTCTGCATGGTCACCGTATCTTCTGAAGCAGACAGAAAATCGATCTTAAACTTCTCACGGCAGAGTGCCTGAATAATCAAAGCCCTGTTGCTAATACTCTTGGATCCATCGAGACGAATAGATCCCTCTAGAGGTATATCTTCCCGCTCCAATTGAAATAGAAGAGAACTCATAGGAGTGGCAAAGAAAGAGAAAAAAACACAGAGCTATTCCTCTTCTATCATCTGCTTTTGCGAGATGTCGTATGCGTGAATAATTTCCTTCACCAATCTGTGTCTTACCACATCTTCCTTAGTAAGGTAAACTGTGCTAATACCTCTCAGGGAACTAAGGATATCAATCGAATGCCTTAGCCCCGAGCGCTGACTCCTCGGCAGATCGATTTGGGACAGGTCACCAGTGACAATACATTTAGCAGATGGTCCTAATCTCGTCAGAAACATCTTGAGTTGTGTCACCGTGGAATTTTGAGCTTCGTCGAGAATGATGAATGCATGATCCAGAGTACGACCCCGCATGAATGCCAATGGTGCCACTTCGATTATTCTAGTTGACATGAATTGCTCCAGTTTGTCGAAGGGTATCATATCGTCAAGAGCGTCATAAAGCGGCCTCAGATATGGATCAATTTTTTCCTTCAGATCTCCGGGGAGGAAGCCCAGACTTTCACCAGCTTCTACCGCCGGCCTGGTTAGGATAATCTTCTTAACCCAACGATTCTTTAGTGCTCGAACTGCCAAAGCAACAGCCGTGTAGGTTTTGCCCGTTCCGGCCGGTCCCACTGCAAAAACGATATCATTCTTCTCCACCGCTTCTACCAACCTTCGCTGATTAAGCGTACGAGCCTTAATCGCCCTGCCATTGCGTCCGTGAACAATGGTTGCCTGATCTGATGCTATATAATCGTGAGCTGGTTCATGACCGTTGAGCAGTTCCACAACCGACTGGGTAGAAAGTTCCTGCTCCTGCCTAAGCATTTTGACCATCATCTCAAATTTGGATTTGGCCTTCTGTGTCTGCTTTTTATCTCCCTTAAGTTTTAACTGATGTCCGCGTGATGTAAACTGTACATCCGGGAACGCTTCCCGAAGAAGCTTTAGCTTGACGTTGTTCTCCCCAAAGAGGTCGCGAGGATCCAGATTTTCAAGCTTTAGGACAATTTCACTCAATACCTTTGGATTTTTCTTCTTCTTGATATTCTATGTATTGCTTTAGTAACTTTGAGGCTTCAAAAATACGAGTAAAACAAGGAAAGAGCGCTGAAAGTTTCATTATCTCCTTCTAAAAATCTAATGCTGACAGCAGCATAACTGACAAATGATTCGCCTGGTTAAACTAAGCATAAAACAGGACCAAGTTCAGACCTTCAAAGCATTGTTTAACGAGCATCGGAAGACGATTGAATCCTTCGAAGGCTGTATAAGGCTTCGGTTGTGGCAAGACCAAGATCAACCATCCGTTTTCTATTCCTGCAGCGAGTGGTATGACATCTCTTCCCTTGAATCCTATCGGAGTTCTACCTTTTTCCAGGGTATTTGGAAAACCGTAAAACCCCTCTTTTCTGACAGAGCATGGGCATGGAATCTGAATCAAATCGGGTAGTGAGAATATGAGAGAAATACAAGGACTTTCCTACCCTCTCTTTATCGGTGATTTTTGGGAGGTTTTATTGACTAAAATCAGTGAGCTTGCACCCTCTCAAGTTTTTGTTCTGGTGGATCAGAACACAAAAGCTCATTGTTTGCCGGTATTTCTCGATAAAACGGGTTTTTCAGATTCAAAGTTGATTGTGGTGCCTAGTGGAGAACGTTTTAAAAGTCTTGAAACTTGTCAACAAATATGGAGATCCCTATTCAAGTACAAGGCCGATCGGCATTCCCTTTTAATTAACCTGGGTGGTGGAGTTATAGGAGATATGGGCGGGTTCTGTGCAAGTGTCTACATGAGGGGTATTCCGTTCATCCAGGTACCCACTACTTTGCTGAGCCAGGTGGATGCCTCAGTTGGCAGTAAACTCGGAGTGGATTTCAATGGCTTCAAGAACTCTTTGGGTAGTTTTAGAGATCCCGAGGGGGTATACATCGCACCTGGTTTTCTGGCAACTCTTAGTGACCGTGAATTACTGAGCGGATATGCAGAAATTGTAAAACATGCTTTGATCAGGGATGAAGCCCTATGGAGAGCTCTTCCTAAAGAACTTTCCAAAGAACATGACCTGAGTGCAATCATCCACGATTCTGTCAAAATAAAAAGAGATATCGTTCAGGCTGACCCTATGGAAAAAGGACTTCGTAAACTTTTGAATTTTGGACATACAATAGGCCATGCTATTGAAAGCGTTATGTTGGAGAGCTCTGAGCCCTGGCTACATGGAGAATCAATAGCTGCAGGTATGATTTGCGAAAGTCATGTTGCCCTGCAGTGCAACATGCTTGGACCAGAGGAATTGAAAACCTTATCTGATAAAATCTTATCGATATTTGGATACAAAGCGATTCCTGCCTCAAGTTTTATGAGGATTGTCGAAAAAACGAGATTGGATAAGAAAAATAGATCCGGTAGGATCATGTGTACGCTCCTTGAAGGGATAGGGAATGGTACTTATGACAAAGAAATATCCGAAGCGCATATCCTTAAAGGACTGGAATATTATGCTAATTTTGCATAATTGACTAGACTATCAATAATTTAAACATTCAATTATTTCATAATACAAAGTCGATAGGTGTCAGAAAAACATCAAAAATTTGTGATTAGATGGGCCTGGAGATTGGCTATCGGAGGATTTATTGCAATTATATTATTCTTCTTTATCCTCTCTTTTCAGAATCTTCCCACTTTCGAGCAATTGGAAAATCCCACAACCAATGAAGCTTCGGAAGTCCTTGCCAATGATATGTCAGTACTTGGCCGATATTATCTCGAGAACCGGGTGGCCATTGACTACGGTGATCTTTCACCACATCTTGTAAATGCCCTTATCGCTACAGAGGATGAGCGATATTTCAAACATTCAGGAATAGATTTTCAAGCCCTGGGGAGGGTGGCAGTAAAATCAGTTTTACTACAGCGAAGTGGTTCTGGTGGTGGAAGCACGATCACTCAGCAATTAGCTAAGTTATTATTTGATCGTCCTAATTTAGCCCGGATGGGCAAGCTAAGGCGGGCCGTCGTATTGGTAATCACCAAGTTCAAGGAATGGATCACATCGGTAAAACTTGAAAGAAGCTATACAAAGGAGGAAATCGTGGCAATGTATCTGAATCATTTTGATTTCCTCTACAACGCACATGGGATCCAGGCAGCTTCAGAAACCTATTTCGGGAAGGATCAGGCAGATCTGTCTGTAGAAGAAGCTGCTATGTTAGTGGGAATGCTGAAGAATCCATCTCTATACAATCCAGTGAGAAGGCCTGAATTGGTTCAGCAAAGAAGAATGGTCGTGTTACACCAGATGGAGAAAGAAGGGAAAATCAGCCAGGAGGCATATGATTCTTTAAGAGCTGTTCCCATAGATATGTCGGGCTTTCAAACCTCCTCTCACAATACCGGACTGGCACCTTATTTCAGGATGGAAATGCGAAAGGAGCTGAAACGTATTTTATCCCAAAAGGAAAATCTAAAGCCTGACGGCAAGCCGTACAACATTGATAGGGATGGATTGAAGATCTACACTACGATTGACCAACGTATCCAGGAGCATGCTGAAGCTGCGATGGTCAAACATATGACGCTGATCCAAGACCAATTCTTTAGACATTGGAACGCCATCCGGCCTGATCCATGGTCTTATAAGGAGGATAATTCCATCGTGGAAATAAAGATGGCCAATCTGGAAGCACAAATTAGGACGTCAAAAAGGTATGCTGACCTTCGTTCACGCGAACTTGAACCAGTGCTCACAAGAGCTGGCGGCAACTTTGAAGGTCTTAGTGACCGCGATTTGGAGAGAATGATCGATGAAGATGAAAAGAGCGGTTCACTGAGCGCTCTGATGGCTCGAAAAGTAATCAATAAGGAGCAAAAAGATCGGTACCAGCAGATCTTGAAAGATCCGCTTTGGAAGGAGATCAAGCAAGGCTGGATCGATTTCAGCAAGGCCGTTGATAAAGAGTTTTCAACTCCAACAGAGATGCGAGTGTTTACCTGGGAAAATGCCTCTTTCGAAAAAGACACCGTGATGTCGCCACTGGATTCGATCAAGTATCATCGCAAACATCTGCAAACGGGAATTCTGGCAGTGGAACCACAGACCGGTTATATTAAGGCTTGGGTAGGCGGGATCAATCTCAAATATTTTCAACACGATCATATTCACACCAATCGGCAGGTGGGTTCAACCTTTAAGCCATTTGTCTATTCCACGGCGATTGCATTTCAAGGTATCTCACCATGTTCTAAAGTATATGATGTGCAATATACAATCAGCAAGGGTGAGGGTAATTTTTCAATACCGGAGGACTGGTCACCTAAAAACTCCGATGACGAATATGATCAGGAGCCTATCACCTTGTATGAGGGGCTTCGCAACTCGAAGAACACGATTTCGGTCTACCTAATGAAACAGATTGGTGACGTGCAACCCGTTCGCGATCTTGCACAAAAGTTTGGAGTTGATAAATCAAAATTGCCCCAGGTGCCTTCACTTTGTCTGGGGTCTGCTGACTTGTCCCTCTTTGAAATGACCGGTGCGTATTCAGCCTTTGCCAACAATGGAGTTTATGTCAAACCTACTTTTATCAAACAAATCGAAGATAAAAATGGAAAACTAATCTTTCGATCTCTGCCTAGCGAGGAACGAGTGCTGCAGGAGGATGCAAACTATGTGATGGTCGATATGCTTAAATATGCCCTTAGGGGGCGAGGTGGGTCGCATGATATAATGTCTGAAATTGGAGGGAAGACAGGGACAACCCAAAATCACAGCGACGGCTGGTTTATGGGCATCACACCTGGACTGGCAGTTGGCATCTGGGTGGGTGGCGAGGATCGCTGGATCCGATTTCGCGATATCAGCCTGGGCCAGGGATCCTGGATGGCGAGGCCTATGTTTATTGACATGATCAAGAGGTTGGAAAGCGATCCCGATGCTGACTATGACAAGACTCTAAGATTTTTCAAACCACCTGGTAGGCTGAGCATAACTATTGATTGTGATGAATACGATCAGCTTCATAAAGAGGATGAACCCGAAGGATTTGAAATAAAAAGAGAGCAAGACTTCTTCTAACCCAGCTCTGTTGCAAGAGCCCCGTACAGTATATTCCTAATTTCTATCTTTGAGGCCTTTGATCTTCTAAACAAAACCTATGAAACCCTATCAGGTAAATCTGCTGACAGCGGTGACTGTGATTGTCATGGGACTATGGGCATATCTGGCCTCAGACAGCCCTTCTCCCACATCTCTCATACCATCAGCTTTTGGAGTGATTTTTCTACTCCTTCATTCAGGCTTCAAAAAAGAAAATAAGATTATCGCGCACATCATCGTGGTGCTCACTTTAGTCCTATTCGTTGCCTTGTTTAGGCCTTTGAGCGGAGTGCTGAATAATGGAGACACCCTGGGGATAATCAGAGTGGGAGCAATGATGGTTGTTGCATTACTTGCGCTTGTTATCTACATCAAGAGCTTTATTAATGCCCGTCGCAGCAAAAGCAGCTAGCAATTGGGAGACAGGTTGTATACCTTTTAATAAAAAGAAGCATCTTCTCTGCCTTCTTTCCATTATCTGTTTGCTGATTGCAAAGTGTACACCTTCAGCAAATGAGGAAGTTGATGAGCCCATTCTCACAGAAATCAATCTGACCTTTAGTGACTCGCTGGTGAGAAAGATTCACAATTTGCAGGATCAACAAGCCAGCGATAGTCTAATCACTTTTTTCACCCACCGTGATCCTACCTATCGGTTTTTGGCAGCCAATGCATTCGCATCAATGGGAACGGACAAATGGGTCGACACTCTTGCCTCGCTCCTTTATGACCCAATACCCAGAGTTCAGCAGGCAGCTGCATTCTCATTGGGACAAATAGGTGCAGAATCAGCTACATCATATTTAATCGGTGCTTTTCAAAACAGCAGTGTTGATCCCAACAACCAGTTCAATGCTGCACTGTTGGAAGCCGTGGGAAAGTGTGCCCCCAGCGATGTGCTTCCACAGGTAAGTTCCGTAAGCACTTATCTTGATAGTGATCATCATTTATTACTGGGGCAAGCCCGGGCAATATATCAATTCATGGCAAGGGGTATTACTCACCCTTCTGGGACCAATCGAATGATCGAACTCCTTACCAAGGCATCGCTGCCGAGATCGATCCACATTCTAGCTGCAAACTACCTGCAACGATCAGCGATTGATCTCAGTAGTTACTCAGACACCTTGATTAATTTATGGAATCAGCATAGCGATCCTGACATACGGATGTTCTTAGCTATAGCCCTTGGCAAATCGGGTAACGCTGCAGCCATTGGTACACTTAGGACTGCATATGCCAGCCAGACGGATTATCGGGTCAGAGCAAATATTATCCGAGGCTTGGGAAACCTTCCTTATAACCAGGTGAGGAGAGATATTCATAGGGCCCTTTACGATCAGCATCTTCAAGTGGCAGTGGCGGCTGCAGATCAAATTATTGAAAAGGGAGGAGCGGCCCATTGGAAAGAATACATGAACTTGTCATTGGGGTCTTTTCCCTGGTTGGTCAAGATAAAGCTATTGCATGCCACAAATAAGTTTATTCCACCAGGGAATACGATGTTTCGCAATATCAATGAGGAAATACTGAGGCAAAAGATCCGGTCACCGATTAATGATTATGAACAAGCTGCAGCCATCGAGGCTTTGGCCGAGAATTCATCTCGTTATCGGGAAATTCTGAATCATCTAACTTCAGATATTTCTTACATAGGGAAGACTTCTTGTGTCCGGTCTTTGATCAATATAGCAGAAAAGCCGGCATTTGGGTCACTATCTTCGGATGGAAGAGATGAGATTATTTCTGCACTGGTGGGTGCCATACTAAGTGGTGATGCTGGACAGGTCGAAGTGGCAAGCCGGCTTTTTTCCATCGAGCAAATTGACCTGACCCAATACAATCAGGATCCAGTTAACCTGATCAGACAGGGTATCGATAAGCTGCAATTGCCCAGAGATATCGAAGCCTACCAAGCCTTCGATCAAGCCTACTTGGGAATCACGGGTCAGCCGCTTCCGGATGGCAACACCATGTATACCCATCCAATCGAATGGACTGCCTTAGATCGATTGACCGATAGCAGCCAGGTTATTTTGGAAACCTCCCGAGGCACTATCCAAATTCAGCTGCTTCCGATGGTTGCGCCCGGTACCGTTGCCAACTTTGCAGACCTTGTCACCATGAACTATTATGCAGAAAAATATATACACCGGGTAGTTCCAAACTTTGTGATACAGGGCGGTTGTAATCGTGGAGATGGTTATGGGAGTTTGGATTACACTATCCGCTCGGAGCTACCACAGGTTTACTATGACCAGGAGGGATATGTGGGTATGGCTTCGGCTGGTCCCCATACGGAAAGTGCCCAGTGGTTCATCACACACTGTCCAACTCCTCACCTTGACGGCAATTACACTATCTTTGGCAGAGTGGCAGATGGCATGGATATAGTACATGAAACCGAGGTCGGAGATCAAATTATTTCCATCAAAATTAGATGAAAAAGACGCCATTACATGACAGACACCTGTCTCTTGGAGCCAGGATGACTGAATTTGCTGGATATGAAATGCCCTTGCTTTACTCCAATGTGAGGGATGAACACTTGGCCGTCCGTCAATCGGCAGGGATTTTTGATGTTTCCCATATGGGAGAATTCATCATCAAAGGGCGCGAGGCTCTCGAACTCATTCAGGTATTGACCAGCAATGATGCTTCCAAGTTGGAGATTGGCCAAGCCCAGTATTCTTGTATGCCCAACGAAACCGGAGGCATTGTAGATGATCTTCTCGTATACCGTCTGGATGAAGATCAATGTGCAGCAGGAGAAAAGGCTTACATGTTGGTTGTGAACGCTGCCAATATCGAAAAAGACCTTAATTGGATCAATGGACATAATAGTTTTGATACCAGAGTTATTAATATCTCTGACGAGACCGGCCTTATTGCGATACAAGGTCCTCGCGCTGGTGATTTGCTTCAGCCACTAACTGATTTTAATCTAAATAGCCTAAAATATTACACTTTTACTAAGGGTAAAGTTGCAGGATGTGACAACGTTCTTGTCTCTGCTACTGGCTATACGGGATCCGGCGGATTTGAGGTCTACACCATCCCTGAATCCATTCAAACGGTATGGGATGCCCTCATTCAACAGTCAGCAAATCATATCACTCCGGCTGGATTGGGTGCCAGAGACACACTGCGATTGGAAATGGGTTATTGTCTATATGGCCATGACATCAATGATGAGACTTCACCGATAGAAGCCGGACTGGGCTGGATCACCAAAGTGGACAAAGGAGCATTTAGCTCTTCTGGAATTTTTGCAAAACAAAAAGAGGAGGGGGTTGTTAAGAAGTTGGTTGGTTTCAAAGTAAATGACCGGCGAGTGCCTCGGGAAGGATATGAAATTAAGAATGTCGAGGGTGAGCAGATTGGACAGGTTACCTCAGGTACTTTTTCACCATCTTTAGAAATACCGATTGGATTAGGCTATGTATCCAAAGAATTTTCTAAAAATGGCATGGAAATAATTATATCTACCGGCAGGAAGGACCTCCATGCAGTGGTCGCAAAACCACCGTTTGTAAAAATCTAACAACCATCATGGAATATCAGAGTGCGAAAGAAGCTTTTATTGAAAAATGGGGTGAGATGGGCACTAAATGGGGTATCAATAAAACTATGGGTCAAATCCATGGGTTGCTTTTGATCACCCCGGATCTGCTATGCACGGATCAAGTGATGGAACATCTCGGAATCTCCCGAGGCAATGCTTGTATGAATCTCAAAACGTTGGTAGAGTGGGGTCTGGTGTTTAAAGATTGCAAGGAGGGCTGCCGGAAAGAATACTACCGTGCCGAGAAAGATATGTATCAGGTATTTCGAAAAATACTCATTCAACGCAAGAAGCAGGAACTTGAACCCCTTCTCCATATGACTGAGGAACTAGAGGGTGTTGAAGAGTGTTGTCGTCATTCCACTGAATTCTGCCAAGTGCTAAGAGACATCAAATTGTACTCCTCCAAGGCGGATGCTACTTTAGATTCCTTGCTCAAAACAAGCCCAGATTGGTTTGTTGGATCATTCCTGAGAATGATTAGATGATGATTTCGTTATCGTGATCTTCCTTTCGCATGAGAATTCTTCCTTTTAGACCATGGATCGCCAAGGAGAGTGTCACCCAGAACCTGGAAAAATTTACTTCTCAACTGCAGGATAATTTTCCTGCCAAGAAGACGAAGAAAATGTTTCAGGTGCCGGGAGCGCCTATTTTACTACTCCATCAAATCCAGGAAGGTGATCGGACTTTTCGCGGGATAATCTGCCTTACCGATCTCAGATTTCGAGTTGCCGAGAAGATTTATCCTCATGAAGCCACTCTGATTTCTAAAGAAAGAGATATCAGGAAAAGGATCGAAATGAACAAAGCAATGCTGAAACCAGTTTTGCTCACCCATCAACCTATCGTTCAGCTGAATTCGCTACTTGATGACTTGCAGCGGTGCGAACCCCTGGTCCAGTATAGAATCAGTGGTCAAATATTGCATACCTTCTGGCAGATCGATAGTAAAAGGGAGATCCAAGAGATTTGTGCTGCCTTTGACACTTTAAATCACGTTTTCCTGGCCGACGGACATCATCGGTATGCCAGTACCCTCAAACTATTTGAGGGTGAGAAGCAGATCCCATATCTGATGACGACCTACTTTGACTTCGACAATCTACAAATCCTACCTTATCACCGAATCTTAACTAATGCGTTGAAGATATGCCCTGACCTGGAGGACAGATTGTCAGAAGTCGCCGATCTCCAGCCCACGGATCAAGCGGTAAAGCCAAAATCTACCCATGAGATGGCATTAATACTTGGGCAGAATACATTCTCGTTTAGATGGAAATCCCAAGTCCTGAATACATTTAAGATGACCCATAAAAATAATCTGGATACCCATGTGCTCAATAAGCTGGTTTTTGAAGAGATATGTGGGATAAGGAATTCGAGAACAAGTAGTCATATCAAATACATTGATGGAAGAACGGAGCTCAGTCAATTCTCTAAACGAGTGAGGAGAAGTAAGCAGACAGCAGGTTTTTTCCTCCATCCAATATCGGGTCCTAAATTTGTTGAGCTATCGATGGATGGTCAGATGCTACCACCTAAATCAACATGGTTTGAACCTCGCATATTGAAGGGATTGATTATTCACAAATTCTAACCTGAATGAAAAAAATCTCCGCAGATCTGGTCATCACCAACAATGGCCCACCTCAGCAGGATCAGGTAATTATTCTAGATGATTCCAACACAATTATCGAACTGGCCAATGCGGCTGATCATGACCCCTCCTCAGTCAAAAAGTATCGTGGCGCCATCATCCCTGGATTTGTTAATGCACATTGTCACCTCGAGCTTTCCCATCTCTATGGGATGGTGGAAACTGGAACGGGCCTCTTATCGTTTATGCAGAAAGTAGTCCAAATGCGTGAGATAGATCAAGAAATAATCGATCAGGCCATCAGGGATGGAGACCAGGAAATGATTGATAATGGAATTGTAGCCGTAGGTGACATTTCCAATCAGGTAGATACATTTGAAATCAAGAGATCGAGTCGAATCCGTTACTACACATTTGTGGAGATGTTTGATTTCATGCAACCGCAGAAGTCTGATGAATTTTTCACCAACTACTTGCAGGTCTTTGAACAAGCACCCGATGATAACTCAAACCGGAAGACAGCAGTGCCTCATGCACCCTATAGTGTGAGTCCTGTACTATTCAAGAAGATCAAGTCACTGCAGAAATCCGATTGCACTGTTAGTGTACACAATCAGGAGACTGTGGAAGAAGATCTGATGTTTCGTCATGGCACCGGGAAATTCGGGGACTTTTTTCAAGAGTTTGGCTTTACACTTGATCATTTCCAGCCCACAGGAATGTCATCTATTCGATATACGGTATCACATCTCGATCCCAATCAGCGCACTCTATTGGTTCATAATACCATGACATCAGGCGAAGATATTGTCTTTGTGGAGCGCTGGAGTAATTTGGTTTATTGGGCAACGTGTCCAAACGCCAATCTTTACATTGAGAACCAGCTACCTCATTATCAAAAGTTCATCGATCAAAATTGTAAGATTTGTGTCGGCACTGACAGCCTCACGTCTAATTGGGGTCTATCGATCTGGGAAGAACTCAAAACAATTCACAAATACCAATCGTATGTTCCGGTGGAGGAGCTAATTAGATGGGCAACGATCAACGGAGCCCTGGCCTTGGGATTTGAAAAATCACTGGGGTCAATAGAACGCGGAAAGCGACCTGGGCTCAATCTGGTAGATCTTGATGACTCTGGAGGAGTAGATCTCAGGGGAAGCTGCCAAAGACTATTGTAATTCGGCCAATTTTCCTTCTTCCCAAGTGAAATCAAAAGACGGATAAGTTGCTTTTAACTTAGCAAGTTGCTTTCTAATAGATTCTATAAACTCAATGTGCTGGGGTGAGGATGGATGTATAGGGCGATGATTGAGCGACTTATGCAACTTGCTGATTTCCTCCGCGATTTTAGCGGAATGTTTATCCATGCACGTCGAGACAAAATGTTGCCAAATGTATCTGTGTGCTACTTGTGAAGGATGAATCATATCCTCAGCATAATATCGGTAGTCACGCAGATCATCCATCATCAACTCATAAGCCGGAAAATAATGACTGTCATTAATATTGTTGGAGAGCTGTGCACAAAGTTCGATGAGTCTGGCTTTACTAACCATGTTTGCAACCATCCCATCTCGTACATGTCTAATAGGACTCACTGTAAACAAAAACCGCACCGTAGAATTGATGCTACGTACAGTGCTAATTGCTTTTAACATGGCCCTATACATCTCATCTGAAGATGCCATTCTTCTGCTAAAAGAAGAAGCCGGTAATTTATGGCAGTTTGCCACCACGTTTTCTGATTCACCAAGTTGGAAAACGAAAGAAGTGCCAAACGTGCAAATGATAAGATGGGCATTCAAAACTGCCTTTCTTCCTTCTTCATGGGCCACTTGCATATTGGAAATTAGCTGCTCTCTTGAGCTAGCTGAAATAGATCCATGATGATCAAAACTATGCCAAAGACCATCTACCTCAATTATGATATCCTCTCTGATGAAATCATTGGCCTGGCAGTAAGAAATCAGGGCATTGGACATGCTCAGTGGATTGTACAGTATCCCATGAGGATTGATAGTCACCCGATATTTAAGCTGCTGCATCTGTTCAGCCATGACTTGAGCGAAACAGGATCCCACGGAAAGAATGATAGTGCTGTGATCTACATCAAAGGGAAAGGAAGGCACATCAAAAGTAGTACGGAAAGCACTCATTAGAATCTTATCCCTTTTGAATTAAAAGTATTAATTTTCAAACCAACCAAACCACATGACCAACAGCAGCTGACGTATGCGTTTTTTCTTTCGAATTTTCGGATCCCGCAGCGGTACGATTCAGCAACCTGATATTGTCTTCGGCAGATATTCTGATTCATATAAGGAGTCACACAAATATGATTCATGGGATCAAGCCATTCAAAAGTATGAGGAAAAATCCTACCTCGACTCATTTCGCTTCTTTTTTGAATATCTCAGGGATGACGAAGAAAATAACGTCAGCATGGAGGAAAAAGCAGGAGAAATCCATTTTGAAATACTGCAGGGATCCAAAAAAATCGTTGGGAAAGCCAACGACCAAAAAGTAAAAGCAGAGAGTAAAATTGCTAAGACGTCCGAGCTAAACATAGGTTTTATGAGGCGACTTATAGAAAACAATTACTCACTGAAATACGGCAGATATTGCCTAGACCCCGATGATGATATCTCAATCGTTTTCGACACTCTCACCATCGATGGCTCTCCCTATAAATTGTACTATGCATTGAAAGAAATTAGCCTGGCAGCTGACAAACAAGACGACTTGTTAGTTGGCGAATTCAATGCTCTAACTCCGGTAAATACCGGTCATACTATTCCCCTAAGTGAACACGAAAAATCAATCAAGGTCAACTATTTGCGAACTTCTATCGAATCGACGATTGAAGAAGTAGAAAAGGGATCATTGAATGCCGATCAATATCCAGGTGGAATAACCTACCTGCTCCTGGAGACTGTTTACCGCCTAGATTTCCTGGTACGTCCGGAAGGATACACGATGGAAGCCTTTGAACGCATGCATCGAAATTATTTCGCTGTCGATAATAAAACCACCAAGCAAAAGAACCAACAGCTTCTCAAAGAGTTAAAGAAGCTTATCGATCGTACCGATGATCAATTGCGTGAAGAATTGTACCGGACGGTCTCAACTTTTGGAATTACGAATCCTTCAAATCACGAAAGGCTTAAGAGCTTCATAGAAGGTGAGATCAAGAATGTCGATTGGTACATTGAAAACAAATATAAAAAAGTCGCACTCGGCATTCCCGGTTATATCGCTGGTTACACCTTGTTTTACTTTAGTGTTCCTGAACCCGATAAGGACCTGATTCTCCTTTACTTCCAGATTATGGAAGACGATTACTTCCGCGCATTAGGTTTTGCTCTTCCTCAATATCGGCGTGACGGTCAACTGCAAAAAGGAGCAATCAAAGCAGCCGTGCAGGATATCGTACAGAGCCATCGGAGAAAATATCCAAAACTGGATCCTAAGCTGCGACAGTTGAATTACGATGGCCTTGCGGAATTTGCAAAGTCATATATGATGATGGTCGCTGAATTGGACCTTAGTACTAGCACCTGACCTACTGGCATGGCGATATCTCTCTCAGACATCATCAATACTTACAAAAATGTACTCGTGCAAATCGCTACACCATACAGTACAGGTACTGGATTTTATCTTGCCGGCCACAAGATTATTGTGACTAACGAGCATGTAATCAGGGGCAATCGTAGAGTAGTGATCAATGGCAATCAGTTCAGCAGGTGTCTTTCCGATGTCTTATACGTAGATCCCAAACTAGATATAGCCTTCTTGGCACCTCCGGGAGGGGTTCAATTTCCAGTGGTGAAGCTTAACACGGAGCCAATGTTAGTTGAGGGTGATCAGATCGTTGCTATAGGTCATCCTTTTGGTCTAAAATTCACCGCGACAAACGGCATCGTATCAAATGCCAGTCACCGGCTCAACGACATGATTTATATACAACACGATGCTGCCTTAAATCCGGGAAATAGTGGTGGTCCACTGGTTTCTATGGATGCTTGTGTTGCCGGTGTGAATACCTTCATAATTCGAGATGGAAACAACATTGGATTCTCATTGCCATCCAGGCATCTAGCCGAGGCCATTTTTGATTTTGAAAAAGGGGGGAGCCAATATGCTGCACGGTGTCATTCCTGTTCCAATCTGGTCTTTGAAGACTCGCAAGAGGGTGAATATTGTACCCATTGCGGGGCAAAAGTGACCCTTCCCAACCGGGTTGAAGCTTATGAACCTGTAGGCATAAACAAAACCATTGAGATCATGCTTCAAAATCTAGGGCATGATGTGGAGCTATCTAGAATTGGTGCTAACCACTGGGAGATAAAAGAAGGATCAGCTAAAATCTCCCTTTCCTACCACGAAGAAACTGGCCTGATCATTGGAGATGCTTTCCTGGCTCAGCTACCTAAGAAGAATATCAAACCGATTTATGAGTTGCTTCTGAGGGAGAATTACAACTTAGAAAACTTGTCATTCAGCGTGCGGGGAAAGGATATTATTCTTTCTCTGATTGTATATGATCGCTATCTGAATGAAGAAACTGGAGGTCAACTTATGAAGCATTTGTTCGAAAGAGCGGACCACTTCGACAACATTCTAGTGGAAGAGTATGGAGCTCTGTGGAAAAATGACCAGGATATTTAAGTAACGAAAGGGATAATGAACCATACAAATAGTCGTTAAATAGATGAATTTGTTCAAGGAAACAGATAGTAGCCTTTTTTACTTATTATTGACTACATTAGTGGGCGACGCACCAATATGAAGAAAAACCTAATCCTCTGGTTATCATTGTGTCTCATGGTCTTGACTGAAGTAAACAGTCAAGACATCCATTTTTCGCAATTCTATATGTCTCCGTTAAATCTCAATCCAGCTTTGACCGGAGTAATGAATTGCAACAGTCGCTTTGTTGCCAACTATCGTAATCAATGGGCTAGCGTGCTCAAATCGAATGCATTTAATACTTATTCTGTCTCTTATGATCAAAAAATTCCAGTGGGGCAGTACGATTACTTTGGTGTTGGTGGTACATTGTGGGGTGATGTAGCTGGTGAAGCCGATTTTAAAACACTTCAAGCACGACTCTCAGGGAGTTACAGCCGTCGAATGGCTGGCAACAGAGATCAGGCTCATCATCTCGTAGTAGGTGCGGACGTAGGAATATCACAGCGTTCAATTGACTTTCTAAAACTGAGGTTTGGCACACAGCACGATGGTCAGGGAGGATATGATCCAAATTTACCGTCACTTGAATCCTTTGCAAGGGAAAATTTCATATTTGCAGATATTTCAGCTGGCCTGTTATGGTTCACTGTGCTCAATGAAACAAACAATGTTTATGCAGGTATAGCTGCGCACCATCTGAATAGTCCGGATGTATCATTCACTCAAGATAGTCTGGTTCCTATCTATTCCAAGTATACGTTCCACGCGGGAGGTGAATTTGAACTTACAAATCAGCTGGGGCTGGTTCCAGGAGTAGTAGTTTTCAAGCAAGGACCATCCTTCCTTCTCAATCTGGGTACTTCACTTCGATTCCTTCTTGCACAGGATCAGTTTACCAGCAATACCTTCCAAATTGGATTGTGGGCTCGATTGGTTAACAATTATGTATTGGGCGCTGGTGATGGGTCTGGATCCAGCAGCAGTCAATTAGGGGCCGATGCCATTATCTTATCCACCCGATTCGAGTACGAGAACTTTGGCATAGGATTTTCATATGATTGGAATGTGTCGGATTTGAAAGTAGCAAGCAACGGAAACGGAGCCTTCGAATTCTCTCTGGTCTATACTTTGTGTGGGTCGGAAAACCGGGGTGTATACTGTCCAAATTTTTGACCTAACCGCTTTTCCAGTTATTAAGCTTTCAATTTTCCGCTGCTTTATAGTGGGAAATCTTTTCGGGCCTCCTGAAGTTTTCATAACTTTCAATACTGCACGCTCAAGGACGGATTATTTAACTTTCCTAAACCTGACTTTATGTTTGGTAAAAAGACTGAAAATCAGCAAGTAAGCAGTATGAAAAACACCAATTCACTTCTACACAACAGTTTGGTACAAGGGTCAAAACTCGAAGGATCAGTGGAGTCCGATAATGACTTTCGTATCGATGGTAATTTCAAGGGAAAACTAAACTGTACCGCAAGGGTTATCATCGGACCCACCGGTGATTTCGACGGTGAAATCAATTGCGACAATGCCATTATCGAAGGCAAGTTCAATGGTACGCTAAACATCAATCAAGTCCTTGAAGTGCGTGAAGGCGCCGTGATAGAGGGCGATGTGAGCACCAATAAGCTTGTGGTCCAATCCGGATCGATATTCGATGTGAAGTGCACTATGGGAGAAAAACCATCCAGTGGCTTGATCAAGGCCAAGAGTGATCCTGTTCTCTCGGAATTAGAGAATGGCAGGGTCGACTAAGAACAAAGACAAGCAGCAGGGAAAAGCTCAGGGATACATGAAGTATTCCGGTATGGCTTTTCAAATGGCCGCATATATTATTGTCGGACTTTTTCTTGGCAAACAATTGGACAAATACCTCGGGACAGAGCGACCTGTTTTTTCAGCTTTGGGTGCGATATTGTTTCTCATAGCCTATTTCATCAAACTGGTGATCGACTTGAATAAGAATAAGCCTTAACCTCATTCAATTTTTTGATGTCTTTTCGAAAATTCGCTGGTTGGTTATCAGGGATTACGTTAGCACTATTACTAAGTCTGTTTTTTGTTAGAAATGCTGGTTGGTACCATGAAATCGAAAAGATCTCATACATCAGCATCGTTTTCTTTGTTCTTCTTTCTATAGTCATTTATTTCATTGCCAAATCATCCGGAAGCAGTACCAACAAAAACTTACTTACTCAATGGATCATGATCCTTGTATTCGTCAAAATCTTTTCCGGTCTAGTAATCATAATAGCCTTTGACAGGATCTACCACCCCGAATCAAATCTTTTTGTCCTTCCTTTCTTCCTGGCATACCTCATATACACTGCACTAGAAGTATGGATACTGACAAAGGCCAGCAAAATGGCTCCGTAGAATCTAGATGGATTTACTTGCTCAGATACTCTTTGACAAAGAATTCTCGATAGAGATCGATTGATTTTAGCTGTAGAACTTTTCGATAGTTACGCTGGCTAGCTGCGTATATCTCGAAAGTGGTTGGATCGTCTATAAACTCCTCAAGGTTTTTCTGTACTCCATTGTAGTAAGCCATTGCTTTGTCACGAGTGGCAAATCGACGAATTACAAAAAGCGGGGTTCGATCTTCATCAAGTACGATGGTCGACAAATTGAGGCGATCAAGCTTATGATACTTTGTGTTGTAATTTGAAATGGCAATTCGTGCCTCATTTAAATCTGAATCATTGAGAAGAGGGACCAGAATCAGATGCAGGTTGTCATTTTCTTCCAATGCAAAGTATGCATCTGGATTGATCTCTTCGATCCCTTGAGTTGATTCTGTAAAACGAATTCCTAAGAGACGTATCATCTCTTTGGCCTTCTCTTCTTCTTCGGTATCCGGGTACTTAGCAATGGTTTCCTTCAAAGCATTTACAAATGGTTCCCGTCCTTGCAGCTTGCCAATACATAACGCAGTCAGCAGCGAGAATTTTGATTGGAGGCGATGTGTGGTGCCGAAACTTTCCCTGGCATCTTTCATCCGATCAAGGCATTGTTGATAGCCGCCATTTGAGTACACATTGTACAGATCCTGGTAAAAAGCTTCGAGTTTCTCATCGTCTGTCTGTACATTCTGCAGATAGGATGGATTACTGATGTATTTTGCATACTCACTATCGGCATGATCACCTTCTATCATCTGCCGGTATCTAGAAGCCTGGGACATCTGATTTAGTTCAGAGTGCGATACATAGAGCAAATAATATGCATCCAACGCATGTTCAGTCGAAGGGTAATCGCTAAGTAATCTTTCCAGTGATTCGATAGAGTTCTCCCTATCATCAAGTTCAGACCTAAAGAGGCGACCTAAGTCGAATAGTGCATCTTCGATCCTTCGATGAGCTGCCTCTAGTTGAGCTTCAGACTTTGGGACATCAGCAAAGATCTCCTCAATCTCCGTATTAGATATTGGACCAGTGGTAGATCTGGAATCCTCGGTTTCATCGTTTGCTATAGCACTTATGGACCCGCGGTCCGATCTTCTCCAATTATCTTCTAGCGTGATATTACCCCAGGCTCGTTCGAAGTCTCTACTGCCTTTCTTTAGTGCTTTGTCATTGTAAGCAAAAAAGATGTTTCCGCCGGCATTGGCTCCCTGGGCCTGGGATACTTGATTCAAAGAAGCTACTCGATTGTCTCTCTGATTGTCACTAGCCTGATTATCCTCCCTTTCGGCTGCAAGTTCCCGTTCCTTCTTGATCGCCTGAGCAAGCTTCCGCAACTCCCTTTCGGGCAATTCACTTATTCGGATCAGACTGTCCGTGAGTTCAATGATTTCAAGATTATTAGCTATCTCTGATAGGTTTCTCGCATAATTCTGTACCATGGTATACCGCTCATCGGTATCTGGCATCACCATGAGGGTACTATCAAAATAGTACTTCGCTTCTGTAAAGTCTTCCCTTTCAAAATAGAGATTTGCGATGGTATAGTAGGATTCCGCTTTCTGTATCGGATTGCTCACGCTGTTTCTAATGGATAAACTGAGGTTCTCGATTGCACCCGCTATATTTCCAGCTTTCAAATCATTCTGTGCCAGGGCAAAGTAGATCTTGTCCTGGTACTCTCTGTTCTTGTCATCTTTAAGCCATCGGCTCAATTCGTTAGCAAGTTTTTTATCCGGAGTTGAGCTGGCCTTCCAGCCCAATGTTAGTTTATTCAAAGCAGCATTGAATTCCATTTCGTAATCAGGCTTCAATCGAATCACTTCATCGTACGACGCAAGCGCTCCTGAAGGATTTCCGGTGCTTTCCTGCAATTGAGCGAGAATAAAGGCGTACCTGGCTTTCCTATTTCTGTCATTGCTGGTCTCGATCGCTTTCTGCAAAGGGTCGATCGCTGCTTTATATTGACCTCGTTCGATAGCACTGTAAGCCCTTACGATATGTAGTTCCCGCATGATCTCCGGAAAGGTATTACCACCCCTTTCAAGCAGTCGTAATATGTTCTCTGCTTCCCCAAAGCGATCTCGCTCTATCAGGGTCCTTGCCAACCAGAGTTGAGCCTCCTGATGTACCGGCTTATGCTTTAGAAAATAATTATCTGGATTGCCTTTGATCTTTGGCATTTCCGGGTTGTCTGAAAATGGTTCCTGCTTTTTGGTCTTCGTTTCGGAACGCTTAGCTTTCTTACTATTTCCTCCCTCCACTGTCTCCTTAGTTGTCTTGGCTAACCCTTCCTTACGGTCAGACTTTTCTCGATTCTTGATCTGTTGCTTTCGTTCCTTTATCCTTGCTTGACGCTCTCGCTCTTTAGCTTTCTCCGACCTTTTCTCGCTGGCCTTCACCTGTTTCTTTCTATCTTTGATTCGCTCCTCTCTCTCCTTCTCATATTCCTTCCTTTCCTGGGCTTTTTCTCTTTCAGCCAACCTCTTATTGGTGCTCCGTGTAGAAGACTTGGAACTGGCTTCAGAGGTCATCCGTGCAGGGTCGTAATGCTTAACCAAATAACGAAATGTCGCTTCTGCAGACTCATAGTCTTGCTTGATATATTGGGATTTGCCGATGATAAAGTAATGGTCGTCCGTCCAGTGACTGGGACGATGAATTGCTATTGCTACGGAAGCCTTTTCAATAGCCCGATCCATGGGCTCAGCGAGAGGAGTGGGATTATCGATTGCGACATAGGTGTATACGGGCAGCAACTCAGCATAGTTTTCGACGTGGCCAGCGTCCAGGGCCGCCAAAGTCTCATCGATCAACACTGTTGCATTGAAATGCCTATTGTACTTTGAAGTCACATCGTGGTATATCTTACCTATCTTACTGGTTTCGCCCCGCTTTTTCTCTGTGGCACAGCTGCAGACCAGTAAGAGTCCAATACCCAATGGAAGAATTCGATTTAAGAGGAGATTTTGCCTCAAATGATTGAAAAATTTAATGTGTTCTTGCCGACAAATCCAAAATATAACTCCGAAATCGGCCAAATTATTTTGTTCAATTCTTTTTTAGGAATTTTGAATTCCAGACCTGCAAAACAACAAATTTTTGGAAAAAGGTAAGCAACCGAAGGATCGATACCGCCTGGTCATTTTTAGTGAGAGTACTTTTGAAGAAATTTACTCTTACAACTACCGACCCTGGCATCTTTATGTCGTGCTCGCTACCCTTACTGTGATCATCACCTCGATCATCATAGGACTAATGGTGTTGACCCCATTGGGATCACTGCTTGGCAATAATCGAACAGAGTCCGATGAACTTATTAGATTACGTCAACAAATCCTGGCGATGGAAGAAAATGCTAAGAGCCACGATTTGTATATACGCAATCTCAGGCAGCTCCTGAGTGGCGAACCCGTTATTGATTCGGTAATTAATACCAATCCAACCCTGGATTCAATTGTAACTGTCGATCGTATTCTGGAGGACGAGTTGCTAAGAAAGGAAACAGATCTCGACCTCCAACTAAATACTAACAACTACCGCAAATTGGCTTCTAACCCTGCTCGTCCACTTGATCAGCTCCACCTGCTACCTCCTCTGCCGGGTAAAATCAGCCTTGGGTTTGATCCGGGGAAAAACCACCTTGGAGTAGATATCAATGCGCCTGCAAATACTGCTGTGAAGGCCATTCAGGATGGTTATATCATTTCTGCAGGTTGGAACCTCGAAACAGGCAATACCATTGGCATTCAGCACCAGGGCAATATGATCTCGTTTTACAAGCACAACTCCGCATTGCTGAAGAAGACCAATTCTTTTGTACGTGCCGGAGAAGCCGTGGCTATCATTGGCAACACAGGAACTCTATCAACAGGTCCTCATCTTCATTTCGAACTATGGATCAATGGAAAACCGGTTGATCCTACCCGCTATATCAACTTCAATTGAGCCAAGATTGGACCAATATTTGAAGCAGACTTGCGTTATAAGAAATCTTCTATCTTTGTGCCCTTATGGAAAATACGCATAAGCAAGAACTTAAAACTTTACGCAACGATAATGGGGAATTAATCAGTCCAATCCTTCCTGATGAGGTCAAAAATTTTCTGATTGATATCGATGGTACGATTTGTGATGATATCCCAAATGAAGAGCCCGAGCGAATGAAGACTTGCTTGCCATATCCAGATGCTCAAGAGACAATAAACAAGTGGTACGACGAAGGTCATATTATTACCTTTTTCACCTCTCGCACCGAAGAGCATCGAGTGATGACTGAAGAATGGTTAAGGCTCCATAATTTCCGGTACCATGGATTGTTGATGAATAAACCCAGAGGAGGTAATTACCACTGGATCGACAATCACATAGTCCGGGCAACTCGATTTAAAGGGCAATTCACCGATTTGGTGATCAAGACCAAAGAGATCGAAGTATTTAAGTAGACATCGCCCGCAAGACCTCTCCCATAGCATTTTCCAACTTTTCAAAACGGTAATTAAAGCCACCAGTCAATGCCTTGCTGGGTAAAACCCGTGCGCTAGAAAGCACGGTAGCCGACATCTCGCCCATCACTAATTTCAGGATGGGTGTGGGTACGCTTGCAAGGAAACTCAATTTCGAACTACTTCTCTTCAAAGTGTGCATAAACTCGCGATGTTGAACGGGATCAGGACCCACGGCATTGTAAATTCCCGCAGGAAGATTTCCATTAATCACCCATTTGAATAAGTCGACCAAATCATGGTGGTGAATCCATGACATATACTGATCACCTGAGCCGAGCATTGCGCCACTTTTCAAAAAAATCAAACTCATCAATTTTGGCAGTAGTCCACCCGAGTCACTCAAGACAAGACCAATTCGCATAATGCTAACCTCCATCCCTGATTCCTCCAATTTCCAATGATGCCCTTCCCAATCTCGGCAGAGTTTCACCATAAAATCTTCAGTTTCCGACACCGAATTCTCATCGAGGATTTTATCTCCTTGATCTCCATAAATTCCGATCGCTGATGCTCCAATATATATAGCAGGTTTCCGCTCTCTATCCTTCCATAAGGATGCAAGAAAACGGGTAGGTACCAACCGACTTTCGCGTAAAACCAGCCTTCTCTTTTCCGTCCAAAGTTTATCGGCTATGCCTGCTCCACACAAATTAATTACGACATCTACATCTTGAATTGCCTTTTCGTCAATGTACTCTGATGACGGATTCCATCGATACTGTATCGGAGTAGATCGATGATCGGGAGTGCGCGATAGTACGCTTACCTTATGTCCGTCAGCCATTAGTGATCGGCTAAGTGCTGATCCAATTATTCCTGAGCCACCTGCGATCAGTATACTACTCATCGTCTTTGATATTAAATTGATAGATTTACTACTTGTTAGAAGAGTAATTTTGAACCCCTAATCTAATGAACACTTCAGGCCCATTTGAGTTTCTGCTCATTTTAGTTGTCTTTCTATTTTCAGGTTGCACTAATCAAGAGACAGGGAGCATTAGTGATGTGCTTAGATTGAGACTCCGCAGCGAGCCCGATAGGCTGAACCCGATGCTTTCCCGAACAACTCTTGCGAGTCAAATCGAGAAATATCTATTCCTTCCCTTGCAGGATTATGATCCACATTCCCTTGACCTTAAGCCTGTACTCCTTGAGTCAAAGCCTGAGATCGAAATCCTGAATGCCGGCAATCAAAATGATAGTATGGTATTCAATCTACGAATCAGGGACGATGCCATGTGGGACAATTCCACTCCGGTGACTGGTTATGATTACCTGTTTACATACAAATTAGCCATCAATCCTTTTATCGAATATCTCGCATGGAAAAATTTGACCTTTGCCATTGCCGATATTGTAGTGGATTCCCTCGATCCGAAAGCCATTACAGTTTCACTTGATCAAACCTACATCCTGGCGGAAGAAGTCGTGACGGGATTTAACGTCTATCCTGAACATGTTTATGATCCTAAGCAGGTACTGCGACAGATAACGTTTTCTGATCTGAGGCAGATAGATCCATCTACATCTTCTGAAGTTCTAGATTCGATAAGATTGTTGAATGATCAATTTCATAGCGTTCGGTTCTCAAGGGATGTTGTGATAGGGTGTGGACCCTATCGACTAGTCAACTGGACAGCCAATCAGCAATTGTTACTTGAGAAAAAGGAGAATTGGTGGGGTTCAAGCCTAAATCATCCCCTGGTTGTATCAAATCCGGACCGGATCATTTATCATTTTATTCCCGACGAACAGACGGCTATTAGCAACCTTAAAGATGGAAAGCTCGATATAGCGGCTGATCTGTCAGCAGAGGGATTCCAGCAACTGAGAACCAGTCAGTCCGAGCACAATCTGACCTTGCTCAACTCTAAGGGCTTCACATATTTATACATAGGTCTCAACAATGCGCATCCAGTACTATCAGATGTACTTGTACGCAGGGCCTTGGCTCATTTAGTTGATGTAGAATTGCTCTGTAATGAATTGTTTTATGGCCTGGCTCAACCTGCAACAGGTCCTATACATCCAAACAGTGACTACTACCGCAATGGATACAAGCCTATTTCCTTCGATCCGGAAAAATCCATCACCTTGCTCAACGAATCAGGATGGCAGGATTCAAATAATAACGGCATCCGCGATAAAGTGATAAAAGGAAAATTGACTGAACTTGCTTTTGGAATTAAGATCACACGATCCCAGCTTTCTCAAGATGTAGCTATTTTGTTAAAGAGCCAGGCTGCCGAAGTGGGAATCGAGATCGAAATCCTTCCGCAAGATTTTTCGGTTACTCTTACACAGATAAGGAACCGTGACTACGAACTTGCTGCCCTATCCAGCATACAGTCGCCTAGTTTGTACGACCCCTATCCTACCTGGCATTCGCACAATGCAAATCCCACCGGAAGCAACTATTGCCAATTCATGGACGAGGAAGCTGATGAAATCATCGAAACCCTTCGTCAGTCGGTGAGCGATAGTAGCACGATCCGTAGATTATACAACGATTTTCAACAGATCATTTACGAAAGGCAACCAGCAATCTTCCTCGTCAGTCCAACAATAAATCTGGCGCTTCGTACGAATCTAAAATTGGAATCTCTTAAAATTCGACCTGGGTATTACGAAAACTTGGTAGTTTTCGATTAAATGGCATTCTACATCTTACGGCGCCTCGTTTGGATCTTACCAACCGTATTGCTCGTTTTGGTGATCACTTTCGTCCTTACCCGCATGCCCCCGGGAGATCCTATTTACCAACTTTATTCCAGCCAAGATAGTCCTGACTCTGACCTTACCCTGAGTGAGAATCAGTATAACATGGGTATGAAGGAATTGGGACTTGATCGACCCCTTTTCTACGTGGAAATAGTGCCTTTTCATCATCCCGACACCTTATATAAAATCCCACTACGTGAACGGGGGCTTGTACATTTACTGTTGAGAGATTATCGGAACTGGGACGAAATAGAATCATTCCGAAAAACCTTAAAAAGGTACATGACCGAGATGCGATCTCAATCTCCTGAGCGATTTAGTACGATTGCAAGATTGGTTTATGGAAAGCCCATTACCAAAGATCTGAATCTCGCCATCCAGACTTTGGTAACAGACTCGCCAGATTCCCCAATTCTTCAATCATATGGCGACCTACAAAATTCCCGGTTGGGTTTGATCAGATTTTTGCCAACCATCAAATGGCGCGGATCAAATAATCAATTTCACAATTGGTTGAACAACCTTTTTCGATTGGACTTTGGCATCTCGAGAATTGATGCTCGCCCAGTGGCCACTAAGGTAGGAGAAGCCCTCAGCTGGACTTTATTCATCAACATAATTTCGATCCTACTCGCTTATCTCATTAGCATACCCCTTGGGATGTATATGGGATGGTACCACAGATCACGATGGCTTAGAGCAGTGAGAATATTTCTATATGCGATTTATGCCGTACCCATTTTCTGGCTTGCTACTTTATTGGTAGTGTTTTTTACCACATCCGAATATGGAAGTTGGACAAATATATTCCAGTCGGTTGGGATATGGCAGGCTACTACGGGAGATAGCTTCGCAGGTCTTTTGGCTCAGAATGCCGGTCAGTTTGTGATCCCAATACTTTGCCTGACCCTCAGCATCACCGCTTATGTTAGCCGTCAGGTAGAAAGCAGTGTAAATGAGGAAAAAACTAAGCGATACATCTTGCAGACAAAGGCGAAGGGCTTGGGAGATCACTCTATCATTTGGAAGCATTTGTTTCGCAACTCCAGTTTCCCGTTAATCACCTTGATATCAGGAATACTTCCTGCATCCATTTCCGGGTCATTGGTGCTAGAGGTAATCTGCAACATTCCTGGGATGGGAAGGCTCCTTGTCGATGCAATCTTTGGGCAGGATTGGTCGGTAGTAATTCTAGTTGTATTTATTTCTTCATTTCTCACGATCATAGGTCTTTTACTATCCGATATTCTTTACCGGATCGCTGATCCACGGTTACAAACTGAGGTCTGATGAAGGAAGAGCAAAATCATGTCAATCCAATCTTCGATTTTGTGACCAGATGGCTTCCCATTTCCGTGTTGGCTATATTCTTTGTAACAGCCCTCTTTGCTGATTTCCTGGCAAATGATAAACCCATATATGCGAAAGTAGGAGATAATACATACTGGCCGGTCTGGGAATCGATCATCGGTGCGGAAAATGATATGTCGCTAAATTGGCGTATCACCGATCCGGACTTTGCGATCTACCCAATGTTTCCATTTTCAGATCATAGCAGCCCAAATCTCAGTATTCGCTACAAAGGTCCTGGCACAACTTCCGAAAGAAATGGTCGACAATTCACACATTGGCTAGGTACAGACCGACTTGGCAGGGATGTAGCTGCCAATATGATTCACGGATGTCGAAAGTCGCTTCTTGTGGGTTTCTTGGCCATGATCCTGGCAGCTGTCATTGGTATCACCCTGGGAATCGTAGCTGGCTATTGGGGCGATCATAAAAGATATATCCACCCTATGATGGCTATATTGATCTTATTTCTCACAGCGCATGCACTTTTTCTCTTAATCAACGGCCTTGCCTACGGACTGCCCTTGCTGCTGCTTTTCTTGGTCTTATTTGCCCTTCTGCAATTTACTTCCAGTGATCATACGGGTCGATGGCCTTTATTGCTGGATTCTGTCACCCTGCGATTAATTGAGGTATTCAATTCTGTTCCTGGACTTCTATTACTTTTAGTAGTAGGAAGCATGTTCTCCCGTCCTTCACTGGTGGGAGTGGCAGTCTTGATTGGACTCCTTCGTTGGACGAGATTTGCAAGATTTTGTCGGGGGGAAGTATTGAAGGCGAAGGAAGGCGAGTTTATCACAGCAGCTCAGGTTGCAGGCCAGTCCGATGCCTCGGTGATTTGGCGATACCTTTTACCTGAGATAGTAGGGCCTTTAGTTGTCGTATTTGTATTCGGAGTAGCCTCCGCGATTATTCTTGAATCTACGCTATCATTTCTTGGTATTGGTGTTCCTGTGGAACAAATCACCTGGGGATCACTTCTAGGACAAGCAAAGTACAATCTGAATGCATGGTGGCTGGCAGTCTTTCCGGGCCTAGCAATCTTTCTTCTGATAGTAAGCTTGAATTATTTTGGAGACCAAATGCGTCGCAAAGCCGGTTAGTTGTCTAATTAATCTGCCTCGAGTTTTTTCGCATGTTTTCAGGGAATAGATTTGTTTTGGCACCCTTCGACAGCTTTTTCTTCTTTTTGACTTTGGTCTGTTGTATCTCCGCGGGACACCCATAGCGATTGCAAGAAGATGAACCCAACAGGACACAACCCAGGAAGGCCAAGAGGAAGATGCACACTCTCCTTTGTCTCATATATTTTAAATTAATCATTTTTCCTTAATCAGTTCCAGTGAAAAGTGGAACGATCCATGTATAATTCTTCGATATTTGCGAATACTAAAATTTAATTAATAAAAGAATCGTGCCAGATGAAAGATTTCTCATACGTCTTCAATGCACATCCTACTTATATAGACGATTTATATAAGCGTTACCGACAAAATCCAGAGTCGGTTGAAGAAGGTTGGAGAACTTTTTTTCATGGCTTTGACTTTGCCGGTAATGGTGGAGCAGCCACAATGGAATCGGCGGTCAATACAGACAGCCAAAAGGAATTCAGTGTTCTTTCGATTATTCACGGGTTTAGAGACAGGGGTCATCTTCTTTCGACAACAAATCCAATTAGAAGGCGAAAGGACCGTGCACCTCATCTTGATCTTTCAGATTACAATCTGGATGATGTCGATCTCGACCGTACTTTTCAGGCAGCAAGTGAGATTGGTCTTCCTGGCGGAACCTTACGCGAAATCATCAATAAACTTCAGACGGTTTACACCGGAAACATTGGATTTGAGTATGCCCATATAGAAAACAAAACCCGAAGAATGTGGCTTCGAGATCGCATCGAGGGTAGGAACCTGAGTGACGATTTTGGCATTCCTCTAGAAAAGAAGAAAAGAATACTTTCCAAACTAAACGGGGCGGTGGTATTTGAACAGTTCCTTCATACCAAGTATCTCGCTCAAAAGCGATTCTCGCTGGAGGGAGGAGAGACAACTATAGCGGCTCTGGATGCCATGATAAATACTGCGGTTGAGCAGGGAGTGGAAGAGGTGGTGGTTGGGATGGCACACAGGGGACGCCTCAATGTTCTTGCTAACATAATGGGTAAAACCTATGAGCAAATCTTCAACGAATTTGAAGGTACTGCCGTGCCAAATTTGGCCTTTGGTGATGGCGATGTCAAATATCACCTCGGGTTCTCCAGCCAGATTAAAACTTCATTTGGCAAGAAAATTCATTTGAAGTTGGTTCCTAATCCATCCCACCTCGAATCTGTTGATACCATTGTGCAAGGTTTTTCACGGGCCAAGGCTGATCTACTCTATGAAAGTAAGTACGATCGCATTCTCCCAATTCTGATTCATGGAGATGCAGCGATTGCTGGTCAGGGCATTGTATATGAAGCCGCCCAGATGAGTCAGTTGAAGGGATATTACACAGGAGGCACAGTGCACTTTATCATCAATAATCAAATCGGATTCACTACCGATTTTGATGATGCACGTACCTCTACCTATTGTACTGGAGTAGCAAATATGATTCAGGCACCAGTATTCCATGTAAACGGCGATGATCCAGAGGCTGTGATCCATGTCACTGAGCTTGCGATAGAGTATCGTCAAAAATTCAATACCGATGTCTTCGTGGATATGGTATGTTATCGCAAACATGGACATAATGAAGGCGACGATCCCAAGTTCACTCAACCTCATATGTACGAGATTATCAGTGAGCACCCTAATCCTCGTGAAATTTATATCAAGGAATTAACGGAACGAGGAGACTTGGACAAAGAACTTGGAGAAGAGATGGAAAAAGAGTTCTGGAATGAGTTGCAGCGGAGGTTAGACATGGTTAAGCAAAAGCCACTTCCCTACGAGTATCAGGAGCCTGAACAAGCCTGGAGGAAACTAAAGAAACAGACAAGTTATCAAGATTTTATCCAGTCACCTCAAACCGGAATCAGCAGGAAAAAAGTAGAAAAGATAAGTCAAGCCCTGCTAACTGTACCGGAAGGATTTAGTTCGTTGCGGGGAGTGGAGCGTCTTCTAAAGGGCAAGAACAAGCTATGGGATCAAGGGCAATTGGACTGGGCGATGGCTGAACTCCTGGCTTACGGATCTATTCTGGTAGAAGGGAAGAATGTGAGGATGAGTGGTCAAGACGTAAAAAGAGGTACTTTTTCACACCGGCATGCAACATTTTACGATGCAAAGACTTACGAAGAATACAACCGCCTCAACCATCTACAGGAGAAGCAGGGTAAATTTCTGATATATAATTCTCTGCTTAGCGAATTTGGAGTACTGGGGTTCGAATACGGTTATTCTTTAGCCACCCCGGATTCACTAGTGATTTGGGAGGCACAGTTTGGAGATTTCTACAATGGAGCCCAGGTAATTGTAGATCAGTATATCACTGCTGCCGAATCTAAATGGAGAAGAATGAGCGGACTGGTCATGTTACTTCCCCATGGATATGAAGGCCAGGGACCTGAACACTCAAGTGCACGGATGGAGCGATTTCTTCAAGCAGCAGCTGAGTTTAACATGACAGTTGCAAACTTGACAACTCCCGCCAACTTTTTTCACATCCTGCGTCGACAGTTGGCCAGACCTTTTCGTAAACCATTAATAGTGATGTCTCCCAAATCTATGTTGAGACATCCGCAGTGTATCTCGGAAATCGGAGAGTTTGCAAACGGCACTAGATTTCAGGAAGTCATTGAAGAAGGCTCTGTCGATAAGAACATCAAGAAAGTTGACCGGCTATTGTTTTGCTCTGGGAAAATCTATTATGACTTGGCAGAGGCGAAAGCAGAACGAGACGCTGATAATGTGGCGATCGTGAGGCTGGAGCAGCTGTATCCGTTCCCTACCAATCAGATCGAAGCAATAAATAGTAAATATCCAGATGCGAAAAAGTATTGGGTTCAAGAGGAACCTTCAAACATGGGTGGCTGGCAATACTTCTGGTCATTCTATCGAAATACAGATATTGACCTGATCGCCAGAAAATCAAGTGCTTCAACTGCCACCGGATACAAGAAAGTACATGAGGAGCAACAACAAAGTATCATCGAGCAGGCATTCAGTTAGCCTTTCTGCCATTGTGGATTATAATCGAGAGCCCAAAGATCTTAGGACGATCACTGCATGGTCCACATCGGATTGATTCATCTAAAGGTGCGGATCCGACTGAAGAGAAATCAAGATCACTCCAAATCCATCTGTAATAAGGCCTAAGGGAGAATGACACACGCTCAGACTGGCTCAACAGCCATGCAAAGTAGAGTTTGCATCCCCAGGACTCATCTCGATCTTGCTGATCAGAAATGATCAGATTTGCTTCCTCCAAAATCTCATATTTAACCAGTGAATAATCCAATGCAAAACCAACGGCAAAGTCTCTTCCCCACTCCATCCCGGTTGAAATTGTATTGGTATTGAGAAACAGATCAACTGGACCCTGTCCCTGGCTAAGATCGGTTAGCCTTATCCCATCAGCTGATCTTCTTGCAAGTCCTCTTTGATAGGTTAGTTCGACCCCTCCCAAATCATGCTGGTATCTTACCCCGGCAATCAGCGAATGCGACACTCTCATTTTTCTGAAAGACTCAGTAGTAGCCGGATAACTTTGATTGAAGCTTTCGAGAAACTGATTGAGATGCTGACTTTCAAATCCCGATATATCATATCCAGCGATCAGCTGCCACTGAGCCAATGAACAGGTTGATGAGCCAAACACGAGGGCCAATGACAGTAGAACACACCTCATAGTTCGAAGATACAATGGAAATACGACCCCCTTGTGCTTGGCTATAAATTGTTTTGGAAAACAGTTTAGTTTAGCAGGCAAGAAGATAGATATGTTGATTGATACACATGCCCACATCTACCTCGATGCTTTTGAACAAGATCGTAAAGAGACGATCTTGAGGGCCAAAAAGGCCGATGTGCGATTTATACTAATGCCCAACATTGACACTGGTACTGTTGATGCCATGCACCAGGTAGAAGAGAGATTTCCAGATATGTGCAAGTCGATGATGGGTCTTCATCCCTGCAGTATAAAAAACGATGTGGAGTCCCAACTATTGAAAACCAAAGAATTTATTGATGATAGGACATATGTGGCAATCGGCGAGTCTGGAATTGACCTCTATTGGGACAAGACTTACTTCTCCCAACAGAAAGAAGCGCTAAAGATTCAGGCACAGTGGGCCGCAGAGCTGAATTTACCTCTGGTTATTCATTCCCGATCATCAATGGACATCATTTTGGAGCTGCTTGAGCATTGGTCCATAACGGGGTTGCACGGGGTTTTCCATTGCTTTGGGGGCAGCATTGATCAAGCAGATCGCATCACCGCACTGGGTTTTATGTTGGGTATTGGAGGCACTCTAACATTTAAGAAAAGTCAGTTGCCTCAGGTGCTAGATCAGATCGATCCAAAACACTTAGTTTTGGAGACAGATTCACCTTACCTGGCTCCTGTGCCATACCGTGGAAAACGTAATGAATCGTCTTATCTGAGTTATGTAGCTGAGAAACTTGCTCTGATCTATGACTCGACTGCCTCTGATATCAGTGACCTGACCACCAAGAATGCCATGAAATTATTTAAGTTGGAAAGCACCCAAACGAGATCTTGATGCATCTAAATAGACAAAAGCAGAACTGGGTGCTGGCATTTTTTTACGATATTTACTTGCCCTCAAATGGTCAGTAAGTGTTGACAGGCAGGGGGTCGTGGAGAGGTGCTCGAGTGGCTGAAGAGGCACGCCTGGAAAGCGTGTATACCCCAAAAGGGTATCGCGGGTTCGAATCCCGCTCTCTCCGCAAATCGAAGCCGTGAGAGAAAACGGTGGAGATTGTTGATAGGGCAGTGAGGTTCAACCATCTATAATTGCGATGGCAGCAATGAGACTGTTCTCAAAATTTGGATGGAATAAGCAACAGCTTAGCAATTATTTTTTAATTTAACTGCCTCTTTTGTAACTCGAATTGTAAACGAAAATCCTAACTGTTATGCGTAAAGTACTTGCATTACTGCTTGTTTTTGGAATTGCTGCCACTTATGGTGCTAGTGATCTGATGGCACAGGCTGAATCAGCATCCGGCTTCCAGGTGTTGAAGCAATATTTCATCCAAGGTGACTGGAGATTTATGAGTTTTGTGCTTATCTGTCTCATCTTGGGTCTGGCATTTTGCATTGAAAGAATAATTACCCTGAACTTAGCAACCACCAATACGGACAAGTTAATGAGCAAAATTGACGAGCGATTGTCTGAAGGTGACGTAGAGGGTGCTTTGGAAGTTTGTAAATCAACTCCAGGTCCGGCGGCGAGTGTGTTGTACGAAGGAATCAGAAATGCAAACAACGGCCCTGAAGCTGTTGAAAAAGCAATCACATCTTATGGGAGTGTTCAGATGGGACTCTTAGAGAAGGGATTGGTTTGGATTTCCCTTTTTATTGCCATTGCTCCAATGCTTGGATTTATGGGTACGGTAATTGGTATGATTCAAGCATTTGACCGAATTGAGGCCGTTGGTGACCTATCGCCTTCAGTTGTTGCTGGAGGTATCAAAGTAGCTCTCTTGACCACCGTATTTGGTCTTATCGTAGCAATTATTCTTCAGATATTTTACAACTATATCGTTTCAAAAATTGATGGAATTGTAAACAAGATGGAGGATGCCTCAGTTGGATTAGTTGAGGTCCTTGCCCGAAATAATGTTTTTAAGTAACCTTAAGCTGGACGAACTATGTATAATGCACTAACGAAACACGGCCAGCTAATTGCTTTTGGAACAGGAATAGTCGTCATCGTACTCTTTCTTGGAAGCGTTCTTGGTGGGCTGGACAGTTTTAATGCGCTTTCGCCGGATGATAAAGTGACTACTTCAATTTTCGATCTTGGCCTCAAAGCCACGATTGTCTTATTCGTCATTTGCGCAATTGCTGCGCTCTTGTTTGGGTTGTACCATATGGTGACCAATCCTAAGGGAGCAATCAAAGGAATCATTGGATTAGCCGTCCTAGTGATTCTGTTTGCCATTTTGTACTCCATGGCTGTTCCTGAGAAATCGGGAATTGTGGGTCAAGCAGCTGCAAATTTTGATGTATCTGACGGGCAGAGTAAGATAATTAGCGCCGCTTTGAAGTCTACATTAATCCTGGCAGGGCTGGCTGCTCTGACATTTGTAGGATCTGAAATTCGTAATTTCTTTAAATAACTTGCCATGGCTCGAACGAGTAGTAGAGACCGGATGAAGAATGAAATCAATGCAGGATCGATGGCTGACATCGCATTCCTTCTACTGATATTCTTCTTGGTAACAACCACGATTGACATCGACAAAGGTATAACCGTAAAACTACCACCTTGGTCGGATGAAGCACCGGAGATAACCAGATTGGCCACCAGAAACGTGTTCTCCGTATTGGTGAATGCCCAGGACCAACTATTGGTTCGAGGTGAGTTGGCCAAGATCGAAGAATTGAGAGAAAGAGCTAAGGAATTTATTGTCAATCCTCAAAAACGTGAGGACCTCGCTGAGAGACCGACCAAAGCCATCATTTCTCTCAAGAATGATCGTGGCACGAGTTATAAGCGATATGTAGAAGTCTACAATGAGCTGAAAGCAGCCTACAACGAGTTATGGGACGAAGAATGCCAACGAATGTATGGAATTCCCTATGATGAAGACCTTCCCTTGGCTTATCGTAGGGCTATTAAGGAAAAGATACCTTTTGTTCTATCGGAAGCAGAGCCAACTGCTTTTGGTGAAGAAAACTAAAAAAATTATGCATGGGACACTTTGTTAAGAAAAGAGGTAAATCATCACCCGCGATTTCTACCGCCTCGTTGCCGGATATCATCTTTATGCTTTTGTTCTTCTTTATGGTAGTCACGGTATTGAGGGAGGGTGAGCGAAAAGTGAGAGTGGTGGTACCACAAGCTACCGAATTGCAAAAACTTGAGCAAAAGTCCTTGGTAAATCACATTTGGATAGGGAGACCTATCGAAAAATACCAAAGTGTATATGGTACTAAACCACGAATTCAGCTTGGTGATAAGTTTGCTAATGAATTCGACATTCCTCTGTTCCTTGAACAACATAAGATCAAAATTCCTGAGGCTCAAAGACCAGCAATCACGACTTCTTTGAAGGTAGATGGAGATGTAACCATGGGAATCGTGTCCGATGTAAAGACCTCTCTTAGAAAAGCAGGTCAGCTAAAACTGAACTATTCAGCACGGCCAAGGCAGGATAAAATATAGAATATTTCTACTACACACTTTTTAATTAAAGGGATCACAATTAACCGGCCGCAGAAAAACGGCCGGTTTCTTTTTTTTGATGTCACCTCAATCGGTCTGAGGATCTCACAAGTTTCTCATCCTTAGCAATATAACGGATAGCCAGTATCAGGAAAATACTACTTAGGAAGGGCATGAGATAGCCATATTCAACACTTACTTCAGTGCCGGGAGCCAACTGTGCGTATGCCTGATAAAGTAGAATTACTGATAATAACAATAACAATGCATTCAGCACCAGGTTTATTCGATTGAGCTTGATCTGAAGTGGTCGCCTTTTGAATAGAAATACGCTAATCAAGGAAAGTAGGACGGAAAGACAAACCAATCCTATTAAGAGAAGGTGATCACTAATATCGAAAACGCCATCACTCATCATCTCACCAAATTGGCCATCTAGACCGCTCACATCTCCAAAGATTAAGGCAAATGGCAATGATTCGCTGAATAAGGATGACATAGCAGCAAGAGCTAAAATCAAAAACAATGTCTGGAGCCGTTGAATCATAATGTTGATGGTTTTAGATCCAAATCGAAGGTACAAAGATGAATACAACCTAGGGGGGCAACCGATCCTCTTTCAGATGGAAATTTGCCTTCCTCCAGTCAATCTGGCAGAAGGTTGTGAAAATCGCGAGTTAAAGATCTGTTAATCAATACATTAAATTTCTATTTTGAAAAGCCTGGCACGTTTTAGAATTTTGATCACAATGCGCGCGACCACCCTTTCATTTATCCTGTTCTTTTGCTTGAGTTCAGACTTAAACGGCCAGCAAATCCAAGAAGATACAGTAAAGCCGAGTCTGGTCATTATTGACGCGGCAGATACTATTCGTTCCTTGAGGGGTGACACATCTGAAACCATGATGCTTATCGGTAATGTTCAATTGCATCAAGACAGCTTATTCATGAGCTGCGACTCCGCTCGAAAAGTTTCTAACAACCTTTATGCATATGGTAATGTAATTCTTCAGCAATTGGACAGTCTCAACGTATTTGCGGATAGTCTCATCTATATTGGCAATACCAAGCATGCCAAGTTGATTGGGTCCGTTATTCTGCAAAACAAAGATCAGAAGTTATATACCGATGCTCTTTCCTATAATACAGGGACAAAAGTGGCTGTCTACGATCAAGGTGCACTGCTCACCAATGACACCACCAAGCTTTATAGTCGTCGTGGTACCTATTTCGTTAATATGGACGAAGTATATTTCAAAGACAGTATCTATATCGAAGGAAATGATTTCAAGCTGTATGCCGACACTCTCAAATTTCATACGAAGCTGGAGCTAGCCACCTTTCTTGGGCCAACCGTAATTGTACTGGACGGAGATAGCAGAATATATTGCGAGGGAGGCTACTATGATCTGGCAAACAACCAAGCATTATTTACCAAGAATGCCCAATATGTTAAAGAAAATCAAGAGGCAACAGCTGACAGCATATTCTATAATGGACAGGAGGAAAGAGTAACCCTGCTCGGCGATGCTGTATTAACCGAAGAAGGCAAACTGGCCAAGGCCCGAACGATTGTATATGACCGGATTTCTGATGTGATGATTCTTGATGGAGACGGATTCTTTCAGGATTCTACCAGAACCGTATATTCCGAGCAGATGATCTACTATGTTGAAGATGACAAGTTTATTACCTATTCACGCTCCAACCTGGTAAATCCTCCCCAGTTTCTTGAGGCTGATTCAATAGACTTCGATAATGTTGAAGGGATCGGATTTGCAACAGGTAATGTCATTTGGCAAGATACGTCAGCCGACTATACGATAGTTTGCCAACATGCGCACTACACTGACTCAATAGGATATATTAAAGCTTTTGGAGACCGTCCACTTCTTATCAATAGTATGGATGATGACTCCCTTTATCTCGCTGCCGACACCTTGATTTCGTTCGAGGATGCAAACGATCAGGACACCACCAGAATATTCAGGGCATTTTACCAGGTAGGTATTTTTAAATCAAATCTTCAGGCTATTTGTGACTCCCTTCACTACTCTTCAGTCGATTCCATGTTTTATTTGTACGGCGATCCTGTCATCTGGTCGGATACTTCACAGTTTACAGCTGATTCGGTAAGAATAAAGTTGGTAAAGAATGAAATCAATCAGATTCATCTCGTACAAAATGCTTTCATTCTAAATTCGACTGATGAGATTCTATTTAATCAGATGAAAGGAAAGGAAATCACAGCACATTTTGTGGAGGGTGAAATTAGTAAAATGTTTATCTCGGGAAATGCTCAGTCCATATACTATGTTTTGGATGAGGAGAAAGCTTATCTGGGCGTAAATGAAACTCTTTGTAGTAGTATGATGCTGCGTTTTGGAAATAATCAAGTGACAGATATCAGCTTTTTTAGGGCTCCGGAAGCTACCTTCCATCCAATTCAAATGGCTAAAATTGAGGAGCTCAAACTTGAAGGATTCCGGTGGCGTACTATTGAGCGACCAAATTCGGTTGCAGATATTCGTAAAGTTGCGATTCAATGAATCGTCTAGTCCTAATCTGCATATCTAGTATGATGGTGATATCTTGCTCCTTCACCCAAAATGTACGAGAGACAATGGCACTAGCAAACGAAGCCTTCCTCAGGGAGCAGTTTGATTCTGCGGCCATACTTTACCAGAGGCTGCTTGAGAATGGGTGGCAATCTGCTGATTTATATTTTAACCTTGGTGTAACCCAGTACAAAGTAAACGATCTGGCCTCGGCACGATTTAATCTGGAAAAAGCCCGGCTGTTAGATCCCAACGATAAAAGCATTATTCATAATTTGGAAAAAGTGAAGGACAAGATTGGTGACTACTATGTCTTTCCAGCTTATCCATTGTTTGGTTTGGTGGAATGGATTCATTCAACTCTTGGCCATACAACGATATCATGGTTTCTTTTCCTTCTCTATCTCGGAGTTTTGGTCACCTTTTGGAGATGGCGCAGAGGCCGGCACAATGCAGCAAAGATCATTGGATTTTGTCTTCTTGCTATTTTTCTCAGCATTCTGGTCATCTTCCTATTTGAACAAACATATTTCAGATTTCATGCCGATATGGCCGTAGTTAGTGATTTCACTGTCCTGTGGGAGAAACCAGACGAATTGAGCAGCCCGGTTCGTGATCTGCAGCCCGGATTTAAGGTTCGTATACATGAAATTGTAGGAGAATGGGCAACCATTGAACTAGCTGATGGGAGTGTCGGCTGGCTTAAACAGGATATGTTATTACCACTTGGTAGAAAGACGGAAGCCGGAGGATAGTTAAATCCGCCAGCTTCATTATATCATTACTCCCTGCGTGAGTTCTATTTTTCAATTCCTCCTTCTAAGCGGTCTTGATACTCTTTTAATTCATCCATCTTACCTGCTGCTGCGAGGGCAGCCTGCTTAGGCCAGGTGGATGGATTAAACATCTTATATCTGCTACCAGCACTCACCAGGATCTCCTTCAATTTATCTACCGAGGTGTTTGAAAGCAGATGCAAGTCGGATATGCCAGCCTCTTTCATAATGGATTCAAGCTTTGGACCAACACCTTCAATGACTTTAAGGTTGTCTTCCTTGACTTGTTTTCCCTTGCTCTTGGGTTTAGGAGTTTCTTTGGCTTTATCTTCTATTTTTGATTCGCTCTTCTTGGTCTCTGTTTCTGATTTCTCTTTCCCGGTCTGAGGTGTTTTGTCTTCTTCGACCGTTGACTTAGGCTCTACTCCTGCGGGAACTTCCCTTGACTCTACCGTCGCTGTCACTGGTTTTGCCTTACTGATTTTCTCCGTCTTTCTGGCTATTGGAGCAATCGTCTCCATTACTTCCTCCGAAGGCAAGACCGAAATAAACGTTCTGTTCTTCCGACCTTTTCTAAATTCTATTACGCCATCGACTAGCGCATAAATGGTAAAGTCTTTACCCATACCGACATGACGGCCGGGGTGAAACTTGGTGCCTCTTTGTCTTACGATGATATTTCCGGATCGGGCATTTTCCCCTCCGAACAGTTTTACACCGAGACGTTTGCTTTTGCTATCACGTCCATTATCCGAACTACCAACTCCTTTTTTATGTGCCATGGCTCAATCTTGTTTATCCTGCGATCGAATCGACCTTGATTTTTGTAAAGTGTTGTCTATGACCACGTCGCACTTTGTAGCCTTTCCGTCGCTTCTTCTTAAAAACAGTCACTTTGTCACCTTTTCTATGTTCCAGGATTGTGGCTTTCACTTGGGCTTTTCCCAGAATGGGATTACCAATTGAAACCTTACCTTCTTTTTCGATGAGGTGTACTTGTTCAAAAGTCACTTTATCTCCGGCTGATCCGTCCAACTTGTGGACGAATAATTCCTGATCTTTTTCGACTTTGAACTGCTGGCCGGCGATTTCTACTATTGCAATCATGACACTAACTAAAATTAGGTGTGCAAAGATACGTTCTACGAAACGATCCCGCAAATATCTTGCGATCCAAAAACGTACTTGAAGCAAGACGTAGATGAAAAAAGCCTGGCAAGATTGGATACTTGTCAGGCTTGATGAAAAAAATGGCAGCGACCTACTCTCCCGAGCCTTGTAGCCCAGTACCATCAGCGCTGAGGGACTTAACTTCTCTGTTCGGAATGGTAAGAGGTGGAACCCCCTCGCTATAGCCACCATAAGATTTTATGGATTCATTAGTCCATATTATATCTTAATACAACTAAGGAATGACTCTGGGTTGGGATAGAGTCATTGTTCCTCGCTGAAAATTGAATTAGATGGGAGCGCCAAGGATAGCTCAAGTAATAATGTGTCAAAAAGTTTGGCGAAATTGAAAAATTAAAAAAGGAAGCATTTGGGTAATTAGTACTACTCGGCTCCATACATCACTGCACTTTCACCTGTAGCCTATCAACCCTGTCGTCTTCAGGGACCCTTTTTTCCTGATGCAAGCATCAGGAAGTGGAACATTCATCTTAGAGTTGGCTTCGCGCTTAGATGCTTTCAGCGCTTATCCATTCCGAACATAGCTACCCAGCGGTGCACCTGGCGGTACAACTGGTACACTAGAGGTTCGTCCAACTCGGTCCTCTCGTACTAGAGTCAGATCTCTTCAATGTTCCTACGCCCACAACAGATAGGGACCGAACTGTCTTGCGACGTTCTGAACCCAGCTCGCGTGCCACTTTAATGGGCGAACAGCCCAACCCTTGGGACCTTCTCCAGCCCCAGGATGTGAC
>JAHELJ010000152.1 GCA_024644235.1 Lewinellaceae bacterium
TTATCTACTGAATCCTCCAACTTGACTGAAAAATTGAGCACCCATACTTCCTAAGGTCTCTTTCACTTGATCAGAAGGATTGCCATAGACCTGCCATCTTTTTATTTCTAGAATATTAAAGAACCTCTCAGCAAAATGGGCTTGGAAGTTGCCGAGATGAGCCATAAGAGCATCGGAATCGACGAATCTTTCCAGGATGTGACACTCAGACATATCCCCATCGAATTGCCACTCATAAATGAGAGTTCCGGGTTCATTTGCTTCGGTTTGTTTGACCATTTCATCTACGAGAGATTGAAGATCTTCCTTTTTCTCAGGCTTGATATTGAGTTCCAGGTTCCAGTACACTGTTTGTTTCACAATAGTGGATTTTAGTGAATAAGGCTTAAGGTATCAAATAAGATCGACCTGGGGATCAAATTTGATAATTCCTGTATGTTCACTTTCCTCAAAAAAATTGATCCCTTTCACCTGTTTAGCTGTTTTGACCATTCAATGCGGAGCGGGAAGCTGTTATCAATGATTACTATAGTAGTGTATAGTTAAGTAGGAGGTGTGGGCCCCTCATGTGAGACTAATTCCTTCGGAATAATTCTACGGAAATCTAAATCAGCACAGCGAACCTGGAACTTCTCATTATCTTCAGATGATGCTGACATTCTTGCGAAAGATCAGGCGATCCCTTCTCGAGTCGGGAAGATTCAAGAGCTATGTCCTCTACGCTTTAGGAGAAATTGCCTTAGTGGTGATCGGGATCCTCATTGCATTGCAGATCAATAACTGGAATGTGGAACGCTTGAATTCAAGCGAAGAAGAGCGAATCCTTCAAGGCATTTCTCAGAAACTTGAGTTTAATCGATTTCAGCATTCAATCGGTTCAAGTCGATATGAGGAAGTGATCAAAGCGGCAGAAAGATTGCTGCTGCGAACAATGACTGATGAAGCCACACCCTCTACAGAAGAAATGGCAGGTGATCTTCATGCTATCACCAAGCGGTTTTTGATGGGAGCTAATAATGCTACCCACATATATGACGAACTTATCGGGTCGGGACAGTTGGGACTAATTTCTTCGCACGCTTTGCGAGAGAGCATAACTACCTTGAAGACAAATTTGCAGCTATTGGCCTCTTATGAAGTGCTTCAGACCAGATTTGTCGATACTCAGCTCATTCCGTACTTGAACAGACATGCTGACCGCCTAGCCATATATAACATAGGTACAAAATCAGATTCTGGGTGGTATGACGAACTATTAAATCGGCATGGTTTGGTCAACAACCAAACGGACAATGACCCATCATTTCATTTTTTACTCGAAGATCAGGAGTTTGCCAATCTGCTGGTGGAGCTTGTTCAGAAGACGAGAGTGTTATTACCCATCTATGAAAGACTTGAGAATCGTCTGATTGGGATAAACACTTTTATTACCAGCAAATGATCACCTTCCTCCGCAGAATACGTCGCTCATTGCTTGAAAAAGGGACTCTCCGCAAATACCTCTTATATGCCATTGGCGAAATTGCCTTAGTGGTGATCGGGATCCTCATTGCCTTGCAAATCAATAACTGGAACGAGTGGAGGAAGGATCGCACGCTCGAGTTGAAATACCTGCAGAACATAAGATTGGAGATGTTTGAAAATTTGCAGCACGCGAAGAATCAGGTCGCATTCAGTGATTTTCAATTTGAGAATGTAGACCGGATTCTAGGTGCACTTTACGATCCTGAGTTTGTAGTAAACGGAGAATTGTTGGTTGCCATCGAGCACGTTGGGTGGGCCAGCTATCAAGCCCATGTCAGTGATGCCTGGGATGAACTGGTGAGCAACGGAAATACCCGCTTGATCAGAAACGACTCTCTCCGGTACCTGATATCCAATCTCTATTCTGAAATCAACCAGATGTACAGTCTGCAGCAGGAATGGTTTAGCTATAATATCGGCTTTCGCAGGCTGGTAGGAGATGTGATCCCACCCAATTTAAGGGAAGAAATAGCCGCGGAGATGGTCCCGGAGGGCTACCGGGGAGACATCACCCTATTGCCTTCGATCCCCGATGTTGTCAATAAAATGAAGAACCTGTCTGGATTGAATGGTTATTTGAGCGATATTAAGATGGGAACAAGAACAAACGGGGACATATACCAAGGAATTCAGCTAAAAATAGAAGACATCATCGGAATTTGTGAAGAAGAAATTAGTCGACTCGGTAAGTAAAGAGTTTCCTGATCAAATCCGACTGAACATGAAATAATGCTCACTTTCTTTCGAAAAATTCGAAGGTCATTGATTGAAACAGATCCCGCTAGGAAGTATCTCCTGTACGCCATTGGCGAAATTGCACTGGTAGTGATCGGAATATTGATTGCCCTGCAGATCAATAATTGGAATGAGTATAGAAAAGACAGAGTAAAAGAAAAGGAGATTTTGGCGAACCTCGCGGAGAACATTGAACTCAACATCGAGACCCTCGAAGCAGATATTGAACGACATCATGAATTCAACCGGTCATCTCAAATTGTACTTAATGTTTTGGATAATCGACTACCCTTCGTCGACAGTCTGGACATACACTTTCACAGAGCCAGGGTACCAAAAACGATGTTGAGCTTGTCCCAATCCGGGTATGAACAATACAAGAATATGGGTTACGACATCATTCTTGACAAACCCACCAGACAAGAGATTGTATCCTTTTTTGAATCCACATTGCCGAAGTGGTTTACAATTTATACCCAGGTCAATGCTCCCTACGTACCATTTATTGATCATCACGTACCGCTATTCATCTATAAGCGGGACACCCTGGTGCCTGTGAACATGGATCAACTATACGATGACGACTACTACCTGGGCTGGTTAAGGGCGTATATGGAAGGAAGGAATACCCTGATAGAGACGGAGACCGAATTTATTGAGGAGAACCAGAGAGTCCTTGAGATCATCAAGAAACAATTGGGTGAATAGGGATTCAATGATCTGATCAGTTCCCTGTTCTGAATGGCCCTCGAGATTTGTACGCTGAATCTAATTGGACTGAGGTAGCCAGAGAACTTCTGACTATCTTAGGAAGATGCTGACATTGTTGCGAAGGATCAGGCTTTCTCTGATTGAGTCGGGAAAATTTAAGAGACCTGCCTCTCCGGCAGGCAGGCCTGCCTCGCCGGCAGGCAGGTACCTGCTATATGCCGTTGGGGAGATTCTGCTTGTCATGTTAGGAATTCTCCTGGCTCTGCAAGTGAATAACTGGAATCAACATAGAGTAGACCACAAAAAAGAGAATCTCTTACTTAGAGAAATAAACGCTGAGTTTCTTATAAATAAGGAAGAACTGGAAAGTGTACTTCGGCTGTATAGAAGAGTATATGACAAATGCGGAGTCATAATAGAATCTTTTCCAATAGAGTTGAATAGCTACAACAGTGATTCTTTGGCTGCCTTACTTCGAGCTTCAAGTACAATCCGTGATGCTGATCTCTCGGAAGGTTCGGTTTCGACACTTATCAATTCTTCTGCAATTGAGCTTATTTCTAATCCTGAGCTTAGATCATTATTGGTTCAGTGGCAAGATCTGGTTGCAGATTACCAAAAGGCAGAGACTATGGCCATCAAATTTACTGTTGAAAACTACTTTCCCTATATGGATGAAAATATTCCTTTGGGCTACCGGGAAGGAATAAAAGACAGCCGGTTTGATCCTTTGTTCTTGACCACGTTCAAGTTTGAGAACATGATTAAGAGGAGAAGATCCTATATCGGTTCTATGCTTAGAATAGTAGGTGGTGACGAAGGCAAACTAATGAAGACTATAGATCGGATCATCGAGTTGTCAACGCAAATTGATGAATAGATGATCAGAAATTATCCAATCCCTATGCAATGATCACTTTCTTCAGAAGAATAAGAAAAAGATTGCTCCCAGGAGGCGCTGCTTCAAGATATCTGCTCTATGCAATTGGAGAGATTGCTCTGGTGGTGCTCGGAATACTGATTGCCTTGCAGATCAATAACTGGAATGAGGCAAGAAAGGATAAGAACATTGAAAAAGAGATTTTACGTAACCTGGCCCAATGCCTGGATACCAATGTCAAATTATTGGAGGAACAAATAGATTTGAATAAAAGAAGTGACGACGCCAGTGAGATTATTCTGCATGCTCTTGAGAACCAATTGCCTTATCATGACTCCCTCAGTGCCTATCTGGGCTATGCCTCAAACGTGGATAATTCAGGTGACATATTTTCTTACTATGCTTATGAAGTATTAAAAAACACGGGAATGGAGATCATTCGGAATCAAGCGCTCAAAAATGAGATCGTTCTCCTCTTCGAAGAAACATTTGCAATCCCAAGGAATAGAATGGACCGGGTGGGTGAAACCTATGCTGATCACGTAGCGTTTCGCCAGGAACACTTCGTCCGGTTGTGGGGATATGATTTCGAACCAATTGATTACGAAGGATTATTGAATGACAAAAAGGTTCATTCCTGGTTCCGAGCTATTGCACAAAACAGAGGCTGGATCAATCAGTCACTCGGCGAAACCCTGGCAGAGACGCAGAGGGTTTTGAAAATGGTCAAGAGTGAATTAAAAGAATAGTTAGCTTAATCTATGCTGACCTTTTTTAGGAAAATACGACGATCACTGCTTGTGTCAAGTCAATTCAGGAGATACATTCTCTATGCACTTGGTGAGATCACCCTCGTGGTGATCGGGATTTTGATTGCCCTGCAAATCAACAATTGGAATGAGTGGAGGAAGGATAGGAAGGTAGAGCAGGTAGTGCTTGAAGACATAAGAGATAATATCATCCGTAACAACCAACTTATTGAAACTGCACTGGAAAAATTTCACCAAATTAATCAGTCGACCAAGATTGTCAAAAATGCAATCAAGAGAAAATCTCCCTATTCAGATTCACTTAAGGTGCACTTTTATCAATCAATAAAACACGGAGGATTCCTGTTACGATTAAACTCAGACGGATATGAGTCGTTGAGGAATATTGGCTTTAGTATTATTCAAAATGAGGAGCTAAAAGATCAAATCTTAAGTCTTTTTGAAGTTTCCTACTCCAATTATGAGATTGAATTGCAATGGGGAAACAGTGTGTATTCCGGTGGTTATGGTTGGTGGAAGGAATATTTTTATATGCTTGAAGGGGAGTTATTCGTACCAATCGATTACAATAGAATATTGACTGCTGAAAATTTACTGAGTGATCTCGATGAATTGGCCGAGGTAAGAGCAACCATCCAGAATGAAATCGAGGCTTGTTATGCACATAATCAGGCGGTCTTACAACTCATCATTGATGAATTGGGTGAAGATTAGTGAAATTCAAGCAGTTCACGAAGGGATTGAGACTTGTCCGTCTTAGTAGCTTGCAGCGAAGAATCCTGCTAACCTTTCTGCTGGTTCAAATCGTGCAGGACCGCCAAAATCAAGTCTGCACTGAT
>JAHELJ010000153.1 GCA_024644235.1 Lewinellaceae bacterium
TCATGAGCCGGTTTGGTGATGGGTGTGGCTTGAAGAGGTATGGATTTGGGAAGCTCCACGCCTTCCACCTTGATCAATGCTTGTTCGGCTGAGAGGGCAACCCCAGTTGGGATGGTGTCACCATCCGGGCTAATAAGAATGAGTATGTCTTCCTCAGGAAGCGAGTTGCCCGCATTAGGCGTACCTGGTCCAGGCTGTTCACAAGAGAACAGCATCACTGATGAAAAAATCACCAGTATTTTCACGAATCTGAGTGTCGTTTCCATGGAGTGCTCACTACGGTCAAACCTCAGCAGTCTATCCAATCTATGTGAAAAGAGCAAGGTCGGAATCCTGGAACAGAAGTTATTTGTTTCCCCATTCCAAATTATAAAATTATCGATACTGGGAGAGCAATATTTGTTGTGCTCAATCGCAAAGACCTTCTGATATATACAGGTGTGGCCGGAGGATCTTTTAAAATATCTACTTTAGAGGGCAGGAGTATGCAGCCAGCCAGAGAAAGATTAATATGACGTCAGATACTAGCATCAAAGACATCATGACCAAGAATGTGGTGACCGTTTCCAGTTCCGACACTTTGTGGGATGTAGAGCGGGTATTCCGTATCAATCACCTAAGACATGCGCCGGTGTATGATAACAACGAGGTTGTAGGAATGATCAGCTTGGTAGATTTACGCAAAAGCTTTCCAATTGAAGAGGAGGGGAGAACTGCAAATCAGGATGATTCGGATATGATCGCAGCCCATATCATGGCCATTGATCCGGTGACACTGCAGCACGATCAAACGATAAGGGAGGCGGCCATACTTTTATCCGAAAATGAATTTCATGCCGTGCCCGTGCTGGATGGGGAGGACTTGGTTGGAATCATTTCTACTACGGATATCATCAGGTTTTTGATTGATGCCCTTGATGAAATGGAGGAGGTTTGATTTTTGAGCTAAGTCACCCTGCAGATGTAGCTGACCTGAAACTCTGGATCGAAGATGGAAGAAATAGGGTTAGTTAAGATTGGGAAATGTTGATGATTGTTGATGTTTGGTTAACTATTGGACATTCTCGAAGGCCAGCTTTGTAGGCAATTTCTGCTGAAAATATCACATATATTATTGATTTTACCGATCTTTCAATGGAATCCGATCTGGTGAGAATGTGCCGTAATGGAAGGAAATCGGATGACTCGATTGGTTTTCTTCACCATTGTAAAAATGTGATTGCTCTTTTGAAATACCCGTGTCCCTCGAATAGAGCAGGTGAGCATTTGTTTTCCTTGAATCATTATCTGCAGCAAATAAGTAAGGTTGCACAGGCTGTTTTAGTGCTTATTTTTTGGGGGTCTCATTCTTCGAACTTGATCTTTTCCCAAACGGTGATCAGGGGCCCGTACCTGCAGTCGGGAACAACAAACAGTATGATCGTGCGATGGCGAACGGATGCGCCAACCAACAGCAAGATCCTTTTTGGCACTGATCTTTTCGATCTGAAAGATACTATTGTCGATTTTGAACTCTTGCTGGATCATGAGGTCTTCATTCCCGGTCTCACTCCTAATACAAAATATTACTACGCACTGGGTGATAGTAACGGTCTTTTGGCTGGGGGCACTGCCGAGTATTTTTTTAAGACTTCACCCGTTAATCGTAGTCATGAGCCAGTACGTGCCTGGATCTTGGGGGATTGTGGCACCGGTACCGACCAGGCCAGGGCGGTAAGGGATGCCTATGAAAATTATGTGGGATCCGACCATACCGATTTGATCTTACTCCTTGGAGATAATGCCTACGAAAGTGGTTTGGATTCGGAATACCAACAGAAATTCTTTCAGAATATGTATGAAGACCAGCTCATCCAATCGGTTCTCTGGCCTTCACCAGGTAATCACGATCTAAGAAGTGCTAAATCGGCTACCCAATCCGGACCTTATTACGATATATTCACCCTGCCAACCAATGCAGAAGCAGGTGGCTTGGCATCCGGTACCGAAGCTTACTACTCCTTTGATTACGCAAATATTCATTTCGTTTCCCTTGATTCAGATGATTCCGGCCATGATCCAACCGACCCTATGCTGGTCTGGATGGATGACGATCTCCATTCTACAGAACAGGATTGGAAAATTGTCTTTTTGCATCATCCTCCCTATTCCAAAGGATCACACGACTCCGATTCCTCTTCCTTGCTAATCAAGATTAGAGAAAATTTTGTCCCTATTTGGGAAGCAGCTGGTGTGGATCTGGTGATTGCCGGGCACAGCCATTCCTATGAGCGCTCTTTTCTTATTCATAGCCACCATGGCTTCTCTCCCACACTGGATTCCTCCATGGTTCTGGATCCTGGTGATGGACAGCAGGGTGGGGACGGTGCCTACCAAAAATACGGTACTGGTCCTGATGCGGGAGCAGGCACTGTATATGTGGTTGCGGGATCTTCCGGAAAACTAAGTGGTGGTACCTTCGATCATCCAGCCATGTTCACTGGTTTTAAAGCCATGGGCTCAGTTTCTCTCGAAGTGACCGGGCTTCAATTGGACCTTAAGTTTATAGATTCCGAGGGCAGCATCCTCGATTTTTTTACCATCACCAAAAGGGAGCCAGTAGGTAATCCACCCGTGGTATCCCTAACATCACCAGCTGACAGTACCCATTTTTTATCCCCCCGAAATGTATCGCTGGTGGCAGATGCAGCCGATGTAGATGGAACGATCGAAAAAGTAGAATTTTTTGCGAATGATAGTTTGATCGGTACCGTCCAGGTCGCTCCTTACGCTCTCAACTGGGCTATCCCCTCAAATGGGAAATTTAAACTAACCGCGAGAGCTACGGACAATGACGGGAATATGGTAACCTCATCAAGGGTGCATATCGAAGTGGGATTGGAAGTTTGTGCCCAGATCAATGACAGTGCCAATGATGCCGAAGAGCGCCCTGATGGAGGGGTCAATACGAGCAGCACTGACCTGGAATTGGTCGTTGATCCCAATCATGGTGACCAGGTTGTGGGGATGCGCTTCGTAGACCTCAACATCCCCAAGAATGTAGTCATCGATCGAGCATACATCCAGTTTACGGTTGATGAAACCAATAACATAAGTCCCTGTTCGCTCATTATTACAGGAGAAGCAAATGGCAATCCTCTCCCTTTTATGACTCATGATTTTAATATCACAAACCGGTCCCGTACTAATGCCCAGGTTATCTGGAAGCCAGTGGACTGGGATATGGTCGGTAAGTCCGGGGTGGATCAAAAAACATCGGATCTTAGTCCGGTGCTGCAAGAGATTTTGAACCATGCAGAATATTCTGACAGCAGTGCAATCGTCCTTTTTATAGATGGAGAAGGCAAACGGGTGGCGGAGTCCTTTGATGGAAGCGTTGAGAGCTCACCCAAACTTTGGGTGAACTACAGTGTCTATGATTGTCCGGTGCAGGAATTGAATATCGGTGATCATTGCGATGATGGGGATCCCAGCACGATCAACGATACCACGGATGCTAACTGCAATTGTGCTGGTGTGCTTGACACCTGTGTTGCGATCAGCGATGTCGACGGCGATGGCATCTGCACCGAGTTGGACTGTGACGATAATGATTCCACCGTTACGTACCAGCCTGGTGACCCCTGCGATGATGGTGATTCCAACACCACTGGTGAAACCATCCAGCCCGACTGTAGCTGCGGTGGAGGCATGTACCCACCAGTAGTGACCATCTCTGATCCTCAAGATGGATCTTTTTACGCTACACCCAAGATTATCAATATCTCCGCGGATGCAACTGATGCCGATGGAATTATCACCCAGATAGAGTTTTTCGTAGACGGCGTCTCCCTGCAAATCGACAGCGCAGAGCCATTTACCGTAGACTGGATGATTCCTTCAGCCGGAAATTATTCCATTACAGCTGTTGCTACAGATAACGACAATAATACCACCGAATCCTCTCCAGTCAATATCCAGGTAGGAGGATTTTTGACCACCACTTGTTCAAAAGTGAATAGCAGCAACGATGATGCAGAAGAACAACCCGACGAAAGTGTCAATCAGACTAGCTCCGACCTGGAATTGGTTTATGACAACGGTGACCAAACGGTTGGCATGCGGTTCGTGGGTCTCCAAATTCCTCAGGGTGCACGCATCAACTCTGCACACATCCAGTTTACCGTTGAGGAAACGGACGGCATCGACCCATGTAACCTCTTCATCTATGGTGAAGTAAGCAACAACGCAGAAACCTTTACCAACAATTTTGGTGATATTTCTGGTCGAGCCCGTACATCCTCAGTCATCTCATGGTCTCCGCCTGATTGGCAGGTCGTTGGTGAAGCGGGGTCAGCTCAGAAAACAACCGACATCGCGCCTGTTATCCAGGAAATAGTAGATAGAAGAGAGTACACTTCAAATAGCGCAATAGTCATCATTATCGATGGGTCCGGTAAGCGAAGTGGCGAGTCATATGATGGATCTGCCTCAAAGGCTCCGGAGTTGTGTGTGGAATATACTCTAACAACTGAATCCGTCGAGATATCGCAAGTCATCGATTTTAGAAACAGACTGGAAAAGGAACCGATGGAGCGGGTAGGTACCGTGGTCGACCTGGCTGTTTCAGAAAGGGCCGTTTCACCGATCAGCGTTTATCCCAATCCTGCCAACAGGAATATAACCGTGGGATTCTGGAGCGACCATGCGGACAATGTCCGGGTTAAGATCGTAGATCTGGTGGGAAGAGCAAGGTATTCCCACCTTTGGCAAGTCAGAAAAGGATTGAATCATGTTTCACTGAATAACCTTACGCTGGAGACCGGAGTCTATCTGGTTCAGGTATACCTGTACGATTCCTACAAGTCTTCAAAAGTCGTTATCTCAAGATGACTTTGTAGAGAATTGGATAAAAATCAAACGATGTCCAAAAAAAGATGCGAAAGCATACTTGCTATACCTCGATAAGAATTAAAAATGTTAATGAATGACGTCGGTTAAGAATCGTAGTCCAGGTATTGGGCTGATGTCCTTTCCATCCCAGAAATACATCCCAGATGATCAGGATGAATATTATTTAAGAAACACTCAATTTGATTATGACCTTCAAGGATTTCGAAAGACAACCAATTCGGAGCGGGAGCTACTTCTCAAGGCGAATAATGTAGTTGAAGACTGGGAACGTTTTCTCGTGGCTGATCCCTTTAGGCCTGAAAGAGTACATTCCTCACGATTTTTTGGTTTCAATCGGATCGGTCGCATGGACAAACCATATCTGCAACACCATGATTTGGTTCTGCCCCAGGGGATTTACAATTCGATGATCATATCCTGCGACTTCGCCGACAATGTGGCGGTGTCGGATGTGAGCTACATGGCACACTACATTATCAATAGTGAAGTGATCCTTCTGTGCTGTAATGAAATTCATGTTACCGACCATGCCAAGTTTGGCAATGGCATCT
>JAHELJ010000154.1 GCA_024644235.1 Lewinellaceae bacterium
TGCCCATGTTTTATGCTCCATTGGCAGCCATGATATTGTTCCGTTTTCAAGTGGCATTTGTAGCAGCTGTGTTGGCGCCCTTCATAAACTTTGCTTTGACAGGTCAACCAATCCTGGAGATAACGCTCCTGCTCAGCCTAGAGTTGGGTCTTTTCAGTGTCTTTGTGTACTTCCTTCTGCAAGGCAGGATGCTGAAGTGGATAGCTGCACCGCTTGCTTACCTTTTGGCGAAAGTAATTTCCTCATTGATGATCGGATGGTTTCCAATCGAAATGACATCCTTGGATTTCTGGACGACTTCCATATATAATGGTCTACCTGGCTTACTCATCCTCTTGGGGCTAAACATTTTGGTGTTACGACTATGGAAAAGCAAAGATTGAGATTTCCGGAAATAAGTAGACGGATGAAGGAGATGAAACTTCCTGCATTTGATACGGTCGTCGGAATTGCCCGAGGTGGTACCGTTCCTGCCAGCATGATCGCTCATCAATTGAATTGTGATTTGAAAATAGTGAACTTGAATTACCGGGATGATGAGAATAATCCCAGATTTGATAAGCCTCAAATAACTGGGAGCCCGGAAGAACTTACTTGTATCTCTGGCTCTGTCCTGCTGGTGGATGATGTGTCAGTATCTGGACAAACACTATTGCTGGCAAAATCTTTACTGCCAAATTGTGAAGTGGCCACTTTGGTTTGCAAAGGAAAGGCTGATTTTGTGCTGTTTCCGGAAGTTGCCAGCTGCGTGGATTGGCCTTGGAAAACCCTATCTTCCACCCAAGCCGGCAAGGTGTCGACTTAACTCTTATAGTATTCTACCTTTCTCCCATCAAAACTGGCTACTCGATCCACCAATTCCATCCTTTGCTCTTCCTCCATTCCGACAAAAGATTTCGCCAGGTCGATCTTCTCTTGGAGCATTTCAGCATCTTCCGCTCCGGTGACTAATACCGAGACAGGTAGGGACCACACAAAGTGCAGGGCTTCTTCAATCGTGGCTTTATCAGGGATGATTTTGGGCTCTCCTCCATGTTGATAATGGGTAGTGCCCCCGAAAAACCCTCCATTGGACAGCGTCTTCATCGCTATGACTCCAACATTTTTTTCTATCAATTGTGGTAGAACATTGCGAATAAAACTTTTGTAGTTGGGATCGAACATGTTGATTGGCATCTGGCAGGTCTCCAGCACATCAGTCTGTTCCAGCATTCTTAAATGGGCTTGATAACTAGTATGTCCGGTAAAGCCGATGTGTCTGACTTTACCACTCGCTTTTGCCTCGAGGGCCAGGTCCAGCAACCCATTATCAATCCGGTTATCTACATCTTGTGGCGTCCGTACAGAATGGATTTGCCAGAGATCTATGTAGTCGACGTTCATTCTCCGAAGTGAACCCTCCATATGCGATTGGGCTAACTTTCGATCTACTCCGGTACTCTTAGTCATGATAAACACGTCCTCACGGTACTTAGGCACCAAAAACTCACCATAATACCTTTCTGCGCGACCACTTTGATAACTTTCAGCATTATCGAAAAATCGCACTCCTCCCTCCATCGCCTTCTCAATGATCTCCTGTGCCGTCCGCTCATCTGATCGACCCACATGCGCACCACCAACTCCCAGCATGGTTACCTCCTTTCCTGTCTTTCCAAGCATCCTCAATGGAAGCAACTCACCCCACTGATCACTGCGGACAATAGAGTTGCCGCTCACATCGATTGAGGGTATCATCAGACCGGAGGTCATAGCAGCAATCGACTTGAGAAAAGTTCTTCGATCCTTCATCACGGTTAAATTTCATTCAAGGTAATGAATACACAGACGGAATGTCGGACTTAATCTTTGGGTACACCCATCTGTCCATTTTCAAGTACAAGTGATTGGTTGCACATTTCCAGTATTTACAGATCCAGCTCATTCAAGTGGTTATATCATGGTTTCATAGAGAGCCGTTGCCAAGTCAAAAATTCAGAAATAATCCTATCCCATTATTCGATGGTCTTATTCTTACAGTTGGATTCAGATGTTGATTATACTTTGCAATTGCACTTTCCCGATACACTAGTGATTGTGCATCCATTATGAAGTATGCCACTCCTCCGGCAACTGCCAGGCCCCCAGCAATGGCAGGAGTAACAGATTTACTGCTTGGCAAGGGATCAACAAGAAATGTAATTAAGGCACCAATTAACGGAGCACCCCCATACAGAAGTGCTTTATTGGAGAGCTTCCTTGCCTTTTTCCAATCCTCATTAGCCTCTGGCACTTCTGCTATCAATTGAGCGACTTTCTGCCTGGAAACCCAATTTCCGTCAACATGATATGTCACACCAAAAAGAATACGTGAAAAGCCAGAGGACATCCTAATCTCCTGTGCGCTTGGCTCACTACAAAGGAATACAACAATTGAGATCAATATTGCAATCGCTTTCATGTCAAGATCTCAATATATGCCAGCTGCCTGGCCAATCAATGATGATCATCACATGATTGGATGATGTGTTAATTCATCGGTATCGATTACTCCAATGCGACCACTTCTTCATCAGTTCCTTTCAGTTATCTAGTATTCAGGACTATTAGAATGAAATTGCACTGAAAAAGACTCCCAGTTCGCACCACTCTTCCAGTCCTCGGGATGAGCATCCGTACTTTGCAGACCTCACAAATGCCTGACTGTAAGAAGAGAGCTTCTGGCAGATAGTCTTCGTTGGCACAAAACTTGATTATGTTATAACGACATAATTACTAGATCGTCCCGAATTGTAAAGTGCTAATCAACTCAAGATAAATACAACCTTATGAACAAGTTCTTTCTTCTTGCATCAATGATACTTCTGATGATGGCCATTGCCTGTCAAAAGGACAATATTTCTCAATTATACGACCAGCACAACCAATCAGAATATGATAGCCATTACAAAGTCTTCCGTGACACTATTCCGGCTAAAGCTGGAAAGATCACCGTCTGTCATTATGATAAAAGTGATGGTTCCTGGCATATCATAAACATCAGTGAGAACGCCTGGCCCGCACATCAGCGACATGGCGATGTGAGATTGGATGATCAAGACAATGACGGTCTTGTTCCAGATAACGAGTGCGGCTATGGGAATATGGGCGATTATGATGATGGAGATAAAGCCCTAAAAACCAGATAGATATTGCCATGTAACTAGCTTGGCAAAGATTGATCAGATAGCCAATCGGGATGAAGTAGATTTCAATTCTCGTAGATATCGGGCCTACGGTGGTCAAAGACCGGCATTCGATTTCTGACAAAATCAATCTTGTCCTTTTCCAGTTCTCCGGTGATGATTTCTTCCCGGTCTTCCGATGCACTGCTGACGATAACACCGTGAGGATCTACGATGCGACTGTTACCGCACAAAGTGAAACTACCATCCCTTCCCACCCGGTTGGCTCCGATCAGATAACACTGGTTTTCCAGCGCTCGCACGCGGGTCAGCAACTGCCAGTGTTCCACCCGGGGAAAGGGCCAGGCAGTAGGCACGATCAGCACATCTGCTCCCTTGATGGCGAGACTTCGAGCCATCTCCGGGAAGCGCAGATCGTAACAGATCATCAAGCCCAGGGTGAAGTCATCAATAGTAACAGTGATCAACTTGTCTCCGCTATGAAACACATCTTCGCCAGAAGGCGTATAGAGGTGGATCTTTCGATAATTGGCGATGAGATCTCCGGCAGGATCAACCACAACTGAACTATTGAATATCTTGTCACTCTCCCTTTCCGTAATTCCGGCGATGATATAAAGGTGGTTTGATCTTGCCGCCTCTTTCAAGCTCCCCAAAGGTATACCAGACTCATATGGAGAGGCTTTTGCTTCGATGTCTTCCATCACGTAGCCGGTGTCGACCAATTCAGGGAACACAACCAGCCGCACCCCCTGGCGACTGCAATCCTGCGAGATTCGGGCAATCTTCTCCAAATTTCTTCCGATCTCACTAGTGGAACAATCGATCTGACCTACAGCAATTTTCATAGATATTGTTCTCTATAGTGAAAATAGCAATCAAAAGAACATCGATTGGGTAAATAAATACCAGGCAAAAAGATTGGCATATCAGAGCAGATTCAATAAAGACAATCAATGGCGGAAATGAAGATCAATAACAAAGAAGATGGAACTGCTGTAACTGTAGCATGGTAAGGATTCTTCCAAAGGGAAAGATCACTTGTCAGGCATCAATGACCAAAACGACTACTGTCTTGCCTTTGATTGTCACTTTCCAATACAGAAATTTCTGAAAATATTCTCCAACAGATCATCGGTGCTGATCTCGCCGGTGATCTCACCAAGGTAGTGGATAGCCCGGCGAATATCCATGGCGACAAAATCGCTGGACACTCCTGAGTCAAGACCACTTAGAGCTAGCTGAAGGTTCTCTTTCGTGCTGGAGAGGGCTTCGACATGCCGGGTGTTGGTCACCACCACGCTTTCCTGATTGATGGTTCCGCCGATGGCTACTTCGAAGAGACGCTCTTTAAGGTACTCGATGTTCATGTCGTTGATCGCAGAGACCGGAATGAAGAGATCTGTCGGGAGCAAGTCATGGACAAAGTCTTCTGCTTTGACATAAGGGTTGAGATCCATCTTGTTGGCAACGACTATATAAGGGCGATCATCTATTAGCAGCTTTGAAAGGTCCTCTTTCACCTCTTTGGCTGAAGTGCTTACGACATCGAAGACGTACAACAGCAGCGAAGAAGTGGTCACTTTCTCCATTGTTTTCGCCACACCCAGGCTCTCGATCTGGTCCGTCGCTTCACGGATGCCGGCGGTGTCGATGAGCCGAAATTCCACTCCGTCGATATTCAAAATCTCTTCGATCGTGTCGCGGGTGGTACCGGCAATTTCGGATACAATGGCCCGGTCTTCCTTCAGCAGGCGGTTGAGCAAGGTTGACTTCCCGGCATTGGGCCGGCCGGCGATTACCGTGCTGACTCCCTTTTTGATGGCATTACCCAAGCGAAAAGACTGCAGTAATTCATCCACCACTTTCATGATCTCATCAATCAATCCTTTCAGTTCATCCCGATTGGCAAACTCCACATCTTCTTCGGCGAAATCCAGCTCCAGCTCGATCATGCTGGCAAAATGAATCAGCCGTTCCCTCAGATGTTTGATGCGGTTCGAGAAGCCGCCCCGCATCTGCCGCAATGCAAGGTCATGAGCGCCCTTGCTTGTTGAGGCGATGAGATCAGCAACCGCTTCCGCCTGAGACAAGTCCATCTTGCCGTTAAGAAAAGCCCGCATAGTGAACTCTCCCGGCTTGGCCATGCGAATGTCTTTGCTTACCAACAGTTCCAGTATCTCCTGAATGATGTA
>JAHELJ010000054.1 GCA_024644235.1 Lewinellaceae bacterium
AGTTTGACTTATATCATTAGGGATCAGGTAGGCAAGCCAATTATTCAGGAAAATCTAAAGCCTGATCAAACCATTCATAGTCTTGACGTCTCATTACTTCCCTTTGGCTGTTACGTGATCGAAGTGATTGGCTCCGACCGCATATTGCTTGATCGTTTCTTTATAGCCCGCTAACCTATCTCTTCCGGATCTAATCAGGACTCTTCACTTGATCTTTGTAGTGTCATTTTCTTAACTTCGACCCTTCCTTGGATCGAACGAGATATACTCGCTAAAAAATTGATGAGATGAAAACAACGTTGACAAACTCACGTCGAGATTTCTTGAAAAAAAGTGGAATCACAGCTGGTGCCTTCTATATCGTACCCCGCCACGTGTTGGGCAGGGGTTTTGTTGCACCAAGTGATAGACTCAATCTGGCCTCCATAGGTGCAGGGGGAAAGGGGGGGAGCGATATTCGAAATGCCCACAACGGTGGCAAGGAAAACGTAGTTGCCCTATGTGATGTGGACAAATCCAGGTGCGCGAACACGATCAAGCATTTCCCGGACGCAAAGGTCTACAATGATTTCCGGGTTATGCTGGATGAAATCCATCAGGACATTGATGCGGTCACAATATCAACTCCCGATCATGTTCATGGGGTGGCCGCCATGGCTTGTATGGAAATGGGGAAGCATGTGTATGTACAAAAGCCCCTTACCCACAACATTTACGAAGCTAGAAGACTTACCGAAGCTGCAAGGCAATACAAGATTGTAAGCCAAATGGGTAATCAGGGAGCCTCTAATCCAGCACAGGCATGGATGATGCAGCAATTTGAAAATGATATGATAGGACCTGTGCACACGGTACATGTATGGACGAATCGTCCAGTATGGCCACAGGGAATTCCAGTGCCCGTGGAAGCTGCCGAACTACCAGAAGTTATGTCTCCTGAAGACTGGGACCTCTTTATTGGACCCGCTGAGTATGTGGACTATCATCCGCTGTACCATCCGTTCAAATGGAGGGGATGGTGGAACTTTGGAACAGGAGCGCTGGGAGACATGGGTTGTCATCTTATCGACCCTCCGTTTAGGGTGCTGGGGCTCGGCTATCCTACGGAAGTGGAGTGCTCGGTTGGCCAGGTTTTTACTCAAGATTGGGTTCCCGAGGATATTCCTGAGGGATGTCCTCCTTCATCTCATGTCCAGCTGAAGTTTCCAGCTTCAGAGAGAAATCCAAGTGAACTAACCATGATTTGGTATGATGGAGGTATCAGACCATTTCATCCTGATCTGATTCCGGCCGATGATTGGATTGGAGAACCGGGCAGTGGCAACGGTGTAATCATGATCGGATCAAAAGGAATAATGACCTGTACTGTCTACGGTCAAAGGGCTCAGATCTATCTTAACAATGGTGACAAAGTCGAGTTGCCAGAGGATTTCAGAACTGACAATCCGTATGAGACAGAAACTGAATATGGCCATCAAATCTCATGGACTGCAGCCTGCAAAGCAGGATTCGATAGCAAAGAACATAAAGCATTAACTTCTTCTTTTGACTATTCGGGACCATTGACTGAAACTGTGCTGATGGGTAATCTCGCAATCAGAAGTTATGCGCTTGGGAAAGGAAGCGGACGTAGGAAAGATTTCTACGGAAGGAAGAGATTGTTTTGGAATGGAGAGGCCACGAAGATCACCAATTTTGACGAGGCAAATCAATTTGTCGGCCGCACATACAGGGATGGATGGAAATTGATTTAGGGAAGGTCCGTCATTAACAGAATTTGAATTGTTTTACCTTGAGTACCGTGGTCGACTATTGATTAGTCGTATCTGATTGAGCGCTTTTTGCTTTTTTGGCAATATTTTGGATTCATCAATGAAAGATGGGAATTAAAGAATATTTCGAAGCGCCACTTATAGCAGTCATTTGTATCCTATTGATTTTTGGATGCCAAGAGGCAAAGAATGGATCATCTGCTTCCGCGGCCCCACCACCAAGTAGGGCTCCCCGGGTGATGAACGTGGATGGATTTGTAGCCAAAGGGGAGCGGCTCGAATCAGTAATTGGTGCCACGGGATCGTTGGTCGCTAATGAGTCTGTTCAAATCACACCGGAACGAGCTGGCAAACTGGAAGAAATACTGTTTCGAGAGTCATCGTATGTACGCAAAGGAACTATTCTGGCCAGGATGGATGATGATGAACTTCAGGCGCAGTTGAATAAATTAAGACTGCAGGAACAGATGGCTTTACGTGAAGAGACTAGAGGAAAGCAATTGCTTGATATACAAGGTATTAGTGAAGAGAATTACGATAGATTAGTAGATGAGCTTGAGCAGGTACGAGCTGATATTCAACTTGCCGAGGTGCAAATTGCCAAAACAGATATTAGAGCTCCTTTTACTGGTTTGCTAGGACTCCGTGTAGTCAGTATAGGTGCCTATGTGAGTCCATCAACGCCCATAGTCGATCTGCAGCAAACTAATCCGATCAAACTTGAATTTGATGTGCCGGAGCGCTATATGCGTGATCTGGAAATTGGCCAATCCGTCATTTTCTCTGTGGTAGGTTTTGCAGAGCCATTTGAAGCCAAGATCTATGCAACGGCAACAGAAATTTCTTCTACGACAAGAAGTTTCAAAGTGTTGGCCAGATGCCAGAATCCTAATGGTGTACTGAAACCAGGAAATTTTGCAAAAGTAGATGTGACTACAGGAGTAAATGAAAATGCAGTGCTGATTCCAACAGATGCAGTCATACCGGTGATCGATGGTCAGCAGGTATTTTTGGTGAAGGATGGTAAATCAGTTTCCGCGATGGTGAATACCGGAGAGCGCCTGGGATCAATGATAGAGATCATTGAGGGGGTCATGCCAGGAGATACGATTATAATAAGCGGACTCCTAAGTCTCAGTGAAGCTATGCCGGTGAATATATCTACCATCGTCGATTTTGATCCCGAAATTCATTAGGAATGACACTCTCTTCCCTAAGCATTGAACGACCTGTACTGGCAACGGTGATTTCGATCACCATAGTGCTCTTTGGGATCATCGGGATGAGCTACTTGGGACTGCGGGAGTACCCAAGTGTAGATCCACCGATAATTTCAGTTAGTACCAATTATGTTGGCGCCAATTCGGATGTGATCGAGTCGCAAATTACGGAGCCTATTGAAGAAAGCGTAAATGGCATCGCTGGCATTCGTTCATTAACATCCACCAGCGCTGATGGTCGAAGTACTATCCGGGTAGAATTTGAAGTGGGAACGGATCTTGAAGCAGCAGCTAATGATGTCAGGGATAAAGTGTCTCAAGCGCAAAGGTTTCTGCCGCCCGACGCGGAGCCACCTACTGTGACAAAGTCAGATGCAGATGCCGGTTTCATCATGGCTCTAACCGTGCAAAGTGATAAGCGAGATCTATTGGGATTGAGCGAGATTGCAAATAACAAATTCAAGGAGCGAATTCAGACTGTGCCCGGAGTCTCTAGAGTAAGCGTGTGGGGTCAAAAACGTTATGCCATCCGAATTGAAATGAACCCCGATAAACTGTCGGCATATGGACTCACCCCTCTTGATGTCAGGAATGCAATTCGAACACAAAATCTGGAATTGCCAAGTGGAAAGATTGAGGGATATCGTACTGAATTGACGATTAGAACTTTCGGCCGGTTAAACACCCCAGAGGAGTTTGAAGCGATGGTCATCAGGGAGGATGCGGGAGTGATGGTACAATTGCGGGATGTGGCCGCCGTCAGTTATGGACCCCAAAACCGGCAGACACTATTGCGTGGCAATGGCATTCGACCTATGGTGGGGATTGCTGTGACTCCCCTTCCGGGTGCAAATTATATTGAAATAGCCGATGCCGTCTATGAGGAGGTAGAACGAATCAGAAACGATGTACCCACAGACATAATTATCGGATATGCTTTCGACCGGACTACCACGATCCGCAAAGCTATTGAAGAAGTAAAAGACACGATTCTCATCGCTTTCTCACTTGTATTGTTGGTGATCTTCCTCTTCCTACGCGACTGGAGAACAACTCTGATTCCGGTAATTGCAATCCCTATTTCCCTTGTAGGCGCTTTCTTCATCATGTATCTTTTTGATTTTTCCATCAATATCCTCACCCTACTGGCGATTGTACTGGCCACAGGGCTGGTGGTGGATGACGCCATTGTCATGATGGAGAACATCTACCGTAGAGTGGAAGATGGCGAAGATCCCATAGATGCGGGTCATAACGGCTCCAAAGAAATATACTTCGCTATTATCGCCACAACGATTACCCTGGTTGCGGTCTTTCTACCGATTATTTTTCTGCAAGGATTGACAGGCCGGTTGTTCCGCGAATTTGGAATTGTAGTAGCCGGGGCAGTGATCATTTCTACGCTCGTTTCTCTCTCACTTACGCCAATGATGAGCTCACGTATTTTGAAACGAAGAGAGCGACATAATGTGCTGTATCGATCTACCGAAGGCTTTTTTAAGGGCTTGACAAGAGTATATAACCAGTCACTGAAGACATTTATGAAGGCCAGATGGCTAGGTCTTGTGATCACAGCTTTGGCCATGATTTGCATTTATTACCTGGGCACTTCGTTGCAGACCGAACTGGCTCCTATGGAAGACAAGAGTGGATTTCGGGTGATTTCTACTGCTCCGGAAGGTACATCATTTGAGGTAATGGATCAATATGTGTTGGATGTGCTTCAGATTCTTGATACCCTTTCCGAAAAAAAGGCATATATCTCCGTCACTTCACCTGGCTTCGGTTCTTCTACTGCAGTCAATTCATCCTTTGTTTTTCTGAGCCTGACCGATCCAGCAGAACGCAGTCGCAGCCAGGATCAGATCGTCAGAAGCCTATTTCCTAAGATTGCCAGTTTGAATTACGCTCGCTCATTTCTCGCCCAGGAGCAGACCATTGCGGTCACCCGCAACCTGAGGGGCCTTCCCGTTCAGTATGTAATACAAGCACCTGATTTGCAATCATTGAAAGATGCTATACCGGTTTTTATGGAGCGTGCCCAGAGCCACCCAGCCTTTTCAGTAACTGATCTTGATCTGAAGTTTAACAAACCTGAATTGCATGTAGAGATTGATCGGGATAGAGCGCTTAGCCTGGGTCTAACAGTCCAAGATGTGGCAGAAACCTTGCAGCTGTATTTCAGCGGTCAGCGGTTTGGCTATTTTATTAGAGATGGTAAGCAATATGAAGTGATCGGAGAGGCAAGCCGGTCATTTCGAGATGAACCGGTGGATCTCAGTTCTATATATGTGCGAAACCGGCAGAATGAATTGATGCAGCTGAGTAATGTCGTGAGTTTGCGTGAACATTCGAATCCACCTACTCTATTTCGATATAATCGTTACATCGCAGCTACAGTTTCAGCCGACTTAGCAGATGGTTATACACTTGGTCAAGGGATAGCCGCTATGGATGAAATTGCTGATGAAGTGTTAGGACCTTCTTTTAGTACCGCACTCACCGGCGCCTCTCAAGACTTCGAAGAGAGTTCGGGAGGCCTTTACTTTGCTTTCATACTTGCCTTAATTCTTATCTATTTAGCATTGTCGGCCCAGTTTGAAAGTTTTCTTGATCCTCTGGTGATAATGTTTACAGTACCACTGGCATTGACAGGGGCACTACTCGCTCTTTATCTCGGAGGGCACACCATAAATATCTTTAGCCAGATTGGCATCATAGTATTGATTGGCATTGTGACTAAGAATGGTATTTTGATCGTAGAGTTTGCCAATCAAAAACGAACGATGGGACTCTCAGTCTCTGATGCAGTAATCGAAGCATCTACCTTGAGAATGCGGCCCATTTTGATGACCAGTATGGCTACGGTATTGGGCGTCACTCCTATTGCATTCGCGTTGGGGGCTGCATCTACTAGTCGGATTCCAATGGGTGTTGCCATAATCGGAGGACTATTGTTTTCCCTCTTGCTAACACTATATGTTATTCCTGCTATCTATACTTTCTTTAACTGGGATCGCAAGAAAGTTCTAGCCAATGGAGATTATGAACTAGAAAAGTTGGCAGCTGAGACTACAGAACATGATCTAACAAGAGATCAGGATCCTTTCTACTTTCCTGACGAGCCACAAGTGCCCGCAAGCTGGAATCCTGTTGAGCCCGCAGAGCACCTCAAGCGATTTATGCCCCAGGTTGAATCGAAAGTATTGAGAAATCATGCTGAAGAAGATCCAAAAATTCCTCTGGAAGAAACTGGCGGCAATGGAAAGAAGAAAAAGAAGAAGGATAAGAACGGCAAGAAGAAAGCCAAGAATGGAAAGAAGAAAAAGAATAAGGTTAAGTAACGATGCCTTGGATACCCAAAGTATATAAGGTGACAATTGTACTTCTGCTTTGGATCGTAGAGATTCAAGGCAATTGGTTTCTTGCGCAATCGGATCACCTCACACTGGAAAATGCAATCCGGATTGGCCTGGAGAACAATCTAAATTTGAAGATATCGACGGTGAGGGAACAGATCGCTTCGAACAACAATACATTGGGCAACGCAGGATTCCTACCTGATGTGACAACCACCGGAAACCTTCAGTATGCCACGAGCAATTCCAGGCAAGAATTCTTTAATGGTGATTCACGCTCTGCCGCAGATGCAGGTAGCCGGTCAGCAGGAGCAAGCATCGGGCTCAATTGGACGATCTTCGAAGGATTCGGAAGACTGGCGGCACGCGAGCGATTAACATTATTGGTAGATCGCAGCAAGGAATCTACACGTGCAGAGGTGCTCGAACTTTCTTCTTCCATCGAAGCATCATATTACGATCTGGTGAGGCAGGAGCAGGAAATCAGACTTACCCGGCAATCAATAGTTCTCAATCTGGCTCTACGCCAACTTGCTCAACAAAAGCTAAGCATCGGAGTAGGGACCGAGTTGGACGTGTTGCAAGCCAGCAACCAAGTGAACGCCGATAGCAGTTTTCTACTGGCTCAATTGGGTATTTTCGAAAGAGGGAAGGTGACCTTTAATCGTCTGCTGGCAAGAGAGACTGATGTCGTATTTCAGGTTGATACACTGATCAGGTTGACGACACTGCCAACCCAGGAAGAGCTGATCGAACAAACGGTTCAAGCTCATCCTGATTTGCGGTTGCTTCAGATGGATGAACAGATCACTGAATTGCAGATTAAGGAAGCCAAAAGCGCTCTCTATCCGTCTCTCGATTTCAATGCCAACTATAACTATAGTTGGTCAAGATCCGATGTGGGTTTTCTTTTGTCTAATCGCTCGTACGGACCGGTCGTCGGCCTGAGAGCGACATACGATATTTTTCCAGGCAGAAATCTTCGCAAAGACATCGACAATGTAGAACTACTTCAGCGCACCTTTCAGTTGAGCCAGGAAGACTTGCAAGAAGAGTTGGCTGCACGAATTGCTGCCATTTATGCTGAGTACTATGCATTGGTGGATTTAGAACAGCTGGAACTCCGAAACATTTTGATGGCAGAGCGAAATACCTATCTGGCTCAGGAACTCTACCGTCTCGGTCAAACCACAAACTTCGAAGTTCGTCAAGCCATTCTCCGGGAAGTGGAAGCACGCGACCGTTTGATTGACACCCAGTATCAAATGAAGCAGGCTGAAGTTGAACTTAGAAGATTGTCTGGAAGGACTTTCTAGCTTATTTTCATCCTCTGTATGCCAAAAAGACTGATAGCTCAATCTGCTGACCTGTTCTCGAAGTTCATTCGAGCTGAAGCCTTCTCCGGGATCTTGCTGATCATCATGGCTGCTGCTGCTTTAATCTGGACAAATCTGGATGAAGCCAGCTACGTCAGTTTCTGGCAACAACCTGTCACGTTAGGATTTGGAGATTTCGTGCTGTCCAAGCCTTTCTTGTTATGGATCAACGATGGTCTCATGGCATTTTTCTTTTTCGTAGTTGGACTGGAAATAAAGAGAGAATTGATTGCTGGCGAGCTGGCGACTTGGAGGCAGGCTTCGTTGCCCATGTTTGCAGCTTTGGGAGGCATGGTTATTCCTGCACTTGTCTTTGTTGCGGTAAACAAAGGCACAGCGGGCGTAGATGGTTGGGGGATACCCATGGCCACCGATATTGCCTTTTCATTGGGTGTATTGGCTCTGTTGGGTAGGAGAGTGCCTCTATCGCTAAAAATATTTCTGACTGCTCTTGCTATTGTTGATGACATCGGGGCAGTACTGGTCATTGCATTCTTTTACTCATCAAAAATTTCTCTAGGAAATCTGCTGGTGGGTGTAGGTTTTCTTGCCCTCATGTGGATCCTGAATCTGGCTGGAGTACGCAGAACCTTACTCTATGCTATTGTGGGGATTGTAGGTGTTTGGTTTGCCTTCCTTTTATCAGGTGTTCACGCAACTATCGCCGGTGTTTTGGCTGCATTTGCGATACCGGCAAGCACTAAAATCAGCTCCGGAGAATTTCGAGATTCGATCACCGAGACCTTGTCCGGTTTAAAATCGGATGTCAAAACAGGTCAATTACTTTCTAAAGAGAGTCAAGGAATTGTCCTATCAGTCAAAGATACTTGTGCAGTCTTTGAGGCTCCCCTCCAATCATTGGAGCACAGTTTGCATCCCTGGGTTGTGTATTTGGTGATGCCCCTTTTCGCTCTCAGCAATGCCGGTGTCAGGTTGAGTTCTGATATGATGGAGCTTCTTGTGCAACCTTTAGCATTGGGTATTATCTTAGGTCTTGTCGTGGGTAAGATCATTGGAATTGTGGGCTTTTCTTGGATCGCCTCTCGATTTGGGTGGGCAACACTGCCGGCAGGTATGCGCTGGATACATGTTGCTGGTGCGGCTGCCTTGGCGGGTATTGGTTTCACTATGTCGCTTTTCATTACTAGTTTGGCATTTACCGACTCTGCCCTCATCTTGCAAGCAAAGACGGCAATTCTAGTAGCTTCTCTAGTGGCAGGATTACTTGGATATATTATTCTGAAAAGAAATCTACCGGATGAATCCCAAACTGAAGGATCCTCTTAAAGACAGTGGTCAGAATTAATAATGGAATCAATGCGGATCAATATTCTGCCATTTGTTGATTGATTGCTTGTTCATTTCTGCGAACTCTTCGGCGCCGGCTTCTATAGCTAAATCCATAGACCGTCTGGCGACACGAATCGCTCCGTTCCAATCTTCCAGCTCGGCAAGGATCTGAGATTTTAGGCGTAACACCCAATACTGCTCACCAGCAATATTGATGCATTCATTCGCCCACTCCAATGCTTGATGCATATCACGGTGAGTATTGAAATAATAGTCTGCTGCAGCGAAATACATCTGACTCACTTTGACCATGGGGTTCTTTAGATTCGCCTCTATTTGCTTCATAACCTGCTGATCAGCCTTGGTACCAATCAGAAATTTGACGAGAGTATTTTCCCACATCAATCTAATATTGGCTGTGCTTTGCGTCAATTCTCCCAGGTCGATTGTGAAGGTCTCGAAATGGTCGTGTATCTTCTCTGCCTGCACATCAAAACGAATGATATCTCTGTCACTGTCGTAGCCCCTAGTTCCTACAAGACTAGTATCCGTGTTAAGAATGATGATCCATCGATCTTCTCTGGGTATTGTCAGCAAGGTATATTTTCCAGACGGTACGAATTCGCCATTTAACCTGACATCTTCGGAAAAGGAAATTGTGGTGGCTTCGTTAGCACCTGTTCTCCACACTCTATTGTAAGGCACAAGTTCTCCGAATATCACCCTTTGACGCATGCTGGGCCGGGAATACTCGATCACCACATCGGTAAAACCAACCTTTTGGTGAATGATACATCGAGCACTCAATGGTGGAATGTCAATCTGACCAGTAGCCAGCAAAGGAATGAATAAAAGCAGGATTAGGGTTGTACGATCAGCAATCCACTTCATCATGGCATGATAATTTGGATTGTTAGGTATGCCCTTTGCCTGCTTTCTTCAATGATCCTCTAATCCCTACTCGGTGATAAAGATCACCCCAGTTAGAATTGGAGAGCCTTACTCAGGTCTCGAAGACTGTTGCCCCAGAGAAAGCGCCGAAGGCACAGATTCGAGGTACAGGGTTCTGATCGGAAATGGAATATTGATCCCTTCCTGGTCAAATTTGGCTTTCAAGCTCTTAATCGCTTTACTCTTAGCTTTAAGTACCATGATCGAATCACGAGCTTCCAACCAAAATCTGGCTGTGAAGTTAATCGAACTACCTCCGAACTCAGTATAGTAGAAATCGACTTCACTTTCCTCAAGTTGATCGAAGAGGTCAGCAAGAGTACGCTTTGTGAGTTTTTCCACTTTGTCGAGATCACTTCCATATCCCACCCCACAATGGACAATTACCCTCGATTTGGTAGTAAGACTGTGGTTTTTCAGCGGATTCTCGGCGACTAGTCTGTTAGGTATGACCACAATATTATTATCAGGCCCCTTGATTCTGGTATTTCTCAAAGTTATTTCCAGTACTTCACCAGAGTAATCGTTGGATTCAATCCAATCACCTGGATTGACAAATGACCTGAGTGATAGAATTACGCCGGCGAATAGATTTGCGAGGGCCCCCTGTAGAGCCAAACCGATCGCCAATCCTGCAAGACCGGCAGTGGTTAACAAACCAGTCAACATCTTGTCCAGATTTAGCACAACCAACGCTATAAAGATGCCGCCTAAGACGATGATGACTGTCAAAACACTGGAGGCAAGACTGGCAACTGCCTGGTTAGATGTTAATTTATTTAAGATTTTACGGAAGTACTTTTTCAGAATCCGGGCCACCACGATTGAGGCGACAAAGACCAGAACTGCGAGGATCAAATTAGGAATGTTTCCAATGAATGCTTCAATCCAAGAGTCTATTTTATCCCACATACCTTCGAAGGCCGCTTCAAACTTTTCTCTCATTTTTCGATATGCTTTTTTACAATTAAGAAATGTCTTTAACAATCACTAATAAAAAAGGGAGCCGAAAGATTTGGCTCCCCATTTGTAGTTTCTAGCGGGATTATGATTCTGATTCCATGGATTCTTCCATAGAGTTTTTCCATTCAGCCAAGCTGTTCTTCAATTCTTTCCATTTATCTGCTGTGGCATTCTTCAACTCATTCATTTTGCTTTCGAGATCACTCAGCTTCTGCTGAATATCATCGATTGTCTCTTGATATTCTGATCTGGCCGAACTGGATGCGTCCTTCATCTCTTCATTCAATTGAGCCAATTCAGATTCCAGTTCTTCCTTAGAGTCCTCCATAAATTCTTGGAATTCGGATTTTTCCTTTTCAAAGATCTCCATTGCTTCATCTTTGGCATCACTAAGATCTTCTTTGACTTCCTCTACAGAATCTTTCGCAGAGGAATCACTATTGCATGATGTCATCCCCAATCCCATTCCTAGAATAAGGAGACCAACAGGGACAACGGCTAACGATTGGGTTATAATTTCTAAGATACTCTTCATTATGTCTAAAATTTTTATGTTAGTTAAAATCACTTATCAACGACATTAACGAAATTATGAATAAATAGTTCACAAAAAGTATAAAAAAAACACAAAATACAGATGATTTTGATCATTTTTCGTGTTTTTGGATCAAATATTGCATATCTTGATCCTGAATTTAATTATTTAACATATATGCGGAAATTGGCTAAAAATTTGCGCTTTCTACGCAGAAGAAGTAATGTCAGTCAAGCGAGATTCGCCGAAGAAATCGGTCTTACCCGAAGCAACATAGCCTCATATGAATTGGGAAAAGCAGAGCCAAGTGCAAGTAATCTCGCCAAAATAGCCAAATACTTCAATATAAATATGCTGCAATTGATAGAAGCAGATCTTGAAGCTATTGGGGCCTACCAAGATGCTTCTGTCGTTCCTTTCGGGAGCAACGTGAAAAAGGATTTTTCAAAACTTTTATCTGAGCAGGCTGAGACACTGAGAAAACTTCGTGATAAGGCTGCCGAACTGGATCAGATTTTTCAGGGCATGAAGGGTTTCTTTCGAATGCGAATGGCCTCTTTTGAGGAAGTCACACCGGAGATGCAGTCTCTTGCAAACGATTTTGAAAACCTAATGTCCGTAAATGAGGAACTAATTGGTTTAAATAGTCGCCTAATGGCTTATATCGAAGAGCTGGATGCTTCAGATAATCCCAATTAAAAGCACTCCCGGTTAGGCCGGGAGTGCGCTTACTAATTATTTCCGTAAATATGGCCACAATCAAGCCTTGGCCAGGTCAAAGCCTCCAAAGAAGAAGTTGAGCACCGCAAAGACCAGGCTGAAGATAATGGCCCACGTCCATCCGGCTACATCAAAACCTGGCATCAAGGTATCCACCAGCAGTACCATTGCCGCATTGATTACTATTAAGAACAGACCCAGGGTTAGAATGGTGATGGGTAATGTAAGCACAGTAAGAATAGGTTTAATAAAGGAGTTAGCGAAACCCAGCAAGATGCCCGCTATCACGGCCGTCCAGTAACTTTCGACGGAGACGCCATTTGTTAATACTGCCGCCAGATAGACCAAAAGCCCGTTTAATAAAATGATTCCGATGATTCTCATTGATTCTAATTTTTTATTGATTAACAGTAATTATTTTTTGATTTACTTGCCTTGAGGCTCCTTCGTTTCTACTTGAGAGAGTTCGCGAATCAGCTCGTGATTGAGGTCAAGTAATGATTGAGTACTTTGCAGAAGCTTTTCGAAGTCGGTCGTCATTGCCTGATACCCCTGACCTTTCGAGTCGATCATGACTTGTCGGTATCGATATAAGTGAGTCAGTCCCTCCACCTCACGCCGATGTTGTTGATTCCTTCGGATGTACCAGTTGATAACCTTGTTTTGCCCTGGGTCTAAGGATTGACCTTGTCTACTATCATGTGTCAATTCATCCTTTTCTCCTAGATCTTCGGTGATTAGTGCCTGCAAATTCACCTTAAAGAAGTAAGCCAGTCGGGCAAGGGTCATTGCATTTGGTTCAGCCTTACCTAATTCATAGGAAGCTATTCTGGACCTCGTAGAATCAACTTCACGCGCCAAATCAGATTGTGATAGTCTTTTGCTCTCTCTAAGCGTACGTAAATTCTTAGCCAATTTCGATTTCTTTTCCTTCTGCATATAAATGGAGTAAATAATGAACAATTCATCCTTTACAACTTTGTAAACACAGGAAAAGTTCAAAAAATATACATAAAGTGTAAAATAAAGACAGTTTGATGAACAAATTATGGTCAGAATGCATTGTACATGATGAAGACTATAAGAATATTGTCGAATTATTAACCTTATTTCTAAACCCTTAAAGAAGAAAAGAAAAGATGAATCAAGCTTCAGTTGAACCCATTAGCACAACCGGCAAGGTCATACACGAGTTGAATGATCTCCTTAGTAATTACCATATCTATTATCAAAAGCTTAGAAAGTTTCACTGGCATGTCAGCGGACCACATTTCTTTGAGCTCCACGGCAAATTCGAAGCTTTGTATAATGATGCCAGATCTCAAATTGACGAAATCGCCGAGCGCATTCTCACCATCGGTTCGCGCCCGATTGGTAACCTAACCGAGTATCTCAGAACATCTGAAATCAAGGAACTATCGGATACGTTGACTGATCGTGAGATGGTCCAGCAAATTGTAAATGATCAATCCATGCTGACCGAAAAAATGAAAATATTAATTGATTCAGCATCTCAGGTTGGCGATGAGGGGACAGTAGATATGATCTCCGGATTTTTGGCTATGATGGAGAAGGAATCTTGGATGCTCAAGGCTTGGTTAGCCTAAAGTAAAAGTAGACAAGAAAAACAGCAACTATTTTCTAACAATAAAACTAAACAAACATGAATAACTTACTGACAACTATTGCCATAATTCTGGTAATAGGCTGGCTGATAGGATGGCAGGGATTTGGAGCTGCCCTAGGAGGCTTTGTTCACATATTATTGGTCCTGGCTGTCATTGCTATCGCAATAAGACTGATTACCGGCAGACGAGTGTAGCAGTTTATAAGATAAAAAGATTGAAATGGACTCGATCTAACGGTCAAATATTTCATCCATTTGCACTGAAATTGCTCGGAGGCGGTCTCGATCGCCTCCTTTTACTTCAGCCGATCCCCATCCACTATATCCTATATTCTTAAGTGCCTTATTTACTAGATCCCAGTCACTATCACCCTCTCCGAGCTCAACATCAAACCCCTTCCAAATTCCTTCTTCCTGCTGTTTCTTGCGACTGTATTCCTTCACATCGATCTTGATGATACGATGTCCAAGCGCCTCTATCCAGTGACTTGGCCATCCATAGCGGACCACATTTCCGACATCGAAGTACCAGCCGATCATTTCACTATCAAATTGATCCACATATCTGGCGGCTTCTAAAGGACTCAGCAGGAAATTGTTCCAGACATTCTCAATGGCGATCTTGATCCCTGTCTCTTTTGCTGCTGGTAACATCTTTTCTATTTCTGCCGTCGACCTCTCCCAAGCTTCGCCATAAGTTACTTCTTTATTCACAACAGCCGGTACCAGCAGAACTGTTGTCCCCCCATATTTTTTACACTGATGAAAGGCTGCTTTCATCGACTCGGTACATTCATCTCTGACAGCTGGATCAGGATCGGATAGGGGCTTCTTCCAATGCAGAGAATTCACTAATCCCGGTATTTCGATACCGGTCTTAGCTTTGGCATCTAGAATTTCGCTTTCGTCAAGATCGTGTGGACTATCTAGTTCTACGCCATGAAATCCGAGATCCTTTATCAACTGGAATTTCTCGAGAATGCTCAAACTACTCTCTTGAATCATCCCGTATTTGAGACTCTTCTTGTGAAGTGGCGGCGGATCTGAAAAATGAAAGAATGCCTTGGAAGTCACACCCCCAATAAAAGCTGCTGATCCGCTCGTCTTTATAAAACTCCTGCGTGTATACATCGTTATACAAATTTGGTAATGCCAGGCCTGGCAACCTCCTTCAGAGGCCACTGCATATCCCAACTGTAATCATCCAATGGTGGGGCCAAAACTTCTTCTGAGTTTAGAGCCTCCTCCCAGCTGATGGTCTGGCCAGTGTAAGCAGCCATTCTACCCCAAATGGCCAACATGGTGCTATTTGCCATTTTGATACCATCAAAGAACGGTTTTCCGGCTCTGATGGACGCAAATAGAGTATCATGCTCGCTCTGGTACATATTATTTCTTTCTTCCTTTTTATCCTCCCAAGACCAATCTTTCTTCCCTATGACTTTGTGCTTATTGCCGACGTGAATATCGCATCGACCTTTGTCACCCATGATTTCAATTCCGTACGCTCTGGAACAGCCTTTTTGTTGCCTTGAGAAATGATATCCTTTTACTCCATTGGCATACTCATATACCACTGCAAAATGATCAAAGACATTTCCCCATTGTTCTTCTGTTCTGCTCTGCCTTCCTCCCGTAGCGGTAGCCGTAAGTGGCAGAACATCTCCCAGCGCCCATGACATGAGGTCGACACTATGAACCGCCTGTTCAACGATATGATCACCTGAAAGCCAATTGTAATACAGCCAGTTTCGAAGAGTTGTTTCGACTTTGCTCCATTCCGGTTTGGGTTCGTGGTACCACAACGCACCGGTGTTGTAGGTATTGTAAATAGACAACACATCTCCTATAGCTCCATCTAGAATCCGGTCATAAGTTTCGATCTTTGGGTTGTCATGTCTCCAACAAAAGCCGGACATCAAGGCCAGACCCTTTTCTTTAGCTTTTTTAGCTGTCTCCAAAACACTTCTGATCCCCGGGGCATCAACTGCTACCGGTTTCTCACAAAAAATGTGCTTTCCAGCTGCAACGGAATCTGCCAAGTGCCCAGGACGGAATGAAGGAGGGGTGGCCAAAATCACCACATCGACATCCGACTCCAATACTTTCTTATAACCATCAAAACCGATGAACATGTGATCCTTATCTACCTGAATCTTGCTGGCGTTTTCTTTCAATAGGTTTTGATAAGATTGCTCAAGCCGATCGGGAAAGATGTCTGCCATCGCTGTCAAAACTACATTTGGGTCAGCTTTGGTAGCCTGCAAAGCGGCCCCGGTTCCCCGGCCACCACAGCCGATTAGTCCTACTTTTAAGGTGTCCGAATTGAACCTGTGTTTGTGAACTTCCTTCCCAAAGACATTCACGCTGATGGTACTGGCGAGTAGTGCCCCGGAAGTTTTCTTGACAAATTCACGACGTGAATTTGATGATGCCGGCTTCTTCACAACTGAATTATTTTTGTTTGTACGCCAAGTTATGAATATTTGATCTAAAAGATCCTGATCATGCGACATCCCTCCATACTTATATGCATCTTATACTTACTGCTGGCAGCTTGTCAACAAGAAGCTAAGAAAGCAGATGGCGAGATGACAGAGACCGACTATTTGGAGCAAGGCCGTCAAATCGCTCAGGTGTCATTTTCGGCTGTGAGTGCCAGGCTGGGGAAGGCGTTGGAGGAAGGAGGGGTGGCGAAAGCTATCGAATATTGTAATCTCAATGCCATTCCCATTTTTGATAGCCTATCATTGGCACATGAAGTCGAAATAAAACGCACATCTTTTCAACTGCGTAATCCACGAAATCTGCCAACCGTGGGTGAACGGGCAGCCCTCAAAAAATATCAGGACGTTATCGATACTGGCAACACACCAGATCCGGAAGTTGTTCTGGATGAAGCAGGGCGGAGGGTCTTTCATGCGCCAATAATGATACAGCCCCTTTGTTTAAAGTGTCATGGAGTGATTGGTCAGGATATCTTAGATAATGATTATCAGGTGATCCGCTCGATGTATAATAATGACAGAGCAACGGGCTACAGCCCGGGTCAGCTTCGCGGGATATGGAGCATTACCTTCCCGCCATCTGATCAGGAATGACCAAAATTTATTGAAATAGAACACCAGCAAAATAAGTGTCGATGTCCTCAGCACCAATAAAACAAACGGGAGTACAACAGTATGTCTGGGTCCTCCTGGCAATCATCCTGACTATCTATGCACTTGTTAAAGCAAAAACTTTATTGATCCCTCTGGTTTTCGCCGGTCTACTCTTTATCACAATGCTGCCGGTTTATAAAAGGTGGTTGAAGCTGCTACGATCCGACGTTATTTCGGCAGTCGCTACCATACTAACCCTGCTTATACCACTTTCTATTATCCTTTTATTTTTTTCGATTCAGCTGGTCGATGTCGGCAAAAATCTGACATCCATAGATGAGAATATGCGCAAGGGACTAGATAACGTACTGAGCTGGCTTGGAGCTTTGCCGATGCTTCGCGAAGTGGATTTGACTAACTGGCTCAAAGAAAATTTATCCACTATTATCAGCAAACCCCTAACCATTGTACAGGCAGGCATTTCCCAATCAACTGCCACCATCACTGGTTTTATCCTGATGCTGATCACTTTTGTTTTTCTTCTTTTTTATGAAAAAGGCATCAAAGAGTGGATCCTTTTATTGGCTCCGGATGATGTAGAACACAATTGGATCGATGCCATCAAAGAGATTCAAAAACTGGTTCAGAAGTATTTATTGGGAATTCTGACAGTGATCTTAATTCTCGCCCTAATGAATAGCATTGGCCTGTGGATGATTGGTATTCAATATGCATTGCTATGGGGATTTCTGGCCGGCTTTCTCGCTTTAATTCCTTACATCGGAACTCTGGTAGGAGGGCTACTTCCTTTCCTGTATTCTGTGGCTACCACTGATACCTGGTATCAACCTTTACTGGTTATCGGCTTATTCGTTCTCGTGCAATTTATTGAAGGAAATATAATTACTCCTAAGGTTGTGGGCAACCAGGTCAGTGTAAATCCTTTGGCAGCTATTTTTGCCTTGCTTTCGGGTGCTTTGATTTGGGGATTAGCGGGTGTGATTCTGGCCATTCCACTAGTGGCTATGATAAGGGTCATTTGCAGCAAAGTTAAGAGCTTACAGGCCATTGCTTTTGTGCTGGGGACCTCACTCAGCAGCCCTCCTTCGGAGCAAGGCTAAATCGAAGTTCGGGTAGTGCCCAGTGCTGATCGAATCATCAGAAACTCTTGTAGGTTATCTGCGTCCAGAATACCTTGCAGGTTTCCTCTTTCTCCCACCGGTGCAATGGCGATGTTATTTCGCAACATCAAATCGTTTGCCTCCTGTAGGGACATATTTGCAGTTAGCCATTGCACTTCGGGTTTCATTACCTCACCGATCGCAACCTGTACTCCTTTCTCGCTCAATCCTCTTACGATGTCCATTTTGGTTAACTGACCGACAACCTCATTTGCTTCGTCAAGAACGACGAAGGAGGTCTCCTGACCATTCAGCATGACATCAACTGCTTGTTGCAGCGACTGAGTTGTGCGCAGTGGGGTAAAGTCTCGCATGAGGATGCTTGAGACAGTATGCCCACCCAGCAGATCCGCAGCCCTCACTTGATTCAGTTCTGCCTGTGCACTCAGAAAAATGAATAATGCGATAAATATCAGAAATGGATTGTTTGAGAATCCCCAGAACACAAATAAGATTGCAAATATTTTACCGATGTTAACTGCCCATTCGGTTGCTCTAACTCTGGACATCTTAAACGACAGCAGAGCCCTTAGCACCCGGCCACCATCCATTGGGAATGCCGGAATCATATTGAAGACGACTAAAAGGATATTCACCGACAGCAGGGCAAATAGGAAATTGCCAGCATGTATCGTGGTCATTTCCTCAATATTTTCAAGCGCCGACTCCCACTGCCCGGTTGCAAACAAGAAGAGCCAAACGACAATAGCGATAGCCACATTTACCAAAGGTCCGGCTATTGCCACTACCAGTTCTTTGCCCGGCTCCTCGGGCATAGATTCGAGACTGGCGACCCCTCCAATCGGCAAGATTGTGATACTGCGAGTACTGATTTGATAGCGCCGGGCTGCCAGGGCATGACCCAACTCATGTAGAACGACGCAGGCAAAAATGACAAAAACGAAAAAGACATACCATAGAATCTCTACCCGGTCGCTGCCCTCCGCCAGGCCTCGGTATACAATCCAGATAATAAGGATCCAGAAGGTCCAATGGATTGTGGTGGGTATCCCGAAAAACTTTCCTAAGGGTATGGAAAATTGCTTCATCCTGCTAAATTCTTCGACGTCACCAAATTAAAAGATCACTGTCTTATTTCCATAAACGAATACACGATCTTCGCAAATCAATTTCAACGCTCGGGCCAAAACCACCTTTTCCACATCCTTCCCAGCATTGATCATTTCCTTCAGATCCATCTGATGGCTCACGGGAATGACATCCTGAACTACAATCGGTCCTTCATCAAGATCATCCGTGACATAATGAGCTGTGGCTCCAATTATTTTGACACCACGTTGATACGCCTGCCGATAGGGTGATGCACCAATGAACGCAGGCAAAAAGGAGTGATGAATATTTACGATCGAAAAGGGGAAAGCACCTACAAAAGACTTATTTAAGATGCGCATATATTTTGCCAATACCACGATATCTGGGTTATAGGAGTCGATTATCGACTTGATCATTTGCTCATGCTCTTCTCTACTTACTCCTTCATGGCTGACATTATGAAAAGGTATATCAAACGATTGTGTCAAAGATTTCAAAACATTATGGTTGCTGATTACACAAAGCACCTCCATATTTAGCTCGTCAAAGCGGTTTCTCATCAGTAGATCGCCAAGGCAATGATATTCTTTAGTGGCCATGATTACGGCTCTCTTTTTGCCTGGTGGGACCACTTTTATTTGTGCTTCAGGGCCAAGGATTTCTTTTAGTGAATCAGTTATCTCATCATTGCCGTTTTCATGGATAAATACCGTACGCATATAGAAATGCTTATTGTCGGGATCCACAAATTCATCATTGGAAATGATGTTGGCACCTCGCTCAGACAAGATCCCGGTGATGTCATGGACCAATCCAACCCGGTCTGGACAATCGACTCTCAGTATGAATTTGTTTTCCATGGGACCGCGAAGATACCACTGTGCGTCTTATTTTGGTGATGAAAGGTTAAAACATGGTGTAGGACAGATTCGATCATCTCATAAGATGGCGGCATGGAATTAGCTGATAATTGCCTAAACTTGCACCCTCAAAAGAATGAGCTAGAGCTATGACCGCTCTCGAACACAAAGAATTACTGGAGAAATACTATCGTCAGGTCAGCTCCATGATACTGGACAAGCAGCATCCAGTGACCGGACTACTGCCGGCCAGTACCGCGGTGACCATTCATGGAGATTATCGGGATGCCTGGGTTCGTGACAACGTATATTCCATTCTGGCAGTATGGGGATTGGCACTTGCTTACCGTAGAGTGGGCAATGATGAAGGACGTGCATACGAGTTGGAACAATCGACGGTAAAGCTGATGCGAGCTTTGCTACAGGCGATGATGAGACAATCAGGCCGCATTGAACGTTTCAAGTCATCTCAAGCCCTTCATGACGCCATCCACGCAAAATTCAACCCCGAGACAGGCCATGAAGTAGTAGGCGATCACGAATGGGGCCACCTGCAAATCGATGCCACATCGCTATACCTGCTCACGCTCGTTCAAATGATTTCTTCAGGCTTGTCTATAATCTGGACGGTAGATGAAGTCAACTTTATCCAAAACCTGGTATATTATATTGACCGTGCTTATCGCATTGCCGACTATGGAATATGGGAAAGAGGAGAGAAGACCAACATTGGCTATGTCGAGCTCAATGCGAGTTCGATCGGAATGGCCAAAGCGGCTCTTGAAGCCTTGGCGGGATTCGATCTGTTTGGTGCCCGTGGATCACAGGCATCGGTGATACATGTAGTGCCTGATACTATTGCTCAGGCAGACATCACGTTACGATCCATGCTGCCTCGCGAATCAAACACCAAGGAAACTGATGCTGCCTTATTGAGTATCATTGGCTATCCCGCTTTTGCGATTGATGATCAGGACCTGGTGGAGTTGGTAAGGAGTGAGATTACCTCTAAACTTCAGGGCAATTATGGATTGAAACGGTTCCTTCGCGATGGTCATCAGACAGCGATTGAAGACCCACACCGACACTATTATGAACCAGAGGAACTCCGGCAGTTTGAAAACATCGAATGCGAATGGCCTTTATTCTACTGCTACTTATTGCTTGACGCAATATTTCGAG
>JAHELJ010000055.1 GCA_024644235.1 Lewinellaceae bacterium
CAAGCCGTGATCAATCTCTTTGACTTTCTGACGTTTGAATTCATCACTAAACCGCCTTCTAACCAGCTTGTACTTCTCCATAATAAGTTGATTTTTTGTCAACCTATTTCAGGCTTAGACAGGTTAAAGCTTGGCGGGTGCAACGTCTCGCCCAAGACTCACTTCAGGGAGAAGAATTCAGGTGAAACTGCAGCAAAAACGGAGCCTTTCGCCACCAAAAGAAGGCTCAGACCCTTAACCCTTGACCGTTTAGCCGTTGACCCCAATCGGATGAACGACGAACGATAAACGATCAAAGCCTGGCGGGTTCTACGGCTTACGGATAGTCCATGACAGAAGGGAGGAATTCTGGGTATACGCAACAAATCAGACGGAGCCGCACAGCAACAAAATTACGCACCCACCGTTGACCGTTGACCCTTAACCGTTGACCGTTAACTGTTGACCCATTGATTAACGACGAACGATAAACGATCAAAGCCTGGCGGGTACTACGGCTTACGGATAGTGCATGACAGAAGGGAGGAATTCTGGGTATACGCAACAAATCAGACGGAGCCGCACAGCAACAAAATTACGCACCCACCGTTGACCGTTGACCCTTGATCGTTAATCGTTAACCGTTGACCCTTGATCGTTAATCGTTAACCGTTGACCATTGCTTCCCTACTATTCCCCGTTAGGCACGCACCAAAATTTAGCTGTGCCCATATCCGCGATAACGAAAAAGTCCTATTTTTGCCTTCCGCTGTTAGACCTATGGTGTAATCGGCAACACGTCAGATTTTGGTTCTGAAATTCTAGGTTCGAGTCCTAGTAGGTCTACATACAAGGCCAGGTTCATCCTGGCCTCTTTTCGTTAAAGCCGGATCTTTTAACTCTTCCACGATCTTCAAAGTTTTGAATCCTGACATCCCTAAGCCCAGGATCGGTGGGCTGCAGATTGGCGGGCTGTCGAGGGATCGTCAGGAAGTAGGTCTACCTTAAAGATTAGGTTACTTTCAACCGGATCTTTTTGTTTTTATAGCACCTTTAAAGTTGTTAGATCTTGACATCCTGAGAGATGGTATCGGGGACAGCCGGGATCGTCAGGAGGGTCTTTTTCTTTTCTTTGAAGTGCACTTATGAGTACTGGATCCTGACATCCCTGAGCGTGGATGGCCGGGCTGTGAAGGGATCGTCAGGAAAGCAAGGTCCCGACAGAGCGGAACGATCGTCGGAAGACTACCTTAAAGAACCGGTTTCTTCAAAGCCGGATCTTTTAATTCTTCCACCATCTTCAAAGTTTTAAATCCTGACATCCCAAAGCCCAGGATTGGCGCGCTGCCAAGGGATCGTCAGGAGTCGGGAAGTCCTAGTAGGTCTACGAGAAGATCCGGTTAATTCAAGCCGGATCTTTTCTTTTTTGCACCATCTTCAGATAAGATCCTGACATACCTGAGCGTGGATGGCCGGGCTGTGAAGGGATCGTCAGGAGCCTTATTTTTTCAATCACATCTCACTTTTTAAATCCTGATATCCCTGAGCGTGGGATCGGCAGGCAGCAAGGATCGTCAGGAGTAGGGGAGTAGGTCTGCTCAGAGATCCGGTTACATCAAATCGGATCTTTTAATTTGTCTACCATCTTCAAAGATTGAGATCCTGAGATCACAAGAGCGGTTTCGGGGGAGCAGGGATCGTCAGGAGTGGGGAAGTCAATTTGGAGAGATCGGTCGCTGCGAGCAGATAGTTGTGGGATTTCTCAGGGTGTTTCTTCATGCAGGCGGTCTTGCTAAGATTGCAGGATCATGATTAGTTTTTCTTTTGTCCTATCCCCAGTTTGGGGAGTAGTATATCAAAGATCATGAAGTGACAGATTCCGTTCAACTTATTTTTACTTCAAATACAAAATCTCGCCGGTTTCTTGTTGGGGCTGCTCAGAACCAGAATCTTGGTCTTGCTGTTTCCACTATATAAAGGAAGAAAAGAAGCGGTTAGATGATCAGGTATTTACTCGTAGGATTAGGTATCATTCTGTGCACTCAGCTACAGGGGCAGCAGATCTACGCAACTAAGTATCCAAACCAAGCCGATCTCAAGGTGCATGTAACCCGGTATCCCTCCCAGGCCGATCTGTTGGTCCATAAGGTGCCATATGCTTCGCGGGTAAAGGGAGACAAGGGTTTATGGTTCTTCACTTCTTACGCTTCCCGAGCCGATCTGAAAGTGCATTTCGTCCGGTATCCCTCCCAGGCCGATTTGAAAATTCATTATGTGAGATATGCCCAGAGAGCCGGCTGGAGGAAGGGAAAGGGTAAAACGAGCAGGAAGTGACCGTGAGCTGCATTTCTAGGGACAAGGATTTATTGACAACTCATCTACCTATTTAACTGATACAGTCCACAAGTTTGGTGTCACGAAAGGTTCTTATCCTTGTTGGATACTATGGTCATTTCTGCAAGTCCTAGAATTGTGATTGTTTACCCAGACGAAGTAAATATTGCCTTACCATAGATCCTCACCGTATGACCATCCTTTTCGTACCGGTTCTTTTATATATTGATCAAAGTCAGGATGGTTGGTAACCGACATTTTAGCCACATCATATTCAATATTTGAATGGAACCTTTGCGCTAAAACTCCTACCAACGCCATCTCAGTGAGATCAGCGGCATAATCAAAGGAGGACCCCGGTGCGGATCCGCTTCCTTTAATCGCTTTTATCCACTCATCTTGAGGATCGTTAGACTTAACCCTGGCAATCGTTTTGGCCGGAGGATCATTTTGAAATGCGGTCCATTCCTCTTCAGAAACGAGCAACTTGGGATTATTTGGTCTACCTCCGGTCATCAGTGATTTTTTACTTCCCACCATGATCATACCTGAACTTGGTAACTGTTCCAAGCCCCATTCCGGTCGATTAGCGGGTTTCAGGCCTCCCTCAAACCAATGCAGCCGGACCGGGGATTGGTTACCCCTTGCTGGGAAATTAAATTGCAATTGAGATTGGTCAGCAATAAATCCCGCTACAGAGGAAGATTTAAATATCGATTCAACGGAAGTAGGCATACCCAGGTCTAGTGTCCAAAATGGAGCATCTAATGTGTGGCAAGCCCAATCTCCTAATTCGGCACTGCCAAATTCGTACCAACCTCGCCAAAAGCGTGGCAGATAATAACGACTATATGGTCTCCACTCAGCAGGGCCCAACCATGAGTCCCAGTCCAATCCTGAGGGTACTGGCTGGCCGGGAGGCGGATAATGACTTGGCTTTAGAAAATATCCGGTTTCCCGAAAGTGCGGCCCATTAAACCAGGCGATTACTTCATTTACTTCACCTAGTATACCAGCATTATACCATTCTTTCACCAAACGAATGCCTTCAGTAGTATGGCCCTGATTGCCCATTTGAGTAATTACTCCATAATGTTTGGCAGCCTTCTTCAAAGTGCGTAACTCCCAAATATTATGAGCTAAGGGCTTCTCAACATAGACGTGTTTACCTAATTGCATGGCTGCCATGGTGGCTGCAAAATGGGTATGATCAGGTGTCGAAATGACAACCGCATCAATTTCATTGCCCATGCTGTCAAACATTTTCCGGAAGTCAGTAAATTTCTTAGCCTTAGGATATGCACTGTATCCGGCGGCAGCTCTTTCATCACTTACATCACATAGAGCCACCACATTATTTTGCGTATTACCCTGATCATCTGCTTGTACACAACCACGGATGTTGGACATACCCCTTCCTCCAACACCTATGAAGGCCAGATTGACACGGTCACTAGGTGATCGATGCAGCATTTTTGGCAGAATCATAAAACCTGATGCAGCTAATGAGGCAGTTTTTGCAAACGATCTTCTTGATAATCCTATCATCAAATTATTGATTTTCAATTTTTTATACTCTGCTAAACTCAAAGACGAAATTCCGATATTCAATGCAAAGCTTGCTATCGCTACTTGTCCAAAAGTGGTCATTGTAATTTAAAAGAATATGTTCAGATAGCATAGAAAGGAAATCGCATACGAGATGATGATTCCTTTGATAAGATGATTGTATGGCAGACCCTCGCTGGTGTACTAAGAACTTGTTGTCCTTATTCCTACATGGTCCTTCAAAAACTGAGAGGAATTTGGTTTTTCAAATTTTCATTCCACAAAATACATGTCCAGCTCACCCTTGCCCTTTGCGTTGATCTTGCCTCGGTACTCGCAAGAGAAGTGATCTTTAATCAATGTATAAGTATAGGCCGAAACGTTTATCCGGCCGGGTTCACTGGAAGATTCAATCCGAGCGGCAATGTTGATGGTATCACCACAGAGATCAGACAGATTGCAGAAAATAATTGCTTGGAATTAGGATGGATCTCCTTGCTTAAAGAAGAAGGGAATCAAAAGAGTCCAGAGAACCAGGATTATGGTAGCTAAGGAGGGATTATGAAGGTCTGGTCCAAGGATTTCCTCAGGAGCAATCGAATAGACCCAGATGAGAAAAGAGAGTGAAGAGAATATCAACTGAAGCCATTTTTTCACTTCACCGAAAAAACGGAGATATAAGAAAGTCAAGATAAACAGTACTCCAATTACAATCCATACCACAGTCCTTCCCTGGTCTAGCAAATTTGCCTGCAGCATCAGATAAGCAGCTACAATTTCTGCCGGTATTAGCTTAATAAGTTTGTCCCGATAATTGTCTTCGGATGATATCTGCCTAGCCATGCAACCTGTACAATTTATAGCGAGATTTCTTGGAAATCAACTGAGAACAGCAAATCCTGACTGTCTTCAGTCAGCGGATTTATTCATTTCATTCTGAAAATGTGCTACCCCTGCGGCATGTCGCTTTTTCAGACAACCTCTGACTGAGATCAATCAATAAAGTATCTTCCGAACATGAAAATACGATCTCGTCGGCTCCCAAATCGAGCGGGTAAAAGAGCATTTGAACTTCCCTCCAATCAAACAATAATACACGGTGTTATGTCAAAGTTTTTGCCTATCACTTTTCTGGTCATCATGCTGATTGCTTGCCAATTTGCTCAAAATAATCAAGGTGCTGGCAATGATGCGAGCAAGGAGATTGCTGAGGCCATCCATCCGGATCTGAAATCCGGCGAGGGTGTTTTGATCAATCAAAAAGCAGATGGTTACCGGGGGATCTGGTACATGAATCAACCCCTGGAAAATGAATACAAGTACAAGTACAGCGGTGGCCTGGGCACCTATTGTGCCAAGCACAATCCATTTGCTATCTACCGGGCAGAAGTCAATAAGACTTTTTTTTGCTATGGCGGTACCGATGATGAGAATTCAACCCTCCACCACATGGTTTCATATTTTGATCATTCCACTGGTGAGGTGCCAAGACCCACACTGGTCATGGACAAAAAGACTACCGATGCGCACGACAACCCTGTCCTGTCGATAGATGATAAAGGATATATCTATCTCTTTTCTACATCGCATGGAACTTCCCGGCCCTCTTATATTCACAAAAGCACGAAGCCTTACGACATCGACCAATTCGAAATCCTTCAAACTACAAAAATTGAGAATGGACAGCAGGTGCCGATGACTAACTTTTCCTATATGCAATCCTGGCATGTGCCCGGGCAAGGATTCGTCAGTTTTTTTACCCGCTACAACTATCCGGCTGATCGAACCATTTGTTTCATGACCAGCAAGGATGGGCAAAATTGGTCGGAATGGCAACGGGTTGCTACCATCAAGAAAGGACATTACCACATCAGTGCGCTGGGCGAAACTGTTGCCGGCTGTGCCTTTAATTTCCATCCGGATGAGGAGGAAAAGAACGGATTGAACTGGCGCACTAATCTCTACTATGTGGAGACCCCGGATTTTGGAAAATCGTGGCGAACGGTGGATGGCAAAGCCATTGATATCCCTCTGACAGAAATAGAAAATGATGCCCTGGTCATGGACTACTACCGGTTAGATCTCAATCTATATCTCAAAGATATTACCTATGATTCCGATGACCGTCCGGTCATACTCTATGTGACTTCAAAAGGTTTTGAAGCCGGGCCGGAAAATGATCCACGAATCTGGTGTACTGCCCGTTGGACTGGCAGGGAGTGGGAGATTCGGGAAATCACCACATCCAACAACAATTACGACATGGGATCCCTCTATATCGATGCACAGGGTGTATGGAGGTTGATCGCACCAACTGAGGACGGTCCCCAGCCATACAATCCGGGAGGCGAAATGGTCCTATGGCAAAGTGCTGACCAGGGAAGTTCCTGGCAGAAAGTCAAACAATTGACCCGGACTAGTGCGTTCAATCACACTTATGCACGTAGACCGATTGACGCCCATCCCGATTTCTATACTCTTTGGGCAGACGGTCATGGGCGAAAACCCTCCAAATCAAGATTGTATTTCTGTTCCAAAGAAGGCAATGTCTTTCAGCTGCCGGAACTCATGGAGAAGGAAAAAGCTTCTCCAGTTGCTATGCCATGAGTTCTGTTCGCATACAAAATCAAAGTTGAAACTGAAAATTTCGGCAGGCTGTTGGCAGAGAAAATTAGTACTTAGGTGTACTTCTTAAGTAAGTCCGTTTGAGGTTTTTTCTCCCACTCATATGGGAATATGAGGGCGATGGGTTGCTGAGTTTTCACAATGTCAATTAAGTAGAGGTTTGAATCAATCCATTGCCATCTATTAATAATCTTGGTACATTAAAGGATCAGTCAGCAGAATTGACGTAATTATTATGTTGGTAGTTTGCACTTACTGGAAACTGCATTTTATGATTGATTAGGCGTACACATCAAAGATTTGAATGCCTTCACATTTGTTCGATCATGCTATAAATGATGTATTTATGAAATTGAAACTCTACAAGACTTTCGGCAGTCTTTTTACAATGATGTATCTGATGTCCAATCTATTGGCCGTCAATGCCGATTACAAAAGCGATGCTGTCCATTCTAATTTGCTCACAGCAAGCGCCATTGAAACAAAGTCGAACATGGGTGTTTTCGACTCATTTTACAAAGAGCTTAAACCTATTGAAGGCATAATTACCAACGCACAGGGAGAACCTCTTATCGGTGCGACCGTACAGATTAGAGGAACCGCTGTGGGAACCACAACCGACGTGGAAGGCAGGTTTAACTTATCCGCGGATGAAGGTGCTGTGCTGGTCATCTCCTATTTGGGTTACGTGACTCAGGAAGTGGTGGTTGGGGCTGAAGCGAACATACAGATTCAGCTGATTCCGGAAGCTACCCAGTTGGAAGATGTCTTGGTGATAGCCTATGGTGCTCAAAAAAGGCAGGATGTAACCGGTGCGATAGGTTCGGTGAATAGGGATGATTTTAATAGAGGCGTAGTGGCCAATCCGGGACAACTTCTTCAGGGTAAAGTAGCGGGTGTAAATGTGACCGCTGTTAGCGGGGAGCCCGGGGCTGCTCAAAATGTGATCATCCGGGGTATAGGTAGTTTAAGGGCGGGAACAACTCCCTTGTATGTCATTGATGGTTTTGTGATTGATAATGCTTCAACCGGCGTAGCGACCAATCCGCTAAATTTTATCAGCCCGCAAGACATTCAATCAATAAATGTATTGAAAGATGCCTCAGCAACGGCTTTATATGGTGCCAGAGCAGCGAATGGGGTGGTTGTTATCACCACCAGAAAAGGACAGGTTGGAAAGTCAGAAATGAACCTCTCCTTATCAACAGCCTGGTCCTCTTTGGCCAACAAGATCGATGTATTTAGCGCCGATGAGTTCCGTCGGCAGGTGCCCGCCATTGGAGGTCTTTTGTTTGACGCAGGTGCCAATACCGACTGGCAAGATGAACTGACCCAAACCGGTATGTCCGAAAGAGTACACCTGTCTATGAGTGGTGCTGCGAGTGAAAAATTCGCCTACTTTATTTCCGCTGGCTATGACAACCAGGAAGGAATCTTCAACAACAGTAATCTGGAGCGCTATTCCGGCCGGGTGAACCTGAACCAAACTGCTCTGAACGGCAGACTCAATATTGACTATAATCTTACCGGTGCCCGGACGGTTAACAATCGACCGGATGCTCGTGCTTTGTCGCTGGAAATGTTGCGTCTGAACCCCACTATTCCGGTTACGACAAATGGCGAGGCCACTCTACTGGATGAGATTTTAAACCCCACCATCAGGGAGAACATCTATACCGATGAAGCGAGCAACAACCGCATATTAGCTAACATTTCTCCGTCGATTGAGATCATAGAGGGACTTAGTTACAAGTTGAACCTGGGTGTGGATTATTCCACAACAGACCGGATCGTTCAACTTGAACCTTATGCCCTTTTGGAGGGTTTTGAGCTCGGTGAGTTGACCTCGATTGCTGCCAGGAATAACAATAGACTGGTCGAAAATACCATTACCTATAATCTCGATCGAGGTGTACACGGCTTCATTTTCCTGGCAGGTCATTCGTATCAAAAAACCTTTGAGCATCAGAAGGTGTTCAGCCTTACCAGTTTTGCCGATAACGGGATAGAACCCAGATATCAAGATCAAATAAGCACCACTGAACAGCCCACTACCTTCAATACATTTGCGCTCGAAAATGAATTGCAGTCTTTCTTTGGACGGGTGAACTACGGTTATGACGATAAATACCTGTTGACCCTGACTCTGCGCGCCGACGGGTCTTCAAAATTTGGCGAAAACAACAAGTATGGATATTTCCCTTCCCTGGCGGCAGGGTGGAACTTAAGCAATGAGGATTTTATGGACGGTAGCGTTTTTAGCAATTTGAAATTGCGTGCCAGCTGGGGGCAAACCGGAAACCAGGAGATCCCCTCAAAGATCACTCAGGCAAGCTTTACTGAGAGTAAATCGGAAAACGATACTTACCCGTTGGATCCAAATGCCACTACTTTGGATGATTATCCATTCGGAACCATATTTACCCGGTTGGCAAATCCGGACATTCAATGGGAGGTATCTACCCAAACCAATGTTGGGATCGATTTCGGCCTGTTCGACTACAAGCTTACAGGATCCCTCGATTTCTTCAATAAGCAATCGGAGAATGTGCTTCTTGAAGTGGTTCCGGCTGATCCAATCCAGCCTACCGCTACTTTCTGGACCAATGTCCCTGACATGGTAATAAAAAATACGGGATTTGAATTATCGCTCGACTACATCAGTGGAGACCAGGGTGATTTCACCTATAACATTGGTGGCAATTTAGCGTATACGGATAACAAAGTGGAAAACTCTCCGTTTGCCGTACTTACGACGGGTGCGGCTCAGGGAGCAGGACAAACCGGCGCTACCATCAACGGTTACCTGAACGGAGAATCTATCGGGGCCTTTTATATGAAGGAGTTCATCGGCATTGGAGAGGATGGCTTAAATGCTTTCAAAGATCAAAACGGGGATGGCCAGGTGCTGGAGAATGACCGGATCGTGGTGGGAAAAGCGTTGCCTGATTTATTGTATGCTTTCTATGTGAACCTGGGATACAAAAAATTTGACCTCAGACTGAATTTTAATGGAGTAGCTGGTAATGATATTTACAATCACACCACGATGACCATCTTTAATCGAGGTGATTTGGCATCTTCTTTCAACACCACCGATTTTGCCGTGCAATTTGATAACGAAGCCATCACCAATTCCAATGAGGTGTCGACCCGCTACCTGGAAAGTGGAAGCTACCTGCGGTTAAACAATGCGACGTTGTCTTACACCATTCCTTCCACTGATATTGCTTTGGGAGATTGGTTTTCAAGCATAAATATTTCACTTACCGGTCAAAATCTGTTTACGATTACTGATTACTCGGGCTTTGACCCAGAAGTAAATACCGGCAACTCAATTGGTGGCATCCAAACCTTTGGGATAGATCGATTCACCTATCCCACGGCGCGAACCATTTTGCTGGGCTTAAATGTTGCTTTCTAAAATTTGTAACCATGAAAAAAATCATAAGTATAATCGGATTTGGTATGCTGGCTTTCATAAGTTGGAATTGCACAGATCTCGAAGAAGATGTTTTAGATGAATCGCTTTCTGGTTCTGGCTTGGCTGAAACAGTAAGCGGCACTATTGCTCCCGCCTATGGACAAGTGTCCTGGACATGGAGGCATACGAACTACTATGGGCTGCAACTGATTGCCTCAGATGAGGCTATTCTTCCTTTTCGCGGAGGCACAGATTGGTTTGACGGAGGAAAATTTCTGGATGCACATCGACATTCCATCACTTCTGGCAATGATCTCGTGGGGAGTTCGTGGAATGAGCTCACTAAGAATATTTCGAGAACCATATCCGCTATCGAAGTATTAGCCCCGCTAGCAGATAATGGTGACAGAGAGGCAGAAGGTGCCTTGTATGAAATGCGAGCACTCAGAGCCTATCTTAATATATTGACATTGGAGAGTTGGGGGTTAGTATTCCAGAAGGAAACTTCAGATGAGATTTCAGTGATATTAAGGGGAGATGCCGCCATTGCCTATATCCAAAATGAACTACTGGATGTTGTAGATCTCATTAATACAGATAAGGCTCCTGGTCGGCTTACTCAGTCGGCTGTTTGGGGATTCTTAGCCAGACTGCATCTCAATGCAGCAGTCTATCGCGATCCCTATGGTACGCCTGATTTTGACCAGGCTGATATGAACAAGGTGATAGAGTATACAGATAATATCATCAACTCCGGTCAGTTTCAATTATCTCCTGAATATTTCGACTTGTTTAATGATAATAATAATTCGAACAGGGAACTAATCTTTGCCCTGGATCAAAGAGGGGTGCTTCGGAGAGAACATAGTCGATGGGCCTATTGGTCGATGCCCGGATCCCTGTTTCCCCGACCTGAATTTCCAAGTGCAGATGGTACGGATGGTCCTGCTATTACCTCTGATTTTTACCAAACCTGGGTCGACGCCTATGGTGACACGGATCCAGCCGAAGTAGATGCTCGGTTTTTCCAGCAGAATGTGCAAGTTCCACCAGAGATCCAGGATTTAACCGGATTGTCTCCGCTCAATGATGAAGAAAATTATTATTGCGTGGCCCCGGAAGAATTTGAGATCGACAGAGGGATTATCAGGGGTATACCCTGGGGACCAAGGAAAGGATCAGATGGCAAATTCATTACCTGCGATGGTGGAGTAAGAATTTACCCGGTTAAGCAGATCAAAGGAAATGGGCCTGATAAAGATGTGGGATATGTCAATCTCACCTTGCGGATTGACTTTACCAACGAAGGAAGACTTCACCACGCTGGCTATCGCGCTTCCAAGTATCAATTTAGCCGAACATCGCCAAATGGAAATAACTTCAGCAGTGTCGACCTGGTCATGATGCGATTGGCGGAGATCTACTTGATGCGTGCCGAAGCCAAGTTGAGAAATGGAGACAATGCAGGGGCGTTGCAGGATGTGAATACGGTAAGAACATCCCGGACAGCACGTCCGGAGCAGATTCCTCCGGCATTATCTGAAATCGATTTAGACATCATGTTTCGTGAACGGGGCTTTGAACTCTATTGGGAAGGATTCCGCAGGGGTGACCAGATCCGCTTTGGAAAATATGAAGACTCCTGGACCGAGAAGTCTGCCAGCGATGTCAACGATCGGTTGTTTCCGATTCCTCAGAGTGCCATTGATGGTGCATCCAATGTAGAAGGGTTTTTAGTACAAAACCCTGGATATTAGTATTTGGGTGAGTAGATATTAAGACCCTGCTGGTAAGCAAAAGATCGCAAAAGGCAGGTCTGGCTGGCTAGAGTATCAATCTATAGACCACCACCTCTTTAAAATTTGGGGGACCGATATAGTTGGATAGGACCCGGAAGCGATTTACAAAGGGAGTTTTGACACCCATCCAGTAGATGAATGTTTCGTTTACGAAGATGTAGTACTTGTCGCTTCGCTTGCGTATGGTGATGAGGTTGATGGTGTCGTCAAGGGCGGGAAAGACATCGCGCTGATAGATGATGCTTTGATCGGACAGACCGGCATTTATCGTGAAGGTCTTGGCCGGCGTGTAATGCACCACATTCTCATCCTGGAGCTGGTCTCCTCCCCAGGCTACGCCCACACTGGTAGTGTTCATTTGAATGTCAATCAACACTTCAATCTCAAAGTCACCGCTATCGGGCAGATTCATCCGGTTGGTGAAGCTGCCCAGATCAGTCCGGTAGAGGAAGGTATCTCTGGCTCCCGCTGTGAGCGCATAGTCTTCTCGAATGTGCACCCAGTCTGGTTCGGGGGTATTTGGATTGAACAATTCGTCGATGTAATATTCCCGTCTCGTTCCACTATAATTGATGCAAGCTGCTCTGCCTGCGGGCAGGGGCAGTCCGCGCATGATGCTCTGCCACTCATCATTTGCCAGGATGGGATTGTGATGTGTGCGGCCCAAGATGCAATGCCCCAATTCGTGGAAAATCATTTCCTCTTTCCGGGTATCGCTGCGTGCATCCCAATCCTGCTTGCTGATCACGATGGTGCCTTCATTGCAGAAGGCAGCCAGGTTATTGTCCAGGTCTTGCTCAAAAACAATATCGAGACCAATGGCAGACAGGTCAATGATCTGGTTGCGCTCTGCGGCCTCAGCCACAAACCGGTCGATGTAAGTCTGTACTTCGAGAGGTACGTTCACCTCAAACTGTATAGCGGGCTCGTCTTTGCTGCACCCCAGGCACAACAACACAAAAAATACCGATATCCGGGAAAGCTCACCCATAGCCTATAAAGATAGGGTTTAGAGGCTAGCATAGTCATTAAAACGATCCTTTGTGGAGATTTTGTCCCACCGTTATAGCTCTCAATTGCATCTTCAGATCAAGATTCCTCTTAGCATGGTGGCAGACGAGCTCAAACAGGTAGCAAGGCCCTGCTAAAGTTTTTTAACTAAACGGATGAACTATTTGCTAGACAAGGATGTTTTTGTAGTGTCAGGTATAATAATACCTGCATCTCTGCTGAGAATCAACATTATTTGACAAGTCGATTTTTCTCTTCTCTCCTAATCGATTGTAAGATTCAAAATTTTCCTGTTAGGTCTTTTGTTGGGATCACGCTCTAGATGACATCGTTATAATGCACTGGTGCGCTTGTTATGCGAGAATTACAATAATTCCCGCAGGGAGGTGGAGACAATTTTTTAATCTAAATTTTTAATAATGAACATTTTTATTGCAAAACTTGATTTCGAAATCCAAGATCAGGATCTCATGGAAGCTTTTGCTCCCTATGGTGAAGTAGTTTCCGCCAAGGTGGTTATTGATAAATATTCCAACCGATCCAGAGGATTTGGATTTGTCGAAATGAAGAATGAAGCAGATGGCTTAAAAGCTATTAACGAGCTAAACGACTCGGAAATGCATGGACGGACCGTTGTCGTAAAAAAGGCCGAACCACGAAAGGAGAGATCCAATAATAACGATAGATGGTAATGATTTAGCAATCATATCACCACTTAGGTGATTTGATCAAATCCGGAGTATTCTAGGAGAATTACCGGTTTGGACTTTTAGAAGTTCGACCAGTAATTCTCTTTTGCTGTTTGGAGATTCTTTAAAATTACAAGACCAATGAAATTTGTCGCAATAGGAAAGACAGATTTCGACTTTATCTTTTTATCAAGTTTATAAGCTATGCAAAACAACGAGCTAATCGAAACTTTGAAGAACTGGCGGCCCATGCTGAAGAAGTTCCAGAAGCCCAATAATAGAAAGGCAATTATTCAACTACTCAATTCTTTTCTGCCCTTCCTAGGCTTATGGGTTCTGATGTATTTCAGCCTAAACTGGTCGTACTTGCTGACACTGGGGTTGGCAGCTATTGCTACTTTTTTCCTGGTACGCATCTTTATTATTCAGCACGATTGCGGGCATCAGTCTTTTTTGAGTTCACGGAAAGTCAATAATTTCATTGGCATACTTTCCAGTATCTTCAGTACGATTCCCTACAAATATTGGAGCCATACCCATAATGCGCATCATGCCCACAATGGGCAGCTCGAACATCGCGGACTGGGCGATATCCATTATCTCACCACTGAGGAATACCACAGGCGATCCCGATGGGGGAAACTACGATATCGCATTTACCGCAATTCCATTGTCCAATTTTTAATTGTCCCGGTGATTTACCTAACGGTAATCATCCGTTATCCATTTGTCAGTCTGAAGGCCTGGAAGAAAATCCGTTGGAATCATGTCATCAACAACCTGATGATCGTGGCAATCCTGGGAAGTGTTGCTATCCTCCTGGGGTGGCAGAAATTTTTACTGGTACACATTCCCGTTTTAGTGCTCTTCGGCACAGTCGCCTTTTGGTTTTTTTATGTTCAGCATCAACATGAGGACAACTACAAGGAATGGAAAGATCAATGGGATCACTTGCTGGCTTCTATCCAAGGCAGCACCTACTACAAGCTTCCCAAAGTGTTTCAATGGCTATCGGGAAACATCGGATTTCACCACATACATCATTTGAATTCCCGTATACCTAATTATAATCTCGAGGCATGTGCTGCGGAGAATCCGCTTATCAATCAGTTTGTTCCTACCCTGACCTTTCGGCAAAGCCTGAAGTGTATCAACTTCAAATTATGGGATGAGAATAAGCAAAGGATGCTCTCTTTCAAAGATTACCGAAAATTTAGAAAGGTCGAGTAAATTCTGGGACCATAACCCAGAAGCTAAGGGTTGACAAAAATTGTACTCATAATTAGGGAAAGGTGCGGCAATGAAACTTGAAGATCTCACGGTGTAGCCTTTTCAAAGTGTAGGTGCGATCTCTGACCTATTGAGTAGTCTGTTTTTCTATTCGTCATCTTAACCAAGGGTGCATGTAAGTGATTGCTGACCAGTAAAAATGTCACTTGATGCAGAAGTAAGCCATTGCGCTTCGGAATTTCAGAACTATTCTCCTAGTCAAGACGACTTATCTCTTACCGAGGAACAAAGATTGACGTCGATATCGTTGTCGTATACGGCCATTTAAAGCGAACAACGAAGTGGTTTACTATCTGCAAGGGACAAGCGAAGCGCTCTGGATTTGGTTATTCTCTGGGATTACAGCAGTGCAAGTGGCGGTGTCTTCGGAAAATATTGATGGATGCGACCGCTTCCCTAGTTGGAGAGACGTTCAATAGTGATTTGGAAATTGATTAAGAAGTACCGTTTGATTTTTACCTTATCAGACCAAGCTCTCTCAGGATATTAAGCACTTCTTGGCGAGTCTTATCTAATCTGTTTCCAATTCTTTGAAGTAATTCAGCTTCCCTATGTTGTTGAAATTTTAGATCGGACAGGGTAAGCTGTCCAAATTTCTTCTTCAGCAATAGTTTCGCTTGCCAGCCCCATTCTTCAATGTTGGGAATTGGGCGTATGATTTGACCTTGAGGTAAATTCATCTTTTCTGATTATTGGTAAATAGAGGGATTATGAATGTGAAGTTCGGACTTGTCACAGGCGGATGTATTACATGTTTGTAATTAATTCTTACACATATCACATGTTTTCGAGATTTTTGGTCCTCTTGAGCTTCATCTTTTTGAAAAAAGAAGGTGTAAGTCCGGTGGCCTTTCTGAATTGGTTGGATAAATGAGCTGGACTGCTATAATGTAGCATGCGAGATATTTCAGTGAGATTGAGTTCATCATAGAGGATTAGCTCTTTTACTCTCTCAATCTTATGAAGGATGATGAACTGCTGAATGGTTATTCCCTGCACTTCAGAAAAGGTATTTGCCAAATAGGTGTAGTTATATCCCAGCTTTTCCCTGATGTAGTCGGAGTGGTTCAGGTGGGGCGCTTCATCTGAGTGAATCATTTCCACAATTACATTTTTGATCTTTTCGATCAGGATCTTCTTCTTGTCATCCAATAGAACTAAACCCAACTTGAGTAGATTGGCATTTAAAAGCGCTCTTTGCTCGGCCGAAATTTCCTCCAAGATTTCCACCGTACCCAGGTCTACAGCGATATAGTTCACGCCCAATTTTTTCAATTCTTCAATCACCATCATTTTGCATCGTAAGCTGACCATATATTTGATATATAGCTTCATTGTATATAAGTAGAGTAATTCTTAACGTATCGACGATTGTGAGCAGAATGGCAAAATGTGTCGCTAAGCCCTTTCGAGTGGGAATGCAGCCGCCATAATCTTAAAACGGTTGCAAGCAGTAAACAGTTCGATTCACGCATCAACTTAGCGAAACAACGTCACATCACCCAGCAAAGTCTTCTTCTCATGTTCGTTGGGGCAGCTATAGATCACACAGTAGGCAAAAACGTCTGGCGGGAGTCTCTTGCCATTCATGGTACCATCCCACCCTGCTTCCTGGTCCTTGGTATGGTACACTTCCTGTCCCCAGCGGTTGAGGATCTTTAACTCGAAATAGTCAAGCGGACAGGAGCTGCGCACGCGGAAACTGTCGTTCTCGAGATCGCCGTTTGGTGAAAAAGCATTTGGTACACCCACTATGCAAGGCAATGACCGCACGCCGACGGTATCACTAGCCATGCATCCCTTGGCATCAGTGATTGTGACGGAGAAAAAAGTAGAGTCCACCGGAGGCATCACGACGATGGTCTGAGTGCTTTCGTTGGTGCTCCACTTATAAGCGTAGGGATCATCAGTGCCGGGGATAGCCGTCAACGACATAGGCAGTCCCTCGAGTACTTTATCAGGGACTACCTCAATGTTCACCGAAAGGGTATCCAGCATCTCAATCTTACATGAATCTTGCAGCTCAAAGAAGCCGCACTTATCTGTTGTTATTGTCACTTTCACTTGAAAACTAGTAGGCGCATTGAATACGGGATTCGGCGTGTTTTGTCCGCTGACGATGTACTCCGCCGGCTCCCAATGATAGGTCACTGCGGTGTCGACAATGCCGTCACAGAACAGAGAGGCGGTGGGGCCGGTGAAATCCTGGTTGGGGCAAAAGCAGTCTCTCTCGCAGGTGAGGACCGGTCTGCAATTGGCTACCCGAATATAAAATCGTACCGTGTCGCGGCAATCGCAGGCGTCGGGATCGCTAAGGGCGTAAATCAGTGTGTCGCCGGCATAGGGATCGATAACCAGGTTGGGACCTGTTCTGAGTACTTCTCCATCCATGTTGAGCCAGGTAATGTCGATAGAATCAATTGAAGTGGTAACCGAAAGCTCCACCAAAGAATCGACGCCGGTAAGCGAATCGGCACAGATGTAAATGATAGAATCCGGATGCGGGAAGAGCTGAATGAACTCAGGGATGATGACCAGAAATGTATCCGCGGGGAAAAGACAACTGGTCTTTGCCGGACCTGCTTTCAAAATGATCTGGTAAGATCCCTGCCCTGGAAATTCGAAGGTGTCGATGGGAGCAAAGGATGTAATTCCCAAAGCAGGTATGGTCCATTGTACTTCACCGTCACTAAAACATAAGGTGTCAACCGATACCCACGCCTGGTAGGTGCAGGGGATCTTTTCCCAAACCGGTTCCGGTATTTTGATAGTGTCCAGAGGAATCACAATAAGCGAGTCACAAACCAGATTGGGACAAACCCTACTCATCGATGTAAAATAGATCCGTATGGTATCAAGACCTGGCAAGGTGGCAACCACCAAAGAAGTATTTGTTGAATCGATGATTCGTCCATTAGTTTTCCAGCTTGTCATCAGGCTGTCATCAGTGCGAGGTAATAATACGACCGATACCGTATCACCCTGGCAAACCTGGGTAGCAGATACAACAATGCTCTGCAGTTTGGACTTGCCAGGGATCTTGATCCTGGCGGTATCGCGGCACCAAAAGGCCTCACCGGCCACGAAAACTTCCGTGATAGAATCTGTGACAAGTGTTATGGATTCTCCGGTACCGACCAATTGGGGTATGGAGTCACCCAGCCGGATCGTGTACCAGGTGAAAACCGCGTGATCCAGCACGGTGTCCTGGCGAACGGTGAAAGAGATCGTATCGGCACAGGGGCTCTGCGTCGTGTCGATATCAAGATTCCATTCGCCGGTGATTTCCACGATGACACTGTCAGTTACTCTGCACCCATTTTCAAAAGTGGTTTTATAGTACACCACGATTTGTTCCTGTCCCGGCAAGGCCCGCAGTCTAATGGGATTTGCGGTAAGATCCTCCGGATTCACCCAGTTGTCTGGATTTGCGGTGGACCAGACAACCAAGGCGATCAATGTGTCGGTCACGGCATCCCGAAGAGCGACAGAAGTGGTATCGGCAATACAGGTATCGATCGGATCATAGTCGGGGATCACCACCGGGGTGATGTCAACCAAGATTATATTCACAGTGTTCGCACCGCAAAATTTTGGGGAACCTTCTTCACTCTCTGCTGTCAAATAGACGATTAGGGTATCTCGACTGGTCTGGATATGAAGAGTGTCTTCTGTGCTTTCCCTTGGCTGAAAATTAGGTGCGAGAGACCAAACAAAGTTGGAAATGGCCGGATCGCCGGTAGTCTGTCCTATCAGGGTAGCTCTGCCATCGCAGAGAAAGGGAGGATCCAGAATTCCAATGGAAAGCGTGTCGGGGGAATTGACTACCACCGTGACGGAATCGGTTTTTTCTATTGTTCCATTGGTGACCGTAACATAATAAGTTGTGGTCTTTGTAGGAATCGCCTTAACCAGGGAGTCTAAGAAAATCAACGACTCTTCAGGAGCCCACTGGTAGGTCCAGCAGTCGACCCGTTCATCCAGTAGGTAACCGGAAGTGTCTCCCGGGCAGATGGTGTCGGGATTTAGGTTGACTACCAGATCAGAGCTGACGTAAAAGCTGTCGGCGAAGATGCATGATTTCTCACCAAGACCGACGACATAATAATAGCGGTTCACCTCCGGTGGGCAGAATGTAAAAAGGATGCTATCCCCTTCTATCGTTATCGCCGGTGCAGGATCCCACTGATACTGAAAAATCCGGTCGGCCCTGATCTCAATACAATCAGTGTCGAGGCACTGGACAAAAAAGGTATCAGAGAGTTCGATGGATGGCCCTTGAATAACTTCGATATAGACATAGCCCGTGTCCGATTGGTTCCCATTGGTTGCGATGACCGTGAAGCGGGTCGTTTCGTTAGCGGTCCATTGAGGGTTGACACACTGTTCGTCGCTCTCGCCAAAAATCAATCCTTCTGCCGGTTCCCAGAGGTACTTGCAATTTGGTGTAGGGGTAAAGCCTTCAAGCGAATCTCCAATCTGGATGGTTTCACCGAGGCAAACGCAGAAGCTATCCCGGGGTGCCACACAGGGGTCTGATGGGCACACGTCGATCTGGCAATCGGTGCGGATGGTGCTCAGCAGTTTTCCATCCCGCCATTCGTCTACGGCAACGCCCACCAGAAATTGACCGGCCATCCCGGGAGTGACGGTCACTACTCCGGTGACTGGATCGATGGTGAAGGGCTGGCCTCCCATCATGTTTTGTTCGGAATAAGGAGGCACAAATTCAACGGGATCGTAGGGGGGCGGAGTAAACAGGTTAGGTCGCGGCCGGTTTCGGTCGGCCCCGAGATGCGGGGTGTAAAGACGATAAACAAGAGAATCGCCATCACTCTCGGCGGCGGAAAGATCCATCTGGTGGGATTCATCCAGACACAGATAGCGATCGCTCCATTGCGGAAACTCAGGGCTGTCGTTACAGGCTTCTATCGCCTCGCGGCTGATGTGCACCCACCAGGTGCCTCCCTGCAGACCGGGATCCTGGATATTGTCCAGGTCCGCATCTCGGCAGCAGCGCTGATAGGCCAGGGTGTAACCTCCCGGGCAGGCAGGCAGGGTGACCGTTTTCCTATAAACCGCCTCTTCGACACACAGGCTGTCGCAAAATTCCCGGCAGTCTTTCCGGCCGATGGATAGTGTCTCCTTGGTCACCAGGGGCAGATCGATCAAGCTGGGCACATCATAATTGCATCGATCGCGCTTGTCTACAAAGATATTCACCTTGGCACTACCGTCGAACTCAGCGCCGGTGAGACAATCCCTCCGCAGCCGTAGCGTGATTTCAAATATCTTCCCGCCGTAGTTCTTACCGGTGCAGCGGTAGCTCATCTCTCCCCCGAGCAGGGTGATCACCTGGGCCTGAGTATGGGCGGGGGCGATCCAGGAAACACTTAACAGGTAAATTAGATAGAGAATGATATGTCGCTGAGTCAAATTCATTAGTTGTCGAGGCGGGGAAGGCAGCTGGCAGGAATAATGCGGATGGTAATCCGACGCTCCCGAGCTGCTTTGGGATTGTAGACCGATTCAACCAGGTTTTTCTTATCGTCGCTGACATCCTCACTTCTTTCTTCACCGAGGGCTCCCGGTATCCTGCGAAAAATGATTCGCTGACTTTGATGGTATTGCCTCAGTCTGGGGTCTTCTCCAATATCACGCTCGATCGAATGAATCCTTCGCTGACTCAGTTGCCAATTATAGGCATTGGTCGCAATGGGACTGGCCCGGCCTTCCAGCAGTAGAACGATCTTGCTGCTTGGCCTGTTCTTGAGTTTTCTTTCTATCCAAACCTTGAGCGAGTCGTAAGTTTCATATTCCTGCCTGGCCCTTTGAAAAAATGCTTCGACAGCTGATGTGTCGGTGGTGTAACGCTGTTTGTACAAACTCTCTTGACCGCTAAATCCATTTGAACCGCTCCAGGTGTCGACGTATACCAATTCGGATTCTGCCAGATTTGGACTTGGGGCGGGAATATCATTTTCGAAGTATAAGCTGATCTCACGATTTATGACCGGATAAATTTTCTTGTAGCAACTGTCACGCTGTTGAAAGCTGAATATGACAGTATCATGGTAGGTGGTGAAATCGGGATGAGTGATCGTGAGGTAATAGGTGTCTTGGGCGGCTACAGTGATCTCGAATTTATGCGCCGTTTTTCGTTTTATTAAGGTGTCCTTGCTGTTTCGGAGGGTCAATGTGCAGTTTTCCAAGGGCTGAGGGAACCCCGAAGGGAAGCAACGGTAGCTGGGAGTAATCGAAAGCTTGGAAGAGTCTGACTGCAGAGGAAAGGTGCAGAACTTGCGGCAATCGTCGCCATAAAAAGAATCCAGAAATTCAGCCGGACCAACATATACACTGAAGGTGTCATTTTGATACCCTTTTTT
>JAHELJ010000009.1 GCA_024644235.1 Lewinellaceae bacterium
AAGTTGCAACGCTTTCTTCTCCTGGGTGGAGAAGCTCTCACAGTGGGTGGCATCCATACTCCCAATCACCGGTGGGTGGTGTGCATGGCATTGGCACGATTGTACGAATTGTTCCCTTATGAACGATATGTGAATCGCATAAATACCTGGCTGAATGAAGGCATCGATATCGATCCGGATGGTCAATATACCGAACGCAGTACAGCGGTGTATTCACCCCTGACCAATCGATGTCTGGTTACCATTGCACGGATATTGAATCGCGAGGAGCTGTATGAACCCGTCCGGAAAAACCTCGAAATGTCAGTCTACTATATCCATCCTAATTGGGAGGTGGTCACCGAAGCTTCACGCCGTCAGGATCAGTACCGTGCTCAGACTCCCCATGCTTACTACTACCCCTACCGATATATGAGTCTGCATGACAACAATGCCTTATTCGGAGCGATGGTGAATGGGTTGGAAGAATCAATAGAGCCCTCAAGGCTGAGTGGAAATTTAATCTACCTTCTGGAGGATACCGCTCTACAGAACGAAGTACCTGCTAAGACCCTCCCCACTATTTATGAGAAGCACTTTCTTCACTCAGACCTGGTGCGCATCAGACAGGAAGAAACAGATGCAACTGTTCTCGGAAAAAATGCTGCTCTATTCACTATGCACAAGGAAGATGCCGTATTGCAAGCAGTTCGTCTAGCCTCCGCCTTTTTCGGTAAGGGTCAGTTTAGAGCTGATACGCTATACATCTCCGGAGATACAATTCGATTATTGCAAGAATTGGAAGGTCCCTATTATCAGCCTTATCCTGTGGACAGCTTGCCAGAGGACGGTGATTGGGAGAAAATGCCTCGAGAAAACCGGCCCCAAAGTGAGATCCAGTACTTGACCACCAATGTGGATATCGTCAGAGAGGGCAGCAGTTTCTTACTGCACTTCAAAATAGCTGGAACCGATAATGTCCCTGTCGCTCTTGAACTGGCCTTTAGAAAAGGTGGAAAGCTCAATGGTGTGTCACCAAAGCCGGATGAGGACGATTCGTTTTTTTTGAAGGAAAGTGAAGCCTCTTACGCCATTGGGCGTTCCAGCATTACCTTCGGTCCGGGTTTGCAAGCTCACCAGTGGACGCAATTACGGGGCGCCGATGCAAAATTAGATGCTCTCAGTGTCTATCTCACCGGCTATACACCGTTTGTCCACACATTGCGATTGAAATAAATCTAACCTGAAATGGTCGTACGAACCTCCAACAAGTTGCCATTAATATCGCGACTTTTTTCAAAGGTTATATCGATTCGCTTTAGTCCCTGAATACGCCGATCGATGTCGAGAGGTGGTGGATCCAGTGAAATTACTTTGAGCATGTGCTGGGGGTGAGACTCTATCTCCAGCAGAAGCTTTCGACCTTCCTGACTTAGAACAGCTCCTCCGGGTTTCAATTCAACCCTGGCCTGGGTAAGGAACTGCAACGTAATCGTCTCGGTTTCCTGATTGACTTCGAATTGATCCTCAATTTGAAACGAACGTGGCTCCGTGAGTATAAATCGCCGTCGGGCGGATTTCAGATTATCTGCAAAAACCGACGTGAGATCGATGGTTGCTGAAGGGTTTGTGACATCTGAAACCTCAGTAATAGCAGCAAACCCATCAGCCAGGTGAAGATCTCCGTTGACCGTGATCGTATTATGTCCAAAGTTGTTTTTAGTGAGTAATCTCCAACGGTCGCACTCCTGGCAATCGTGCCAGAGCTGAAATCCTATCTTTTCCAGATCATGATAATTTTGATTCCCCGGATCTATGAACCAACGGATTCCATCCAGCTCGAAAACAAAGGATCCGGCATCCATATTACCATGATTCAAAGTGCCCTTTCCACCTTTTACTCCCAGATAACTTTGATCATTGGCATCACTGAAGATCGCGACCGGATTTGCACCTCCCCCATGCCAATTTGCCTTCAGGTCTCCGCTAGATATCGGCTCAAATTCCGAAAGCCATACCAACCCGGCACCAACATGCCTTGCCAGATGAGACATGTCTGCAGGATCCCGGAGGAATCTCTCGGTCTCAAAAAAGGCGGCATTGCCAGTCTTTTTCGCAAACCAGGCCAAGGTGAAATCACCATTGCTTGAGCGTTTGTCACCGCAATCCGCAAAATTGAAATATTGACCGGAAGGCGCAACTGATCGAACCCTGAACTCTGCGCTCTCCATAAATCCCGGTGATTGGGTTATTCCAAAGTCAGATCCCAACGCACTCTCCAGCATGTCGATAGTGAGGACGGTAAACATAGTACCATATTCCCAATAGGTCGAGCCCTCAGGATATACGCCATCCGGGGCATACTCTCCCATCCCGAAAGGTATGTCTTCCAAGGCACGGCTGATGGTCTTGCTTGCCAGGTCAGATTTTTCTTCTGCCAAAGTAATTGCTGCCGCAATCATTCCTGCATGACAAACCTGATTCCAATTGTTATTTCTGTCGATCCACCAGTTGTGCCCGGCATCTTCAAAACTCGGCAAAAGTGCTTTTTGCCACAAGGCTTCCTTTGCTATTGCAACTGTTTGCTCCGGCAGAGCGTCGCCAGTCCAATCCAGGGCTAATGAAACGGCCATTGCCATCTCTGCCACGTCAAGAAAGTGCGCGGGATTCCAGTCCTCAAATTGACAGACAGCCTGGAGTTCGTCATTTATTCTTTCCAAAATGACCTGGTCCTTTTCCACCAGGTATACAGTAGCCAGTACATTCATCCTGTGAAGCATCTGACGGGAGACATTCAACAGACGACGGCCAATCATATCCCTTTGCAGCAAAGGCTGGTCGATTACCAATTTGGCCTCCTTACGAATTGCCTGATATACATTCGATACAACAGGATCACTTTGTACTTTTTCCAAGAAAACCTCCAACTTTTCCTGGTTGAGGATGAAACGGGGAGTCTGCGATCTTAAATTATTACGGATATATTCCGGCGTTATAGGATTCGACACTTGTAGAATGGAAGGGCCATCGTTTTGACCAATACTGCAAGAAACTGGTAAGATCACCATCGTAATCCAAAGAATAAACATGGAAAATTTATGGGGGAGTTTCTTCATCAGATCTCAGTTCATCTCGGAATATTAAATGGAGTTGTGATACAATGTCATCAAGTTCCTAATTATTGTCCATCCAGCTGACAAACATATTGGTCCATCAACTTGAGGTACTTCCTTATCTCGAAAATCAACTCTTGGCGATCATATCCAATCTCTTCTGAAATCAGACGCAGAGCATTCACTTTAGCCCGAACGTTGGCCCGGTAAGTCTTGAAGAAGAGCAAGAGAGCCCGGTCACCTTGATTGTGGATGGCCTCGAAATGACTCAGGTAACTATGAAGGAAGCAAGTAGCCAATTGCTGTTCATTTGCGGCTTCCAGGTCCATCATCAGAAAGCCAATTTCACTCAGCACATCTATCTGCCTGAAGTGGTCATTAAATTCGATACAATCAAAAATAATGGGTGGATCGTATAAAAATATATTGCGAGCATGGAGATCTCCATGTACATCCCGGATAAAGCCGTCACTGACCCTACTCTGAATGAAAGACCGGTTCCGATCCAAATATGTCCTCGATTTACTCACAACTTCTTCGAGAATCTTGGCATAGCGACTTCCCAAGTGTCGACCTACGCTATCGCGAACTGAATGTATATCTTCAAAATCTTCGATATACTCATCTGATATATCCGGCTTATGTCCAATCACTTCTGCCCCTTGGTGAAATCTGGCAACCTTCTGTGCCACTTGTTCGATCTGCTCGATGCTAACTTGCTTTTGGCGAAGTAATACATCCATTTGTAATTCACTATTCAACCGCTTCATTACAACAGCATGATCGGCAATCGCACCCCGAGTGCCGCCGATATACCAATCTTTATCAAGATGGCGAATTGGTACAACATCGCGATAAACTTCGGGCTCTAGCCGCTGGTTTAATTCGAGTTCACGATTGCAGTAAAACTTTCTGGCTTCGGGAGTGGAGAAATCAAGAAATGAGTATTTCATCGGCTTCTTGATCTTATAAGCATGATGGGATGTCAGGATCACATAGGATATATGAGTTTCAATCAACTCTGCCTTCACTGCATGATCTTGTTGCAAGGAAATCAATAGTGCCTGCACGTCATGCTGCGTCATCTTTCCTCAAGATATTTCATCACCTTTCCAATCATGACCTCGACAGAATCAGCTCCCGACTGAATAAGGAGATGTGGTTGCTGCCAGGGATCGCTTTCCTTCTTCAATTTTTCATGGACTTCGTAGTCAGCATCGCTGTCTACCCTCTTCTTCTGCAGTCTTTGTTGAAGTACTTCTTCCTCTGCCCACACTCTAATCACGTGCACCTTGGCTTTAAATCTTTTTGCGACCAGCATGATCGATTCCCTCCATTCTTTTTTAGAAAAAGTTCCATCGATCACACAACTGACCCCCTTCTCAAGGAAAGATATAGTCGCTGTTGCAAGGTGCTCATAAATCCGGTTCTTTTCTTCTCCGTTGTAGGTAGGTTTGGTTATCATCTGTCTCCGGATCTGATCCGTACCGAGATATGGGAGACCCAGTTTCTTGGCTACCCGTCGGGCCAGGAAGGTTTTACCTGTCCCTGGCAATCCAGCCACTATGATTAGTTTCAGGCTCATGCCAGGTAAAATAATGCTTGACCACCGTGATAGCTAATGACGAACCTTACCTGATCATGTGATTTGGGTCGCTTGCCGAGCATAATGCCCTTGAAAAGTCCATAGTTCCTTTTTGTTAACTTCACCACTTCTAATTTTTCAAATGACATGAGGTATCTGATTTTCATCGGTATTAGCATGCTACTCACAACTTGTGGTAAAAATGTGACCTCGGGAGAGAAAAGTGCCGACCCGGCTGTTCTGGAGTCGCTTCCCTTCGACACTCTTCCCCTTTCAGATCTAAGTGCTTTTGCCGATCCAGGTCAAAACTGGCAGGTTGCTCAGTCGGTATGGTCCGATATGAGCAAGGATCTCGATATCCAAACTGAATCTGGCACTGGTGTCATGGTAAATAAGCCCACTGAGGAAACCCAAAAGAATCTGATATCAAATCTTGAGCATGGCGACCTGGAGATAAAATTTGAAGTAATGATGCCGAAAGGCTCCAATTCCGGATTTTATTTTCAAAGCAGGTATGAATTGCAATTGCTGGATAGTTGGGGAAAAGAGGATGTGAGTCATGGAGACATGGGGGGAATCTATGAGCGATGGGATGAATCAAAACCAGAGGGTGAAGAAGGTTATGAAGGAACGCCGCCAATGGTCAATGCAGCAAAAGCACCCGGACTATGGCAGCAATTTCACGTGTATTTCAAAGCGCCCAGATTTAATGATCAAGGTGAGAAGATTAAGAATGCATCCTTTGAGTATGTCTATTTAAATGGAATGCTTATTCAAAAGGATGTGGAACAGACTGGCCCTACCCGGGGAGCCGGGCTTGAGGGCGAGGCGGCTTGGGGACCTTTCCTTATTCAAGGCGATCATGGCCCTGTTGCATTCAGAAACATAGAATACAAAGCTTATGGTCTGGATACCCTTGCTCTTACAGATGTGAGGTATGAAAGGTACAAAGGCAAATGGGACTATCTGCCATCCTTTGATAGTATTGCTCCAGAATCGAGTGGTGAAGTCTCTTTTCTCGATTTGACAACTTCATCGGATCAGGCTGATCACTATGGTCTCGTATTTTATGGCAAATTACATGTGCCAACTTCTGGAGAATATTTGTTTGAGACCGCCATTGATGATGGGGGTGATCTGTACATCGATTCACAACTGGTAGTGCACAATCTCGGTGAACCTGGTCTGGGTATAGAACGGGGCCTCGTCCATCTTGATGCTGGCATACACGACTTTGAGATGACCTACTATCAAGAAATCTGGTTGGCGCTACTGACTGTAAAGTACGAGGGTCCCCAGATCGTCAAAAGGACGTTGGCTTCCACGGATCTCATTGCGGAATGGGAAGCCCGGGAGGCTGCTCAACCGGCAGTTGCTGTTACTGAACTGGAGACTCCGGAAATGTTGGGTGGATTCGTCGAATACGGTGGTGAAAAACTCACTCATACACTTTCAGTTGGTGATCCAAGCGGAGTGCATTTCAGTTATGATCTCCGCCATGGATTTGTGATCAAGTCATGGAAAGGAGATTATGCTGATGTGTCAGAGATGTGGCGAGGTCGTGGGCAGTCTCAATTACTCAAACCTCTTAACGCAGCAATCGAATTCACAAGTGGGGTGCCAATTGCTTCCCTTTCCAAGTCAGATGCAGCTTGGCCAGCCTACATCTCAGATGACTTTAGATATAGAGGTTACCGGATAGATCAGGATGGGCGGCCAGTTTTTCAATACCATTACAAAAACATCCAGCTCGAGGATAAACTTTCCCCTGGATCAGATAAAAAAAGTCTAAATCGAAATATTACGTTCGCAAGTCAGGAGCCAGTAGAGAATACCTACTATCGCCTCCAGGCAGCCAGAAACATCGTGCAACTCGAAAATGGGCTTTACAGCGTAGATGGTCAGTACTATCTACAGACAGATGAAGAAGTTGCCGTGGCACAGACATCTTCGGGAACCGAGCTTCGATTTCCCGTATCCAATGAAGGTGGTCTGCAGAGTTTTTCTTATAACATTTTATGGTAGGTCATATGTCAGTTCACAAGATTTACTTTATCAGAACCATCAATTGGATAGCGTTTTTCCTGCTTTTCACATGCTTCACCACGGGTCAGACTTCACCTGGTCTTGAAGAATCAAATTACTACAGGATCAGCCCGGTAGCTATCCCTGAGGGCATTGTCCTTGAAGCAGGGGGGCTGGCATTTGATGAAACCGGAAAATTAGGAGTATGTACCCGACGGGGTGAGGTGTGGGTTATATCAAACCCCGGATCTGAAAATCCAACGTATAATCGATATGCGCATGGTTTACATGAGCCCCTTATGATGGCCTACCAAGATGGCAGCTACTTTATGACTCAACGTGGAGAACTCACTAAATTATCGGATGTTGATGAAGATGGTGTAGCTGATCAATATGAAAGCATCTACATTTGGGATCTCAATGGTAACTATCATGAGTATTCTTATGGGCCTAAGTTCTTGCCTGATGGGAGTATGCTGGTGACCCTAAATCTGGGTTGGGTAGGTCGAGGAGCCAGTGAATCGAAGTGGAGAGGTTGGATGTTACAGATTTCAGCAGAAGGTGAGATGACACCCATTGCCACCGGAATGCGATCTCCTGCTGGATTTGGACTCAATGCCGCCGGAGACATCTTCTACACCGAGAATCAGGGCGACTGGGTGGGTTCGGGGAGGATGACCCATGTAGAAAAGGGAGATTTTGTCGGTCATCCCGAAGGTTTGAAGTGGAGTGGCGAGAAGGGATCAACCCTTCAACTAAAGATGGAAGATATTGATGACACGAAGGGCGTCAGCCTATATGATTATCAAGAGATACATCCGGAGGTCAAACCGCCTTCGGTGTGGTTTCCGCATACACTCATGGGCATAAGTACCAGTGATTTGATAGTGATCCCGGAAGGGTTTGGTCCCTTTACAGATCAACTCTTGGTTGGGGACCAGGGACATAGCAAGATCATGAGGGTTTATCAGGAAAAAGTAAATGGGGTCTATCAAGGTGCTTGTTTTGGCTTCAGAGAAGGATTTGCTTCAGGAGTCCTGAGAATGGCATGGGGTCCCGATCTAAAATTGTATGTGGGTATGACCAATCGAGGCTGGGCTTCAACCGGGCAGGAACCATATGGACTTGAGAGGTTGGAATGGACTGGCAGAAATCCGTTTGAAATCAAAACCATCAATGCCCGATCCAATGGATTCCTGCTGACATTTACCGAACCAGTGGACAGGGCTTCAGCCGCTAACCCGGAGTCCTACTCCATTACAGATTTCACTTACTTATATCATCATCTTTATGGTAGTCCGGCGATCGATCAGCAGGAACGTGCAATCTACAAGGTTGAAGTCGACCAGGAAGGATTGACGGCAACTCTGCATGTTGAAGGATTAAGAGAAGGATATATCTATGAAATTTCTGGTCCTGGTGTTCGCTCAAAGGTTGATCAACCCCTAATACATCCTACCGCTTATTTTACACTCAATCAGATCCCAGAAGGTGAACGTATTGCAGCCAAGGAGGTGGACCCTCATGCTGTCTTTGAAACGGTTGATTTGAAATCAGACAAGCGGGTGACAGACATGCCTGGTTCGTGGCTGAATGGGCCGGACCAGACCATCGAGATTGGCACATTGCCGGGGATGCGATATGATACCGATCAGGTAGTGGTAAAGGCTGGCAGCAAGATCAAGTGGATCTTTAATAATCCGGATGATATGATGCACAATCTGCTCATAGTAAGCCCTGGCGCTGCAGATGTTATTGGGAATGCTGCTCTCCAACTGGGATTGAAAGGCCAGGAAATGGGTTACATTCCACTAAGGGATGAAATATTGTTTCACACGAATTTACTAGGGCCTAATAGTTCTGATATCATATATTTCACTGCTCCCGAAGAGCCAGGAGAATACATGTTTGTCTGTACCTTTCCCGGCCATGCTACAACTATGCGAGGAGTTTTGGTTGTAGAACCAAAGACGTAAGATATTGCAGGCAAGGCAATTCTCACGACAGTCCCTGCTAATCATAATCATCTACGAAACTAACGGAGATCTTCATTGAGATTTCGAGGTGAATCTATTTTTGAGGCTTAAAATCTTCGGTCATGCCTCAGTTCTTAATCGACATCCGTGATATCATTAGTCAACCATGGCCCTGGTGGATTGCAGGTCCGATGATTGCATTCATCATGTTTCTGCTTCTTTTCTGGGGAAAGGAGTTTGGTATCTCTGCCAACTTCCGGGTTATGTGTGCCGCAGATGGGGCTGATGATTATGCTTCATTTTTCAAATTTGATTGGGCGTCCCAAGGTTGGAATTTGTTGGTGGCTCTGGGAGCGATGTTTGGAGGTTATGTGGCAGCTCATTACTTTACTGATCCCGGAGAGAACGTTGCAGGGATATCTGCTGCTACGGTTGCCACATTATCAGAGTTAGGTCATGAAGTATCAGAGGGCAATGTACCCATTGTTCCCGAATTCTATAGCTGGCCTTCTCTATTTACCATGCAGGGTTTTATCATCATCGTAATTGGTGGCTTCCTGGTCGGATTTGGCGCCCGCTATGCAGGGGGTTGCACATCCGGACACGCTATCAGTGGACTTTCCGCACTACAGTTGCCATCCTTACTGGCAGTTGTTGGTTTTTTTCTGGGGGGGTTGGCAATGGTTCACTTGATATTTCCAATTCTGTTCTAAAACTATTTTGAAATGAAGATGTCAAGATTCATATTGGTGGGGATCATTTTTGGAATTACCCTTTATAAGGCTGAGGCCGTATCCTGGTACAGGATATTTGAGATGTTCCATTTTCAGTCCTTTCACATGTATGGAATCATTTTCTCGGCTGTGGCCGCTGGTGTCATTATAGTACAGCTCATAAAAAAAGGTCGGATAAAAGCCAGTGACGGAAATCCCATTCAAATCAACAATAAAGACCTCAGCATTCCCAGATATCTTATAGGGGGATTCATCTTCGGTCTTGGTTGGGCCCTAGCGGGTGTTTGTCCCGGACCAATGTTTATTCTCTTAGGAAGCGGTGTTACCGTTCTCATTGTCTTCCTCTCTGCCGCAATGTTTGGCACTTTTCTATACGGAGTACTCCGAGATCGACTCCCACATTAACTAAGCTCACAACCAGCCATTTTGACGCCAAGGTCTCAACAAATACTGACGTTTTGTCGTGTTTCTTGGTGGGCCTCTGTCTTTTCGACCCATATTGAGAGATGGTACGTCAATTGAGGCAGGCTCTAGTGAAGGATTTATTTTATAACAGCTTAAAAAATTAGATCATGCAGGTCATAACCAGAAGTCCGAATCAAAGTAGATACGCAATGAAGAGGGCACCAAAACGAGTAAATGACTTTAATCTTAGCATTCCAGTCAATCTAAAAGAATGTGATGATCACTTTGAATTGCAGCTTGCTATTCCCGGATTTGAAAGGGAGCAAATAGCTATTGAGTTCAAGGAGGGAGATACACTGGTGATACGAGGCTCAGTCAAGAAGAATGAGGAAACAGGTCAATTTCATCAACAGGAGTTTGTTCCAAGATCCTTTGAAAAAGCCTTTACCGTTGGGGATAGTATTGACAAGGAGAAGATATCAGCCTCTATTAGTCAAGGAGTATTGATAATCAATCTTCAAAAGAGAGAAGAGGCCAAGAAAGAAGCTCCCCGGACAATTGAAGTTTTTTAAGAAATTCTTAACACTCTTTAAGATAATAAAAACATCGTAATATGAACTTAATAAATGCGTATTCGTTTCTACCAATACACGCGCAATTGTCTGACTCCATTGATGCGTTGTTTAGCAGAAGTGCAGCTGAAGTGGTGGATTCGGACTTGGTGAACGCTTTGCCCAGGGCAAACGTTATAGAAAAAGAAGATGTGTTGAGGATTGATGTGGTTGCGCCAGGATATAGTAAAGAGGATTTTGAAATAACTGTGGACGAAGGTCTGCTGACAGTGAGAGCGAAGATTGAGGAAAACATTGGCGAAGAATCCTCCAATTGGAAGCGAAGAGAATTTTTCAACAGTTGTTTTACGAGAGTTTTTCGATTGGAGAAATATGGAAGAGGTGGTGAGGTGAAAGCAGCTTATGAAAAGGGAATCCTCAGTATTGAAATACCGAAAATGAAAGAAAAGGCTCGTTCAATCGAGATTTCATAAGATTCATGTTCATGGGGTTAGGGTTTGGTTGATAGGCCTGGGTTTCGACCCGGGCCTATTCCTTTTAAGATTACTTCCACAACGAGGAAAATTCCATCCAGCATCTTGTAGCCAGAGGAATTCAGGTCTTCTTCCTAGAATAAATAGGATTAGTGCCGGTCTTGATGAAGCTGCCAGGCATGTTCTTCCTGCCTTTGCTTCTCAATTTGAACCAGCCGGGATTCCATCCAACCGGCTTTTATCTGGTTGGGTAGTATTATCAATTCGTCTACCTTTTCCATGGGGGGAGGTTCTTCCTCCACTGCCGCTTGAGATGGATCGAACAGTTCATGAATCATCAATGTTTGTCCACCGTTGATCATATCACTAGAGAGATAATTCCAATATTTCAACAAATAAGGATCTACACTTAATTGCGAAGCAACTTCATAGATGCTTTTCGATTCGTCCACGACATGTTCGTAGGTTCGATATTCAAAAGGGTTTGGAAGAGCTTCATTTGTCGCAAGGAAATACTCAAAAGTGGGGATTACTCTTTTCGGAAGTACCAGGTCATATCCTTTGGTAAGAGAAGGAACATAGCCTCGTCGAAGTCCTGGATTCAGATCACTAACCAGGTCTTTTGGCAAGCCAGTGACTTGCGAAATATCCTCAAGTGTCAAATATTTATGAACGACCACATGACCGGTCAACTGAAAGTCGAGGCTGGGATAGAGAGGGGTCATGCCAAGCTCCAGATAATGCTCTACGATGTATTGAGCAGCTATATACTTCGGAATATAAAGTTGGGTCTCTCTAGGTAGAAAGGGCTTGATCGCTTTGAATGATCTCTCACCTCCTGCATAGCGAATGGCTCTGTTTACCGTACCGGGTCCGGCATTATAAGCTGCAAACGCAAGGGTCCAATCCTGATATCTCTCATAGAGGATTCTTAAGTACTCAATCGCTGCCACCGTAGCCTTGGCCGGATCTCTTCTCTCGTCAATATGACGATTGATCATTAGTCCAAGCTCTCTTCCCGTAGGCATCATAATCTGCCAAAGCCCAACTGCCCCTACTCGCGACACCGCCGATGGATTAAACCTGGATTCAATTATTGGAATAACCTTTAATTGTTCCGGAAGACCTTGGCGACTTAACTCCTTCTCGATTAAAGGAAAATATCGAAACCCGCGACCTAGCATCTCTTCTGTGCTTTGCGAATGCTTTAGGAAATCCTCTATATAGCGGGCTACTCTGTCTTCGTCGACAGGGTCCAAAAAGCTATTAAAAGCACTGACTGCGGCTGCATCAAATGAGATCGCATCAGAGGCTTTTACCCAGCTTAGATTCACCAGGAAAAAGCACAATAATATCCAAGCCTGCAGAAATGGCAGTTTGATCATGGAACACCTGTTGGTTTTCATTAATTCTCGAGACAACATATTGGTTTTTTAGATTTAATACATTATAATTTTTTTTAATGCATAAATCATGCCAACCACAACATTGATCTCAATCAGCCGGCAAAAATAGCCAAAACTACAGTTCTCGTAACGAGTCTTCCTGTTAAAAATACTTTAAATCGTCTCTACTACTGAATCCTCGTCGTCTAGAATTAACTTCGAATAAACAAAAAGTAAATGCTCTTGAAAAGTTCCTGAAATTAGCTGTATTCCAAAAGGTAAGTTTTCCACATCCTTGCCCATGGGTAAGGATATCGCAGGGAATCCCACCAGATTTGCCAATACCGAGAAGACATCTGAAAGATATATCTGTACCGGACTCATTTCAGCTCCAAGCTTCCAGGCGGTTCGTGGGGTTGTGGGTAACAGTAGCCCGTCGTATTCTGCCAATACCCGTGAAATCTGTGCCTTAATTAGTCGCCTTACCTTCTGAGCTTTTGCAAAATAGGCGTCGTAATATCCCACACTCAGGACAAATGTTCCCAACAGTATCCTCCTCTTTACTTCTAATCCAAATCCCTCTGTGCGGGTCTTAGAATAGCTTTCCAGTAATGTAGTTGCATGTGGTGAACGGCGTCCATATCGTAGACCATCGTACCGTGACAAGTTGGAAGATGCTTCGGCTGATGTGAGCACGTAGTAGGCGGGAATCAGGTAGTCTATAAGCTCGAAATCGACGGGTTGAACCTCAATATCCCGCGCTTGTAATGACTTAACCTTCTTTAGAAATGTTTCCCGGATCTCGGGCTGGAGTGAAGGGTGCTCAACAGCATCCTTTAGATATGCCAGTTTCTTTCTAATTGGTCTGTCCTCAACCATGAGGGGGTCGATCAGTGTGGCGTCGTAATCATCGACACCCTTCATCACTTCGTAGATTTTAGTCACATCATCCAGTTTCTTGCCAATAACCCCGATTTGATCAAAGGAAGAACCATATGCTATCAATCCATGACGGCTGATCCTGCCATAGCTCGGTTTGAAGCCGATCAATCCGCAGAAAGAGGCAGGTTGTCGAACTGATCCTCCGGTATCAGAACCAATGGAAGCTAGACAGGTGTTGACTTGAACAGAGACTGCAGATCCACCAGAAGATCCACCGGGTACATGTTCTTGGTGTTCACCATTGCGGACAGGTCCATACACTGACGTACGGTTGTCAGATCCCATCGCAAACTCATCGCAATTGACCCGTCCGATAATGATAGCATCAGCATCCAGCAATCGTTGCACAGCAGTAGCTGTGTAGATACTGGTGTATCCCTCAAGAATCCTTGAACCTGCCGTGAGATGGTGATTCTCTTGAGCTATAACATCTTTGACGCTGAGTACCGCTCCGAAAAGTGGACCAAGTTTGGCACTTGAAGTATGGATTCTTTCGTCCAGGTCTCTGGCGGCAGTCATCGCCTCATTTTCATATACCTCAACATATGCATTCAGATGTGTGTTAGCTTTGACCTCCCTCAAGTAGGCTTGCACCAGTTGCACGGACGTGAGATCTCCTCCTTTTAGTCCCTTTTGGATGTCATCAAGGCACCGGTAGTTCTTGCCACTAACCTGAATCACATCAATAGCTTTTGAACAAGTTCATCTTGTCCCAGGAGTTCCTGATCACCCGATTGCATGTCGCGAAAAGTGTATTTGTCGCTCTTTAATTCTTCTGATCCGATCACCACTACATGCTTTACACCGATCTGGTCAGCATACTTCATTTGCTTCTTGATTTTTACCGGATCCGGATAAACATCGCATGAAATCCCCTTCATCCTGCAGTTCTCAGCCAGGAAAAACGCCCTCTTATGCGACGCCTCATCCAGAGCAACAAATAGTACTTTAATACTTTGAGCAAGCTCTGATGGGAAAAGATCCTTCATTTCCATCACATCATAAATTCGCTCTACTCCGAAAGATATACCTACTCCTGATACACCCTTCAGACCAAAAACGCCGGTGAGATTATCGTAGCGACCTCCTCCTAAGAGACTGCCAAATTCAATATCCTTTGCAGACACTTCAAAGATACATCCGGTGTAGTAGTTCAACCCTCGAGCCAGGCTTACCTTCGTTACGACTTCATTATGAAGATATAGCCCATCCAGATAGGATAGTACCTCCTGCATTTCTGAAATCCCTTTCTGTCCTATCTCCGATCCTTTCAGGGAATCTTGCATAGTCTGCAGATCATCCATTGACAACAGGGAAAGTAACCGGGTTATCTGTGATTCGGAAAACTCCATTTTGGACAATTCCTTATGGACCCCTTCCTCACCTATCTTGTCCATTTTATCGATGATCACAGTCATCTCATTCAGCCGGTTCGGAGTGCCAATCTCTTCCGCTATTCCAGCGAGAATTTTTCGGTTGTTGAGATAAATGACGACGTCCAGTCCCAGGTTTTTGAAAACTTGATCGATTATTCTTAGATACTCAGCTTCACAAATCAATGAATCAGTGCCCACTACATCTACATCACACTGATAAAATTCCTGATAGCGTCCTTTCTGTGGACGGTCAGCACGCCAAACGGGTTGTATGGCATAGCGTTTAAAAGGCATTGTTATTTCATGCTGATGCATGGTCACAAAGCGGGCAAAAGGTACTGTCAGGTCATAGCGTAGCCCCCGCCGGGCAATAGAATGAACAAGCTTTTGTGAGTCGAGCCTGGATAAGGCATCCTTGTCTGCCTTGGACAAGAAGTCTCCATTATTCAGTACTTTAAAAAGCAACTTATCTCCCTCATCACCATATTTCCCGGTTAAAGTTTCGAGGTTCTCCATCACCGGTGTTTCAATGGGCTGGTACCCGTACCTCTCAAATAGTGTTTTGATGATGTCGAAAATGTACTGACGACGATACACCTCACTAGGTATAAAATCACGGGTTCCTTTGGGAATACCAGGCTTCATTAGATCGAGGAGCTAAAACGCAGACTTGAATTGTTCCAGAAATCGAATGTCGTTCTCGAAAAGAAGGCGGATATCATTGATCTTGTATTTGCGCATGGCTTGCCGTTCGATACCCATACCAAAAGCAAATCCCGTATACTTCTCCGAGTCGATGCCGCAGAAATCAAGCACATTGGGATCTACCATGCCGCATCCCAGAATTTCGAGCCAACCAGTGCCTTTGGTGAGCCGGTAATCGTCTTCATTGTTCAAGCCCCAATAAACATCCATCTCAGCGCTTGGTTCCGTGAAGGGAAAGTAGGAAGGTCGCAGCCTGATCACCACGTCTTCACCATACAATTCTTTGGCAAAATGGTAGAGCACTTGTTTCATGTCTGCAAATGAAACTCCCTCATCGACATACAGGCCTTCTACCTGGTGAAACTGGCAATGGGCCCGGGCCGAGACAGTTTCATTCCGGTAGACCCGTCCAGGTGAGATGATCCGAATCGGGGGTTTCCTCGATTCCATCTCATGCACTTGTACGGTGGAAGTTTGCGATCGCAAGACATGCGACAGATCATTCTTGATATAGTATGTGTCAGTCATGTCGCGTGCAGGATGATCCTCGGGTGTGTTGAGCGCTGTGAAATTATGCCATTCATCTTCAATCTCTCTGTTTTCTACTACAGAGAATCCCATTCTTTGAAAAATATCCACGATCTGATTCAACACGATCGAAACAGGATGCCTGGACCCCAAAGGCAAAGGCAATCCTGGAGCTGTCAAATCAAGCCCATGTCCTTCACTTTTATCTTTACTGACAAGCTGACTCTGAAGAATCTCATACTTCTCAGCAGCCTTTGACTTGGCTTCATTGAGCAGTAATCCAAAATCCTTCTTGCGATTGTTCTCGATTTCCCGCATCCCAGCAAAGAGTGGCTTGATTCGGTTTTTTGACCCCAAAAACTGCACGCGAAAAGCTTCCAGTTCTTCACTAGAACCTGGTTGAACTGTGTCAATCTCTTTGATCAGATCACGAACCTGCTCAAACAATAGATCCGACATGATAATACGAGGCTTGAAATAAGGCGTAAAGGTATAATTTTATGATTATTCAAATGGATACGCAATCTTCACCTGAATCTGGCCAGATAGCAAATCCGGAGCGTGATTTTCAAATCTTGTTCCTGGGGGTAAGCGCTATTTTTTTTGCATCCCTACTATATTCCACATTCCTTCTTTCGGTGGCTATGTTTGCTATGGGCACTTTAGGCATTTGCGATGTTACCCTTAAGCCCCTTAGGATACGCCTAAGACCGAATCTTTTGGTCAAGGTCCAAAAATGGATGAATGAACCCGTGTGGTGGGTCATCACCTTGCCATTTCTGGTAGTGCTCTTTGGAGGCCTCTATTCTGAGGACTCCTCATTCTGGCTGTCAAGATTGAGATTAAGGGCACCATTCTTACTGCTACCACTTGCCTGGTATCTAATGCCTCCTATATCCAGCAATACTTACTACCGGATGTTTGCTTTGTTCGTATTAATCGTTTTTCTCAGCACCATTCCAGTGCTCTGGGAATTTGGAGCGAACTATGAACAAGTATTATTCAGGCTACAGAGAGGACATGTGATATCTACACCCGGCAATCATATCCGATATAGTCTTCTCATTGCGATCTGCTGTCTAGCATCCTTTATTCTTCATAAGAGGAAGTTTCGCTGGTTTTATCGCGAAGAACCTAAGATCTACCTCACGCTCTCCGTCTACTTCTTTTTTGTTCTGCATCTACTGGCTATTCGCAGTGGAATTGCGGCACTTTATTTGACCATCCTTGTCTTCATTTTCATCTCTCTGATAGTGCATTGGAGAGCGAGGACATTACTCTATATTGTCGGCCTCGCTGCAGTACCCTTAATAACTTACCATACGCTTCCAACCTTTAGAAATAAGATTCAATATATGATTGAAGACTATTCAAGATACCGGCTAAAGAAATGGAATGCCTATAGTGACTCAGAGAGACTCTTAAGTCTGCGAGCCGGACTTGATTTAGCGTCTGATAATCTGCTGACTGGGGTAGGCCCGGGTGATCTCAGGCGATCTATGAAGAAATACTTCCTCGAGGAGTACGACAAAAACACCTACATACTGCCGCATAACCAATGGATTTCTATACTCACCGGAAGCGGAATAATCGGGCTTCTTCTGATCTTGCTCTCTTTCTTCCTTCCGATCCTTAATCGCAGTCACTTTAGGGAGCCTCTCTTTCTTGCTGCCAATTCAATCATTTTCTTCTCTTTCTTTGCTGAAAACACTTTAGAAACCTCAAGGGGCGTTGCCATCTACATCTTCCTTTTGCTGGCTGGGCTAAAATTCTTACAGAATGCTAACCGAGTTGAAAACGACGTGCTTGACCTCTGAAGAGTAAACCAGCGATCATTCCAAACGCAAAGCCTCCAATGTGAGCCCACCAGGCGGTGCCCCCTGAATCGGATGTCACACTCATGGAATTGATGCCCTGCGCAACCTGCAGGACGATCCAGATGCCTAGAAAAGCTACGGCAGTCATCGTGATCCTCCTTAGTATGATCAAGAGAAATAACATCACCTTTACTTTCGATCTTGGAAACATGATCAGGTAAGCTCCCAGCACTCCCGAAACCGCCCCACTTGCGCCCAGGCTCGGTATATCACTGCCCAAATTAAAATATACATGTGCCAGGCTGGCAAGAATTCCGCTAGCTACGTAAAAAAGGAAGAAGGACAAATTGCCAATGGTGGCTTCAATATTATCAGCAAATACCCATAAAAAGAGCATATTGGACAACAGATGAAACCAGCCCCCATGTAGAAACATGGAGGTTCCCAAAGTATAAAGATTCAATCCTTGTTCAATCTGTGACGGAGTTGTGCTGTATCTCAATACAAAAGCCATATGATCCTCCGGAGAAAGGCTGTACTGCCAGAGAAATACCAGAATATTCACTGCAACGAAAGTGTAGCTAAAGATAGGATATGCACCACCTCTGATCTGATCATCTCCTATGGGAAAAAACATTGACCTGATTTAGACTAGACCCTCCTTTAGAAGATCGTGAATGTGAACAATTCCCAAATACCTGCTGCCATCGACCACCAACAATTGACCAATACTGTTCTCCCGAATAATTTCAGCTGCTTTGATAGCTAGTTCATCGGGTGCAATAATTTTGGGACTGGTGGTCATAATATCATCTGCTGTGACCGCACTAAATTGATCAAATCTTTCCAGCATCCTTCTCAGATCACCATCAGTAATTATACCCACCACCTGCTCTTCCCGATTGACAACGGCAGTAGCTCCCAATCGTTTTGAGCTTATCTCAAGAATAACCTCTTTGACATTAGCATCTGGCAGAACTCTTGGTACTTCGTGTCGGGGATAAATATCACTCACCCTAAGGTAAAGTTGTTTGCCAAGAGTGCCACCCGGATGAAGCGTGGCAAAATCGGTTTTGCCGAAACCTTTTAGGTTCAGTAGACACACCGCCATAGCATCTCCTAGTGCCAACTGAGCAACGGTACTGGCAGTCGGTGCCAGGTTGTGTGGATCAGCTTCTTTTTCAACCTTAGCTTCGATGACTACATCAGCATGTTGTGCCAGGTAAGAGTCCTCCTTCGAGACGATCGCAAGGATACTGTTACCCTTTTCACGCACCAGCGGCACCAGTGCTTTGATTTCAGCGGTTTCACCACTTTTTGAGAGGATAAGTAAAATGTCCTCCTCTAAAAGCATGCCTATGTCCCCGTGCACAGCATCAGCAGCATGCATAAAGAGAGCGGGGGTTCCAGTGGAGTTGAATGTGGCTACGAGCTTGTGACCGATCAAGGCACTTTTTCCGATGCCGGTCACAACGAGCCGGCCATCTGAACCATGGATGGATTTGATGGCATCTACAAAAGAATCACCTAGTCCGGCAGCCAAGGCACTTAAAGTTCTTTCTTCAATCTGAATTGTATCACGAGCAAGCTCGATGATTTTTGCTGCATCAAGGATATCCGGTATGATTGGCCGCTTACTAATTTGTATAGGTTTGGTTGATAAAAAAAAGTTAAATTTAGTAAGACTGGTGATGACTATTGACCCGAATAAAGAATACCCACTATTCAAGGGGATTTAGCAATAAATTTGAAATGACAACCACATCGAAGCTGCATACTGCATTACAGGAGCATTTTGGTTTCGATCAATTCAAAGGTAATCAAGAAGAGATTGTAAAGAGTGTTCTCGAGTCGTATGATACTTTCGTGATCATGCCTACTGGAGGTGGTAAGTCATTGTGCTATCAGATGCCAGCAATGATGCAACCGGGCACAGCAATCATCATTTCGCCACTGATAGCTCTCATGAAAAATCAAGTCGACGCTATTCGTGGTTACAGTCAGCTTGATGAGACTGCGCATTTTCTCAATTCATCTTTGACCAAAAACCAGGCAAAAAAGGTAAAAGCAGACATTTTATCTGGAAGTACGAAAATACTGTATGTGGCGCCTGAGACACTGACTAAGGATGAGAACATTGAGTTTTTCAAGAAAGTGAACATTTCTTTTGTGGCAGTTGATGAAGCGCACTGTATCTCGGAGTGGGGTCACGATTTCAGACCAGAGTATCGCCGGATCAGGGATATGATTGACGCGATCGATCATAAAATTCCTTTGGTAGCGCTAACGGCAACAGCTACTCCTAAGGTACAATCTGACATCATTAAGAACCTCAATATGCGTGAAGTGAAGCAGTATATCTCTTCCTTCAACAGAGATAATCTGTACTACGAGGTCAGACCTAAAGCCAGTAAAGAGCAAACGTTCAAAAACATAGTACAGTTTATCAAAGGAATGTCTGGTAAGTCCGGAATCATCTATGTGCAGGCCCGGAAAACAACAGAGGCCCTGGCGCAAGTATTGCAGGTCAACGGAATCAAAGCAGCTCCTTATCATGCCGGTTTGGAAGCATCAACTCGAAGTAAAACCCAGGATAACTTCCTGATGGAAGACATCGATGTCATCGTAGCTACCATAGCTTTTGGTATGGGCATTGACAAACCGGATGTGCGATTTGTAATTCATTATGATATCCCCAAAAGCATAGAAAACTATTATCAAGAGACAGGACGGGCCGGACGTGATGGGCTGGAAGGGAAGTGTGTCGCCTACTATGCACCCCGGGATATTCAAAGATTAGAAAAGTTCCTTCGAGATAAACCCATCGCAGAACGACAACTGGGAATGCAGCTGTTGATTGAAATGATGGCCTATGTAGAAACGGCTTCCTGCCGGCGCAAATTTCTCTTGCACTACTTTGGAGAAGAATTTGATGCTAAGGACTGCAATAAAATGTGTGATAATTGCAGGCACCCACGTGAAAGAATCGACGTGACCGAGGCCATGAAAATGGCCATCCAGGCTACGGAAGATTTGAAGGAGAACTACGAAGGCAAAATACTTATAGATTATTTGCAGGGAGTCAATAGTCAATTATTGAAAGATTTTGGCTTTTCCAAACTCGATCATTATGGAAAGGGCAAAGATCAGGATAAGGTCTTCTGGCAAAGTGTCTTCAGGCACGCCATCCTAATTGACTTGATCTATAAGGATGTGGAAACCTATGGTATCATTAAGCTCACTGATAAGGGAAGAAAATTCTTAAAAAAACCATTCAAGGTGGAGATTGCCATAAACACTGACTTCAGTGAAATCCCAGATTTCCCTGAGGAGAACGGGAAATCTATGGCCATTGACTCTTCACTGCTAAAAATGCTCAAAGACCTAAGAAGATCGATCGCCCATCAAAAATCAGTACCGCCGTACGTAGTATTTCAGGATCCTTCTCTCGAAGATATGGCCACTTTATACCCCATTTCGATGGACGATATGTCCCGGATCAGCGGCGTATCAAAGGGAAAAGCTGGTAGATACGGAAAGGCTTTTGTGGAACTCATCAAAACCTACGTTGATGAAAATGACATTGAAAGGCCGACAGATATCCTGGTTAAGTCGGTCGCCAACAAATCCAAAGCAAAAGTCGCTATCATTCAGGGGGTGGACCGTAAGATGCAGTTGGATGACATTGCTAATTCTGTATCCCTATCAATGGATGAACTACTGGATGAAATGGATATTATTGTCTCTTCAGGAACAAAACTCAATATCAAGTACTACGTAGACGATCATATTGATGAATACTCTAAAGAAGATATTTATGAGTACTTCATGGAGGCCGAGTCTGACTCAATTGAAACTGCTTATGAGGAACTTGCTGATGAAGACATCACCCTGGAAGAAATCAAGATCGTCCGGCTGATGTTCTTATCCGAAATGGCCAATTAAGCTGACAAACTTCCAGATCAGTAAAGAGGCGAGTTGCAGGCTCAATACAATTAATCATTTCTTACTGACTATCAATCACTTACATTCTGACATGTAATTTTAGTATAATTTTTGCTGTAATTCAGCGGTGGATGTGAGAAGAGACAAACGAGCAGAAAGGAATGAAGAAAATCATAATTATCAACGGTCCCAACCTGAATCTCCTTGGAAAGCGGGAAATCCACATCTACGGAAACAGGTCTTTCGATGACTATTTTGAATTTCTTCAAAATAAATATTCCGGCAGGGTCAAGTTGGAATACTATCAATCCAATCACGAAGGTGCCCTGATCGATAAGATCCACGAAGTCGGTTTTCATTTTGATGCTATCGTTTTGAACGGTGGCGCATATTCGCATACATCTCTTGCTATGGCGGATGCTTTGGCATCTATTGAAACCCCTGCGCTTGAGGTGCATATTTCAAATATTCATGCCCGGGAAGCGCTTCGAGAGGGGAGTCTGACTGCAGCCCGATCAATAGGATGCGTAACCGGGCTTGGATTAAAAGGCTATGATGCCGCAATAGATTACTTCCTCAGCGAAGATGATTCAAGTTCATTGTAGAAAGTGAGGTCGATTAGCTTTAATCTCTTCCGATCGCCCAGTTTATGGGTTCGAAAAAAAGTGAGTTTCAGCAATTTTCCTACCAGATAAGACCCAGCGCCAATGACCACGGTAGACCAGGAGAGAGGATCACCATAGGCCAGAGATACCAAAGTCCAAAATCCCCAGGCATAGCTAAAAGTTACTAGGCCGGCAGAGGCACCCCTAACGAAACCCGAGGCATTGCCTACCCGGATAGCGGATATGCTATCAATGAATACTGCCCTGCTTTCAAATTGTACCAGACCCTCATCCACATATATCTGCGCAATCGCTTCCTTAAACCAATGCCGCTTGTCAGATCTCAATTTGAAAGTCATCACATCACCTTCAAAAAACTTCAATGTCTTATATGTACCTGACCTCTCAAACTGAACGGCCGGCTGGGCCCGGGAGACATTTATACAGACTCCAATACAAAGCAGGACCCAGAAAAGCCTTTTTTTCACTTAATAGCGTTTTGCAGATGACTCAATGATTTTCTAAGCGACCTCTCAATCTTTTCGTAAGATAGTTCCTCTTTACCCGTATAGAGAAATACCACATCAACTGGGCTCGGACATGTGTCTAAGAGAGCCGACTTGTTAAGACGGTAGGCCTCTTTCATTCTGCGTTTGATACGGTTGCGGAGTACAGCACTTTTGAATTTTCTACTGGGCACGGCGAATGCCACCTTTACAGGTATACGCCTGCCGGAATCAACAGCTTGTTCATATATTATCCTCACCGGATAATGGTGGATTGACTTACCTTCCCTGAATAGACGGCCTATAGATGTGACACTTTTTAGCCTTTCTGCCTTATTGAACTTTTGAGAACACATGCATTCACTCCTGACCTCAAAATAAAAAAGAGGAACCGAATTGGATCAGTTCCTCTTTATTCTATTTCTTACCTAAGGTATTCTACTTCAATCTTCGCTCATCTGACACGCTCAATTTTGTTCGTCCCTTCGCTCGTCGTCGTGCCAGCACTTTACGGCCGCTCTTAGAACTCATCCGAGCCCTAAAGCCGTGTTTATTCTTTCGTTTTCTCCGTGATGGTTGATACGTCCTTTTCATCTTTTCTAAACTTCGCTAGTTACTAAGGACGGCAAAGGTACTAGAAATTGAATAATTGCAAAAATCTCCCTCTTCCTTATCCATTCATGGAAGCAAGAAATTCCTCATTGGTAACGGTACCGTGCATATGTTTTCGCAAGAAATCCATCGCCTCGTCGGGCTTCATATCAGCCAGATGATTCCTCAAAATGAACATTCGGGAGAGCGTGTCTTTATCTAAAAGCAGCTCTTCTCTTCGCGTACTGGATTTTGGTAAATCAATTGCTGGATACATTCGCTTATTGGCAAGGCTTCGATCCAACTGAAGCTCCATGTTACCCGTTCCCTTGAATTCCTCAAAGATTACCCCATCCATTTTTGACCCGGTGTCTATCAAGGCGGTGGCGAGGATTGTCAGGGAACCTCCGTTTTCTATATTCCTTGCAGCACCAAAGAATTTCTTGGGTTTGTGGAGTGCGTTTGCTTCGACTCCACCAGAGAGCACTTTACCACTAGCTGGAGCTACCGTGTTATAAGCTCTCGCCAGCCTGGTGATCGAATCCAACAATATCACCACATCGTGGCCGCACTCTACAAGGCGTTTAGCCTTTTCGAGTACGATACCGGCAACTCTCACGTGATTGTCTGCCGGCTCATCGAATGTGGATGCAACAACTTCTGCATTCACAGATCGCCGCATATCGGTCACCTCTTCCGGACGTTCATCCACCAGAAGTACGATCATATAGCATTCAGGGTGATTTTTGGCAATCGCATTTGCAATGTCTTTCAACAAGAAGGTCTTACCCGTTTTCGGCTGGGCAACAATCAATCCGCGTTGCCCTTTTCCGATGGGGGCAAACAGGTCAATCATTCTGGTACTGTAGTCCTTGCCCGTAGTGGTAGAGACTAAACTAAATTTCTCCCTGGGGAAAAGTGGTGTCAGATAGTCGAAAGGAACTCTTTCACGAATAGCCGCAGGTTCCAAACCATTTATGAGTGAAACCCTAAGCAGGGCGAAATATTTCTCACCTTCTTTCGGTGGACGAATGGCTCCCCTAACGGTATCGCCGGTCTTCAATCCGAACAACTTGATCTGTGACGGAGATACATAGATATCATCCGGTGAAGTCAGGTAATTGTAGTCACTGGATCTCAGAAAGCCATAACCATCTGGCATCATTTCAAGAATACCTTCACCTTCAATTACACCGTCTAGTTCCACGTTAAATGCTGGCTTTGCTGGCTTGGGCTCAGGTCTGGGATCATTTCGCTGATCTCTTCTACCTTCGTGGCCCTTATTATCTCTTTGATTTTGATGTGATCGCTCACCCTGACGTCTACGCTGATCAGTGTTATTGCTAGGTTTACCTTTTTCCCGATCTCCATGCTGGCTCGATTCCGTTACCTTAGCTTCGACAACCTCTTTTGGTTTCTCTTGCTTTTCTGGTTTCGATTCAGCCTTTGCCTCTTCTTTATCTTTTATGTCGAATTGAAACTTACTATCAGTCTCTTTTTTTCCGGCAGGTTCGGATGGGGTGGCCTTTTCACTGCTACCGCCGTTACTATTTGGCTTAGCAAGTGCTTGTTCATCCAAGATCTTATAGATAAGTTCCTGCTTATTTAGCTTTTTGAATCCTTTCAAACCTAATTGTTCCGCAACTTCTCTGAGTTCCGGTACCAGCATGTCATTTAACTGAAGGATGTCGTACATTCTCTAAAATGTTTTGAACTGTTACAAACTTAAATCGTAGGTGTAAATAGAAACGCTTTCTTACTTCAAAGTCAAAATCAACAAATAGGAAAATGACGAGAAATGAAAATGATGCGATTATTTGTGCTTCAAAAAGGAGCGATTGAAATCCTTTCGGCATCGCAAAATTAAGGCTATTTTTTTATATCATGCAGTATATTTGCTAAAAAAGATCTTAAAAAGTTTTCATCTCATAGCATCCTACTACATAGGATTAATCAACCTGAAGCATGCTGGAAATAAATCTCTTACGATCCGACCGGAATCGTATTGTCAAGGCTTTGCAAAAAAGAAATCTTCCAACTGAGAAGTTGGAATTGGTAGATCAGGTGGTCTCAAAAGATGATTTGCGCAAATCCTTACAGACGGAGCTGGATCAGTTACTCAACCAAGTGAATGAGGCAAGCAAGGAGATTGGAAGGATGTTTAAGGAGGGTAAACAGGATCGTGCAAATGAGCTGCGAAATATGGTAAATGAAACCAAACAACGATCGAAGCAGCTTGAAGAAGAAATGAAAGCTGTTAAGGAAGAGATCGCACAATTGCTTTTGGATATACCCAACATTCCGCATGAATCTGTGCCACCAGGCAGTAATCCGGAAGACAATGAAATCTACAAGGATTGGACAAAGCCTTTTCCTCAACTGGATGAGAATGCTTTGCCACATTGGGAGCTTGCTGAGAAGTTTAATCTTTTCGATCTAAAACTTGGCGTGAAGCTCACTGGTTCCGGATTCCCCCTTTATCGAGGACATGGTGCCCGGTTACAAAGAGCATTAATCAACTTCTTTCTTGATCAAGCCATTTCTGCCGGATATGAAGAGATCCTACCACCTTTGCTTGTCAATGAAGATACGGCCAGAGCAACTGGGCAGCTTCCCGACAAAGAGGGACAGATGTACATGGCTGAGCGTGATAATCTATATCTGATTCCAACTGCAGAAGTGCCGATTACCAATATTGTTCGAGGTGAGATCATAGAGGAGGCCGCTTTGCCTCTTCGTATGGCCGGATATACCCCCTGTTTCCGTCGAGAAGCTGGGTCATACGGGGCAGACGTAAAAGGACTAAATCGCGTTCATCAGTTTGACAAAGTGGAAATTGTACAAATTTCCCACCCTGACCGATCTTATGAGACATTGGAGGAAATGCTTGGTCACGTCAGTATGCTATTAGATAAATTGGAACTCCCGTATCGCATCTTGCGTTTGTGTGGAGGAGACCTTGGCTTCACATCGGCATTGACTTTTGATTTTGAGGTGTATTCAGCAGCGCAAAGCAAGTGGTTGGAGGTTAGTTCTGTATCGAATTTCGAAACCTATCAAAGCAACCGTTTGATGCTGCGATTTCGAAGTCAGGATCGAAAGCCCCAGTTAGCTCATACCCTCAACGGAAGTGCATTAGCCTTGGCTAGGGTGGTAGCTGCCTTACTGGAGAACAATCAAAAAGAAGACGAAATTTTAATGCCGGAGGTATTGCATAACTATACTGGTTTTTCCAGCATAAGAATTTAAACAAAAAATAGATATTGAAGAATGATGTCAGGTTATATGGGATACATGGTGATTGCAGGGCTCATGTCATTGATAGGAATGGCAGTGAGTGGCAGATTGAAAGCCAAATTTGCCAGATACAGTCAGATTCCCACCGGGAGTGGCCTGTCAGGCAGAGATGTTGCTGAAACGATGTTGCAGAACTATGGAATTACGGACGTCCAAGTAGTTGAGTCTCGCGGATTTTTGTCAGACCACTATAATCCAATTAAGAAAACAGTGGCTCTTAGTCCAGATGTCTATCATGGTCGTTCGGTAGCAGCTGCCGCAGTGGCAGCTCACGAATGTGGACATGCTGTACAACATGCAACTGACTATGTTATGCTTCGCTTGAGGTCTGGGATTGTACCCTTGGTAAAGGTGTCATCGACCGCTCAGCAATGGCTGTTGATCCTCACCTTTGGAGGCTTTGGTGCCGGTGCATCAGGTAGTTCAACGTTACTGCTTATCACTTTGATCACTTTTGCTGTTACTGCGCTTTTTAGCTTCATCACACTACCTGTTGAATTTGACGCCAGCCGGCGTGCTCTAGTATGGCTTGATCAAACGGGAGTGGCGCGAGGAGCTGAGTATGACGGTGCTAAGGATGCCCTGAAATGGGCAGCCATGACCTATGTGGCTGCAGCATTATCCGCACTGGTCATGGTTCTATATCTTTTATCAAGATATTTAGCTACTCGAGATTAGATGATATTCTTTATATTAATATCAGATCTAAACCTGCTGATATGAGCGCCGAAGAAGTTGATATGGCAATTGAAATTGGCAAAGAGGCCATGGATGATGCCCTTGATCACTTAAACAAAGAACTGGTGAACATTCGAACCGGAAAGGCTAGTCCTGCTATTTTGAATGACATCATGGTAGATTATTATGGAGCACTTACGCCCTTAAACAGGGTTTCTAACATCACTGCGTCTGATTCAAAAACCCTCAGTATCCAACCATGGGAGAAATCCATGTTAGGACCCATTGAGCAAGCAATTTTTGCTGCTAACATAGGTCTTACCCCCATGAATGATGGCGAATCTGTACGGATCAATATCCCTCCGTTAACCGAAGAGCGAAGGAAACAATTGGTCAAGCAAGCAAAGCACTTGGGCGAAGAAACCAAAATCAGTCTGCGAAATGCAAGGCATAAGGTGATGGACACTATCAAAACAGCAGTCAAGAATGGCTACCCAGAGGACGCAGGTAAGCGGAAAGAAGGAGTTGTCGACAAAATGATTCACGATTATTCCGATAAGATCGATAAAATGGTCGATACCAAAGAAAAGGACATCATGACCATCTAATCCCTAACGATTGGTAGTCTTTGCACGCCACCTTCGTGAACCGAGACCCATACATCACCGTGATATAGTAAGCGAGAAGGTAATTTCAGGTCTTCAGGTAGATCTCTCTCCTGTTGCAATTGTGTTTCGAGGTTGTAAATAATGATCGAAGACTCTTTTTGAATGATAAGATCCCGGGCGACAACCTGATAGTTAATGATTGCAGGATCACGATAACTTCTCACAAAAGATCCAAAAAGATCAAATAGTAGAATTGACTCGTTAGGGATTAGCAGAAAAATGTGACTACCTGACTCACTCAACCGGGTAGGTTTCATTCTCTCGCTAAACAAAAGACGGAGATCTTCTCCACGCAGCATAACATTCCCCAACTGATCCACTTTTTTTAACCTCTGCTCAATATCATCAAAGACCCAAATGAACCCATCCCGTGATAGAGCAACAGTCTCAACCTCGCCTAGTCCAAAGTCGATGGTATTAAATCGGCTGGTTTCATGCATCCATCTGTCAAGAATAACTCCTGTGTAGAAGTCGGGATAATATATCAATAGTTTCAGGGGGCTTGTTGCATCGATGGCTCCTACTGCCCCCAATTGATTGTTGGAATAGTATCCCAGACGACGTCCCTCCGGATCTAACTTGTAAACCTCGTTAGTCTCATTGCTGTAATATAAATTACCAAGACCGTCGAGAGCAGCAAGAGAGAAGTTTATCCTATCCTGATAATTGGCTTCAATCGTAGTCCGTTGGAGACCGCCGCAATTTGTCAGTAGTATTAGTAGACAAATGCTGTATTTATAATTTCCGGGGAGAAGCTCCATCATTTTCAAAAAATTGAATCTTGACCACACGCCCGTCAAAAGATGCAAATGAATTGTAATATAACCAATCACCGAGGTTGATATAGATGCTTGTCCCATTGTCTAGAAGGCAATTGATCGGAATATGCCGGTGGCCAAATATGAAGTAGTCGATATCCATCTGGTCCAGCTTTTTGTTGGCATATTCAACCAGCCATTCCTGATCACGACCTAATAGCTGGTCCTTCTGCTCGGCTGTTTCGCGACTCTTGCTACTCCAATATCTTGCCATAGCAAAAGCAAAATTCGGATGTAGCCGGGCAAACAGCCATTGGCTGATAGGGTGTGCAAATACCTTCTTGATGAATTTGTAGCCGTAATCATTGGGACCGAGTCCATCACCATGTGCGATGAAAAACTTCACTCCATTTATCTCTCTGATAATAGGCTCGCGGTGAACCGGGATTCCCAGTTCATCCTCGAAAAAGGAAAACATCCACATGTCATGATTGCCGGTAAAAACCTCAATGTTGATACCCCGGTCCTTCAGTTCTGCCATCTTGCCCAACAGACGCACGAAGCCTCTGGGAACCACTGATTTATATTCAAACCAAAAGTCAAACAGGTCACCCACCAGAAAAATGGTCTCGGCGTCATTACTGATCAAATCGAGCCACCTAACGATTTGCCTTTCTCTTTCTTGAGAGGGAAGCCGGGCATCAATACCAAGATGAAAATCTGAGGCGAAATAGACCATTGACATATGCTCAAGATACTACCTACCTTGAGTTGTTCAAAACCAGCAATGGAAATGCATTTCTAACGGTGTCGGGTTCGACGGTGATAAGACCTTCGAGAGGTTTTTCGCTCTACATCTAGGTTAGAAGGAATGGGGGAAACAGGAATTTTCTGCCCCATTAGTCTCTCCACATTTTTGACTTTCCGGGCATCTTTATTCGTGACCAATGTCAACGCCAGGCCTCTGGAATCAGCTCTTGCGGTGCGTCCCACGCGGTGGATATAATCCTCTGCATCCCTGGGCATATCAAAATTCAATACGAGATTTATATCCTTTACATCAATACCCCGTGACAAGATATCCGTTGCAACCAGGACCGGAGTTTGCCCTGTTCTGAAATTGAGTAAGACCTCATTCCTTTCATCTTGAGTTCTTCCTGAATGGATCTCTGCAACATTGATTCCTTTCCTCCTCAATGAGCTGGTGATCTCACTGACACTCTTTTTCGTCGAGGCGAAGATTAGAGTCCGTTCATCTTTATTTTTACGTTGCTCGAGAATATGGACACAGAGTGGAACTTTTAATTCGTTTGGCAACTTGTAAATCGCCTGCACCACGCCATCGGCTGGTTTGGATATTTCCAAACCTACAAATTCCGGCTTTGAGAGCGTACTCTTGGAAAAGTCCTTCATATTATTCTGCAGGGTTGCAGAGAACATTAATGTCTGCCTTTTCTTAGGAAGCGATTTTAGAATTTTTAGAATTGCAGGCTGGAATCCCATATCTAACATCCGGTCGGCTTCATCAAGAACGAGCATCTGTATCTTCCCAAACTTGACATAACCCATGTCAAGATGAGCGATCAATCGACCAGGTGTAGACACTATAATATTTGCTCCCTGAGAAAGTGCTTTCTTTTCCTGTTCGAAAGCCTGACCGTCGTTTCCGCCATATATGGCTAAGAAGCTGATCTCGGTAAAATAAGCAAACGCCTCTATCTGACCTTCTATTTGGATTGCAAGTTCTCTGGTGGGCACCAGAATCAGAGTATGAGTAAAATCAACCGGCTTATTCATCAGCTGATCAAGGATTGGAAGCAGAAATGCAGCCGTCTTGCCGGTGCCAGTTTGTGCACAGGCGATCAGATCCTTCCCTGCATGAATAATGGGTATGGCCTTCTCCTGAATAGGGGTAGCTTCGGTAAAACCCATCGCCTCCAACCCATCGAGGAGGAGCTCTCCAATTTGTAATTCCTTAAATGTCACTAGATGTATAAAAGGGTGTTAGCTGAGAATTATTTAATGAACTTGCCGTTTTTGACTTCGCCCAGAAAAGTCACACGTCTTACTTTCTGATACTGCTTAATTGCCAGATCTATCTCATCTTTTGAAGCACGGTGAATCTTAATTCCGTGGCCGTGAGAATTTTTATGATGAAGTTCGATATAGAAGCCGTCTTTTAAAGTAGGTGGTCTTGTTGCTGGTCTTGCCATAGCTAGTTCTTTTTATTTATTAAAAGCGTCATTCACATCACATAATCAAGTAAACGAGGTATGACTTTGATCGTACCGTCGTCCAAAGTGGATGTTGACAATGAATCAGTTAGATTGGTATTAATTGATTCGAAGTAAGTTTTCTGAACGAGCAAAGGTACGATTTTTTTGGCTTACTTGTCATTGCTGGAGACCATCTTGGCTCTCTAGTTAGCTCCGGCAATACCTAACATTCGGTACTACTGCGCACAAACGATGGGTATCATTATCTCAATTATTGCCATTGTTCAAGCGAGGCTTCAAACCTATTTTTAGCTTCTCTATTGTAATCGCATTTTTAACTATGATATTCTATAGATGGCTGGTATTGGTATTGGTGACCCTCTTATGCGCTGCTGTAGTTGGCGCACAGGATCTGAATGGTGTTGTTGTTGATCAGCAAGGTGCTCCCCTAGCAGGAGTTTTCGTTTCTATAGACGAACGATGGCAGACTCTGACCAATAATCAAGGGGAGTTTTCCTTTCACGAAATCCCTGAAGGCAATCATAAGTTAGATGCAACCTACCTTGGCTTTTCTACATATTCATCGGACATAGTAGTGCAGGGATCTAGTTCTACATCAGTTGATATTGAACTGATTGAAACGATAATGGGCTTACCTGAGGTGGTAGTAAAGAGTGTATCGCTGACTGGCGGTTTGAGGGGATTGAAGGATGTACCCGGATCAGCGCATTATATCAGTCCTCGGGAAATGGAACGCTTTAGCTATACCGATATTAATCGAGTGCTGAGAGCTGTTCCAGGTATCAATCTTCAGGAGGAAGATGGCTTCGGACTTCGTCCCAACATAGGATTGAGAGGTACGGGATCAGAGCGTTCTTCCAAGATCACCATCATGGAAGACGGTATATTGGCAGCTCCAGCTCCCTATTCTGCTCCTGCTGCCTATTACTTCCCGACGATAGGTCGAATGAATGCAGTGGAAGTGTTGAAGGGCAGTAGCCAGATTAGATTTGGCCCCCATACCACTGGTGGTGCCATTAATCTGATCTCGACACCTATACCCGACCGATTCACTGGTGAACTTCATTTCACAGCAGGCTCTTTCGGGAATCGCAACATACATGCTTATGCCGGAAATTCGCACAGGAATATAGGATACCTGGTAGAGACGTTTCAATATCAATCTGATGGATTTAAACAGATGAGTCAAGGAGAAACCGGATTTGACAAAAAAGACTATCTAATAAAATTCCGGGTGCATTCCGACCCGGAGGCAAAGCGATATCAGTCTCTGTCAATAAAGCTGGCTCAATCTGATGAATCCTCACAAGAGACCTATTTGGGATTGACCTCATCAGACTTTAGACAAAGTCCTAATCTTAGGTACGCTGGTTCTCAAAATGATGAGATGAACAGCCAGCACCGTCAATATGCCCTTCAATATATTGTCCAACTCTCAAAATCTATAGACATCACCACTCACGTATATAGAAATGACTTTCATCGTAACTGGTACAAATTGGATAAGGTAGCAGATCAGACTGGCAACTATTCAAGCATCTCACAAATTGTCGCCAATCCAGATCAGCAGTCTGAAGGTCTGGCTATCATCAAAGGACAAAATAGTGCGGCAAATGCATTGCTTGTGAAAGCAAATAATAGAACCTACCGCTCCCAAGGGATTCAGACAACATTGGGATTTGATTTTCAAACAGGTAATGTAAAGCATCGAACTGATGTGGGCATAAGGTACCATCAAGATGAGGTAGATCGCTTCCAATGGGTAGATGGCTATGCCATGGTAGATGAAGTAATGCAACTAACCTCCTCTGGTACTCCTGGCACTGAAAGCAACCGGCTTGAAAATGCAAACGCTTGGGCAGCGCATATCCAACACAAGGCCGGCCTTGGGCGTCTAAGCCTGATTCCAGGTCTTCGCTATGAAAATATCAGCATGTACCGATCCGATTTTGGCAAACAGGACCCAGAAAGGCTCGGTAGCGAGCTCTCAACCCGAGAAAATCATGTTGATGTATGGATTCCCGGATTGGGCATTGATTTTAAAGTCGACCCATCACTGACGTTAATCGCTGGTGTTCATAAGGGATTTTCTCCTCCCGGCACTAAAGATGGAACCCGACCCGAGGAGAGCTTAAACTACGAACTGGGCTTCCGATACCACACCAAAGTGATCAAATCCCAACTGATTGGTTTTGTTTCACAATACGATAATCTTCTGGGTAGTGATCTGGCCGCAGCCGGAGGATCAGGTTCAAATGATTTGTTTAATGGAGGTTCTGTTTCTACCAAGGGGGTCGAAATGCAAATGACCTACGATCCACTTTGGAATAATGAACATCTTCAATTACCTCTGACGATAGTCTACACCTGGACTGATGCACATTTTAAGAGCAGTTTCGATAGCGAGTTTGAAGGATGGGGATCGGTCGAACAAGGAGATGCCTTACCATACCTGGCGAAACACCAACTTACTGTAACCGGAAGCCTGCACAGTCGCAATCTCAGCTTGAACCTAAGTACTCGTTATCAAAGCGACGTACTGACAGCACCTGGTACCTTCGACGACACTTCTTCAACGTTGAAAGGCCATGCCATCACTGATTTCAGCACCACCTATTCCGTAAACAGCAATTTTGCCATTTACCTGAATGCTAGCAACGTGTTCAACAAAGCGTATGCAGTGGCAGCTCGTCCGGCAGGCTTGCGGCCAGGTTTGCCAAGAAATCTTATGGCCGGTGTAAAAGTCCGGTTTTAGGATGTTTCAAGACTGTTGACTCCATTCAGAATTTCGCAGGATTGTTACCTGGCTTTCTGATTTTATAGAAATGAGGTCTCGAGAAAGATTATACCAGGATCTTCTTGAGATGAGATGGCGATCGCTCGAGCAGATATGGCCATCTGTCTGGCCCAGGATAGTCCGATCAGGATTATGAAGGACCTCCACTTGCCAATCGTAACAGGCAAATTCATTCGAAAGAAGAAAATTTCTAACCCGACCGCTATTTGAAACAGGAGCATCCAGATACCATATTATCATTGCTACATTGAGATCCCTCAGAACAGTCCCAACCAAATGGGCTGCTCGCCCTGTTTCTTCCACTTTTTTGTAAGTACCATGTACGCTTGCGATATCTCGGAAAACGCCGTCCATACCTTGAAAAAGAAAAGCTTGGCTCAATAATGCCTCGCCAAAAATCAGCATGTTGAAACCATCAATAATGACTCTGCTATTTCGCATGTCGATGGCACTACATTGCAACTTCTTGATTGAAACCAACATTTGTTGGGATAGCGTTATCCTCACCAGTGCCAGTCGTTGCCGTGCAGTCAACCTAAAGTGATCGCCCACGAGGTTTTTAGCTGCATTCTCGCCATATCCTTTTGTCCAGAGCAGACTGAGATCACCCGCTGCTCTAACTAACTTATTCCAACCTTCAGCATTAAATAACTTGCTATCATCCGGATGAGCACCACGATGTCTTTGATGCGTTGGCATATCGCCAAGTTAAAGCTACTTTTTCAGCTTCGCCAAAGAGCTAAATAAATACATGAGGTAGATGCTTCAACCTCTTTTTTGATTATCTTCTTTGGATGAAGTTGAAGCGAGCAAGTGATGATTTGACGACACAGTTTCAGGTGGCACCTGGCTTTCAGCGGTTCGACCAAAAGAATGACATTTTCAGTCGAGCGCAATGGGATGATAAGATCGACCCGAAAGATTTTTTCAAAAGTTATGACATCGCCAACTATGCACCAAAGAAGTCAAAGGGATTCGATCATTGGGACTACGCCCTTCGCAATGCCAGCTGGCACCTCACAGACGCCATAAGTGAGCGTAAGCTTGATACCGATGGAGAGGTGGAGGGATTCACTTCAATGTACACCCTGCAGACAGCAGGGCCAGAGCATCCCATTGCGATGGAGGATAGAGAAACAACGACAAGAAAAATCAAAGCTGTTGCCAAGCTATTCGGAGCGGGTATGGTTGGTATTACCAAATTAGACGAAAGATGGCTCTATGCTTCCACATTCAACAGACGGGATGAAACTTCCAAGCCATTAACATGGCCGAAGCATCTTCGCACTGCAATTGTTCTGGTGTTACCAATGGATTATGATCTCGGCAAGACTTTTCCGGCTGCCCTGAGTGGGACGACCACCGGATTAGGTTACAGTTCGAGCTTAGTATGTGCCACCTCACTTGCTCAATTTATCACCAACCTGGGATATGATGCCCATGCATCCCTAAACGATACTGCTCAATCAATTCCGCTTGCCATAATGGCGGGCCTGGGTGAGTACGGAAGGCATGGACTTCTGATCACTCCAAAATATGGTCCCAATGTGCGATTGGCGAAGGTATTTACCGATCTTCCATTAGTACATGATTCACCGATCCGTTTTGGTGTAAAGGAGTTTTGCGACATCTGCAATCGCTGTTCAGCAGGCTGTCCATCGAAGGCTATCCCCAAAGGAGAACCTCAGGAGGAGCCACCTAATATTTCTAGCCATCAGGGTATCCGCAAATGGACGGTAGATGCTGAAAAATGTTTCAAATTTTGGGTAGGGATGAACACAGATTGTGCCATCTGTATCAGGGTGTGTCCGTACAACAAGAATTACTCTAAATGGTGGAACCGAATAGGCATCAAACTAGCTGGAGGGCCTTTTCGAGGAATCATGCTAAAGTTGCATCGCTGGCTTGGTTTTGAAAAACGCCTGACTCCCCAAAGTTGGTGGTCTCAAAAAATCGAGAGTGAAAGTGGCTAGTCGCAGAATTAGATGAGCAAACAATGACAAAAAATAAAGGGAAACTAGGACTGTGGATGACCACAGCCCTAGTAGCCGGAACCATGATAGGGAGTGGAGTATTCCTTCTTCCGGCAAGCCTGGCTTCCTATGGTGGAATCAGCCTTTTTGGTTGGATCTTCACTTCGATCGGGGCATTCTTTCTAGCATCAACGCTAAGCAGTTTAAGTAGAAAAATTCCCAAGGCTGGAGGACCCTATGCTTACACCCAAGCGGGATTTGGAGAATTTGCCGGATTTCTGGTAGGTTGGGGATATTGGATCTCTCTTCTCTGTGGAAGTGCAGCGATTGCGGTGGCATCAGTCGGTTATCTCGCCTACTTCTTCCCTGCCTTATCGCAGAGCCAGCTATTGGCTGGCATCACTGCCTTACTTTTTATCTGGACACTTACTTTGGTAAATGGCATGGGAACGCGCCGGGCCGGAACTTTCCAATTGGTGGCCACGGTGTTAAAAATAATTCCATTATTTCTCGTGATAATATTGGCCTTCTTTCAATTTGATATTGAGAATTTTCAACCATTCAACAGCAGTGGTTCGTCCTCATTCTCCGCAATTACTTCCACCGCTACCCTGACCCTTTGGGCCTTCCTAGGTTTAGAATCGGCAACCGTTGCCGCTGAAAATGTAGAAGATCCTGAGAAAAATGTGACGAAGGCGACGATCTTCGGTACGCTAATCACTGCCACGATTTATATCCTTGGAACCATGGCCGTCATGGGAATTCTACCGCTTTCCACAGTTGCAACTTCCACAGCTCCTTTCGCCGATGCAGCTAGAGCAGTAGCGGGAGACTGGGCAGGATCCATAGTAGCAATCGGCGCCGTGATTTCTTGTGTAGGGGCTTTAAACGGGATGATCCTATTGCAGGGGCAAATGCCTTTTGCTCTTGCACGAGATGGTTTGTTTGACCGAAGATTTGGAAAATTGTCTCGCTTCCACACTCCGGTGCTTGCACTGGCCCTTTCCGGAATCTTGGTTTCGATTTTCATGATCATGAACTATACCCGGGGATTAATCGAACTTTTTACATTCATAATCAGGCTTTCCACGCTTTCCATTCTTCTACCTTATAGTTTCTCCACAATGGCGGAATTACGCCTGCTACATAGCAAAGACAGTACTTCTAAGTCAAAAGGAGTCAAGACTCTGGTGGCATGTGCAGCTTTTGCTTACTCGATATGGGCAATCTCAGGTAGTGGACAGGAAACGGTCTATCTTGGCCTGATCTTGTTCTTGCTTGGTATGCCGTTCTTCGTATTCTTTAAACGTGGCACCAAAGTCTGATCCAGCTTTAGGGGTTTTCCTGTTCTACATCGTAGGAAGCAGTACCATAACCGCGGAATCCTTCCACTCCCTGGGCAACAACTTGAATGATAAACTTTCCCGGATCATCAGTATGGAAAAATTCGAGATCTAATTTGCCCTGAGAATCTGTTTTTCGTCCTCCCGACCAATAAATGAGAGGCCGGTAGATGGGCTGTTCCTCAGCGGTAAGATCAGCTCCTGGGAAACTAGCGGCAGCTTGAAGGCCGGTGACCAGGTAGAGATCCTCCTCACTCGATTCAGGCATAGGTACATCTTGCAATTGCGTAGTGACTCTCACTACCCCTGACATTCCGATCGCCTGGAAAGTTCTCCTGAGCTTATCAGGATCTACAAACAGTTCAACTGTCTCAACGGCATCCAGTGACATCCTGGCTACAAAATTGGCATCGTGAGTGACCTTATCATCCACAATAAACAATGGTGTCCCGGTGAGAAATGTGTTGCGAACCCCTTTAGCTTTGGTATTATAAAGAACAGCATTATAGACGCTGTCGCTGGAAACCCGAAAAGTGAGAGGAGTCACAAGTTCGCCAAAAAAAGCTCGAATGTCATCGAAATTCTCGTATTCCTTAATGCGATAAGTGAGATCCGGATTCAGAACTTGAGGCTGATACCTTATCTCCGGAGAAACAATCTGAGTCTCAAGTGAAGTATAGAGTTGATAAATCTTTTTTCTCAATCTGCTGAGTTCTATATAATCAAGAACATCTTGCGTATAGGGGAGTTTCGTTAGAGGAGGTCGAACTTTTATCAGATCAAGGCTTGCCTTGATATCTGTTGTTTCCTTGTAGTATCCTAAGAATTGCACCGCTTTACTGCCATGAAAGTCCGCCAACTTGAGAACAAATCGACCATCGGCATCTGATTTGGTGTAATATATACGTTGATCTCTTCCAACGTAGGCACCCAAAACGTTTGCCTGAAGGGGTTCTTCATCGCGATCTGCCAATAATCCTGTATAGAATATACTACTATCGATTCGCTCAAGAGAATGGATGGATATCTCTTCACCGCTTTGGATCTGAGGATTTCTCGCTACCAGGAATTCCGAATCAATAACGGATATAGAGACTACAGATTCAACCGGACTCCCATTCTCATCCACGACGGTGATTTGTGTCCTAACTTTGTCCCTCAACTTCACAGCATCACTTTCGACTGTAATGCTCAGACTAAGTTCTGAAGCAAGCGCCTTCGATTCAGTAATATCCTGAGCTTCCTGTGGAGGAGTTTCTTGCAGATCGTTATAAATCGGAATATCGAACACCCCTAATATTCTAGTCTCTTTATTCTGTGGCAGATAAACTGAGAAGGCAACCGGATATACGCCCGAAGGTTGATCAAAAGGAATCTGATAGTAGCCGCTAAACCCATAGATCCCGTTGGCGCGATGATATTGATGATGGATCTCCATACCAGACTCATCATGAAGTGTCATTCTGACTGCGACATTACGACTTTCAAAGCTAGAGGGCAAAAAGACATGGTACCAGATGTGCTCTCCCGATACATAGAAAGCTTTGTCAAAATGTACCAGAGAAGTGCCCTGGGTTGATTGTCCACTTGCAGTGACAAGAAAGTAAAAGGGGAACCATATAAAATGAAGGAATTTCAGTCTTCTCATCATTTGATCATTCTAATCGATCCAAAAAGAGGGTTTCACGGAACTGCTACCTCGTTCTACCAGACAATCGCAGCAGGGTACTCGGGGACAGCCACCACCCGGTGGAGCTATAGAAGGTGGCCCCGGACAAAATTTTGCCGGGTTATTTGCTGTGTCAGGCCTCACAAATAATCGAATCGTATCCCGTTGTGTAGCATAGAAATATCCAAATATTTCATCTTCGCTTCCTTCCTCCACATTAGAAATGTTACTTCTAATTTTTCCCGCCGGGGTTTCAAACATATTTCCGGTCCTTTCCAAAACCTGTGATACCTGAGACCAATAGTTGTAGGCACCTTCACTCAGCGACTGCTGGTAAATGGTCAAGTAGAAACCCTCGGCAAATCGGAAGTTGATCGGTGTTTCAAACACCGGGAATTGTACGTGATCTGTCCCTGTCAAAAGGTTTACATCAAGAATTGAAATGTCCTGTACTTCAACTGCTTCTGTTATGAAGCAAGTTTTTGGTTCACCAGGAGCGACAATTTGGGGTGAGTCAGTCAGCTTATAGGTGCGTTCAAATTCCCATTGCAAACGGGCCTTCTTCCCTGGTTCTGAACTTCCCGCTGGAGTTTCCACCGAAAACTCGAAATATGGAACGTCTTCAGGCTCGCCTATTGAATTAGTCACTTCTCTGGTTGTCTCCACCAAACTAATGGATTCGGCCTTCGGCACGGCCAGCAAGGGATCTAAGGCTGATCGAAGTTGTCTGCCATCCTGGGTGGCTATTGTGATTCCATAGGATCGGCCCACTTCAACCGGAAACACAGACCGATCAAGATCTAACTCATAGACACCGGTCAATCTTTCCGGAATCTCAATGCGATTCTCCTGATCATCAAACAAAAAGACCTCCCTCACATTGACTGGTTTTCGGCTATTGGCTGTAAAATCGAATATTCTGGTAATGCTTATGAGTACATGAGAAGGTTCTCCTTGGGTAAGTTTACCCTCGATAACCAGTCCTTCCCTGACGGCCTTGGGGATTACGATCTCGATCTTGTCAAGGCAGCTCACCTGAAGCAACGTAAAAATTGTCATACCTAAGAGAACCTTCAAATATCCCTTCCTTAGAAGTAAATGGCACTTAGGAGTGATCATAGGATTTCAAAATTAAAGGTGAGAGACGGTATGGCTGTACCAACGACAGCCAGTTTATTTGCCTGCGCCTGCTGGAAAGCGGCTTGAGTAAAGAATACACTAAAGGCATTCTTCCTGGCATAAACATTATACACTGATATCGTCCAGCTAGTCTGGATCTTCTTATCTCGTTTGTATCCTTTTCCCAACGTATACGCTATATCAAGACGATGATAGTCGGGAATACGAAACTGATTTCGGTTGGAGTACACCGGGATGACCAGCCCCAAACCAGTCTGGTAATTACCGACAGGCGGTGTATTTGGTCGCCCCGTGCTATAGTTAAAATTTAGAGTCAATGTATTCCTCCGGTTAGGTTGATAGTTCATCACCAAGCTGAGATCGTGTGTTTTGTCGAAGTTGCTTGGATACCAATCACCAAAATTGATCTCTTCAATCTGTCTCTCTGATCTGGATAAGGTGTAGCTGAACCATCCATTTATTAAACCAGACTTCTTCTTGATGCTTAATTCAGCACCGTAACTGCGACCTATCCCCTCTCTCAGTTCAGTTTCTAAATGCTCATTGGCGGTAAGCTCCGCAAAGTCACGATAGTCAAATAAGTGATCGATGTATCGACCATAAAATTCAAGCGATGTTTCCCAAAGATTGTCTTGCATATTTCGGAAAACACCTACCGAAACATTATGTGCTCTTTGTGGCTTTATGTAGCTGTTACTTAGCTGCCACTGGTTGCTTGGAGTAGGTGAGTCTGTATTGAAGATCTGATTTATGAATTGGGCCGTCCTACCGTAGCCCAATTTCACGGAAGTCTCTTCATCGAACCGATATCTTATGGATAATCTCGGTTCAAGACTATGATAGGTGGCAATAGTTTCTCCTGATGAATAGAATGTCGTGCCTGTGATCTCCTCTGTTCGTGGTTGGTCAGGATTCAGATATTCAAAAACTGTCTTCGGTCCAAGAAATTGATAGATAGTCCCACGTAGACCTGCAGAAACTAGAATAGCATTAGAAAGATTGAATTCTGCATTCATGAAGAGCGATGCCTCCACTCCGCGCTCTTGCTCTACCTCCTTTGGGAGAATTTCAGAATCTTCATTCAAAGGATTTCGCCTTCCTGGTTGTACCTGATAATAAATACCATTGAAACCAGCATCGAGCTTTAGAAAAGGGTTGGGAGTAAGGGTCAGTTGTTCTTTAAGCTTTATGTATTGAATACTGTTATCCAACCTTGCCGCATCCAAACCCTGAAGATCACTTTGTGCACTTTCATATCGGCTGGCAGTGAGAGACAACTTCGAAAAGGCTTTGTCAGAAAAAAGCCTTTTGTACTGCAGCTGACCCAAAAGCGTGGAATAATCAAATCCGAACTCATCGTTGTAGATAAATTCATCCTCTGAGGCATAGGCACTAAGAACAAATGTATTCCTCTCATTAGACCTGATTGTAACACGAGCATTTGCATCGTAAAAAAATGCGGAACTCTTCTCAAGTTCCCGAACATTAAATTGCTTCAGTATCCAGTCTGAGTAAGAAGAACGCAAGCCCGCTAGAAACGAAACCTTTTCCTGCACAATCGGTCCCTCGAGACTGACTCTCCCAGTCACAGGACCAACGCCTCCCTTCAGACGGAATCGTTCAAAGTTACCATCCTTCATCTCTACGTCCATTGCCGAAGCCAGCCGTCCACCGAATGAAGCGGGAATATTGCCTTTGTAAAGGTCTACTCGATTTATGAGATCGGAATTAAAAATGCTGAAAAAGCCAAGGGCATGTGAGGCATTGAAGAACATTCCTTCATCCTGAAGAATCAAATTCTGATCGACATCTCCCCCTCTCACATTAAATCCACTGGAGCCCTCACCAAGTGAACTTACACCGGGGTGGAGTAGAAGATTCTTCACGACATCAGCCTCTCCAAGAAAAGCGGGAATCTTCTTAATGTTTTTCACATCCAGCGTGGTTACACCCACCTGCACATTATCCACTTGTGCATCTGCAGCCTGAGCACTCACAGTCACCTCGTCAAGATCGATTGCCTTACTCTCCAATTCGATTTCCAATGATCCGTCACTTAACACATTGATCTGCCTGATAACATCGCGGTATCCGATAAAATTTATGATTATCTCATGCTTACCTATTGGCAGCTCAATCTCGAAATGGCCGTTCTCGTCCGTTACGGTCCCTGCACCCGAGCCGGACAATATCAAGCTGGCACCTATGATTGGTTCGCCGTCTTCGTCATCAACGATTTTTCCGGTCAGCCTGGCTCTGCCCGATGCATCCAACTGCCGGATATCTCCAATCAAAATTTCACCAGAGCTCTGTTCTTGACCGGCATCTTCCTGAACCGATTCATTTAGCACCCGGTAATAATTTGCTGAATAAACTTCCCGAACCATTTTCGACGGCATGATAATCACCCCGTAAGTTCGATAAGGAACAAAACTAAGATTGGTGGAGTTCAATATCCCCTCAAGTGCAAGAGCTAAAGGGACCTCTGCGAACTCCAATGAATGATATGTCACAGGTAACTGATCCTTTTGAAAATAAATTGGAACCCCAGCAGCCCGCGACAATTGCCGCACTGCTTCATCTGTTGGCTGATCAGTAAACGATACAGTAACTAACTTTTCCAGAGGATTCTGCTGTGCAGAAGCAAAAAATGAACCCAAGATCAACAGGCACAATATCCATACTTCTTTCAAGTGCTGAGGAGAGCGGAGATTCATAAGTCTTTTGTGCAAAAGCACTTTATGCATAACGGTCCAATTTGGAGAAAAGCTTGCTGGCTGATCCGTCAAATCGGATTTAGTTTAGTACTTCCATGACATCGGTATATCTAAAATCAAAGGCATTTGCTACCCCTTCATAAACAACCTTGCCATGAGCGATATTTAGTCCTTTTCGAAGATCTAAGTGATTACGACAAGCATTCTTCCAGCCCTTATCAGCTAAAAGCAGACCATATGGCAATGTTGCGTTGGTCAGCGCAATAGTCGAAGTATAAGGCACTGCCCCAGGCATATTGGCCACACAGTAATGTACTACCTCATCGATCACATATATTGGATCTTCATGGGTGGTTGGCTTGCACGTCTCAACACAACCACCTTGATCCACTGCTACATCGATCAACACTGTACCTGGCTGCATCTCCTTCAACATAGCTTTGGTGATCAGCTTAGGTGCTTTTGCACCAGGTATCAAGACCGCTCCGACAATGAGTGCATGATCTTTAATAAGCCTTCTTATATTATACTCATTCGAATACAAAGTATTGACATTGGCCGGCATCACATCAGATAGATACCTGAGCCGGTTGAGGTCGATATCAAGAATGCTCACCTGGGCACCTAATCCTGCGGCAATCTTGCCAGCTTGGGTACCGACGATTCCTCCTCCCAAAATCAGAACCTTCCCGGGCTCAACCCCTGGTACACCACCAAGTAATACGCCCCTGCCACCCATAGGTCTTTCCAGGTACTTTGCTCCTTCCTGAACAGCCATCCGACCAGCTACTTCTGACATTGGTATCAGCAGAGGAAGGCTGCCATCTCCTAATTCCACCGTTTCATATGCCAAGCAGATGGCCTCAGAGTCAATCATTGCCTTGGTTAAAGGCTCGTACGAAGCAAAATGAAAATAGGTGAAAACCAATTGGTCAGACTTGATAAGGTTCCACTCTGGTTCGATCGGTTCCTTCACTTTCATGATCATTTCCGCCTGACCATACACCTCCTCAATGGAATCCACTATCTGCGCCCCTGCTGCTGTGTATTGGTCGTCACTAAATCCACTGCCAAATCCAGCTCCCGACTGAACTATGACCTTGTGGTTTCTTTTATTGAACTCATGAGCACCAGCTGGAGTGACTGCCACTCGATCTTCGTTCTTCTTTATTTCTCGTGGAACACCGATTTGCATGAGGAGAAGCTACATTTAAATCGGCAGCAAATATATGTATTTCAGTGCCTTATCATATATTTTAAGATTGATGATGATATTCTGGGTAAAACAGACTGCTTGCTTGCTCTGCCTGGCAGAGAAAAGATTTAAAAAGGTCTTTATCGAAATCTCTTCTAACTGCAGGTTTTCTAATTTTGTGCCCTCATCAATTTGCAGTAGTCTAAAGTTAGCGATTACATGAAAAAACATAATTTCAGCGCTGGACCATCCATACTTCCCAAGCGAGTCTTTGAAGAAGCGGCAGCTGGTGTTCTGGATCTAAATTCGACTGGCCTCTCCATACTAGAAATCTCACATCGGAGTAAGGCCTTTGAAGAAATCATGGCCAAAACGAAGATGCTCATTCGGAGCCTCTTGAATTTGTCCGAACAGTACGAAATACTTTTTCTCTCGGGGGGCGCCAGTAGCCAGTTTTTTATGGTGCCAATGAATTTGGCACGACATGAGGACACGGTTTCATACATCGATAGTGGCTCCTGGTCATCAAAAGCCATCAAAGAGGCAAAAAGATTTTGTAAAGTTGAGGTAGTGGCTTCATCTCAGGATCTAAACTACTCGTATATCCCAAAATCATTTAAAATCGCAGACAATTCTTCGTACTTGCACATCACATCAAACAACACCATCTACGGGACTCAATATCATTCGTACCCAGAATGTGCTGTTCCGATTATCGCAGATATGTCCTCTGATATCTTTTGCCGCCCGCTTCAGTTGAATCCATTCGGACTTATCTATGCTGGTGCGCAAAAGAATATGGGTCCGGCAGGTGTCACCATGGTCATCATCCGTAACGACATGGTTGATAGAATCAACCCTGACCTGCCAACCATGCTAAATTACAAGACGCACATCAGCAAGGATTCGATGTTTAATACCCCTCCCGTGTTCCCCATTTATGTCAGTATGCTCAACCTACAATGGCTGGCAGATCTGGGTGGTCTGGAAAACGCCCGGAGGCGAAATGAAGAAAAAGCACAGCTACTTTATGATGAGATCGATCGGAATGGTCTGTTTGCTGGAGTAGTAGCAAAGGAAGACCGTTCTCTAATGAATGTCACTTTTGTTCTAAACAATACAGAAAATGAAGCAGCCTTTCTTGACATGTGCAAAGTAGCGGAGTGTGTGGGAGTGAAGGGACACCGATCTGCCGGTGGATTCAGAGCTTCAATTTACAATGCCATGCCTTTAGACAGTGTTGCGGTTCTGGTAAATGTGATGAAGGAGTTTGAAGAAAAATTTGGTTAAAAATCATCAACTATGAATATCGACCTATCGGGAAAAAATGCACTGGTATGTGGTGGAAGCAAGGGCATTGGCAAAGCATCTGCCATCGAATTAGCCAAATTAGGGGCCAACATCACTTTGGTAGCTCGGAGTGCTGATTTGCTCGCTGAGTCCATCGACGAATTGAACCGGTCAAAAAAGCAAAATCATGATTTTCTGGTATCGGATTTTTCAAACACTGCGGACTTGACAAAAAAGGTCAGAAGTCTTTCGATGGCAAAGCCTATTCACATCCTGATCAACAATACCGGAGGGCCTCCCGCTGGTCCGATCTTAGAAGCCAAAGTGGAGGAATTTCAGAATGCATTCCATAATCATCTGATTGTAAATCACCTGCTGACTACTCTTCTAAGCACCACCATGAAACAGGAAGGCTATGGACGAATCGTTAACATTATTTCGACTTCTGTGAAAGAACCCATCCCCGGACTTGGTGTGAGCAATACGACTCGAGCAGCTGTGGCTGGCTGGGCTAAGACAATGGCTCAGGAATTAGGTCCGCATGGTATTACCATCAATAATATTCTTCCGGGTTTCACCCGTACCGAGCGGTTGGAAAGTTTGATTGAGAACTGGGCAGAGGGCAGGAATATGACAGTTGAAGCCCTGGAGGCCGAGTACAAAAGTATCATCCCGCTCCGACGATTTGCTGATCCCTCAGAGATCGGTTCGGTAGTGGCATTTTTGTGTTCTCCTGCAGCTGGGTACATCAACGGGGTCAGTCTCCCGGTAGACGGAGGCAGGACTAAAAGCATCTAATTTGAAGGGTGTAGAACACATGGATTTGCCTTTGGATCATATTGCAATTGCCGTTTTCAATATAGAGGAGAGCACCAAACGTTTTACTGTAGCATTGTCAGCCAAAGTTACACACGATGAGGTTGTGGAGTCTCAAGGGGTGAAGGTCAGGTTTCTTGAGGCAGGAGAGCACATGATTGAATTGATCGAACCATTGGCAGAAGAAAGTCCGGTACACCGATTCTTGGAGAAACGTGGAGAAGGTCTTCATCATTTGGCCTTTCGAACTAAAAATATTGAAGCCGAAATGGACCGTTTAAGAGCTCAAGGATTCCACCTTCTGCAAGAGAGGCCGGTACCCGGAGCCAACAATAAACTTATTTTCTTTATCCATCCCAAATCAATGGATGGCGTGCTGGTGGAGGTTTGCCAATCAGTCGCTAAAGATCCTTGATCGTGGAGTGGTATATATATCTGATCGCGATAGTTGGAGGGGCAGTTGCTGGCTCGATTAATACACTTGCCGGCAATGGTTCTGCCATCACATTAACTATACTTACCGAAGTACTAGGACTACCGGGTAATCTTGCAAATGGCACAAACCGGGTAGGAGTGCTTACCCAGGCAACTGCAGGAACTTGGGCATTTTATAAATATGGCAAACTGGATCTCAATCGTGGCCGGCTCAATGTGGTACTGACATGTTTAGGAGCAATGTTGGGAGTCATTGTAGCAGTGCAGGTGAGTAACGAACAATTTATGTTTGTTTTCCGGTATCTCATGTTGGCCATGTTGATAGTTCTGCTGGTTAAACCAGCTCGCTGGCTCAAGGAGACAGATACTAGCAAAGAGGTTAGTCATTGGATTGCCGTTCCAATGTATTTGGCTTTAGGTTTCTACGGTGGCTTTATTCAAATGGGTATGGGAATATTCTATCTCGCTGCGATGGTATTGGTGGCACGATATAGCATTGTCGAGGGCAATGCGCTGAAATCTTTTGTGGTTGCAGTGTACACAATTTTCGTGCTCATAATATTTCAGATTAAGGGACTGGTGGCCTGGGACATTGGTGCCATTCTTGCTGTCGGACAAACGGCAGGAGGTTGGTATACAGCTAAGTTCGCCAGTCAATCGAAGCGGGCTAATATGGTTGCCTACTACCTGCTGGTAGTGATTGTAGTCATCGCCTCGCTGCGATTATTCGGACTGATAGGTTTCGGATTCTGACTCATCCGCTGCGGTTGCTGGAATCAGATACATGCCAGCCAAGCCTCCTAATACATCGATCACAAAATGCAGTAAAATCAAAAGAAGAAGCGACCTGGAAATCAGAAAAATAAGACCCATTGGTAATGCTAGCAGTAATATCTTAACAATAGCATATCGTCCCTGATAAAGATGAACTATGGCAAAAACAACCGCTGGCACCGCAATTGCGATAATCTGTGCATTTAGCGACTCCCCCAGGTAACTGAGAATGTAAGTGATAAAATAACCACGAAAGATGATCTCTTCCGCAACGGCAGCCGAGCCGGCTAGAAAGAGAAAATGAACAAATTCTCTCCGGGTAGCTGGCATGAAAGGAGTACGCTCCCTCCACCTCCTTCGGGTTTTTTCAAGTCGCGACGGAATACCAACCTCCACGGTCACATCAATCATGTAGAGTAACAGTATTCCAGCAGCAATACCAAGAGCATATTTATCCGGTTCCAGAAACTCGAATCCCAGTTGTTGAAAACTACGACCGCAATACCACCAGACCAGTAAGATCATGCCCGCTGCCAGTAGAAGAATGAAGCTATTAGTGTAATAAAGCTGCACTTTTTCTTGGGTGGAGAATAATGGGAGAGATTGCTCGTTTTTTCCCCTCCAGAGTGCAAGTGCAGGAAGAATAACTCCAATAGTAAAAATGAGCATATGGTCCCAAATGCAGAGATCGATCATTGAACCGGCTTATCCTTGTGGAGGGAGTAAACTCACTGTAAAGTTTCGATAAAGCGGTTTTGTGGACCCGGAAACATGTGATTTGACAGTATTGCTGTTCCAATTTTTGTAGTCGAACCAATACGCAAATTCCTTGTTCACGAACACAAAGTATTTGTCAGCCACTTTTCTTACTGTGATCCGATTGAAACCACTTTGGATCGCACTAAAATTCTCAACCTCCCGCATCGAACCGAACACCGCCTGGCCACTAGTGATAAAAAATCGCTTAGCGGCGGTGAAAATGACAAACAATTCATTGTCGACTTCTCTTCCACCCCAACGCACTCCAACCCAAGATTCGCTCTGCCTGGGATCTATTTCAAAGTCGATCTCGAAATTGGATGCAAGTGTGATTCTCATATTTTCCTCAAACTCTTCCGCTTCTTCCAAGTACAAGACAATTTCCTTTTCTTCCGGGGTGAACTGATCGAAATTTGCCGACAGCGTTGCCCAGTCGGGCATGGAAGTACCCTCATCAAATAACTCGTCGATGTAATATTCCCTGCGAGTTCCAGTATAATTGATTACCACAGACATCCCATCAGGTACCGGATCTCCCCTCATTCTACTGGCCCATTCTCCATTTGGCAGCGTATCATTTCGATGGCCTCGTCCCAGTTCGCAATGGCCAAGTTCATGAAAAATCAATCCTTCACGTTGAAGATCCGTGAGATCATCCCAATGGAATTTCTCGATTTCGATCTGATAATTTCCCCGGCAAACTCCCCCTGTCTCCGTATCTACGGCATCACGAAACTGAATGGAAAGACCCGTATCAGCAAAATCAATCTGCTTTCCACGCTTGTTGGCTTCATCCTTGAATCGTTGAACATAGACTTCAAACTCGGGATGGACATCGACGACTCCATTTTGATCTTTCTGACATGAAATCAAGACTAAAAAAAACAGTAGAAGGATTCCTTTGATTTTCATCTGATCATTCAAACAGTGAAAAATGGAATATAGTTTTCAGTGAGATCCATCACGTCTTCTTCGTCTTGTTCTTCGACAGTTCCTCTTTCGATTTGGGGAAGGATAAATTTGTACTATTATAAGTGGTTCCAAAAGTAAGCGCAGCATTATAGAGCTGATTTATCGCGTCTAACAATTGTTCTTCCCCCAGCGATCGGAGTGGGTGGATGAAAGCGGCCCAAAGAACCCCACGCGAAGATGCATACCTCACATCCAGTACTGAGTGAAAGTTAGCTTCCATACATTTTCTAAACTCATCATTTGTTACCTCCTTCATCTTTCTAACAGGGCAAATGATTCTCATCCGGTTGTGCACTTCATCCGTTATGCAGAACATAGGTACATCCTCTATTTCAAATTGCCAATTGCCAGGTACACCCGTCAGGCTATCACCTGCCTCGAAGAGAATCTTTTCAAGATTTTCATTCGTCATGTTTTGCCCATTTACCATGAGTGTCAGCGATATAAAGAATAAGATTGATAATAGGAATAAACGCATATACATAACACCTGCTATAGATTTCCCTGAAGTTAGCAAATTGCAGAGACAGGCTGATTCTCAATCAGCTTAACCTCGCGTCATATTGAAAAGGATGTTATTCGCAGCCGATCTCCCGCCGACTTTTCCAATCTGCGTTTGGAAAGCAGTTGCCTGAAGGAAGAGCCTCGGGTGCATACTTCATCACGGTGGGATCCTGCAAACCAAATTTGAGGAATGCTACCAAATCCGCTTTTTCCTGATCTGAAAGGTTCAGTGGCCTGAAGTCTGCTGCCAATGCTTCTTGAGGAACATTGGGATTCTCGGGTACAGCTTTGTCGAAGTATTCAACAACTTCCTCGATGGAGCGCTTACTGCTACCATGGAAATAGAATTGGGTTCCTTGCAAGTTGTACAAATGAGGGACTTTAAACTTGTAAAGGTCCTCTTCACGGCCCGTAAATCCTCCTCTACCGAGATTTTTCTTAGCCGTCTCAGGTCCTTCTTTGAAAGAGACCTGGTGGTCGAGATCATTCACACCTAATGCAAAGAATCTGACGGCACTAAATGCAGGACTGGTGTGGCAGGAAATGCAATTTGCATCTCCGAAAAACAGCAAGGCTCCCCTTTTTTCCTGAGTCGACATTGCCGACATATTGCCTTTAAGCCATTTCTGAAAAGGTGCTTCGGAGGTAGTCAAAGTTCGCAAGTAGGCCGAAATTGCCAAACTAGTAGTGATGTTTGAATAACGCTCTTCGCCTTCAAACTCCGGAAAGGCTTTGTCAAAGTAAGAGGTATATCCCATATCATTAGCCAATTCAGGAGTCATCAAGAGACGATGAATCTTCAAACCTTCTATATTCTGTGTTTCCAGACCTTGATATCCCAAATGATTTAGGTCCGTCGCTTCATCAAAGACTCCCCAGATATCTTCTGTTCCCACGTTGGCCCCACCAGAACCAAAAGAACCATTCCATAGAGTGTTCTCGGCTGAAAATGCCACATTTAACACACTGAGTGGCCGGATACCTTGAACATCCATCTCATCTTCAATGTATTCGCTATGTTTCACCCGGCTCTCTCCTCGAAAGCCAAAACCAAATCCTCCTTCCCCAATACCCTGTTTTCTGCCAGGTTTGAAATCGGCAGCTGGTACGTGGCAGCTAGCACAAGAATAGCTTCCATGTCCCGCTTCATTCTCAGGTACAATACCCATTCCCGTCTCAAAAAAGAGGAACTTACCAAGTTCGACCTTTTCCTTGGTCAAAGGATTGCGGGGATCTTGGGGAAGAGCAGCCAGATCGGTATGACCCGGTAAGACATAGTAATCGAGGGTGTTAGAGGGAGCAGAATTGCTCACGGCCTGCATTAGATCCAGATCTACCCGGTCACCTTCTATGGTGTCGGATACACAGGCTGCCATTATCGTCATGGTTGCTGACAAAATTGCCAGCAAATACAGTTTATTCATGTGTTCAATCAAGTCAGCGTTGGAACCTGAAAATTAAGAAATTTTCAGGTCGCTAAAAAAGTCGGTATAAATATTGTTTTAACACATATATCTGCTTCGTGATATCGAAGGTACATTTTTCAATAGATCAGAGGACAGATACGTTGTTAAAGATGTTTAAAACCTATTATATCCATATGATTACCTACAAGAATCGTTCCTTTGTAGCCTTTTTTAAGAGATAACATGGAGAAAATTTACATAGTGGCTCTCTTAGTTATTGTACTGATAGCCAGTTGCACCAAGGACACAGTGCCCGAACCCAAAGGTTGCAGTGAAGTACCCACTTTTGACCAGTCTGTGCGAGAGATCATTCGAAACAAATGCAATTCCAGCGGTTGCCATGATGGATCAAGCGGAGTGGGTAACTACAACAGCTACCGAGGTCTTGAAAGAGTGCTGGATAATGGACAGTTCAAACAACTGGTACTTATTGAAAAAACAATGCCGCGGTCCGGCACACTTTCTGCTGAGGAATTCGAATCACTTCGTTGTTGGACTGAGAATGGATTTCCTGAAAATTAAGGATGAATTGAACCTAGAACTATGACTTACCGAATTTCACTAGTAGTTTGCATCCTAGTAGGCCACATTGGTCTCACAATCGGACAGAACCAGATCTTTCTAGATAGAAAGATTATTAACTCTCATTCCACCGAGACACTTCCTGCCAGGGTATTGGATTTCAGGGTCGGTCATCGATTCGGGGATCTATTTGGGGATGCCGGCGGGTGGGAAACCTTCTATGGTCTGGAAAGTGCGTCAGATATTCTGATCGGTTTCGATTATGGACTGACCGACCACTTGATGGTAGGCATCAATCGCACCAAGGGTTCAGGAGCCTTGCGCATGCTGATCAATGGCTATGTAAAATACAAGGTGGCAGGACAAAATAGTCAGCTAGCCCTACCCACAGCTGTCACTTTCCTTGCTTATACGAGTGTCTCTACAATGCCGAAGAGCGACGAAGTTTCGGCAATCAACAATTTTCCCCAGTTTGCTCATCGCATGGTTTACCATTTTCAGGGGATGGTGAGCAAACAACTTACCAGTGCTCTTTCTTTTCAATTTAATGTTGGATTTACCCATCGAAATTTTGTGAACATTGACGACATCAACTATGTACTAAATGTAGGGCTGGCAACCAGAATCAAGGTTAGTAGGAGAATTGGGATCTTATTAGAAGGAAATTATCCTTTGCGATTTCAAGATGTTGACTTTGACTACACAATACCATTAGGGATTGGATTTGAGTTTGTAACGGGTGGTGGTCATGTATTTCAACTCAATTTTACCAATGCAACAGGGTTATCGGAAACGGATTATCTGTTGTATACCAGGTCTCGTTGGAATGAAGGCCAGTTTCGGCTGGGCTTTACGATTGCCAGAAATTTTAAATTGTAGGTGAGATGCGTTTGATATTTTTTTCCTTTTCTATTGCCATTACCTTGATAATCGGCTCGGCATGGTCTCCTTCCGTGAGTTTGCATGAACGTGTTTCTGATTTGCTGTTGGCTTTAGGAGATACCAGTGAATATCACATTCCAGATTTAAACATGGAAAATGTCAGCGTGGAGCGTGGCAGAGATCTTGTTTTAGAAGGTCGTAGCAAAGTACATGGTAAGAGATCCAGACTGCAAAGTAAGTATTTCACATGCATAGCTTGCCACAATGTAGAGCGCGAAGACCCAAATCTTGCTGATCCTTCTCCTGAAGATCGTTTGGCATATGTCGAAGAGAAAAACTTGCCTTTCCTTCAGGGAAGTCCGTTGTATGGAGTGGTCAACCGAACCTCCTACTACAATGGCGACTATGTTAAGAAGTATGGCGACCTGGTCAAACCCACAAGGAAGGACCTAAGAGAAGCCATTCAGTTGTGTGCCGTCGAGTGCTCTCAGGGCAGAGCTCTGAAGCCCTGGGAAATTGAGTCTGTTCTAGCTTATTTTTGGACGATCGATCTCAAAGTTGACGACCTCAACCTTAACGATGTTGAAAAGAGATCTTTGGAAGAAGCGCTTCATACGGGCGAATCCAGGGAGCAAGCCATTCATCTCATCAAATCAAAGTACCAACATGAGGCCCCAGCCACATTCCTAGACCCTCCGGTAGACCGGACGGCAGTCAATGAAGATGCTGATGCAACAAATGGAAGGAAGATTTATGAATTGAGCTGCCTCCATTGTCACATGGATAATAGCTTTGCATTCTTCAGACTCGATCGATCAAAATTTACCTTTCGTTATCTACAAAAACACTTGTCGGACTATACAGAGCATAGTGTATATCAGGTAGCTCGATACGGAACATCTCCAAAGGGAGGGAAAAGAGGGTATATGCCACAATATACGGCGGAGAAGCTAACAGATTCACAACTCGCTGACCTTCGTGCCTACATTGACCTTGAAGCCCGGTGAACCTCCCTAGAAACGAACAAAGTCCGGCAATTCCCAGGAGTTGAAGACAGTACTATCCATTTGCTCGTGAAATGCAACATCTTTCGGTCCACGATTATCCGAGCGATTGTATGAAATCAATAGATCTCCAAGAGGTTGATAATTGTCCCAAGGCCAGATGGAATTTGGCTCAGCAGCATCTGCCTTACTATAGTAAGCCCACTGCTTAACTAATTTGTCCGTCTTATCGATCCAAATCTCATATTTATTCTGCGGCGTGAGACCCACATCGTTGAATGTGAGCTGCAGGACATCACTGAGTACACCCGTTTTGGTGGTATCTTCCCCGACATATTTCAGGGTAACACCACTATCCTTCAGCTTGAAGGGCATCAGCAGCCAGTATGAGTCATTGATCCAAATCCCTTTGCCCTTGGCCAGCAACATCGATAGAGAATCGCCCTGCAGTTCAACTGATCCTACCTTCACTCTCCCTTCTTCCTTTTCCACATTGATCAAATAGGTAGTGCTGTCTCGTGGCGAATCGATTCTGACATCACCAGTAGAGCGGTCCCAAATCAGGTGGCGAAAATCAAAAAATTTCCAACTGATGATCTTCACATCGTCATACGGCTTTCTGCCTCCCATGGCAGCCATGACGTCATCGGCAAGCTCAATAGCCCTCAAATCTGATCCATTATGATCGAATCCCGGAGCAGCCGGGTTACCATATTGTTCCTGGCAACTCAGAAAGACTAGCAGGCTCAGTGCTGACACAATGTTTTTCATCACGTTTTTATAAATGAAGTGCCCGAGACAGGAGTCGAACCTGCACGCCCTTACGGACACATGGCCCTCAACCATGCCTGTCTACCAATTCCAGCACTCGGGCAGATGGAAATTGTGATGGCAAATTTAAGGCAAATAAGTGATTCCACTCCATTAAGCAAGTTCCTCTTTCCACCGGTCATCCTTCTACATCTTCTGAATCAGAAAATAGCACTGCCAAATCGGAATGCCTCAGTACAATATCGAGGTCTGACTCAGTGCCTTTCGAGACCGATATCCCTGTAAAACAAATTTTTAAATATTAGTTTTATTTTCAATTTGAAAATCGCATATTTGTCATTGACTAAGGTTCTGTCAATTCATGGCCAAAGCTCAAAAAAGAAAAAGGCGAAGGACTAAAAGTCCTTTCCAGTCCTTCAGAGAGGTCATCACTGATCCTCGTATACCTAAAGTTTTTGCTGTCTTACTGGCGTTAGTGGCGATTTATCTTGCTATTGCATTTGTATCGTACCTCTACACCTGGAAAACCGATCAAGATCAAGTTTTTGCTTTTTCATGGCAATTATTTCTCCAGCAAGACCTGGAGGTACAAAACTGGCTTGGAAGATTTGGTGCCATTACCGCTCACGTCTTTTTCTACAGTGGTTTCGGCATAGCCTCATTCATTTTTGTATTTCTCCTCTTCAAACTGAGCTACCTCTTACTCACTGAAAGATCGATCACACAGTTGTTTTCAGCGTTACAATATGCATTGACATTCCTTCTTTTCTTGCCAGCACTTTTATCGTTCATAACCGTAAAAGCTGCTTTCCCTTGGGGAGGCGCTTTTGGAAATTATTTGGCTCAATGGTTTACAAAGTTCGTTGGTACGGTGGGAACGGCTTTGCTATTCCTGTTTATGGGCATCGCTTTCGTAGTGTGGAACTTTCATCACATCGTGGTGGAAAAGACCTTTTCTTTCAAGTGGCCAAGAGTTCCTTTTCTCGACCTACTGAAGCCAAGGAGGAAAGAAGGACAGGAACCTCACGTCGATGAAGATGGATTCTCCGAACCCGTGTTGACATTTGATGAATCCCTGCCAGCACTCACTCCTAACGAAATCCGTAAAAACTCGCTGGAATTCGACCTGCCTAAGGAAAAAGCCAAGGCACTACCCGAAAATATTGAAACTGAACTGGAATTGGTTGAACCAACTAATGATAGTCTTGGTCAGGGCTATGAGGAAATCGAAGAAGAAATTCCTGTACCCAAAGAGCGAGAGAAGCCTGAGCTAATTGTAGAAAAAGAGAATAAGGTACATCTTGAGCCATATGATCCCACGCTCGAATTGTCGAAATACGAACGACCCCGATTGTCGATCCTCAGTAATTATCAAGATCAAAATATCCAGATAAACCGGGAGGAACTCGAGCAGAACAAGGATCAAATCATAAAGACCCTGTTACACTACAAAATTGAAATTACCAAGATCAGGGCCACCATTGGGCCTACGGTAACCCTTTATGAGATAGTGCCAGCCCCCGGAGTCCGAATTTCCAGGATCAAGAATCTTGAAGATGATATTGCTCTTAGCTTGGCAGCATTGGGAATTCGAATCATAGCCCCAATTCCCGGGAAAGGCACCATCGGGATTGAAGTGCCGAATAAAAACAAGCAGGTGGTTGGTTTGAAGGAAGTATTGAACTCGGAGAAGTTCAAGCATGCCAGGATGGACCTCCCAATTGCTCTCGGAAAAACGATTGCAAATGAGGTCTTCATAGCTGACCTGACAAAAATGCCACACCTTCTGATTGCCGGAGCAACCGGTCAGGGAAAATCAGTTGGGATCAACACCATTCTTATGTCCCTTCTGTACAAGAAGCACCCTTCGCAAGTAAAGCTTGTGTTGATTGATCCCAAGAAGGTAGAGCTCTTCCCTTATCGAAAACTGCAGAATCACTTCCTGGCCTTTCTCCCAGATCAAGATGAACCCATCATCACCGAAACCAAGAAGGTTGTCTATACTCTCAACTCCCTTTGCATAGAAATGGATCAACGTTATGAGCTCTTGAAAACAGCTCATGCACGCAACATTAAGGAGTATAATAAGAAGTTTATAGCCCGGAAGCTAAATCCTAATAATGGACATCGATTCCTGCCTTTTATCGTCCTGGTGATCGACGAATTTGCGGATCTGATCATGACTGCCGGTAAGGAAATTGAGCTTCCTATTGCCAGGCTAGCCCAACTAGCACGTGCCGTGGGAATCCATTTGATAATTGCTACTCAGCGACCTAGCGTAAACATCATAACAGGCATCATCAAAGCAAATTTCCCAGCACGAATTGCTTTCCGGGTCACCTCCAAAGTAGACTCACGAACCATTCTCGACGCCGGTGGTGCAGATCAGCTTATCGGTCGGGGAGATATGCTTTTGACGGTTGGCGGCGATATGATTCGATTACAATGTGCTTTTGTAGACACTCCGGAAGTGGAAGAAGTGATAGACTTTATCGAAAGGCAACGAGGGTATCCAATGCCATTCTTCCTTCCCGAATACCATGATGAGGACAGTGAGATTTCGGGAGCTGGTGGCATCAAATTCTCGGATTTGGATGAAATGTTTGAAGATGCAGCCCGGCTGGTCATCCAAAATCAACAAGGATCAACATCAATGATTCAACGTCGCCTTAAACTTGGCTATAACCGAGCTGGTAGAATAATGGATCAGCTTGAAGCCTTGGGTATCGTAGGACCTAATGAAGGAAGTAAAGCCAGAGAAGTACTGGTGCACACCGAAGGCGAGCTTTTCCAGCACCTGGATCATCTCCGGTCGCAATAGCTCGATTTAAATAAATGTTAAAAGAGACGTTTCTCAATGTCTGCGGCGTGTTTACCACGTCTTAAAAAATGTATGACTAGATTACCATTTCTCATTCTGTTCACAGTAAGTTTCATTTGGGGGTCCGGCGCTCAAAATGTATCGCGAGATCCTGATCCGCGAGCTACCAAGCTCCTGATCGATCTGGAAACCAAAATTGAGCAAAGCAAGGCTGTAATTTATGAGTTTACGCTCGAGCTTAATTTTCCCGACGAAGAACCAGTCATTCAAAAAGGGACGTTCTTACAATCAGGCGACAAGCACAATCTAGAAATCGGAGAGTACGGCTTTGTAACTGATGGGCAAGCTAGCTACTGGGTCATTGACAAGCAAAGAAAGGAAATACAAATCCACGACTACACAGCGCCTACTGATGATGACCTTACCAATCCACAAGCTTTACTGAAGATCTATAGTAACGAAAACTTTGATTATCAGATGATAGGGACCGGACCGGCTGGTGAAAGCGTCATTGAATTTAAACCCCTGCGCAAAGGGAGTGACTACATCAAGGCACGACTCAGTCTCTCTAAATCCAACATGATCGAGCAAATTGAGCTTTTCAACAGAGATGGTTCACGGTATGTACTTGACATCCATGACATCAACCTGAGTCCAAGGGTGGAGCAAAATGCCTTTGTGGTTGATCCCGGCAAGTATCAAGGTTATCATGTCGAGGACTTGCGTATAGAGTAGCTACAAATACTCTTGAGCAGTACGCTCACCTGATTTAGTGATTTGACGTATAGAGTTATCTTGCATCTAATGAATGGCTGATGGGAGTTCGAAGCACATTGATAAGGGCAGTTGCCCACTATACCACCAGTCGCATAAGAAGTGATGCCAGACAGGCTGTCAAATTACAGGAACGCCAATTGGGACGACTCATTCAAAAGGCGAAAGAAACATTTTTTGGAAGAGAACACAGTCTTAGTTCTGTCCGTAGTTACCGTGATTTCATAGATCAGGTACCTATCCGGGATTATGAGGGATTCAAATCATACATCGACAGAATCATTGGTGGTGAGGGGGATGTGTTGTGGCCCGGTCGTCCGATGTACTTCGCCAAAACGAGTGGAACTACTTCTGGAGTAAAGTATATACCTCTCTCGAGGGAAAGCACCCCTCATCATGTAGAATCGGCACGTGATTGCATGTTTAACTACTCGATCGAGACCGGTCGGAAAGGATTCTTCGCCGGAAAAATGGTTTACCTATCAGGATCACCTGAACTTTCAACCGAACATGGCATCAAGACTGGGAGGCTCAGTGGAATTGTAAACCACCAGGTACCGAGCTGGTTGAAATCCAACAAATTGCCCTCATATCAGACAAACATTATCGAAGATTGGGAGGAGAAGGTCGAAGCCATAGTGAACGAAACGATCGAGCAGGACGTCAGGCTCATTGGTGGCATACCGCCTTGGGTTCAGATGTATTACGAACGGCTATTGGAAAGATCAGGTAAATCGACGATCAAGCAGGTATTTCCCAACTTTGCCGTTTTTGTTTTCGGTGGGGTGAATTATGAGCCATACCGGGCAAAGCTTGAAGAATTAGTTGGTTCTGTGATTGATACAGTAGAAACGTACCCTGCATCTGAGGGATTCTTCGCCTTCCAAGATAAATTTCCATCAGAGGGCCTGCTGCTCAACGTGAATGCCGGGATGTTTTTTGAGTTTGTACCTGCCCAGGAGATATTCAACGAAAATCCTACCCGTCTTATGCTTTCAGAGGTTGAAATTGGGGTTAATTACGCTTTGATCATCAGTACCAATGCCGGCCTTTGGGCTTACAATATTGGAGACACAGTCGAGTTTGATTCGATCGATCCACCCCGTTTGAGGGTAACTGGCAGAATAAAGCACTTTATCTCTGCTTTTGGAGAACATGTGATCGGTAAGGAAGTAGAAGAGGCAATGCGCCAAGTCGCCGGCGATCTGGCGTTAAAGATCGTCGAGTTTACGGTAGCACCACAAGTGAATCCTGATGAGGGTCTTCCCTTTCACGAATGGTTGATCGAATTTGCTGAGCAGCCATCAAATCTTGAAGCAGTGGAAAAACAGCTCGATCAGTCTATGCAAAAGCAAAATATCTATTACCAAGACCTCATTGACGGTAAAGTTCTTCGCTGTGCCAAAGTGACGCCACTTCGGAGAGATGCCTTTAGAGCTTACATGGAATCGATAGGGAAATTGGGGGGTCAAAATAAAGTACCCCGGCTCTCAAACGATCGCTCGGTGGCAAATGGTCTTCAAGAGTTCGTTTTGCGTTAAAGAATCCTTAAACCGGCAAAGTATAAGGCTCTCAAACGGCAGACATACCGTTAGATCAGGGAGTACTTTCCGTAGAAATTTCTTCGAAATAGATTAATTTTGCAACCCAATGAAAATCAGGCATCTGAATCGGTTATTAGTTTTTGTAATCACTGTGGCACTCTGGACTGGCTGCCGAACGGAGTTTGAGCGGGTACGAACCAGTAACGATCCGGACAAAGTGTATGAGAAAGCAGTGGCTTATTACGAAGAAGGTGAGTACCTCAAGGCACAGACCCTGTTAGAATTAATTCTCAATAATTTTCGGGGAACTGCAAAAGCAGAAGATTTATATTTCAAATATGCTTACACGCATTATCATATGAAGAACTTCCTGCTGGCAGCTCACTATTTCGACAACTTCTCAAACACTTTCACTTCCAGCGACTTGAGACAGGAAGCAGACTACCTGCGCGGATATTCTAATTATCTACTTTCACCCAATCACCGGTTGGATCAGGAATATACTCGGAAAGCCATTGAACAGTTTCAGTTGTATGCTAATACATATCCCAATAGTGATCGAACGGATGAGATCAATACGCTGATCGATGAGGCTCGCAGCAAATTGGAACAGAAAGAGTTTGACCAGGGAATGCTTTACTACGATCTACGGAATTACAATTCTGCAGTTCACACCTTTGAAAATCTTCTCAAGGATTTTCCGGAAACAGCAAATGCCGAGCAGATACGGTTTTTGATATTCAAGTCAGCTTTTCTGCTAGCTGAGAACAGCTTTTTTGAGAGGCAACAAGAGCGATTTGAAGAGGCATTGGAAAAGTTCGAATCATTTAAGAAAAAATTTCCTGCCAGCGAGTACATGGCTGAGGCTAGCAGCATGGAAAGAAGTAGCAGAGCAAGGTTAAAATTTATCGCACAATGACAGATATAAAATCACAGGTACAGGGTTATAATCCATTTTCCGAAGCCAGAGATGTCTCCAGATTGGTTGAGGAGACCGGCAACATTTATGAAGCCCTGGCGATCATATCCAAAAGGGCAAACCAACTGAATGTTGAAATCAAGAAAGAGCTTACAGACAAACTGGATGAATTCGCGATCTCTTCAGATAGTATAGAAGAAGTTCACGAAAACAAGGAGCAGATCGAGATTTCAAAATTCTACGAACGGCTTCCAAATCCCGCCCTGATTGCAACGGAGGAATATTTAGCCGGTAAGATCAATTACCGATATAAGCAGACCGAAGTCGAATCCTCAGAAGAGGAGGTCGAGGATACCGCGTAACCGCCAAATCCTCTTTCATGTTATCTGGGAAAAAGATCCTGCTGGGAGTGAGTGGCAGTATTGCCGCCTATAAAGCAGTATATCTCACGCGTCTTCTGGTGAAGGCAGGGGCCCAAGTACAGGTAGTCATCACCAAAAGTGCGGAAGACTTTGTTACACCTCTCACATTCTCAACCCTATCGAAATCTACGGTCTATAAAGATCTCTCGGATGAAACCGGCTGGAATAATCACGTGGAGCTAGGTCTGTGGGCAGACCTCTTCCTGATTGCTCCTGCCACCGCTAATTCTATTGCAAAATTTGCAAACGGCACCTGTGCTGACATGCTCAGCGCAGTTTATCTTTCAGCTCGTTGTCCGGTAATGGTGGCTCCTGCAATGGATGAAGATATGTGGAAGCATCAAGCTACCCGGAGGAATATTAAACAACTGACGGATGATGGTGTGCAAATCGTTCCGGTCAACACGGGAGAGTTAGCAAGTGGATTGGTCGGTCCCGGCAGGATGGCTGAACCCGAAGAAATCCTAATTCATCTGGAGTCTTTTTTCAAAAAAAAAAGTGATTGGAGATCGATAACGGCTTTAGTCACTGCTGGTCCGACGTTTGAAGATATCGATCCGGTACGGTTCATTGGCAATCGCTCGAGTGGTAAGATGGGAATCGCAGTAGCAGAGGCAATCGCCGGCCGGGGAGCCACAGTACATCTGATCATTGGACCGACTGAGCAACGAATACCTTCTCATAAAAACATTATGGCTCACCAGGTAAGGAGCTCAGAAGAAATGGCAACGGAAGCAGGACATTTGTGGCCATCCTGCCAGTTGGCCGTGTTGGCGGCAGCGGTAGCTGACTATCGCCCAGCTGTGGTCGCAGATCAAAAGATCAAGAAAGATGGAAACACGGCTCTGCAACTTGTCCGAACCCGGGACATTGCTATGGAGCTTTCAGAGACTAAACAAGAGACCCAGGTCACTGTCGGCTTTGCCTTGGAAAGTGAAAATGCTGTGGTTAACGCCAAAAGCAAACTAAGTAGAAAGCGATTTGACTTCATAGTGCTAAACTCCCTGGAAGATAGAGGAGCAGGCTTTCAAGGAGACACCAACAAGGTGACTTTTCTCTTCCCTGAGGCAGGTAAAACTGAATTTGAACTCAAGCGAAAGACTGAAGTAGCCGAAGATATCGTTGTGGAGTTGGAAAAAATCTTGAAAAGAAAAAATTTGCTTGTATGAAATCTCTCCTACTCAGCCTGTTAGCAATCTTTACGATTCACGGTCTTCAGGCCCAGGAGTTTCGCTTTGAGGTAAAGATCAACACTCCGCGTTTGCAGACCGCTGATCCTGCCATCTTCCTGGCTTTGGAAGCCCAAGTTCAGGAGTTGATCAACAACCGCCGCTGGACCAACGACTCTTACTCGGAGCATGAACGGATTCAGGGCAATCTCAACCTGACCATTCGGGAGGAACTGTCAGCTACAACTTTCAGAGCGGATCTTGACATACAAGCAATCAGGCCAGTTTTTGGCACCAATTACGAGACAACTCTACTCAATCACAGTGACAAAGAGGTAGTATTTGAGTTTGAGGCAAGCAGACCGGTTGTATACAGCGACAACATATACACAGACAATCTAACATCCATCATAGCTTTTTACATGTATTACATACTGGGCCTTGATTACGATTCGTATTCACTATATGGTGGAGATGCCTTCTATCAGCTTGCCAATGAAGTCATCAATGTACTTCCGTCAGGCTTTTTGGCTGACAAGAATTCAGGCTGGAGTAGCAGTGCAAATGGCCGTAACCGATATTTCATGATCGAGAATATTCTAAGCCCCCGTTCCAGGCCATATCGCCGGGCCATGTATGAATATCATCGCCTAGGTCTTGATTTGATGGCCTCGGATTCGGAAGAGGGAAAAACACAGATGCTTGAAGCACTTAAGAAAATTCAGACGGTCAATAATGACTATCCTAACTCTATGATTGTACAGATGTTTGCCAATGCAAAAGCTCAGGAGGTCACTGATATATACACACAGGCTTCCAGAAATCAGAAAAATGAGGTGTATGGAATCATGACCGGTTTGGATCCGGCAAACCGGAATAAATACATCGCTATTCGCCGGTAATGAAGCATCTGGCCATTTTTGCTTCAGGAACAGGATCCAACGCTGCCAAGATTGTCGACTACTTTGATAAAGTACCCGATATCAAGATCGCATTGATTGTAAGTAACAGGGCTGATGCAGGCGTACTGGATATAGGCAAGGCTCATAATATCCCCACGAAAGTGATCAACCGTGAGGATTTTTACCATTCAAATCAGATTCTGTTTGACCTGCAAGATTCAAATGTACACTGGATCATTTTAGCCGGATTCTTATGGTTAGTCCCCAGCTACCTAATCAATTCTTATCCAAGGCGAATCATCAACATCCATCCGGCATTGCTACCCAAATACGGTGGGAAGGGTATGTACGGAATCAGGGTTCATGAAGCGGTTCACAAAGCTGAAGAACCAAAAAGTGGGATCAGTATCCACTACGTGAATGAACGATATGACGAAGGCCAGATAATCTTTCAGGCAACTTGTGACCTCTCACCTGAAAATCAACCGGAAGATATCAGAAGGAAGGTTCTGAAGCTGGAGCATCAATATTTTGCACCGGTAATTGAAAAACTGATTCGAAAAGAAAAAATTCAGTTCTCCTCGTAAAGATTCAATATCTCCTTTGGAATAGGGAGATTAATACCAAAACGCTCATTGTATCCAGCTGTTCCTTGCAACCCGCCGGTATGAATTGCCACTATCACCGACCCACGGGGAAACCGACCCAGGTCAATGAGTTCGAATAGGTGCTTCATCATTTTTCCTGTGTACAAGGGGTCCAGGCAGATGCCGTGGACATCATAAAAGGTTTGAATGAACGACTGAACTTCCGCGGGGCATTTCGCAAATCCACCATAATGCGCTTCTACAAAATGGCAAGTTTTTGCCAGTGATTCTGCAGGAAGAAATCTCCGAATCATCTCTTTTGGTTCCAGACCTTTCAGCACCATGCACCCCAACACTTTCTCGTCATATCGTAACTCTGCGGCGATGCCAGCCATGGTTGCACCAGTACCAAATGGACAAACAAAGTAATCTATCTGAGTGGGACATTGCTCCCTGATTTCCGTGACCATTTCTTGTATTCCAGGCATGGCCAATTGTGAGGATCCACCCTCAGGAATCAGGTATGAATTCAGATGCTGCTCCTGTAGATCACGTAGAAACGATATGTCCTCTTTCTTTCGGTATAACTCCCTGTCTAACGGGATCAACTTCATTCCCCATTTTCGAAGCTGATTTGTCGTTTTGTTTTTTGGTATTGAGGAACTTCTGACATATCCCACGGTATCCAAACCAAGTGCCTGGCCAAGCCCGGCTACTGCAAAAAGATGATTAGAATAGGCGCCCCCAAAGGTGACCAGTGTCCTTACATTTAGCTTTTTTGCCTGGCGCAATTGATATTTGAGTTTTCGAATTTTATTCCCGCTTGCGGGGCCGCCCAGCAGATCATCACGCTTCATCCAAAGCCGGATTTCACGGTCGCTCAGTCTTTCGTCTATAACAGATTGAAATGGGGACCAATCTTGCATAAATCAAAGTTAGTTTGCGTTTTTAGTATAGAGTATTGCTATACTACAACCACTAGATTAAATTAGGTAATTCAAAGCCTCTGAAATTAATGGAGAAGAGCTCACAGCAATATGAATCTATGCTAAGTCAACGGCAGGAACGGATGCGGTTCTTCAGTCATCTCTTGGGATTGGTTTTCATTGTATTTTTCGGTCCATTCATACTTATGAAGGAGGAATTGAATACGCCACTTAAGGTTGGACTGCTCATCTATGTGATGTCTTTCATTCTACTATTCACTGCCAGTTCAATTTACCACTATGTCAGTGACAAAAACTCCAAGCGGATTTGGAGGAAGGCCGATCACATGGCGATTTATTTATTCATTGCTGGCAGCAATGCACCCTTGTTACTGGGATACGCTAATCACTCGTGGGGCTGGATCCTGCTAACAGTCATGTACGGATTGGTATTTGCAGGCATCATATGGAAGGTACTGGTCATTGATAAAAATGACTGGATTTCTCTTCTTCTTTATCTCGGAATGGGATGGCTGGGAGTATTCACGGTTATCCTCACATTCAGTCAAATGTACTGGCTCACTCTCGCACTTATCCTACTTGGCGGATTGCTTTACACGATTGGCACCTATTTCTATCGGAATGATCATCGATTGTGGTACCACACCATTTGGCATACATTCGTTTTGGCAGCTGCCATTACCCATTTTGGAGCGATATTCTATCAAATCAGCTACTGATCATGGTTTGACTATAATCAGTCTTTTAGTGATCAACTTATTCCCGTTTTTATCTAGGAGACTGTACAGATAGGTTCCTTTATCCAGGTGACTGATATCAATCTGGACAGTTTTTGAACCGTTGATAAGGTATCGACGATCAAAGAGAGTCTTTCCTAAAATATTGTAGAAACGTATGGAGTACTCACCGGGTGCAATATCGAGAAACTTAAACCTTACATTAGTAATAGCGGGATTTGGAAAGGCATATAACCACTGGCCATCCCTGGGTCTTTGGTAAAATCCAGCCTGGGCTCTGGGAGCCATATATTCCACATGTTGCACAATTTCTCCTTCATCAGTATAGAGCGTAACTACCTGCTGGCCTTGAGGGCTAAAAAACCGATATGAAATTTCGCGGGTGGCTCCGAGCAATTCCCTTGGCAACCTGCTGGTCACATCCTGCCAGTGACGACCGTACCTGGCACTGACAGTCGTTACGATTTCATCGACGTACCTTACCCTGAGCACATCAAACAATCCACCGGGGAGAAGCAATTGCCCCCAGGCATCTGCGGTTATCCTCCGGGCCACTTGTCTGCGAATCAGGATCGAATCAGGATCCCCACCAATCGCTGAGCTGTATGCCAGAGGGATTTGAAGTCGTCCTAGCCGAATTTCGCCGGTTGCGTTAAAATCAACATCATCTTCATATTTCAAATTAGCTACTACCTCAGGCAGTTCACCGGTCCATTTCATTTTACCCTTCAGCTTTCGAAGGTCCTTAAATAAAGTCCCAGCCTGGCCAACCAGAGTAAGTCTTGTCCCTGAAATCTGCAAATATGTTTCTAATCCCCGGCTTGAACGTAAAACCAAATCGGATGCAGGGAAATCACCATAACTCCTGCCACTAGAAGCTGGCTGAACTACTTCGAATTCAATGAAAGGTGCCTGAAGAGTAGTGTAATTCCACTTCTGATCCGGACCGGGAGGGGACACTGCAACACGGTCTGGCAGCTCATCTGTAAGGAAGTATAAAGTATCGCCACTCCGGGGAAAGTTGTCGAGACTGATAATAGGTTGAGCCAGCAAACAGGCCGGCAATAATACTATCCCCAAAATCAGTGATCCTTTCATCATTAAAACGCCTGCAATTGTACAAACTTTTTATATTCCCCATTGTGACTGACCAAATCTTCATGCTTGCCTCTCTCAATAATTCTACCGTCTTTCAACACAATGATCTCATCTGCATGCTGGATGGTGGAGAGCCGGTGAGCAATGATCACCACTGTCTTGTCCCTAACGATCTCTCCAAGCGCCTGCTGCACAGCCCTTTCGGATTCACTATCTAAGGCCGAAGTAGCTTCGTCGAGAATCAACAGAGGAGCATCCTTCAAAACTGCCCGGGCCAAAGTGATTCGCTGAAGTTGCCCACCACTGAGCCTTACTCCACGATCGCCTACAAATGTCTGATATCCATGTTCTGTGTTTTCAATAAAATCATGTGCTTGTGCAACTTTGGCGGCACGTATTACATCTTCCATTTTGGCACCCTCACGTCCCAGTGTGATGTTGTTGTGAATCGTATCGTTGAATACTATGGGATCCTGCGAAACGATAGCTGAGAATTTGCGTATGTCCTTCAGAAAATATCGGCGGATATCGATTCCATTGATTTCGATGGTGCCGGTAGTCACATCGTAGAAGCGGTTTAGCAAATCGATTATGGTCGTTTTTCCAGATCCCGAAGCTCCCACCAGAGCAATAACCTGGCCAGCACCAATTCTGAAATTGATATCATGTAGCACAGATTGTTCGGCACTGCTATAGGTAAAGCAAACATTGCGAAAAACCACTTCCGATTGCTGAGATTGAATTGGCAAGGGATTACTAATCTCCGTTATAGGGTTGGGCTCCTGAAGAACCTGATCTACCCGTTCGGCGGCGGCCAGACCTTTTTGCACATCATAATAGGCCTTTGAAAAGGATTTGGCAGGTTCAATAACGTTGAAAAAGGCAAAAATAAATGCGAAAAAAGTCCCTGGCTCCAAGTCCCCGGCAAATACACGGTTTGAGCCATACCACAGCAAAACAGCAACAGTAGCGACACCTAAAAATTCAGATAAAGGACTGGACAAATCCCGGCGCCAAAGGATGCGGTTCAGCAGATTCCTAAATGCATTATTTTGACTGCTGAAAAGTTGGGAAAAGTAAGATTCTGCGCCAAAGCTCTTGATGATCTTCAACCCAGAAATCGTTTCCTCAGTAGTTGAGATGATACCACCTAGTTTGGTTTGAGCTTCCAAAGAGCGTTTCTTCAGGGTACGAGAAATCCCTCCAATAATTACCACTGTAAATAAGATCAATACGAAAACAAATAGTGTCAGTGTCGGACTGACATAAAGCATGAAGCCAATTGACCCAAGGATAATCAAGGGAGATTTCACCAACACTTCGATCACGTTGAGAATACTGTGCTCGATCTCTTGAACATCGGTCGAAAACCTGGCAATCAAATCTCCCTTTCGCTCTTTTGAATAATAAGCCATTGGGAGATCAAGCACCTTTTCATACAACTTCAGACGGACATCGCGCACGATGCCGTTTCTAACCGGAACCAGAAATGCCAGAGAGAGGTAGCGAAATAGATTCTTGAAGAAGAAAATAAGGACAATGAATGAGCAGATATAAAGGAGTGCCGTCTGCTTGTCAAATTCAATAATCAATCGGCTGTACTGGTATTTAGCCCATAATACGATGCCACTAATACTGAATTCGGGAGCAACTTGATCGGTGACCAGCTCTACCTGATCAAATAATATTTCGAAGAACGGAATAATTGCAGGTATGCTTACCACGGTGAACATAGCCACCAGCAGATTGCAGATCATGTTGCCTGCCACCAGACTCTTGTATTTGCCGATATTCCTGAAGAGCTTCCAAAAAGTCGTCAATAGAGTACAGATTTAATAGGACCGGTTCCGCTGCCCACTTGCTAAGCGTTCTTATTCAACTTAAAGCTTTGCAGAAAGCCAGTGTTATAATCTCCCTTTCTAAACGCTGGATCGCGCATTAATTGTTTGTGAAAAGGGACGGTTGTCTTGATTCCCTCTACAATAAACTCATCCAGAGCCCTTTCCATCTTGGCAATACATTCTTCTCTGCTCTGAGCTTTGCAGATAAGCTTTGCGATCATCGAATCGTAATGCGGAGGTACGGTGTACCCTGCATAAACATGTGTATCCACCCTCACCCAATGCCCCTTAGGACTATGAAATGAGGTTATCATCCCGGGTGAAGGCATAAATCCATTGAAGGGATCTTCAGCGTTTATCCGGCATTCTATAGCGTGAAAAATCGGTTCGTAATTTGAACCGGAAATCCGTTCACCTGCTGCCACCTTGATTTGCTCCTTGATCAGATCATGATCGATTACCTCTTCAGTCACTGGATGCTCCACTTGGATTCTGGTGTTCATCTCCATGAAGTAGAAGTTCCGATGCTTGTCCACCAGAAATTCTACGGTACCCACTCCCTCATAACGAATGGCTTTGCCGGCCCTTATCGCTGCTTCGCCCATTTTCTTGCGGAGAGACTTTGTCATAAATGGTGAAGGTGCCTCCTCTACCAATTTTTGATGTCGCCTTTGAATACTGCAGTCTCTTTCCGAAAGATGAGCAACTCTGCCATGCTGATCTCCAATGATCTGAATCTCGATATGTCGAGGCTCTTCAATGAATTTTTCAACGTAGATACCGTCATTGCCAAATGAAGCGGCGGCCTCTTTTCTGGCAAGGATCCATTGCTCCTCAAATTCAGCTTCTTCACGTACCACACGCATGCCCTTGCCACCGCCTCCAGCTGTAGCCTTCAGGATCACCGGATATCCGATCTTTTTGGCTGTTTTCTGCCCCTGGTCCAAATCTTCGATCAAGCCACCGGAGCCCGGTACCACCGGAACTTTGGCTTTGATCATCGTTTCTTTAGCGGTTATCTTATCACCCATCTTCCGGATCATTTCCGGTGTGGGTCCGATAAATTTTGTTCCATACTCTGCACACACTTCGGCAAAGACGGCGTTCTCAGCCAGAAAACCATAGCCGGGATGAACACCATCGGCATTGGTGATCTCCACAGCTGCCATAATCTTTGGTATACTCAAATATGACTCTCTCGATGGTGCCGGACCTATACAAACTGCTTCATCCGCAAATCGGACGTGGAGACTTTCTCTGTCTGCCGTAGAATAGACGGCAACTGTTCTAATCCCCATTTCCTTGCATGTACGGATAATGCGTAATGCGATCTCTCCACGATTGGCTATCAGGATCTTCTTAAACATGCGACTGGTAGTTACTTATCGTAAAAGTCAGGATTCAACAAGAAAAAGAACTTGATCGTATTCCACGGGAGAAGCATCTTCTGCCAACACCTTCACGATCTTTCCGCTGATCTCTGATTCGATTTCGTTGAAAAGCTTCATGGCTTCGACAATACAAACCACATCTCCTGCCTCGATAGAATCACCTACTTTGATATATGGTGGTTTGTCTGGAGATGGACTTCGATAAAATGTACCCACCATGGGAGATCTGATCTCTTTGTAGTCATCGGACGGGGCTTCAGTTGCAGCTGAATCCTCCTGAGCAGATTTGGGAACAGGCACCTCTGCCGGTGGTGCCGCCACTACAGGAGCAGCAGGAACTACCGGAGCGGAGACAGGTGCTGGCACCGTAGTCGTAGCACTTTCTTCCTGACGGGATTTACCATGTTTGTCGGTCAGAATGGTGATTTCGAAATCATCCTTCTTCAGTTTGAACTGGATCAAGTTGCTTTTACTGACCAATTTGATCAGATCAGTAATCTCCTTAAAGTCCATAATTACCTTTTTACGCGTTCGATATAGCTTCCGGTACGGGTGTCTACCTTGATAACGTCTCCCTCATTTATGAACAATGGAACCCTCACTTCTGCTCCGGTCTCCACAGTAGCAGGTTTCAATGTGTTTGTGGCCGTGTCACCCCGAACACCAGGCTCTGTATAAGTTACTTCAAGAATCACATTAACCGGCATATCCACCATCAAGGGTGATTCGTTCTCAGCGTGCATGAGAATATCGATAACATCACCTTCTTTCAGAAACTGAGCATTTTCAATCATTTCTGGCATAATCACCACCTGATTATACGTCTCGGTATTCATGAAATGAAATCCTCTGTCATCAGTATAAAGGAACTGAAATTTTCGCCGTTCGACACGTACAGTGTCAATTTTATGCCCAGCTGGAAATGTGTAATCGAGAACTTTGCCAGTGGTTACACTCTTGAGCTTGGTCCGCACAAATGCATTGCCCTTGCCTGGTTTTACATGCTGAAACTCTACAATGGAAAAAATATCATTGTTGTGGTTAATGCACAACCCATTTCTTATATCTGACGTCGTAGCCATTGTGTCTAAACTTTAAATCTAACACTGAGTTAATCAAAACAATAGTTGAAAAGTTCCTATGAATCATAGGACCACTTAAGGTAAGTGGTGCCCCAGGTAAATCCACCACCAAAAGCCGTTAGTAATAAATTATCTTCTTTCTTGAGCTTATCCTCCCATTCCCACAAGCACAACGGGATGGTTGCCGCAGTGGTATTGCCATACTTTTGAATATTCTGCATCACCTTCTCCACAGGGAAGTCGAGCCCTTCAGCAACTGCACTAATAATTCGCTGATTGGCTTGATGAGGCACCAGCCAATCCACTGTCGCATTGCTCAGTCCGTTCCGAGTCATGATCTGCTGCACTGTTTCTACCATCCCTCTAATCGCCGCTTTGAAAACCGGACGCCCATCCTGGTAAACAAAATGTTTTTTATCAGCCACAGTTTCAGCAGTTGCAGGCATTAACGAGCCTCCTGCCTTCATGTGTAAGTACTCTCTTCCTTTGCCATCGCCTTTCAGTATCTCGTCGATGAGGCCAGTACCATCTTCCACAGGTTCGAGTAGCACTGCTCCGGCACCATCTCCAAAAATCACGCAAGTTGTGCGGTCTTCATAATCGATAATGGATGACATCATATCCGCCCCTACAACCAGAATCTTCTTGTACCGGCCACTCTCGATAAATCGTGCGCCAGTACTTAGCGAAAACAGGAATCCGGAGCAGGCGGCATTGATGTCAAATCCCCAGGCATTACTCGCTCCAATCTTGCTATTGATCGTATTGGCAGTATCGGGAAAAATGGTGTCAGGTGTGACCGTACCGCATATGGTGAGTTCAATCTCATCAGGATCAGTACCTGTTTTCTCTAATAATGGCAGGATAGCACCCATAGCCATGTCCGAGGTTGCTTTGCCGCTGCCTTTCAGTATCCTACGTTCTTCTATCCCGGTCCGTGTCCGGATCCATTCATCACTGGTGTCAACCATGGTCTCCAGCTCACGGTTGGTCAATACATAATCCGGAACATACCCGTGGACACCCACGATCCCTGCTCTTATCTTCCCCATTTTACCATGTTAAAAATCGGCCGCAAGGTAACAAAAATGTACCATAAGCCATTCTCCTGACGTTCTCTTGACCATGGGCTGAGGGGCTAAAATCACTCGAATGGATTTAAACATTATAATCAAATAATATGTGTAAATTGCACACTATTAGATCATTGGTATGTTTTTTGCGAAAACATTATGAAAAGAGACTCTTATGACCCTCCTTTGGTCTGTTGTGCTTCTATCCATTTGCAGTATGATCGAACCCACTTCGATCAATTTTCTCGAAGGCAATGTCAGTCAGGCCCAGGAATTAGCCGAAGAATCCGGTAAAATGGTCCTGGTTGAACTTTATGCCTCATGGTGTGCATCATGTCGGCTTATGGAGGAAACCACTTTTCAGTCAAAGCGGGTGGTAGAAAGAGTGACTACCGAATTCATCGCTGTACGTCTGGACATAGATGAGCTGGAAGGCAAACTTTTTGCAATAGAACACAATGTGCAAATCCTCCCTGCGCTGGTCATTACAAACTCACAAGGTGAGATCATCGGGCAGGTAGAAAAAGCCATCGGAAATGATGAAATGATCCGCCTGCTGGATGCTTGCAGATGAACCAAATGAAACCAAAAATGAAGGTATCACGGGTAGCGATGATAACGTTGAAAAAAGCAATATTCAAAACCGGAAGCCGTTCATATAATTGATAACAACAAAAGGGTGCCGTTTTATATAAATTCTATATTTGCGGCCTGTTACGAAAAGCCTTGTTCATGTTCCAACCTCCCATGAAAATTGCTGCGGCAATTATTCTATTATTTCCTGTACTGGAACTGGTTGCCCAGACACCGGAATGGTTAGCTTTGGGCGAATCTGCCAAGCAGCGTAGTGTTTGTTCTGCGCCAATGGATGCTGGGTCTATTGGACAATTTATGCCTTTGGGTGCCCAAACAAATGACTTTCGAAACAATCCTATTTTCCTGTGCTTCGGAGACAATCTATTCATAAACCACACCGGCGATTTTGACCTTTCAGGAGATCCGGATCCGGGCACTGAAGCTGGTGTTGCCTATGCTTTTTACGGTGGAGACCCCCTGTTGCCATGTCAACCTACAGCAAGAGGGCCCGAAGTAATCAATGTCTTGATGGATCCTTGCTTACTTACCAATCCGGCACCTCCATCTGGTGGTATTTGGATCGCCAGAGGAGAGCCCAATGGAGATGTAACCTTTACGAATAACGGAAGTATACAAGACACCTATTTCGGAGGAGATCCGGGCCGAATGTGGTTTGCCCCGATTACCGTAACCGATTTCGTCAGCCTGACATTCGATGATGGAAGTTGTGTAGACGTGAATGTAGATGCTGCATTCTCTATTATATATCTCAATGAAATCACCCTGGTAGACTTTTTCGCCCCTGATGATAATAGCCTTACCGGTGCTATATCATTGGCTGGAGGCCTCCCTGAATGGGATATGAGCAATTATACCGTGTCGCTTGAGAAAATTGATGATCCCAGTGTTACTGGTACCATTGATGCTGCGATTTCTCATGGAGGCACTACTACTTTCTCTGTTCCCGAGCCCGGAGTTTATCGGCTTTTGGTAACAGACGAAAAAGGATGCACTCGGGAGTTTATAGTAACGATCCCGAGCGAGAATCCAGTGGTCCTATGTATACCGGATACCATTGTTCGGCCGGGGCAAATTCTTTGCGTTCCTGTCACCGTAGGCAATTTTCAGGGAATACTTTCACTGGCCATGACGATGAGTTGGGATCCTAATGTCATCGACTTTACCAATGTGACCAATATTAATCCTATTCTGGGTTCTTCGGCTAGTTTTGATATCGAGCGGGGACCTGAAGGGATTCTACCGATCTTATGGTTTGACCTGGGAATTACACCCCAGGACTTGGTGAACGGAGATACACTTTTCGAGTTATGCTTTAATGTAATAGGTTCTCCCGGCAGTCGAACCGGATTGCAATTCATCAATGAGCCTACGCCTATCGATATCACTGATGAAAATGCCGCCCTGCCCTTAGAGCTGAAAAATGGATCGGTGACAGTGATCGAGCCAGATGACCTCCAGGTATTTTATAGTGCCTGCGCAAATGTCGCTGGAACGGTAGACATGTTTTTCCAGGTATTTGGAGGGGCTGATCCGTACAACTATGACATCTTAGATCCTTCCAGTGTCAGTATTGCTGATGGCTCTGGTTTATCAACAGGGCTAACGGAGGATGCCATAGATCTGCCGCCGGGTACCTATACCATATTAGTCACTGATTCAAGAGGTCAGACAGCAACTCAAGAATTGATTTTGGGCGGCACACAGCTCGAGATCTCTTTGAGTGGGATTGATCCCACCTGTGCCAACTCAGGCGACGGCGTGGTAAGGATTGACGACGTAACCGGTGGCAACGGTAGCTATCGCTACACCTGGGTGACTGATGATGGCCTTATCTACGGAAGAGATTCGCTAGAGAGGCTGGGAGCGGGGACTTACCGATTGATCGTGGAAGACGGCAATGGTTGTGTGGCAAGCGACAGTGTGACACTCATGGAAGACACTTTGGAGATTTTATTCCCCAACGTAGTCCTTCCGGCATGTGATGGAGCACAAAACGGCTCTATTGAGGCCATGGTGAATAGCTCCGGCGGTTCTATGTTCGAATACATCTGGCGAAACGAAGCGGGCATGCAGATCAGCCGGGTCATGAATGGAAATTCCTATACGCTTCCTGGGGTCGGTCCCGGTAAATATTTTCTCACCGTGAATCGCGACATTTGCTCAGCCGTGGATTCGGTGACGCTGGTCCCTTTAAAGGATCTTCAATTTTTAATCGATACGGTAGAAAACGTGACTTGCGCAGGTGATGCCAATGGACGGATCGAGCTTCGCGTTGGGGTTAATCAAAACAAGGCCTCACCATATGATTTTTCATGGTCTGCAAATGCCCAGGCACAAATGGTATTCATCAGTGATACCGCATCTCAAGCGACAATGCTCCCCCCGGGCACTTACGACCTGACAGTTCGTGATCAAAGTGGTTGCGAAATAGATACTAGTTTCGTGATAGGCGAACCTGACCCTCTAATCATTAATCCAACAGTGACGATGCCATCTTGTCCAGACGGCAGTGGCTCTGCTGTAAATGATGGTTCGATTGATCTGTTTTTCAATGATCATGGTGGCACTCCATTCCCTACGGGTGCAGAGTACAGATATCAATGGTGGGACGGCCGTACCAATAGCTTGCGAACAGACTTATCTTCCGGCTCTTATGCTGTTACGATTACTGATGCCAACGGATGTATGGATTCCACCACTGTGGAACTCAGGTCCGGTCCTGATGTTCGGATTTTTCTTGATCAGGATTTGCAATGCATTGGAGACAGCATCGGCCAGCTCACCGTATTGGGTGATCTGATGGGAAATAGTATTCGTTGGTCAACAGGCGCAACTGATGAAACGATCACCAACTTGGGCTCTGGTTTGTATGTAGTAGAAGTAACAGAAGTGATGGGTGACAGCTCTTGTACAGTTGCAGATTCTTTCTTCCTGCAAGAACCCGACTTCAATGTCTCGGTTAATCTACCTATGCAGTTTGTGGCACTTTCCCGTTGCAACGAGCCCGATAGTGGCCGGATTTTCAACCTGGATTTGGAGTACAACGGACCGACCAGTTTTATATGGCACCCATTGGATGATACGACAACGATTCCATTCCTGATAGTTGACTCTGCTGGAGTATATCCATACTCCGTATTCGACCGTATTACCGGATGTGTTATCTATCAAGATACCGTTCAGGCAGCATGGCCGGATAAGATTGAAGTGGCCATCGATTCAACCCATGTCAGTTGCAACGGACTTTCAGATGGTGCAATTGATCTCGTGGCTACTGGAAGGACAGGACGGTTTTCTTTCAATTGGTCAACCGGAGCCACCTCAGGACCGGGAGCTACCAGTGGCATACAAGACCTGGTACCTGGTACTTATATGGTAACAGTCACCGATGTGGACGATCCTACCTGCCTGGTTCCACTCACTATCGACATACGCGAACCTGACGAACTTCAACTCCAGATTGACAGTTCCTTCACCCGGGATGTAAGGTGTAGCGGCGAGCAAAATGGTCAAATCGGACTGACCTGGATTGGTGGGAATCAAGACCAGGCGCCCAATATCACCTGGTCGCATGACCCGATGAATCAAGGCCTTCTTGATGATAATCTTCCGGCGGGTGATTATACCATCAGCCTGATCGACTGGCAGCAATGTGGAGATACGATTTCGATCACACTGATCGAACCCGGGCCTCTCTTTGCCATTATTCCCACTCCAGACGATCCTGTTTGCAATGGTTTTCAAACGACAGTAACAGTGGATTCTGCCTTTGGCGGTACGGGCACAAATTTTACTTTCAGCGTGGATAACGGACCTACCCAAATGCTCAATACCGAGGTGCCCATCTTTGCCGGTTCGCATTTGATCAGCGTATTTGATGAAATGGGTTGTAAATTGGATAGCCAGATCATGATCACCGATCCGGAAGCTATTGAGGTGAATCTGGGTGACGATACGCAGGTGAGCCTGGGGGACAGTGTACGACTGGAGCCGTCCATCATTTCAAACACTCCAATCGATGGGTACGTCTGGACCCCCGTAGAATTTCTCAGTTGTCCATCATGCAACAATCCTCTTGCCAGTCCGCTTGATGATCAAGTATTTGTACTGACAGTGGTAGATCAAAATGGATGTCAGGGAACAGATGAAATATTGGTGAGAGTGGATAAAGCCCGCAACATATATATACCAAATGGTTTTACCCCGAATAATGACGGAGTAAACGACAAATTCCAGGTGTATGCAGGGGTGGGAGTACAAAGTATAAACTCCACCCGGATCTTCGATCGCTGGGGGAACCTGGTCTACGAATTTGGCAGCGAACCACCTAGTCCTTTTGGTACAGACGGATGGAACGGAGAATTTGAAAACAAAGTGATGGCACCGGGAGTGTTCGTCTATCTGGTTGAAGTAGAGTTCATCGACGGCAGAGTGCTATTGTACCGGGGCGACGTTACTCTGGCTCATTAGCCTGTCTTTCCTTTTTGATCTTTTCGTATTCCTCTTTGGGAATCACTTTTACCCTTCCAGTTAGTCTTAGTACAACTTCCGGTTGATCCGGATCATTGGTGAATACTCGAATCGTAGGTCGTTGATATCCCTTTTTACCCACACTATTGTAAGTCACTCCAATCTTGCCTTCACCTCCCGGCGGAATCGCCAGAAATGGATAGCTCGGTTTTGTACAACCACAAGAGACCCTGACATTCTTGATCTCCAAATCCTTCTCACCCTGGTTTGTAAATACGAAATCATGCTGAACCCTATCGCCATGAAGAATTTCACCAAAATCATATCTGAGCTCTTCAAAAACTATAGATGATCTTTTCCCTGTTTTCTCGGCGTTGGGCGCTTCAGGTTTGTCTACTTTTTCTATCTCTTCATTCACTGACAACTGAAGATCTGATGCAGCCAGGTCCATTTCGGAAGAATCTGGCACCATAACTTCCACCGTTTGGTCAATTTCCTTAGCGGTAGCTTCTTCTGTTGTTTGGGTGGATTCTGAGCAGGCCAAGGCAAGAATGGTCGGAAGGGCAAGGGGAATGATAAATCTCATAGTAATCAAATTTGTCGATCAGCGAATGACCATGACGCTACCGCTCTTCTTCAATTCTTCTCCCTGACATCTGTATTTGATCTTGTACAGATAAAGTCCGGGATTCACCTCAGTCCCTCGAAATGTGCCATCCCACGCATCCGATGCATTTGTGGTCTCGAAGACGCGGTTTCCCCATCGGTCGAAAATTTCAAAGGTTATCAGTTCTTCCAGAGCGAACGGATTACTAATAAAATAACGGTCATTCTTACCATCGCTATTCGGTGTGAATGCACTTGGGATAGGTAGATTTCCGCATTCAATATCATCGGGATCGATCACTTTCACCAATATAGTATCGGTTGCCGTGCAGGATCCATATTGATAATTGAGAGCAAATTGCTGAGTAGAAGAAGGGGATAGCACGGTATTAGCCAAATCAGGATCCCGTACCTGTCCAGCAGGAGACCACTGGAACGATGTGGCACAGGTTGTTTCGGAAACGACGTTGACCTGTCCACCCTGATAGATCGTGGTGTCAGGAGTGGCGATCTGGTCTGGTTTGAGATAAAGCTCCCGGATTTCAATCGCATCCAAAGGCCGGTTATAGATCCTCATTTCGTCGATAAGACCCTGGAATCTCCGATCTGTTGATCCCACACAAGGACTGTTGGCGATTTGAAACGAAGCCATCGTTTCAAGATCAAGATTGCCCTCTGTAGTTTGCTTAGCTAGAAGGGAACCATTGATATAGATGGCATGCTCCCCGTCTTTCTTGAGAATGACCACATGTACCCAGCAGAGGCCTGGATCCAGCCTTTCTATGAACGATGTGCGATTGCCATTGCTTTCTGATATATCAACTGACAGCGTAGAGGAGCCAGGTGTATATCTTACTGCAAAGGCCTTATCAAGGCTGCAATTCTGCCTTTTCGATAAAATATCATGAGTGCCGAAAGAATCAGTGGTGCGAAAGTAAAAGCTCAGCGTGAAGGAATTCCTACGGAAGTAGTTTTCTACGTTCCCGGCCAAGATCACGTAGTCTTCGTTACCGTCAAGATTCAATGCATTGCCTTCTACTCCGCAATCACAATCCGGATTGCCAAATACTACACCATCTGAATTATTGAGGCTAACGTCGGTAGCATCACAATTGTTAAATGAATAGTGAGCTACTAATCCACGGGTTGGCTGAGCCTGGATAAAGCCTGAGTACACCAAAAGAAGAAGTAAGATAAATCTCATCATAAGGAAATTACTTCATTCCTAAAAGGCCTCCCAGCCCCGGAGGCATCATATCGCTGATCATCTTCTGAGCTTCGGCTGCTTCACGTTCGGCAGCAATGTTCAAAACTTCATTAGTGGCAATTACCAACAAATCCTGCAGTTTTTCCAGATCCATTGGATCGATCTTGGCAGTGTCAATACTGACATCGATGATCTGTCTATTGGCGTTTGCTTTAACAATAATGGCACCATCTTCGACTGAAGCTTCGACTATTTCCTCTGCCAGGCGCTTCTTCATTTCGGCCTGTTTTTCATTCATATTGCCCAATAGACCATCCAGCATATGCGCATTATTTAATTGGTGTTAGAACGACGGCGCAAAAGTAATTGTTTTAGAGGGAAACCTGGTGATCGTCTGAACCGATTAGGTCATTGCCATTTGATAGCTGTGATGGAGAAAATAGAGGTAAAATAATATCAACATTAATCCTTCCCACCTGGTGATACGGCCTCCTATGGAGATAAAGGCAAAAAGTAGTGTCGCCACGATCATAAAGGGAATGGCAAATGAAATGGCTTCGGGTGGGATGACCAACGTACCGAAGAAGGAGGGAATAGCCATTACGGCAAACGTGTTAAAAATATTTGATCCCAGCACGTTACCTACTGCAATACCAGGCTTACCCTTTCTTGCTGCCGCTATACTCACCACAATTTCGGGCAAAGAAGTTCCAAACGCCAACACCGTTTGAGCGACAATCTCAGATCCTACATTGAAGGAATGAGCTAAGTCGGTAATAGATCTGACGGTGAAGTCCGCTCCATAAGTGACAAAGACTCCTCCAAGTATCAACAAAGCGTAATCCCTATAAGTACTACGAACCTCCAGGTTATCAATTTTCTCACCGCTGGTAAAAGAATTGATCAAAAAAATCAGAAGGCCAACGAGAAAAAGACAAGCTTCGAACAAGCTCAAAATGCCATCCTGTAAAGTAAACCAAAGGAGAAAAGCAGATCCGACCAGCAGTGGCATGTCGACATCCATGATATCGTAATCCATCTTAATAACCCGGCCGTAGGATGCCACCAAACCCAGTACTAGCAGAATATTGGTGATGTTGGAGCCAATGACTACACCTGTCACGATTTCAGACTCTCCCCCTACCACTGATGCGATGCAAGATGCTAGCTCAGGCAGAGATGTCCCGAAAGCAACAATACTTACACCAATAATGAAGGGAGAAATGCCAAACGAAAGACCAATCTTTTCTGCGGAATCTATGAACCAATCCGATCCTTTAATTAAAACAGCCAGGCTTACTATCAGAATCAGAATATCAACCAAAATCTCTCCACTCATGGGTTGTCTTTCGCGTGGCCAAAAGTACAAATTTATAAAGGCCCGCCTCCGTTTTCTATTGTAATCGACCTATCCCCGGGATGTTGTCTGTCAGAAACGGTCGTTGATCGATAAGAGTTGGTCGCGGAGAAAAGAACTTAGCACATGAAAGATGCGAATCATTATTTTTGTGCCCATGTCTATCAAGACCATCATGCCAAAGGCAAAAAAGGCCGTAGGAGCCGAGATGACATTTCTCGAGCACCTCGAAGAGCTTCGCTGGCACATTATCCGATCGCTGGCATCGGTAGCTCTATTTGGTATTGTGATCTTCACCAACAAGGAGTTTGTTTTTGACCGCATCATCTTTGGCCCAAAGTGGGAGACTTTTCCCACCTATAAATTCTTTTGCAAGATCCTGAATATCATGTGCACTCCTCCTCAATTCATGGTACAGGCATTTAAAGTTGAAGAGAAGTTTATCACACACCTAAAGGTGTCGATCATCCTGGGTATTATCATCTCCTTTCCTTACATCTTTTGGGAAGTCTGGAAATTTATTAAGCCTGGTCTATATCAAAATGAAAGGAAGGCTGCACGGGGAATGGTCTTTGTATGCTCCGCCTTGTTTTTACTTGGCGTACTGTTCGGCTATTACGTCATTTCTCCTTTTGCCTTAAACTTTCTCACTGGCTACGAATTGGCAGATACGATATCTACACCCACACTTACCTCTTACGTGAACAATATGGCTATGTACACGGTACCTACCGGCATAGTCTTCGAATTACCTGTCGTCGTATACTTCTTGACCAAAATTGGACTTATCACCCCCCAGTTCTTAAAACAATACCGGAAGATGGCTTTTGTAGTGATCCTTGTCATGTCAGCTGTTATTACCCCTCCGGATGTGATGACCCAGTTTCTGATTGGAGTCCCACTATACATTCTATATGAGATCAGTATTGTCATTTCTCAACGGGTAGTTGCCCAGCAAGAAAAAGAGATGGCAAGTGCGTAGATTATCCTCATCTGCCACCTTAGGCTTGAAAGTATTTATTCCCACTCTCTGGATTGTCTTCTTTGGGACACTGTCACTGGCAATTCTGATCAGTGGGCCGGATAAATCGCCGCTATTCAGAAACTGGATGTTTAAAGGGGGTGTGATCTTGTTTTTTACTCTGGGGCTGCTGGTATTGTACTATTCGTTGATTCAGCTGCAGCGCGTAGAGCTTGATCACAAGCATCTATATGTATCCAACTATATCAAGACCTATCGCTATACTTTCGATAGTATTGAAAAACTGTCTGTGCAGGATCTTTATCTGTTTAGATTAGGCATCTTCACCCTGAAAACAAGAGGTGCTCTGGGTAGAAGGATATTCTTTCTGCAAAGTCGGCAGAAGTTTGACGACTTTGTCAATGCTTCTCCGGAACTCGTTTCACGTTGGATGACCCCTGAAAATATTGATTCACTTACCTGAGAGCGTAATCACCGGGCAAATCATTTCCTCCATAGAAATGCCTCCATGTTGAAAAGTATCCCGGTAATAATTGTTGTAGTGTGTGTAATTGTTGGGATAGAGAAAATACAGATCCTCCTTAGCGAATATATAGGTTGAACTTACATTAGGTCGCGGTAACCCGGCTTCATCCGGATCCTTTACCTCGAGCACATCTTTGTAGTCATATTTCAGGTTGCGCCCCAGCTTGTATCGAAGATTGGTTGTGGTCTCACGATCACCCACCACCTTCGAAGGTTGGCGAACCCTTATCGTACCATGATCGGTGGTGACGATCAAGGTGATCCCTTTATCGGCTACTTTTTGCAGGGCAGTCCAAATTGGAGAATGTTCAAACCATGACTTCGTTAGGGATCGATAAGCCCTTTCATTATTTGCCAATTCTTTCAGCACCTCCATCTCGGTCCGAGCATGGGATAACATGTCGATAAAATTGTATACGATTACGGTCAAGTCATTATTTAGGTAGTTGAGAATCTGATCGTCAAGCTGCTGGCCGTTGGCCAGATTGGTCACCTTGATATAATCCATTTTCACTTTGTCCTTGACCAGACGATCGAGCTGACTCTGCAGGAGTTCTTTTTCAAATAAGTTTTTTCCTCCTTCATCATTTTCATTCTTCCACCATTTCCGGTAATGTTTTTCGATATCGCGAGGGAGCATTCCGGCAAATATGGCATTGCGACTGTATTGTGTCGAAGTAGGCAGAATACTGCAAAAATGGTCTTCTGAAACTACCCGGTAAGATGAGATGAGCGTTTTCTCAAGGATCTTCCATTGATCATACCTAAGATTGTCAAGCACCAACAGGATGATCGGCTTCTTCTCTTGTAGCTTCGGAAGCACTTTTTTTCTAATCAATTGATGGGAAAAAATCGGACCGGGTTGTCGTTCGTTGATCCAATCCAGATAGTGACGCATCACATACTTGCAAAACTCTGCATTAGCTTGGCTCTTCTGGATAGCCAGGATATCAGCCATCGATTCTGTGTTGGAATCGTCTAGTTTCAGCTCCCAATTTATGATCTTCTTGTACACATTGACCCAATCATCATAATTCAGGCCGCTGTTGATATCCATAAGGATCTGCCGGAACTCTTGCTGGTAGTCTGAAGTTGTTTTTTCCCTGACCAACCTTTGGTTGTCGATGATCTTCTTCAGAGTGAGCAGGATTTGATTGGGATTGACCGGTTTGATCAGATAATCATCAATCTGGGAACCAATCGCCTCCTCCATCAGGGTCTCGGCTTCGTTCTTCGTGATCATTACGATCGGAATATTGGAATCCAGGCCCTTCAGCTTGGAAAGGGTTTCGAGTCCAGTCATCCCCGGCATCGATTCGTCGAGAAATACGACATCAATATCATCTTGCTGCTCATATTCCTCCACCGCATCGTATCCATTTGAGACGGTGACTACATCATATCCCTTCTGTTCCAGAAAGAGCAATTGAGGCTTCAACAAATCTATTTCATCATCCGCCCAAAGTATCTTTATTCTATCCATAACATCTATTTGCCAGGGGTGAGACATCCTCCCCCTTAAAAACTAAAAACCAAAATTAAGCTTATCGCAGGGTAAAAGTTCGGCGGATTCTTTCAATTTTGCCATACACTCAACGATACCAGACGTCCTAATATTTTCATGTGAGTAAAATCAATAAGAAAAAGATTCTAAATGATCCGGTCTATGGATTCATTAGTCTACCATATGAGATCATCTTCGATCTTATTCAACATCCTTACTTTCAAAGGCTAAGAAGAATCAAGCAATTGGGATTGACTGAGTTGATCTATCCCGGAGCTCATCACAGCCGTTTTCATCATGCCCTGGGTGCACTTCATCTGACTACCCTTGCTGTCAATGTATTGCGCTCAAAAGGGGTGGAGATCACCGAAGAAGAATCAGAAGGAGTTTCCATCGCCATCTTACTACATGACCTGGGTCACGGCCCCTTCTCACATGCTCTTGAAGAAGTATTAGTGCATTGTCCACATGAGATCCTTTCTCTGGCAATCATGGAGCGGCTCAATCAGGAATTCGATGGAAAGCTGTCATTAGCCATTGATATATTCACCGGGCGATATCATAAGTATTTCCTGCATCAGATGGTTTCGGGGCAGCTAGACATGGATCGCATTGACTATTTGAATAGAGACAGCTTTTATTCAGGTGTACTAGAAGGTAAGATTGGATACGACCGAATTATCAAAATGTTGCAGGTGGTTGAGGATCGGCTGGTGGTTGAAGAAAAGGGGATCTATTCTATTGAGAAATTTCTGATCGCGAGAAAAATCATGTATTGGCAGGTTTACCTTCACAAAACTGTTCTTTCAGCCGAACTCATGCTTACCCGGGCAATACAGCGGGCTATAGAGCTGAGTCGTGGCGGTTTGCTAGAGCATGATTTGGGGTCATCCGTCCGCAAATTGGTTACCCTAGACTGGTCCAATCAAGGACAGCGCGATGAGATCCTCGATCTATTTACAGAAATTGATGATCATGATATTGTGATTTTTCTAAAAAACTCCTTTCTTTGCGGCGATTACATTCTTAGAACACTCTCCCAAGGCCTGATTCTTCGACATTTATTTCGATTAGAATTAAATGTTAACCCTTTTCCAAGTGACTATTTGGATCAAGTACGTCTAAAGGTTGTTCAGCAATTGAACATCAACTCCGAACTGGCAAATAACTTGATCTGGCAAGGCTCTGAAAACACAGAGACTTACAATACTCAGGATGATGAGATTAACATCCTCATGAAGGATGACTCTATTCGTAAACTTTCCTCCTTTGAGGAGTACGAATCAATCACTAATCACATCACTAAGTATTATCTGTGTTATCCCAAGGTCTGACGAAACTCCCTCTCGATTAGATAATTATTAATCAATTTTTTAACCCGTTTTTAGTTCTTAATTATGGAAAAGATTCAAGTTATTTTATTTACAATGATGTTCGTGATGGGGGTATCGGCAAACGCCCAACCTGGCGATATGCCGCCAAATGCGGAGCCGAACAAGTGCTACGCCAAATGTTTGATCCCAGATCAATACGAGACAATCACCGAACAAGTTTTAACCCGAGCTGCATCTACACGAACAGAGATCGTACCTGCCGAGTACGAGAGCGTCACCGAAGAAGTCATGGTCAAAGAGGCTTCAAGCCGCATTGTCCCAGTCCCGGCAAAATATGAGACAGTGACTGAAGATGTGTTGGTAAAAGAAGCATCAACTCGTATTGTACCCGTTTCTGCTGTTTACGAGACTGTCACGGATCAGGTGCTAGTTAAAGAAGCCTCTACCCGCATTGTACCGGTAGCAGCTGTGTATGAAACTGTAACCGAACAAGTACTCCTAAAAGAAGCCTCTACTCTGATTGAGTCAGTGCCAGCCGAATACGAGACAGTATCCGAAGATGTACTCGTTGCCGAGGCATCCAGCCGCATTGAGCGTATACCTGCGGAATATGGCACAGAGACAGAGACTATCGAAATCTCTCCTGCTACCACGAAGTGGGTAAAGCGGAAAGCAGACAAGAACTGCCTATCAGCAGATCCAAATGACTGCTTGGTATGGTGTCTTGTAGAGGTGCCTGCTCAGTATCAAACCGTCACTAAGCGTGTCCGAAAAGGTTGTCCAGACGGCTTTGCTGACAACGGCGACGATTGCACAAGAGAAGTAGAAGTACCAGCACAATATCAAAGTCGGACCTTCCGTAAGCTTCTGAGCCCTGCCTCAAGCAAAGTGGTTGAGATTCCAGCGGAATATGAGACACGTACTTACAGAAAACTGGTAACTCCGGCAAGCACTAAAGTTGAGGAGATCCCAGCTGTGTACGAAACCCGTACCTATCAAAGACTGGTATCACCAGCTACGACAAAAGTGGAAGAAATTCCCGCTGAGTACAAAAGCAGAACTTACCGAAGACTGGTTTCACCAGCTTCAACTCAAGTCGTTGAAATACCAGCAGAAAGCACATCACGGACATACAAGAAACTGGCTCGGCCAGCATCGATCCGTACCATTGATATTCCTGCTGAATACAAGACAGTGACTAAGAAGCAATTGGTAAAGAAAGGTGGATTCACTGAGTGGAGAGAAGTTGTTTGTAATGCCGACATTTCTGCAAAGATGGTTCAGCAAGTGCAGGAAGCATTGAAGGACCAAGGCTATAATCCAGGCCCTATTGATAATGTAATGGGTACAATGACCAAAGCAGCTCTTGTCAAATTTCAGCGTGACAAAGGCTTGCCTGTTGGACAACTGGACATGGAAACCCTGAAAGCATTGGGCATCGACTACTAGAAGAATTGAGAGGAGGTAAGAAAAATACTGAAGGGCTGCAATCGTGATTGCAGCCCTTTTTTTGACCCCAAACACTTACATTTGCATTTCTCTTATATTAAATCTTATCATATGTCCGATCAGATCATCCAGACATTGATTCTAAAGGAACTCCAACGCCAGCGTGAGGGCATCGAACTCATTGCGTCGGAAAACTTCACTAGTGAAGAGGTATTAGCTGCAATGGGTACCTGTCTTACTAATAAGTATGCCGAAGGTTATCCCGGCCGAAGATACTATGGTGGCTGCGAGGTGGTTGATGAAATAGAACAAACAGCCATTGATCGTCTCAAACAGCTCTTTGGCGCAGCCTATGCCAATGTCCAACCACATTCAGGTGCCCAGGCAAACGCCGCCGTTTTTCTGGCCACATTACAACCTGGGGATACGATCTTGGGATTTGACCTTTCGCACGGTGGGCATTTGTCACACGGTTCTCCAGTAAATTATTCAGGCAAGGTATATCGACCTGTGTTTTACGGAGTCGAGAAAGAAACCGGACTCATAAATATGGATATCGTGCAGGAGATTGCCCTACGAGAAAAACCGAAACTTATCATCTGCGGAGCTTCTGCCTATGCGCGTGACTGGGAATATGAGAGGTTTCGGCAAATTGCCGATGCTGTCGGAGCATTGCTTCTAGCTGATATAGCCCACCCAGCCGGACTGATTGCTGCAGAGCATTTAAAAGACCCACTTCCCCATTGTCACATTATAAGCTCAACAACCCATAAGACCCTGAGGGGACCAAGGGGTGGTATACTCATGATGGGAAAAGATTTCGAGAACCCCTGGGGGCGGACAACCAGAAAAGGTAAACCCATCCTGATGTCGTCAGTGTTGAATAGCGGCGTATTTCCCGGGATGCAGGGTGGTCCGCTCGAACATGTGATCGCCTCCAAAGCCATTGCATTTCGGGAAGCCCTAGATCCGTCATTTCGCGATTACACTAAACAAGTCATAAATAACGCCCAGGCGATGGCTGATGCCTTCACATCCAAAGGTTACCATCTTATATCAGGAGGCACCGACAATCATCTCATGCTTATCGATCTTAGATCAAAGGGATTGACCGGTAAGATTGCGGAAAAGGCTCTGGTAGAAGCGGATATCACCGTTAACAAGAACATGGTACCCTTTGATACCGAAACCCCTTTTGTTACTTCGGGAATCCGACTTGGAACTGCAGCGGTGACGACCAGAGGATTTAAAGAAGATCACTGCCGGCAAGTAGTAGAATGGATTGATGATATCTTAGTAGACGTCGAGAATACTCAGAAAATTCGGACTGTAAAGCAGGAGGTAAATCGCTATATGCAGCAATTTCCACTTTACGAACGGATTCTTACTGAATCGTAAACTCCGGATATACAATTCTTTCCAGAAAGAGACCATGGGCAGGTACTGCCCAACTTTTATCCATTGAGACCTGTAGATCCAGGGCTTGTTGTACCGAAGTGAGTGGAACTCGGCCAATACTCACTTGCAGACACATACCCACGATCAATCTTACCATACCCCGTAGAAATCTATTGGCAGTGATCTCATAAATGAAGTCATGTTCTGTCTCAGTCCACTGGGACTTCCTCAGGCAACATTTGTAGTGGTCCACTCCGGATTTCGATTTGCAGAAGGGAAAAAATTCATTGTAGTTCAAGAGCAGTTTTGCAGCCTGATCAAGCTTTTCCTCATCAATACTATTGGAGGCATGGTAATGGTATACCATGCCCATTCTCAAGGGGTCCTTGGTTTTACTAACATAGTATCGGTAGCCACGCTCTTCAGCCGAGAATCTCGCATGAAGGTCCTCTGGGACCGGGAATATCCTCTTGATCAGGATTGATTGTGGCAACATGCGGTTGAGACGGTCCGTGTGAGTGTAAAGATCTTCCTCTACATCTACATGAGCACAGTACGCTCTCGCATGAACTCCCGCATCGGTTCTTCCGCAGCCTGATACCCGTACCTCACTACGAAGGATGGTGGCTATCTTATCCTCGAGCTCTGCCTGGATTGATGCTCCGTTGTCCTGAATCTGCCAACCGACATATGATCCACCATGATATGTGAGATGAATGAAGTACCTCATTCCCACTAAATTGATAAAAGCTTTTTAATAGCAAAAGGCAGAATCTACCCAGATCCTGCCCCAGATAATTTATGTCCAACAATTTTCAACCAATCACAGAATTATCTTTAGCCTGACCCGCACAGAGTAATGCTCCGCCAGCCAGTGCCAGATCCTTCAATAGATTGCTCATACTGGCGGCCATTTGCATTTCATCATCACTGCCTAGTCCTTGAGCGTGAATTAAGATAACGAAGAGAAGCAACATGACCGCTAACAGCACACAGGCCAATTTATCAAGTTTACCGATGATAATACTGATGGCCGCAGCAACTAATGCCACTCCCGTTATGTAGACCATAACAACACCTCCCGGGGCCATTCCAGCCATTGCGTCAGCGTTCATAAAGTGCATAATTCCAAAGATGAAGAAGGGTATGGCAAATATATATTTGCCAAGACCGATAATACTTTTCATGATCGTCCTATTTTTTAGATGTTAGAGAAAGAGTTCTTACCAACTAAATTTAAGGACAAATCATCTATAATATATTAGAAAAACCAAATATATTTTGGCAATTGATAGCCTAGGCGACATTTGTGAAAACAATCAGAGATAAAAACAGAATCAAGCCACTTTCAGTTGACTGAGCTTCGATTTGTTGAGTTTTTCCTTGGCATAGCGGAGATCTATCTCAAATGTCTGTAGGTCTGTCTGAGAAGGGATCTCAAACATTGCATCGGTCATTATTGCTTCACAGATAGATCTCAGACCTCTGGCACCAAGGTTATACTCAAGTGCCTTACCGGCAATAAATTCTATTGCCCCTTTAGTGATCTTAAAATCAATTCCTTCCATCTTGAAGAGCTTCTTATACTGCTTGATGATGGCATTTTTGGGTTCCACCAGAATTTGTTCCAACGATTTTTGATCGAGAGGATTAAGAAAAGTTAATACTGGCAGCCTACCCAATAACTCCGGGATCAGACCAAATTGCCTCAGATCCAGGTGCGTTACATATTGCATAATGTTGTCGCGGTCGATCTGATCTTTTTCCTTCGAATTGTATCCGATAACCTGAGTATTCAATCGCCGGGCGATGATCTTCTCAACTCCGTCAAATGCCCCGCCACATATGAATAGAATGTCGTTGGTATTGACCTTAATCAATTTCTGTTCAGGATGTTTGCGGCCTCCCTGTGGTGGTACATTGACATCCGTTCCTTCCAGCATCTTGAGCAGAGCTTGTTGGACTCCTTCACCAGACACGTCGCGAGTGATCGATGGATTATCGCTCTTCCGGGCTATTTTATCGATCTCATCAATGTATACAATTCCTTTCTGCGCACTTTCTACATTATAATCACACACCTGAAGCAGCCGGCTCAGGATACTTTCCACGTCTTCTCCAACGTATCCCGCTTCGGTAAACACTGTGGCATCCACGATAGCAAAAGGTACATTGAGCAATCGAGCTATACTCTTTGCCATCAATGTCTTGCCCGTACCGGTTCGACCAACAAAGAGGATGTTTGATTTCTCAATCTCGACATCATCCATAGCCTCCACTCCAATCCTCTTGTAATGATTATATACAGCTACAGAGAGAAATTTCTTTGCCTCATCTTGCCCAATAACGTACTCGTCCAGATATTCTTTGATCTTGGCAGGGGTGAGATTAGAAGGGAGTAGGAACTTATTCTTCTCTTTTTCCTTATTAGAAAACAATTCCTCCTTTACGATGTCAGTAGCCTGCTCCACGCAAACTTCACAAATATGACCATCGATACCTGCAATCAATATAAGGGCTTCGCTCTTGTCACGCCCACAGAATGAGCATCGTACATTCTTCTCTTCCATTCGTGTCATGGGTTGTGAAGAGCAAAGGTATACATTCTTGAGGAGATGCTGCTGTGACCTCCAGCTCGGGTAAGGAGTCTTAAGATTTCTTCTTTTCCGCTTTTTCTTCGCCGTCTGATCCCCTTGCGAGAACTTCATCGACTAATCCGTAGTCTTTGGCTTCGGTGGCACTCATCCAATTATCTCGATCGCAATCCTCCTCGATCTTTTTGTAAGGCTGACCGGTATGACTGGCCATGACTTCATAGATCTCTTTTTTCATGTTTTTGATGAGATTGTAAGAAATCTCCATATCTGAGAACTGACCCTGCATGCCACCAGATGGCTGATGTATCATCACTCTTGCATGAGGTAGACAAGTTCGCTTACCCTTGGTACCCGCAGTGAGTAAGACCGCTCCCATCGACGCTGCAAGTCCGGTACATATCGTGGCTATATCTGGGGCCACATACTGCATAGTATCGTAGATGCCCAGTCCGGCAATTACAGAGCCGCCCGGACTATTGATAAACATTTGAACATCACGTTTAGGATCAGTTGATTCAAGGAACAATAATTGAGCCTGTACAACATTAGCGACGTAATCGTTCACAGGTACACCCATGAAAATGATTCGATCCATCATCAACCTGGAAAATACATCCATTCCCACCACGTTGAGTTGCCGCTCCTCGATGACATGGGGAGTAAAGCCACTGATGTCCGGCACAGTTGTGCGGACATAATCATTCAATGTATTGGAGTTCATCCCCAAATGCTTTACTGCGTATTTTTGAAATTCATCTTTATGAAACATATGCTATTAATTTTTTGCAACCGTTCAGATTGCTAGAGCTCTAGTTTGGACTATATAATCCACAAATGTGACAAATTGTTCAATGCATGGCAGAAGGGATTACTCTTCTTCATCATGTACATTCGGATTTGCTTTCTGGCGAGCCTCGGCAACCAACTTGTTAAAAGCCTCTAAATCAAGTTCTTTTTCTTCAATAGTTACTTCGGCTAAGATCGTTTCGAAAATCTTATCAGACATCTTCTCTTCATATGCCTTTCGCACCTGGTCTTGATCACCCATTAACCGGTTCACTGTCTGATCGAGCATATCGGGTGTAAATTGGTAACTACCCATATACTGCATCACTCTGGCTCTCAACACCTCTTTGACTTCATCCGGTTCCACCTTCAGGTCGAACTGATTTTTGACCTTATTCTCAATCAAGGTCCACACTAAATTTCTGGCAAAGGCATCGTATTCCTTCTCCATCGTAGGCCCATCCAGATCCTTATTCCCTTCGATAAGCCACCTTTTCAAGAAATCGTGTGGCAATTCAATCTGATGAAGCTCCAGTAGTTTTTCCTGAAAGTCACGAAACAGAAGAGCTTCAGATTGCTGGTTATAGTAAGCGGCAATATCTTCCTTGATACTATTCCTAGCTTCTTCAACCGTCGATACATTCCCTTCTCCAAAATAAGCGTCAAAAAAGTCCTTATCCAATGGTGCAGGTTCGATCCTGGTAATATCTGTGATTATACCCTTAAACCTGGCACCAACTTCCTTTTCTAGTTCATCCTCTTGAAGATTTAGGAAATATTTGCGTACGTACTGTTCAGATGCTTCTTTTTCCAGCTTAAAAATGTCGAAATCTAACTCATCGCCTTTCTTGCCAGACAGTACTCGATCTCTCAGATCCTGATCAGCAATCCGACTGATCATTATTCTAAACTCGGTTTGGCGAGGTGGTTCTTCATCTTCCCTTACCTCCTCTGCCTGAATTGTGAGCACATCGGTTTCAGTAAAATCCTGATCTGGATGCACATCAGAGCCTTTACGTTTCCTGGCCAGTAGCAATTCGTCATCTATCATTTGCTCACTCACGATTGCCACAGGTTTTTCAAACGTCGTTTCTTTTGAAACACCCTTAAGATCAAACTCAGGAGCTAATCCTATTTCAAACTTGAATTCAAAATCCTCCAGGTTCTTCAGTCCAAAATCATAGTTGCGTTGATCTGCTGAAGGAAGAGGCTGTCCAAGAATATCCAATTTTTCGGCTTCAAAATATCCTGACAATTCAGATTGCACTTGTTCGTTTACCACATCTGCCAAAACTGCCTTACCGTACATTTTTCTGATCACGCTCATAGGGACTTTCCCCTTCCTAAAGCCCTTCATCTGCACCTTTTGCTGATATTTCTTCAGCTCACTATCGAGCTTGGGTACATATTGCCCTTTCGGGATCGTCACCAGCAGTTCTGCCTGTAACGGTGCTTTGTCTGTTCGTGAAATACTCATAGTCATGATCCTTAATTTTAACAACCCCCGGCAGGAAGGTCCATTGAATGACCTGAGAGTCCAGATCCTTCAACTAAAAGTGCGGGTGGAGGGACTCGAACCCCCACGCCTCGCGGCACTAGATCCTAAGTCTAGCGTGTCTACCAATTCCACCACACCCGCAATGCCTTGTTCAATTTCCTGGTTCCACCTGGTCGGAACCGGTCTTGCTACCTTCGGATCACCCGGCGGGCAAAAACTCGCCGAGGGAGTAAAAAAGCGCTGCAAATATAAAATCTTTTTGCTTTGCAGGTATTGGACCTTTCCCCTTGCAGCCTCCTGTATTACAAGGGTCTAACTAAAAATCTCTTAGCTTTGCGACGAAACCTTCTCATTGGTATAATCGTTGTGACTATGAGTTTAATTAAGTGAAGGAATGCCTGAAGTTTTAGTATCGGAAATAGAAGAAAGGCGATTGATACAGCGCGCTTATCGCAAGCTGCTGCGATCGATCAAAACCGATATGGATGACACCGATCGACGGAATATCCGTATGGCATATGAGATCGCGGTAGATGCCCACAGTAAGCAGAGAAGGAAATCCGGAGAACCTTACATCCTCCACCCCATTGAGGTGGCGAGAATCTGTGCTGAGGAAATCGGCTTGGGTCCCACTGCGATTGTGGCCGCCTTGCTGCACGATACGGTGGAGGACACCCTTGTTACCCTGCCAGAGATCAGGGAGAAATTTGGGGAGAAAATCGCCAATCTGGTGGATGGTCTGACCAAGTTGAAAAGTGACTACAACCGCACCTCCGCTCAAGCTGAAAATTTTAAGAAAGTACTGAGTACCCTGATCTATGATGTACGGGTTGTACTGATTAAAATGGCTGATCGCCTGCACAATATGCGCACCCTGGGCGCGATGCCCAGACACAAACAAATGCGCATCGCTGCAGAGACCAGTTACATCTATGCTCCTCTGGCTCACAGATTGGGTTTATATAATCTGAAGACTGAGTTCCAGGATCTCTGTATGAAGGTCATGGAGCGCGAGCAGTATGATGAGATTGCTCAGAAACTAAAAACAACCCGCACCGAACGAAATCAGTATATAGAAGAATTTATCGATCCTCTTAGGGACCAGCTCGATAGCCTGGGTATCAAATACAGAATACATGGTCGACCAAAATCGATTTCATCGATCTACAACAAGGTCCGGAAGAAGAAGGTGCCTTTTGAAGAGATTTACGATCTATTTGCTGTAAGAATCATCGTAGATGTGGCTAAGCGACAGGAGAAGCCGATATGCTGGCAGGTGTATTCGATCGTAACGGACGTGCACACCCCTATACCCGAGCGATTGAAGGATTGGATCACCACCCCTAAATCAAATGGATACGAATCTCTCCATACCACGGTAATCGGACCTAAGGGCAGGTATGTGGAAGTCCAGATTCGAAGCGAACGAATGGATGAGATCGCTGAAAGAGGATTTGCTGCTCATTGGAAATATAAGGACGTGAGTCCGCAGCAAGATACCTATGAGACCTGGTTGGATAGTGTCCGTGAGATCATGGAAGATCGTGAGAAGGATGCATTTGAATTTGTGAGCGATTTCAAAACCAATCTTTTTAGTGAGGAGGTATTTGTCTACACCCCAAAAGGTGACATGAAGATTCTGCCTAAAGGAGCCACCGCATTGGATTTCGCCTTTAGTATCCATACCGATGTTGGCTACCATTGTACAGCTGTCAAAGTGAATAATAAGCTGGTGCCAATGGGTTACAAGTTGGAAAATGGTGATCAGGTCACCGTTACAACTAGCAAAAATCAGCGCCCTAGCGAAAACTGGCTCAAGTTGGTCGTGACCAGCAGGGCCAAATCGAAGATTAAGTCCGCCATAAAGGAGGAAATTCGTGATCTGGGATCATTGGGTAAGGAGACGCTGACGAGAAAACTGAAGCAGCTGAAGCTTGATTTTGAAGCTAATGTAGACGCTATAGCCAAACACTTTGGATTCAAGAATAGACAAGAGCTTTTTTTCGCCATATATAATGAACGGGTTAATCTAACTGACCTGCGGAATTATTCGATCGAGAATGGAAAGCTGATTTTCAATGAGACCTCTCTCCGCACAAAGGTTATTCCTGCTCCCAGGAAGACTAGGAAAAAGGAAAGTAAACCACTGATAACCATAAATGGAGAACCAGGTGATCAGTATAACTATATTTTGGCTACATGTTGCCAGCCGGTACAAGGAGATGATATCTTCGCTTTTGTTGGATCAAATACAGGTATAAAGATCCACCGAATTAATTGTCCGAATGCTGAGCATCTGATGAGCAACTATGGTTATCGTACTTTGAAGGCAGAATGGTCGAGTGATGTAGCATCTGATTTTATTGTTGACCTTCTGATTTCGGGAATAGATGACGGGCCTGGGGTGATCGAACGGGTGACAAGCGAGATCTCGTCCAATCTAGGTCTCAATATCCGGTCTTTCTCTATCGAGGGGAACGAGGGATACTTCGAAGGAAAAATGAGTTTGATCGTGTCAAATACCAACCAAATGAATCAAGCGATCAACGCTTTAAAATCTTTGGATGGGGTTTCTTCTGTGACCAGAACTGAATAGATATACATGACTGACAAGATTGCAAAAACGGATATTATTGTGGAGGTCAAGAGCATTTTTTCCAAGCACTTGGAAGCACAAGGTTTGCGAAAGACTCCCGAACGCTTTGCAATACTTGAGGAGATTTATAAGCGTACAGATCATTTCGACGCGGAAGCTCTATACATTCATATGAAGAACCAAAATTACCGGGTAAGCAGGGCTACCGTGTACAATACCTTAGAATTGCTCGTATCCTGTGACTTGATAAAGAAACATCAGTTTGGTAAAAATCTGGCACAGTATGAAAAGTCACACGGTTATAAGCAGCATGATCATCTGATCTGTGAAGACTGTGGACGAGTACTTGAGTTTTGCGATCCGCGGATTCAACAGATCAAGGATATGATGGGCGATATACTTCATTTCAAGATCACAGACCACTCTTTGAATTTATATGGCCAATGTATCGGACCTTGTGAGCATAATCCAAAGACTCGGAAGGATTAAAGGCCAGGCCAGACGTCAGTTTTCTTATATTTGACGTTTAGCAAATCTAGCATCTATTTCTATGCCTGTTGATGTGATTTTGGGCCTTCAGTGGGGTGATGAAGGAAAGGGTAAAATTGTGGATTACCTAGCCCCTCAATACGACCTTATCTGCAGATTTCAGGGTGGACCGAATGCGGGTCACACCCTTAAATTCGGAGGGGAGAAGCACGTTCTTCATACTATTCCGTCTGGTATATTCAGAAATAACCTCAAGAATCTCATCGGTGGGGGTGTGGTTATTGATCCCATTACCCTTGAGAAAGAACTTCAAAATATACGTGCTTCCGGTGTGGAAGTTGAAGGAAGACTCTTGGTATCTCGAAAAGCGCATCTGATCCTACCTACTCATCGAATGCTTGACAAAGCCTCGGAAGCAGCTAAGGGGATGGCAAAAATCGGATCCACTTTGAGAGGGATCGGACCCACCTATATGGATAAAACAGGAAGAAATGGATTGAGGGTAGGTGACCTGGAAGCAAATGATTTTGAAAACCGATACCGGATCCTGAAAGAAAAGCACCTGGGCTTGTTGAAAATTTATCCATCATTGGATTTCCCGCTTGAAGAAGAAGAGAGTAAGTGGTTTGATAGTCTGCAAAGCCTCAAAGGGCTTACCTTCGTTGATGGGGAATACTATATCAACGATCGTCTAAAGCAAGGCAAAAGGGTCCTGGCCGAAGGAGCACAGGGAAGCATGTTGGATATTGATTACGGAACCTATCCGTATGTGACATCATCAAATACGATAAGCGCAGGTGTTTGCACAGGTCTGGGTGTTTCACCCTCTAGCATAAACGAGGTGATTGGAATCACCAAAGCTTATTGTACCAGGGTCGGAAGTGGCCCTTTTCCAACGGAGCTAAACGATCAAACCGGAGAGCAGCTGCGCAAAGTGGGAAGCGAGTTTGGTGCTACCACCGGTAGGCCCCGGAGGTGTGGCTGGCTTGATTTGGTTCAACTCCGATATGCTATCATGATCAATGGAGTGACTCAATTAGTCATGACTAAGATAGATGTGTTGGATGAGTTTGACGAGATCGGAGTTGGAAATAGCTATCAATGTGCCGGAGAACCTATCCAAAGCTTACCTTTTGACCTGACATCCTCCGACCTGAAGCCAATATTTGAATTTCACCAGGGTTGGTCTGCTTCACTTGACGGTGTACGGTCATTTGAAGACCTGCCTGAAAATGCCAGGAAATATGTCGAGATGCTTGAAGATAAGCTGGGCATCTCTTTTTCAATGATTTCGACGGGCCCGGAACGAAGTAAGCTGGTTTTGCGATCTGTCAGTCTGCCGTCGCTGTGACGATATATTGATAATCCAGGGTTTTATCATCAATCTTAGTGATTCGATAGCCAGCCTCTTTTAATTCCTGCTCAGTTGTTGCCAGAGGTATCTTTTCCTCTGGAGGAGGCCCTTCAGGGATGTCTTTCATTTTGAATTCAATGATCACGATCTTAGCACCCGGTGCCAGAGCAGCCTTCAGATTTTTCAGATAAGCGACACGATCAGAAATGTACGCATAAGTGTTTACAATCAACACTGCTTCTGCTTCACCTTCGGCCAGCATTGGATCATCAGCACTGGCTAGCCTGGCTTCAAATTTTTCGCGCTCTTCCGGAGAGAGTAAGGTTTTTTTCTCGTTCATGAAACGTATAAAGCGGGGATCAATATCAACCGCAACAACTTTTTTAGCCACCCGCAACAACCGAAAAGCGAAGTAACCACTCCCCGCACCGATATCAACGATTGTCTTGTCACTTACGTCTCCCAATAATTCTATAACACGATCGGGTTTTTGCCAGATGTGACGATTCTCGTCCTCGTAGGTACTGACCATATCATCAAATTCCCCATTTGCAGCTCCAGAATCGGTTCGAGCATTAGTACTCTGACTGGGAGTAGAAGCCGACTCGCAAGCCAGCAGCAACACTATACTAACGATGAAGAATGAGAGTGTTTTTATCATTGTGTGGGCAGCTACTCCAAGGAAAGATACATGCTCTCCAACAAATCTTCTAATTTGGACAGAAGTACCTGCCTGGAACAATTAGCATTATAAGTCAATACGCAGAAAGCATATTCACGACCGTTCTCTGATTTGATATAGCCAGCATAATTTCGTGATCCTTCAATGAGTCCGCTCTTTGCTTTGATGTTTCCAGCAGCTTTTGTCCTCCTAAGCATGTTCCTCATTGTGCCGGAAACACCAGCTACAGACATGGTCGACTCGATCAACCTATAAGACTCCCTATCAGCATGAATCTGTCGAAGAAGATCGACCATACTTCTTGAAGTAACTGCATTATCAGGAGCCAGCCCGGAATAGTCTGTAAATCTACAGCCACTGATATCGATTCCTTCACTTCGGTAGAAGTGCTGCAGTACCGGTTCATGCGCTCGTTCTTCAGCCAAACGCAATTCCAGATACTTACCTATGGCCTCGGCATAAAGATTAACGCTATGCTGATTGGTGATTCGTGACACTTCGAGTAGAGGTGGAGACTTAAACGTTGCTATCACATTGAAAGCACCGGCTGGTTTGACATAGATTGATTTGGCCTCTCCGCCAACCGAAATCTCTGAAGAAATCAAACGTGTTTTCAGCTGACTAGTCATGAACTTAGCTGGATCGGGTAAAGCACCTTTGATTGTGAATGTTCGACTCCCGGGAGGAATTGTTCCGTAGATCATTATTGATTCTTGAAAGGGAGAACCAAAAACATAGGCTTCATCCCCACTACCTTCCGGGCCGGCACTCACAAAATTTTCTACCGTCAATCCGGGGACCTCGGGATAGATACTCTCGATCTCAGTGGGCATCCCTGGGCGCGCCTGTTTGAACCGGATATAAAATAGATTATCATGGGCATTGAGACCGAATGCACCTGCTCCATAATAATTCGCCAGATCTTTGTATGGCCACGAAGACCCTGCCGCCAACCGGCTAAGGCTGTGGCCATCACCAAGGATATTACCCTCGATGACCCTAATATTACTTTCTATTACAGATTCTACCACTCTGGTTAAGAACTTATCAAATTCAGCAATTGAAAGGTATCGCGACCCTACCGTCGGATCTCCATAGCCACGCACTATCAGGTCACCTGACAGCACCCCATCAACAATGTTACCCTGGTACCCCAGCTCTGTTTCAAATTGAAATTGGGAGCCCAATACTTTCAATCCAGCCCATGTTGTAAAAACCTTCAATAGTGATGCCGGTGGCAATGCCAGATCGGAATTGAACTCGATCACTTCTTTGCCCGATGTAAGGTCGACAACCAGCATTCCGATGGTAGCATGTGCAAAACAGGGATCCGAGAGGATCTCATGGTACAATTTTTCAGATTGGCTCCAAAGGGATACCCAGGAAGAGCAAAGGCAGATAAGGATTATAGATTTCATTTTACTAGATCGGACTCATAGCCCAGATGAAACAATGCATCACCTTGATGAACTACCGGGGTATTATTGTGACCAATGATGTACCCATCTCGAGTGGCTGCGACGGGTACTCGGGTGTTTCCATAAGGATCAAAGATTCCTCCCAGAGTCTCGCCTTTTTGAATCTTAGTACCAGACTTCTTACTCCAAATAAATATTCCTGCATGACTGGCTCTGATCCAAGAAGTCTTACGAAGCCTGATCACCTGGCCTGAGATTTCAGAGGTATCAATTAATCCCTTTGCATGTAATAATCTCCGTAAACCCTTCAATGCCGTTTCAATCGCGAAGCCATCTAATCTTAGCGCTTCACCTCCTTCAAAAACGATCATGGGAATACCCATTGATTTCGCAGTCTTTCGCAGAGTCTTTCCGATTACAGGCTTTTCTATGATAAATGGAGCTGCAAATTGCAATGCGCATTCTTCTGCAGCAGGATCTCTCCGGCTGTATCTGATCTGAGGAAAGTTGAAGCGATTATCTCCACCTGTATGAAAATCTATACCAAAATCCACCAAGGGCAGCACCTTCTTGGTCAGCATTCTTGCTACCCGCGATGCTAATGATCCTCTAAAGCTTCCGGGAAAGCTCCTGTTGACGTCTTTTCCATCAGGTACTTCCCTGGAAAAATTTATGAAGCCATACACATTCAAAACAGGGATCACAATAACGCAGCCGCAAAGCAAATTTTCGAAAAGACCGGATGATAAAGCTCTTCTGACGATCTCGACTCCATTAATTTCATCTCCATGCAGTCCTGCCAGGATCAGTATGGTGGGTCCCGGATTCAAGCTATTGAATACATGGGTCTTAATAGAAACTCTGGCACCCGACGGCAGTCGACCAACATGCAGGCTGATCTCCCCGCTTTCTCCGGCTCCAAGCGTTCTGTTGTTGATTGTGATTTCCCCCATTATCAGCGGGCTTTGCCAACCAAATATTTATTGCGTTTCCGTAGTCGCTTTTCGATAAATCTTACAATAGCACCTGCCACGTCTTTCCCGGTGATAGTTTCTATCCCTTCCAAACCAGGTGATGAATTGACCTCGAGTACCAAGGATCCTTTGTCTGATCGTAAAATATCTACTCCAGCTACATCGAGATCCAGAATCTTACATACTCTTCTACACATCAATGCTTCTTTTTCACTGATTGGTTCAATTCTTCCGGTAGCCCCCCGGTGGAGGTTTGAGCGAAATTCACCCTCTTGAGCCTCGCGTTTCATTGAGGCAATGATCTCTCCATCAACAATTAAAACTCTTAAGTCAGATCCCCGGGACTCTGCAATAAACTCCTGCACTATTACCTTCTGCTTCATGCGGAAAAAAGCTTCGATTGTGCTAGTGGCATTCTGATAAGACTCTGAAAGGATCACACCCAATCCATGGGTGCTCTCGGGTAGCTTTACAACTACGGGCAAGTCGAATTCCTCCTTGATCAACATGTTATCAAGTTGGGCAAAGTTTGGCAACAACGTTTTCGGAATCGGAATTCCATTACTGGCCAAAATCTGATAACACCTCAGTTTGTTTCTGGCCTTCAGGATCGAATCTGATCTACTCACGGTAAAAACCCCCATCTCCTCAAACTGTCTGATGACATTGGCACCATAGGTTGTAACCGAGCTGCCGATACGTGGGATCAGGGCATCATAGCCCTCTAATTTTTCACCCTGGTATATTACCGATAACTCATTATCGTCAATTAAGAGATCGCACATAAGATGATCGACAACTCTGGCATAGTGCTGCCTTCGATAGCAAGCTCTCAATAAGCTCTGGGTTGAATAAAGTGAAGGGTTTCTGGATAAGATCAGAATTCTCATAGTTCATAAAGATGAGTGGGAAAACTGGTAGCTCGATGTCATTTTAATGACTCCTTTGAAGGAGCTGGAGGGGTATTGCAAAATAATACAATATTTCCATAATTGACTTATCTTGGCGCACTTCCATCAGTGAATGCTCGAACACCAGATATCCTTAAGAATGACAAAAAGACCATCAATGGATGGGCTTTTTTTGATTGGGCTAATTCTTCCTATGCACTGGTAATTGCCGTAGCTATTTTTCCCAATTATTTCATCCGGCAGACAGATGACATAATAAATTTGGCCGGGTGGCAGATAAGCAATAGTTCACTTTATGCTTTCTCCATTTCATTTGCCTATCTGATCATTGCTTTGATGTTACCTGTGTTATCCGGAGTTGCTGACTACAGCGGAAGGAGACTTTTCTTTCTGAAGATATTTACTTTTTTGGGGTCAACCTCGTGTATTGCCTTGTTCTTCTTCAAAGGAATGCCACAGCTTGCCCTGGGTCTGGGTTGCTTTATTTTGGCTACAATAGGATTCGATGGTGGGAAGGTTTTTTACAACTCTTATTTACCTCTCATCAGTACTGAAGATAAATATGACCAAGTGAGTGCGAGGGGCTTTGCTTTTGGCTACTTCGGCAGCGTCATCCTCTTGCTGATCAATCTGTTGATAATCATGAAGCCGGAGTTAGTCGGTATATCTGATGATGATCTGGCAATCCGACTGGCTTTTGTGATGGTTGGTGTTTGGTGGGTTGCCTTCGCTCAGATACCATTCAGAAGACTTCCAGCTGACAATTATAGTCAGGTGAGTAAGCATATCCTTAAGAAAGGAATTCAGGAGATTAGAGCTGTCTGGAAAGATTTGCAGCCTCAGAAGAACACCAAGCGGTTTTTGATCTCTTTTTTCTGCTATAGTGCCGGCGTACAGACTATCCTTTATCTCGCCGCTACTTTTGCAGAGAAGGAACTGTCTTTTGAGACTACAGAGCTCATTTTAATCATCCTGATACTTCAGATTGTGGCTATCGGAGGCGCCTACCTTTTTGCCTTCATATCTAGCTTGAAAGGCAACAAATTTTCTCTTTTGTCCATGTTGGTGATTTGGATCAGCATCTGCATCCTGGCTTATTTCGTTCAGTATAAATTGCAGTTTTATTTGATTGCCTCTCTAGTAGGTCTTGTGATGGGTGGAATTCAGTCTATGTCGAGGTCCACCTATTCGAAGCTAATTGACGACCATGTCGAAGATGCAACTAGCTATTTTAGTTTTTACGAAGTGTTAGAGAAGCTAGCTATTGTATTTGGTACGTTTACCTTTGGCTTTATTGATCAACTCACGGGAGGAATGCGCAATAGTGTTCTTGTACTTGCTATTTACTTTCTCCTGGGTATCCTGTTGCTATCTAGCGTCAAAATTGAGAGAAAGCCTAAAAATCAATTGCGATACTCGTAACAGCCGATATCTGGTCGTTCGGGATCACGGTCAAATCCTTCCAGATCGGTTCTAATAGCTTCGATTGGTATAGCCATTTCCTCTGCGATCGAGAGCGAGTCCAGGTGAAAGTCCCAGTTGTCCTCATCAACAAATAAGTTGCCGGTTTCACCGTTAAGACATGGATCGCAAAAATCGAAAAAGTTCGGAAAGCCTTCTGGATCGATAAGCTCATCTACTTGAACAATACAGTTCTCAAACCTGTATTGAAAAAAGCTGGGGTCCTGATCACCCACCGCATCAGCCAATGAAATTTCATCTCGACTTGAACCGATGATAATGGAGTTCCGAAAAACCATATTTAGGGGAGCGGCAATTGGCTGGGTGCATAGTGGAGTGCCATCAAGGCAAGTAAAATTTGTAGCCCGAAGAGCTTCGGAAGGGGTACCATAGTTGGCCAGGGTGCAATACGAGAAATCATAGTCACCTCCCAGAATAAAGGTGATATTATTTCCACCACTGGTGTGAAAAAGGCTATTCACTGCAGTGATTTTGGCTTGGTACCCTGCTACCGCACTTGACGTTGTATTAAAAACCTGCGTATTGGTGATTGAGACCTCAGCCAGCGAGTCAACAAGCAGGCCGATAGTCGCATTTTTGATGATCGCGTGATTGATGGAATGGCCCTTGCTGAGCGGTCCCAACTGGATTCGCCCCCATTGTCCGGGAACCTCTGCAAAATCTTGCTCCAGCCTATCTCCCTGAATCACAACTGGATTCTCAGCGGTTCCCCTAACTGTGAGTCTTCCTTCTTTAAAGAAATACAGGATCCCATCATTGTAGAATCCACCATTGCTATTTCGACCAAAGCCACCATGGATGTGGATGTTGGTTCCTTCCGGGATCACCAATTCACAACTATCGATAAATAATGCCCCAAAAAGGACATAGGGACGGGGATCATCCCAGATCCATTGGTTCATATCGCAACTAAATAACCTTTGCTGCCCTCCGCTGAATCGATCTGGCAAGTAGTTGGCGTTCTGCCCCCATGCTTCCAACACCACACTCTGCATATTACCATTTGTCAAGAAATTCACTTTGTCAACGATCACAAAAGGGCTCACCGAGAGTGGTTGATCCGGATCCACTGTTACTTCGAAGAAAACCCAAATACTGTCATTTGCCGGTATTTCGACATCTGAAATCTCAATGCCGGCAATGCCATCTACATTCATTCTAAAAAACGATTGGGCATTTGCGTCGACCCAAATGCGGCTTATCCTAATGAATTTGTCATGTTTATTTCTGATCAAAAAGGATCTCGTGGCACTTCCTCTGGCTGTAAACACGGTATCAAAAGTCAATGTATCAAGAGAAAACTCCAATTGAGCTGTGGAATCCGTCACAAACTCCTCCTTTGTACATGTCGCTAAGAGCCCTGCAATAAAAATCAGCAGGGTAATGTGGATCAGAGATGTTTGCTTCACAGAGTCACTCTTCATTTGAACGAGCAAAAATAGGGATATGGCACTTTAAACGAACCATGACTAAAGTTATTTTCGGTCTTCAATGCAACAGTTCGCTTCGCGAGGGATTCCGTCGATTCAAAATCGCATACATTTGCTCCCTTAAGAGATACCTGAATGGTAAAACCCGCAATTGATGTCGTCATACCGGTTTTCAACGAGGAAGCATCTATTGGATTAGTATTGGATGATATTCCCGCTGATCTGGTGAGAGAGGTGATTGTCTGCAACAATGCCAGCAGCGATAATACGGCAGCAGTTGCAAAACGACATGGGGCAACGGTAGTGCATCAACCCCGAAAGGGGTATGGCAGTGCGTGCCTGAAAGGTCTTGAGTACATTGCAAGTAAAAGTGAGGCTCCTGATATAGTAGTATTTCTAGATGGTGATTATTCAGATTATCCGGAAGAAATGTTCTCCTTGGTAGCGCCGATCATTGAGAAAGATTACGAATTGGTTATTGGATCGAGAGCACTTGGTAATCTCGAGGAGGGAGCTATGATGCCGCAACAAATATTTGGCAATTGGTTGGCAACCAATCTAATCCGTATCCTTTACAAATATGACTTTAGCGATCTTGGTCCCTTTCGTGCTATTCGCTATGACACATTGCAGCGGATTCAAATGAGTGACAAAGATTTTGGCTGGACAGTGGAGATGCAAGTAAAAGCAGCAAAGTACAAGCTTAAGTGCACAGAAGTCCCCGTTACTTATCGGAAGAGAGTTGGAGTTTCCAAGGTATCTGGAACGACCAAGGGTACGATTTTGGCTGGCCACAAAATATTATGGACTATTTTTAAACTGTTATAGAGTAGATGATGTCGATGACTGTCCTGTATTACATAATCCTCGCTACCTATATCCTCGTACTCATCTACATCACTCTCTACTGCCTGGTGCAGTTTCAATTGCTTTACTACTATACACGTCACCACCGTTCGGAGAACAAGAATTCAGAGAAGCCAACACCCAAATTGAAAGGTGTGGATCTTCCTTTTGTTACTGTCCAGCTACCAATTTACAACGAACAATTTGTGGTCGAGAGATTGATCAAATCCGTTTGTGCTTTTGAATACCCGCGAGAACGAATGGAAATCCATGTATTGGATGATTCGACTGATGAGACGGTGGGAATAGTAGCAAAACTAGTGGAATCTTATAGCAAGGATGGATTTAAGATCAGGCAAATACGGCGCAGAGACCGGAAGGGATATAAAGCCGGTGCTCTAAAGGATGCTATGCCACTGGCAAGGGGTGAATTCATTGCCATTTTTGATGCAGATTTTCTCCCTCGGCCCGATTTTCTCAACCGGACCATCCCCTATTTTCAGAACAAAAAAATTGGAGTTGTGCAAACGCGCTGGGAGCACATAAATCAGGATTATTCGCTCATCACCCAATTGCAGGCGCTTCAGCTCAATGTTCATTTCACGATCGAGCAACAAGGCCGCAAGGCAGCTGAATTCATGCTTCAGTTTAATGGCACTGCAGGAGTGTGGCGAAGACAAGCCATTGAAGATGCAGGAGGATGGAATGATGATACTCTAACAGAAGACCTGGATCTCAGTATTCGGGCACAACTCAAGGGATGGGAAATTGCATACCTGGAGGAAGTAGGATCTCCTGCTGAACTACCTTCTGAAATGAATGGTTTGAAATCGCAGCAATTCAGATGGATGAAGGGAGGAGCCGAAACTGCCCGGAAAATGTTACCGGTGGTCTGGCGATCAAACTTGACATTTAACAAGAAACTGCACACTACATTTCACCTCTTAGCAAGTACAATCTTTGTTTTTGTGTTTATGCTTGGTGTTCTTAGTGTGCCGCTCTTATGGGTACTGCATGATTTGGATCTGCAAACAAATATGTTTTCAGTATTCATCATCGGTACGTTCTCCATCATCTGTGTTTATTATGTGGCGAATGTTAGGAATGAATTCACGAATCCGTCATCTTCTCTTCTGAAAAGCATAGTAAAGTTCATTTTTCTTTTTCCAATATTCTTGGCTATGTCGATGGGGCTATCACTCCACAATACGGTAGCGGTAGTGCAAGGCTACATTGGCAAGAAATCAGCCTTTATCCGAACCCCAAAATTTAACATCCAGAATCTGAGAGATAGTTTTCGACGTCGGAAATATCTGCAGCGAAAGATTACCTGGACGACCGCCCTGGAAGGAGGTTTATCTTTGTATTTCATATTTGCCATACTGCTTGGTATCCGTTTGAATGATACTTCACTTATCTTGTTTCATGTTTTATTGGCATTGGGATATGGATCCATATTCTTTCTGTCGCTAAAGCATTTGGATCTTAAGTAACAGGAAGTTGAAATATTTTGTCGCTATAGCCTGGGTTATCTTGACCTGTTTGCTCGGCTATCTGCCTTCTCAGCAGGACTTCTACCTTATCATCGGCTTATTTGGGCTTCTCTTCTTCTTGTATTTGATGACCTACCGAGTGTTTACAACACACCGAGATATTCTCTTTTTTGTGTTCGTAGGTCTTTTATGCCGATTCTGTCTGCTGTTTTCCTTCCCCAATTTGTCTGATGACATTTATCGGTTCCTCTGGGATGGTCATATCTTTTCCCAGGGTATTAATCCTTACCTCTACACTCCTGCAGAATGGATGAGTCAGACGGAATCCTCAAGCGAAATCTTGAAATTGCTTTATCCTCAATTGAATTCGCCAGACTATTATTCTATATATCCCCCGATCTGTCAGGGCATCTTTTGGTTTGCTGTAAAATGTTTTCCTGAAAGTACCTATTGGTCTACAGTAGTAATCAAGTTCATCTTTCTGATCAGTGAGACGTTGACCATCTATATCCTTTTGAAATTAACCAAGCAGTTGGGTATCTCACAGAGACGTGTACTGCTTTATGTCTTAAATCCACTCATCATCATCGAACTGGTTGGCAACTTGCATTTTGAAGCCATAATGATCCTTTTCCTGATGTTGGCACTCTGGTCTTTCTATCGCAATCGATTCCGGTTATTTGGCGGTTTTATGGCCTTTTCTATAGCCACAAAATTGCTGCCTCTCATGTTCCTGCCATTCTTTTTGAAGCGCTTAAAGCTCAAGAATCTGATGTGGGCTGGAGTGTCAGGGCTCTTCATCTTCTTTCTACTGGTGCTCCCATTTAGCACCGCAAACTTTCTTCAGCAATTTGGTAGCAGCCTAGAACTTTACTTTCAAAAATTTGAATTCAACGCCAGTTTATATTATGTGCTAAGATGGCTAGGTTTTCAATGGAAGGGTTATAATATGATCCAAACGATTGGGCCTTTTCTGTCCTACTTGACTGTAGGGATCATCGTGGCTATCGCTTTGCTCGAGAAAAAGCACTCATTGCAAAATTTTTTCCAAGTAGCGCTTCTTTCCTTTACAGTTTATTTGGCCCTTGCAACAACGGTCCATCCCTGGTATCTAAGCATTCCCATCCTTCTCAGTGTTTTCACCTATTTCAGATTTCCCATCTTTTGGTCTGCACTGATATTTCTGACTTACGTCAATTACAGTTACCAGCCCTATCATGAAAATCTTTGGTTTGTAAGTCTTGAGTATGTAATAGTGGTCATCATATTTTTTCTTGAATACCGGCAGTATCCCGTTGCAAAAATCATCGTCGACATTTCGAGACACATGATTTCAGTTTTGCTCAGATTGTACCGACAACTGCGAGGATGGGAAAGCCCTGAAAAGAAAAGAGGTGTCTAACTGTCGTTAAACACCTCAATTGTATCTTGATAGCGGTTGTTATCTTTAATAGCTCCAGAGGTCATGTTCAAAGTTGAAAATTTCAGCTTTGATCTTTTCCGACTCCAGCAAACGCTGCACGCCCGAGAACTCATCCGATCCACTCAAAGAAGGATAATCAACAAGTCTAAAGTCATTGACGTTGCTTTCTTTGTAGATGTAGCTCGAGAACATTCTCATTTCGAGGAAATCTTCCCAAGAAAGAGGATTGGCATCGTTGCCCGGAACATACACTTTATGTCTAGCAAAGTATTCACGTGTATCTGGATAGTAAACCCAGAACATCGGCTGTTCGAAAAGGAATTCACCGGTATTTGGATCTAAAACATCCCTAACTGGTGCGATTCCAAGGATCCTTACTTTTAGCGTAGATGTCTCTTCGTCGAAGAACCAAACCTCCTTTATACGGAAGCGTTTGATGTCTTCATAGTTGATCTCATTCTTAACGATAGTCATCTCATCCTCGTAAGTATCCGGATTGGTTACAAAAGTTGTATCTATCCTGAACAGCATATCTTCGAGAAGTTCTGGAGTGAGAAGTGTTTTGAACTCATCATCTCCATAACCTTTCAAATCTCCTTTCTGCACACCTTCCACAACTAAATTGAAGAATGGAGCACCTGGATAGGCAAAAGGTTTATTGATCTTCTCTCTGATATCCAATACCCGCCAAAGCCGCTTTTCCCAAAAGAGATCAGCTTCCCGGATTGGATCATAAGGAAGTACGAACCTTTCCTGCATGAGTGTCTTCTCGACAACGTCATCCAATGGAGTGATTAGGACTTCTTCGATCTCCTCAGGTTCGGATGATTCGGTGATAATTGCCTCCTCAGCAATCTGTGCTGACAGCATGAGACTACTGGAAGCCAGAATCGCCAAGACAAAAATGAATTTAACCGCTTTCATGATATACATGTACTATGTTTTACTGTATTTTATATACAATTGATGGTAGTGTCCGGTTGGCCACATCGCCAGGACATTTACATTTGATGTTATCAAATACAAAGATGTCGCCAGGTTTCGCCATTGTCTTCAATGCACCTGCTTGTTGACCGAACTTACCACCTTTATTCAGAGCAGTTTGTGGATCTTCTCTCTTTGCTGACCGAATCATTGTAAATCCGACAATGCTACAACGAGCATCGAAGTCAAATCCTTCCAGTGTTGGGATCAAAGCTCCCTGAGCACGGAATTCGCCATTACCCATTGACCCACCCTGCTTACCACTGAGGGTTGGTACTGGATCGGGAATTCGCTTCACCCGAAAATCCTTTGAAACACTGATACCAGGAGCGGAAACGTTGACCTTTGCAAATTCACCAACTCTGGTTTGTTTACCTACATTAACGATAAACGTACCATCTGGGCCCCGCCTGATCTTACCCTCACCCGCTCCACTCATGCTCACATTGATGTTGTTGCTGGATACACCTGCTGCAGACACCTCAACTGGATTGTCTACACCGATATAGAATACGTTCATTTTGGTGGGAGAAACTGTTACTGATCTTTCCCCAACTTCATATTCGAAAGTATTCTTATACGTATTGATTTCGCCCGTCACCGGGTTGGTCACAGATATTTCGGCAGTGTAGTTCTTAACTCCTACACCGCTGGCGGGAGAAGTCCATCTTGCTACTCCTTCGTTATCTACCCGCAACGGACTTCCATTGACCTTGATGTTGATCCCGGTATTGGAAGACGCTCCAGCAGATGCACTCAGGAATACCTCTGTCTCAAAAGTCTCGCCGTTGATCACATAAGATTTTTTAGGCGCAGACACCACTGTAAACTTGTCAAGTACGATTTCTTCACCTCCGACTTTACCCATCAGATAATTCAGTACGGATGCTTCAGTTGCCTTGGCATCATTCTTAAATTTGGTGAAAATCGGCATGGTAGCTGCCAGAGGCATTTGACGAAAATTAAAAGCTTCCCAAGAAGCATTCTTACGCTTCTTCTTCGACTTTTTCCAAGTCTCGTCGTCGATAGCAAGAGCCACCTCCTTTTGGAAAGCTTCCCGATCGTCTTCATCGATCAGCTCAAGAAACTTATCCCGGTACTCTTCTATTTTCGTCTTTAGCTCAGCTCCTTTACCATTGTCTACAAGGAGACGGGTGGTTACATCCTTATCCTTTTTCCCCTTTAATTCCATTACACCTTGCACTTCAGTGTAATCACCGTCATCTACCTGACCGCTCTGATCACCTGCTTCATCGATCAGGTCACTGACGATCCCATCTATATATTCAGATAACTCCTTGCTGTATTGGCGGGCTGGATCTACACGCTCGGCGTATACCTCCAACTCCTTCTTCTTTTTCGCGCGTTCCTTGATGACCTCAGGTAGTTTGCTATTTTGATCATCCAGTGATTTATTGGATGTCACAAGCCCCTGATCGACCACTTTAAATGCATTGAAAATCTCTGCCGAGACATTCAAGGCAAGCAGTGCTGTCAACACCAAATACATGATGTTGATCATCAACTGACGCGGTTCCTTAGGAATTGCCATTATTTGTTGATTTTAATTGATTCACTAAAAGAGATTACACGTCATGTCTAATTGGGCTGGACATTGCATTAAGCATGTTGCCATAAACATGATTCAATGAACTCAGATTTCGATTGAGTGATGAGATATGATCTCTGTACTCCTTAGTGTCATCTACTGTGTCAGACAGCTCGGCCATGGCTTCATTCAGCTTCTGATAGAAGTTGTTCATGGTCTTTACTTGTTGAGCAGTTTGCCCGAAATCGACCTCTTGCAAAGCCTTGAGCGAACCAAGATTCTTTGACATCCCACGCAGCTCATCCAGCATGCCAGTGAGTTGGGTTTCTACTTTTTCTCCATCTAATGGTCGCATTTTGGAAGCACCGTTTGTCGCTCCCACTGTCATTGGGGAAATTTTTGATTGATAATCCGCCAGACCTGGATACAACTTATCCCAGTAATAATCTTTTTCCGGGGGAAGTAGTCCAAGAATTAGGAAGAGGAAAGCCTCAGTTACGAGACCAATTGTGATCGCCAGTCCACCCCAAGGTTCACTATTGATCTTACCCAATGCACCTATCATTACCAAGGACGCACCAACACCTATGATTAGGTTCTTTAGGTATTTAAACCAGTTCTGTTTATAGAAAGCCATCTTAAAACCGTTTTAGTGATATAATTAATTAAAGAAAACCAATATCTATTACGTAAATAGTATTAAACTTAGTGTAAAGAACGGGATCTTTATAACTGTGGTTTTCTTTATTGCCGGTGCCATAGCACCAGCTAAAAATGATTATTAATTCGGGAAACGGTCTTGCCAGTATTCTTTTCTTCGAGAAGGGGCTCCTTGCTTACCTCCTGAAGTCATTGATCGATCTGCCTTGGAATGGCAGCACACATCGAAAACCTACGTAGGATTTAGATGTATCCTGGAATTCCCAGTGCCTTGAGTTCACCTGGAGGAAGTATGCAATGTCCTTCCAGGAGCCTCCTCGAATCACCTTTCTCTTATACGCCTCGGGATCATCGTCCAACGCTTCATACTGTACGTTAGGATTTAGATCATGTACGAAGGAGTAGGAATTCTCAACAAAAGCACTGCTGGTCCATTCGGCAACATTACCGGACATATTATAGAGCCCGTAATCATTTGGGTAATAAGCATCTGCACTCACCGTATATTGGCCACCATCCTCTGGATAATTTCCTCGACCGGGTTTGAAGTTAGCCAATAGGCAACCCTTAGCATTTCTGATATATGGTCCACCCCATGGGTACATGGCGTGCTCATGGCCACCCCGGGCAGCATACTCCCATTCAGCCTCCGTCGGCAAGCGAAACTCTTCATTAAATGAGTTTTCTTTAGCACTGTTCCATAGCTTACTTCTCCAGTGAGAAAATGCATTTGCTTGCTCCCAGGTGACTCCCACCACCGGGTAGTCATCATAGGCTGGGTGAGAGAAGTAGTTCTTTGCAATAGGGTCATTATACGAATAAGCAAAATCCCTAATCCAACACAAGGTATCTGGGTATATGTTTGTCTTATCTCGCTTGATAAATGAGCTCCTTGGGGATCTTCCTTTATCAGCAGCTGCAGCCTTCAGATCAATCCACTCATAATTGTAAACCATCTGTCCCGCATCTAATTCCCTAAGGTTGCCGAACATATCATCTCCCTGATAGAACATGTCTTCAAGCGTTTCATCTTGGTAGTCAAGCTCCAAATCCCAGTCGATACGCTCATTTCCAAAGTCATCTTCCACGTAGTCTCCCATAATGGCATGAGCTATGGAATCACGAACCCAAAAGACAAATTGTCTATACTCATTGTTAGTAATCTCAGTTTCATCCATATAAAATCCATTGATAGAAATGGACTTGGGGCGATGAACATAGTAGCGGCTAATATCTTCATCTCCACTACCTAGTTGAAAAGTTCCTGACTTGATGTAAACCATCCCAAAAGGAATGTCAGCACTCCATTTCGGGCGTTCTTGCACACCTATTAACTCACCCACCGTCTTATTGCTTCCGCCACACGAGGGGAGTAGAAGTGCAGCGGTGACTAGACCAAAAAAATATACAGCTAATCTTTCCATTACTTGACCTGTTTGCAGCTACAATTGTATAAAAGAGCTTGTAAAGATAGTTTGATTCAACAATAAGTTTAAAAAAATGCCGACGAATTAGAGGGTTTCACTGGACTGACAACGACAAGAACCTTGCCAATATTTTTACTTAGGACGATTTTAAATTTAAGAATCACAAACTTAGTATCGAGGATTATAAATTATTTTTTCAGGCCGACCGATCCCAACCTGTTTGTTTAAATCATACTGTACCATCAATTCATGGGTACCATCATTGAAGTTACTCAGCCCGGATAGCGTGATATCATATGCATACGCCACCTTCAGATTGGAGCTGATCCTCGTGCCGATAAACATTGCCAAAGCATCGATGGTAGTGGCGTTATACCCCCGAAAAACTAACCCGCCAAAGTACAAATCCTGGTACTCACCCCTTACCATCAGGTCAATCTGGGTCTGAATCAGATCCGTTTTTGCAAACAGTGCCGGATACAGAACGATGTCATCAGTTAAGACATAACTGTACTCTGCAAAAACATTCACCGTACGCTTGAGTTGAAAGGAGGTTTCTTCAGCATTGTTGGCCGTGATTATGTTTCCAAGTGCCTGATCCATTGCTAGTCCAACTTCTATATAGTCATTAGCAAAGTATATACCAAGAGATGCCGTGGGTCCAAGGCCACTACCTTTGGTACTCGAAAGAATGGGATCATTGTGAACTATGGTGTTTCCCTCGTAGATGCCATCGGGTGTACGCAGTTTCGACCCATCAATCTTCTTTTGCAGAATTCCAGCAGAAAGGCCGAAGGAGAATAATCCAAAATCAGTGTCCATCACGTAGTTGTAAGAAGCTTGGAAGCCCAGTGTCTGCTCTGCTCCCAATTCGTCATGAAAGAACTTAAATCCAGCCCCGCCATTGGCTATATAAAGTGGGAGATGCGCATTAATCTGCTGAAATTTCGGCTGACCCGGAAAGGCTTCCCATTGAGATTTCAGCGATCCAGTGACGATCAAGGAGGCATCCATACCACCATAGGCAGGGTTGAACCGATACTTATCCAGCATAGTCATAGTATACTGCGGAATCTGTTGGGTAAATGCCCAAACAAAGCTAAATGACAGCAGGATGGTAAACAGCCCAATTCTGGTTTTAAAAGGGTGTACTTTCACTACGTTTTGAATGACTGGTAAGAACACCTTCAATGATCGTCAATTCTTTTCGGAATATCAACTTTCTCAAGTGATCATAACGACATTAAAGTGTCAAAATCAACCCGTCGTATGCTAAATGGATTCCTGGAGGGAGAGAACCTGACACCTCATCGTGTAGTCCTAGTTGATGACTGATATGAGTCAGGTAGGTTTGCTCTGCGTTTAGATCTATAGCAAGATCAATCGCCTCGGACAGTGTGAGGTGCGAATGGTGTGGGCGGTGACGAAGGGCATTTAAGACGAGAATTTGACTATCTCGTATTTGATCAGCAGCCTGGGAGTCGATACGTTTTGCGTCGGTAACATAACTCAGTCCTCCGATTCGGAATGCCAGAACATCACTCATGCCATGAGAGATCTTAATGGGCAGGATGTCCAATGCTCCGACTTGAAAGACCTTTCCGGGACTGACATCAACCAACTCGACTGAAGGCCTGCCCGGATAGCCTTTGTCTGAAAAAATGTAATCGAAGCGCTTTTGCAAAGTACTGTTAACTTCAGTTTCCGCATACAACCTCATGGGTCTACCCAGCATGAAGTTAAAAGGTCGAACATCATCAAGACCTGCCACATGATCATTATGCTCATGGGTGACGAGCACCCCATCTAATGAGGTGATGCCAGCCATTAACATTTGTTGTCTGAAATCCGGTCCCACATCAATAGCCAAGTTCACGTCATCGGCAGTGATTACTGCGGCAGTTCGCAACCTTTGATCATGCTTATCGTCAGATTGACAGACTTTGCAAGAGCAACCAATGACCGGAATGCCTTGTGATGTTCCTGTACCGGTGAAATGGATCTGCAAAAGTACTAGGATGTTGGGTCCAGTTTAAGAGCGAGCTGCAATGTACTTAATCCTTTATCGTCAAGGCTGCCTTGGTCTACTTCGATTTGTTGTAAGATATCCACCAAAGCTTCGATGCGTGCTTCCGTATCAAAGAACTTATTGATTACGGCAATCTTTCGTTCCTCAACCAGACAAAATCCTGATTGAAAGTTGCCCTTCTCGTATCGTATTTTGTAGTTCAGCTGTTGAAAGAGCTCCTCCAATTTGGTCAATTTCGTCTTCGATCCTTTCGCCATCTTTACTTACATCATTGCTGGTAATAATCAAAGGTAGCAAGTATCTTTAAGGTAATAGCTTCATATGATGAAATCTTATATATTCCTATTCTTCTTTCTAATGTTGGCCAGCTGGGGAAGAACGCAAACTTTTGAAGCCGGATTAGTTCTAGGGGTCAATGCCTCACAGGTCAACGGTGATTTCCTAGCCGGCTACGACAAATTGGGGCTTCACACCGGACTGAAGGTAAGAGTCAGTACCTGGGAGCATATTGAATGGAGCGTAGAATTGTTGCTTAGCCAACGAGGCAGCCGTCCGGATATATTTACCGAGGATTCCCGAAAGATTCACTTGAACTATGTGGAAATTCCGATACTAATAGGCTTCAAAGATTGGCAGAAGGATGACTTTTACAAAATAAGATTCGAGGGTGGTTTTTCTTACGGTCGCTTGGTGGGCCACAAAGTTTCCTTCCAAGGAGTAGAAGAGCAAATTGACGAATTCAACAACAATGATCTTTCGTTAGTTATTGGGGCTGCTTTATTCACCAGTGAGAAATTAGGATTCTCCTTTAGATACACGCATTCTGTAGCTCCCCTATTAAATAATAAGAACAGCATTGAATTCGCAAGATTGCGTGGTTTCTTCCTGACATTCAGGTCAATATATATGCTATGAAATCCTCTAAAACAGCCGTCATCGATGTGGGGACGAATACTTTTCATTTACTTATTGTGGATGGAGATGCCGGTGACTTCAACGAGATCCTGCGCAAACGGGTATTTGTAAAGTTAGCTGAAGATGGAATTGAAAAATTGGGTGATCGTGCTATGAAAAGAGGATTGGAAACCCTCATCAATTTTCGAAAACTCATTGATCAAAATGAAGTTAGTAGTTGGAGAGTCACCGGAACAGCAGCTCTTCGTACAGCTTCCAACGGTTCTCGATTTATGAGGCAAGTTCGAGTGCAAACCGGGTTTGAAATTGAGTTGATCGATGGCCGCAAAGAAGCTCAATATATTTGCGAAGGGGTAAGACAGGTTTGGACCTACATTACCGAACCTAGTCTGATTATGGACATTGGTGGAGGTAGTGTAGAATTTATTATTGCCACTGATGATAAAGTAATGTGGTTGGAGAGCTTCCCCATAGGTATTGCAATTCTCTACCGGAAATTTCACCAGAGTGATCCCATTGCGAGCGATGAAATTGCCCAACTTGAGCAGTTTGTGCAGGAGGTGCTGCAACCTCTTCAGGTAAAACTTCAGGAGTTTGTACCGGTGAGGTTGGTTGGTGCTTCAGGCACATTTGATGTACTCTCAAATATGGCTGGTGGCTCAGAGCATCTTTCATATCATGAGGTTTCCACTGAATTGCTGACCACATTGCTTGACAAAATCGTTGGAATGTCTTGCGATGAACGAATCCAGTCGAGAGGGATACCCATGGATCGCGTGGATATGATCGTTGTAGCTGTCTTGCTGATTCAACAGATTCTGAGGATGTATACATTTGATTCAGTGGGTTTTTCCAGCTATGCACTTAAAGAAGGCCTTCTTACTGAACTTCTTCAGGTTTAGATTATTCTAAAAATAATTTTAGTTAATTTTAAAGAAAGCTATACCATATGACTGATCTTTTCGAGATCTTTCAACAGGCATGGGCTGTCCGGGCCCTAATTGCATCGGTTTTAGTGGGGATCATGTGTGGCATCCTGGGTTGTTTCATCGTCTTACGAAACATGGCTTTGATCGGAGATGCCTTATCTCATGCGATCTTGCCAGGGATCGTAGTGGCTTTCATCGTATTTGGTTATTCTACTTTGGGTTTTTTCTTAGGTTCGGTGGTAGCCGGACTGGTTACCGCAGTGGGAATCACCTGGATTCAGCAAAAGATCAAAACCAAGAATGATGCTGCGATTGGTATTGTTTTTACGGCAATGTTTTCCATTGGAGTCATTGGGATATCGTGGATTAGTAAAGAACAGGGGGTACACCTGGATCTAAAGGATTTCCTATTTGGGAATGTACTGGGAGTCTCCGATGAAGATCTCTATCTCACGCTTGGTATCACCTTGTATGTCATCTTAAGTGTGGTTGTTTTCTATCGATATCTATTCATAACCACATTTCAACCTATCATCGCGGAAACTATGGGAATTTCCACAAAACTTATTCACTACTTTATCATGCTACTGCTTTCTTTTGCGGTAGTGGCATCATTGCGAACGGTAGGTGTTATTCTAGTGGTAGCGATGCTGGTAACGCCGGCATCTACCGCTCTGCTTTTATCGGATCGATTAAAGAAGGTTATCCTCCTTTCGGGGTTATTGGGGCTACTCTCAGCAATTCTTGGCCTCTTGGCAGCCATCCTTCTCGACACAACCCCTGGTCCAGCGATGGCGATCGTTGCTACCCTGATTTATCTTGCTGCCGCTCTTCTGGCACCCAAGAAGGGACTCATTTTCCGATCTCTCCAAAGAAGAAGGTTGGAACGGAAAATTCGCATGGAAGATATCATGAAACAATCATATAAGCTTCACCAGCAAGAGCTTCTTACACTCAGCAAGCTGGCGGAGAATATCGAGATAGACACTGGTATGTTAAATCGATTACTGAGGAAACTAGAGAAACAGGGTCTGATGCGTCTTGAATCTCAAACTTTGAGCCTTACTGTCAAAGGCATTGATGAAGCAAACAGATTGGTAAGGGCTCATCGGCTCTGGGAAACATATCTGGTAGACCAGATTGGTCTAAATGAAAAACAGATTCATGCCGAAGCAGAGAAATATGAGCACTTATTGACTGATGAGATCCTCGATGAGGTAGATGCCACTCTCGGATACCCTACTACCGACCCTCATGGATCTCCAATCCCTTCAAAGATTGGATCGATACAATCTCTCTGGCAGCTTGCCAAAGGTGAGAGAACCACTGTAGCCCCGCAGCAGCCAAATCAACTCATTGCAGCTGACCTTTGGAAATTAGGAATTCTGCCCGGCCTAGAAGTGGAAATAGGTGAAAGAGATGCAGATCATCTCCATGTGAGCGCAAACGGACGAGATATCGCCATTCCAGCCCTCCTAGCGAGGAAGATAAATGTTACCCGCTGAATGAAAGGGTCATTCTTCTTCTCTTGAACCCATTTGATTTTCATTCTCCAATCGGTCGAAGAGTGCGTTGAGTCGGTACATTTCATCAAGCGTATCATCTAGATAGACATCTAACTGAGGCGTCTTTCGAACCTGTTTTCTCATCCTCGCTGCAAATAGCTGCTTCAGGCGATGATGCTGATCTTCAATTTTGAGTAAGACAGCCTGCTTATTATCGGTATTGAATACACTGAGATAGATCTTTGCCAGAGCGAGGTCGGGTGAAACCACCACATTAGTCACCGTAACCAGTGCATTATCGTAAATATAGGGGCCCTCCCGCTGCAATACTTCGCTAAAGTTGCGTTTGATCAGCTCTGCCACCTGTCTTTGCCTTTTCGTCTGCATCGCTTGCGATTATGGGTCAAAGATACGGGTAAATAGGTCGAATGATGCTTCCAATGTGGATTTGTAGTTTTGTTGCAAATGAGTTCGGTCTTTACATCTTTCCTTGATCAGGAGATCACCTATATAAAAGGGGTTGGACCTTCCAAAAGCAATCTTTTGAAGGCCGAACTGGGCATAGAAACTATTCGTGATCTACTGACAGATTATCCGATCCGATACGAAGATAGAACCCACTTCCAGAAGATCAGCGAAATTTCGCATGAAGGGGATGTTGTGCAGCTGAGAGGCACACTGACAAGTCTGTCTCAGGTGGGATCTGGTCGTAAAAAGCGATTGGTGGGGAGGTTTCGGGATGATACAGGTACCGTAGAGTTGGTCTGGTTCCGAAGTGTGAAATGGCTTCAGGATAACCTTCCTACCGGTCATCAATATGTGCTGTATGGCCGGGTCAATCTCTTTAGGGGCAAGATTAGCATGGCTCACCCGGAGATAGAGTTGGCTTCAAAAGCCATGACTGCAAAGACCGCCACATTTGTGCCAGTCTACCGAAGTACCGAACGGTTGGGAGCTTCTGGCTTAGATAGCAGAGGCAGGAGAAAGGTGATGAGTAATCTTTTCGCCATGATCCGTGAAACGGATATTCCCGAGCATCTCCCACATTATCTCATTCAGAAATTACATCTACCAAGCTTGTTTGAGTCTTTACTCTGGATCCATTTCCCTTCCGACAACAATCTTCTTCGCCGAGCAGAAAAGAGATTGAAATTTGATGAATTCTTCATCATCCAGATGGGGATAATTAAACAGTACAAGAACCGTCAGCAGCAGATGCAAGGTTATGTGTTTGAAAAAGTAGGGAAGCACTTTAATGATTTTTACAACCATCATCTCTCATTCGAACTCACTAGTGCTCAAAAGCGAGTGTTGAAAGAGATCAGGCGTGACCTGAAGTCAGGTGTACAGATGAACAGGCTCCTACAAGGCGATGTGGGGAGCGGAAAAACGATCGTAGCTCTGATGGCGATGCTAATAAGTCTTGACAACGGCTTTCAATCCGGTATGATGGCTCCCACAGAAATCTTGGCTCAACAACATTTTGAGACGGTCAGGACAATGTTGAGCGGAATGGGGATCAGAGTGGGTCTGCTGACTGGAAGCATAAAAGGTTCCGCCAGAAAAGAAATCCTGCGCTTGACCAAATTAGGTGAAATGCATATTCTCATTGGCACCCATGCTCTCATCCAAGATAACGTGTACTTTCATAATCTTGGAATGGCCATCATCGATGAGCAGCATCGCTTCGGAGTGGCTCAAAGAGCTCAATTGTGGGAGAAAAGCAGGGATCTGCATCCTCACATACTGGTAATGACTGCAACACCCATACCCCGGACACTTCATATGACCATGTACGGAGACCTGGATGTCTCGATAATCGATGAATTGCCTCCCGCACGCAAACCTGTACTGACCCAACACAAGACAGAATACCACCGACCACAGATCATAAAGTTTATGAAGGAACAGATCAAACATGGACGGCAGATCTATGTGGTCTACCCATTAATTGAAGAGTCAGAAAAACTTGATCTGGAAGATCTGAATAATGGATACGAGCGCTTGTTGGCAGATTTTCCAAAGCCTCAATACCAAATCAGTGTGGTACATGGTCGAATGAAGCAAGAGGATAAAGAGTTTGAAATGCAACGCTTCGTTGAAGCAAAGACACACATCATGGTAGCAACTACCGTAATCGAAGTTGGGGTAGATGTGCCTAATGCGAGTGTGATGATCATTGAAAATAGCGAAAGATTTGGACTGTCTCAACTACATCAACTCCGGGGCAGGGTAGGAAGAGGGGCAAATCAATCCTATTGCGTTCTCATGAGCAGCTTCAAATTGACCGAAGAAGCCAAGGAGAGATTGCAAACCATGGTTCGAACGAATGACGGCTTTGAAATTGCGGAAGTTGATCTTCGGCTCAGAGGGCCTGGAACAGTTGGCGGTACCAAGCAAAGTGGACTGCCAGATCTAAAGATTGCAAATCTGATTAAGGATGGAAAAATTCTAAAAACTGCACGTCAAATCGCCCGGCGTATACTTGACAAAGACCCTGACCTAAAATTGGACATGCATGTAGCATTGAGAAGATATCTGACAAAATATGGAAATGTGGAACAGGACTGGAGCAAGATCAGCTAATGTAGGAGTCGATTGGTCCCAAGATTTGATTTACTCGTAGATATAAACACGCGAAGTGGAATTGAAAGTTAACTTTGAACTGTTGATTCTGGAAAATTAACTATGGGAAGTAAGTATAAAATGACCGGTTGCGCCAAGTTCTTCTTTGTGCTCATCATTCTAGCTCCACTTGCATATGTCGGGGCTTCCTACTATAACGGACAGGATGGTATTCAGAATATCAAGAATCTCCTAGGCATGGGCTCGGAACAAACGAGAGAGCCATCTGGCGACGAAGCAACCACCGACCTACAAGAACAAATTGAAAAGTTGCAGAAAGATGTCAAGTACTTCGAGGGTGAAGCTGAGCGCCTGAAAGAAGAATTAGAAGCATGCCAGCAGGCTCGGAACTAGTCGTCTTCTTTTCCCGCTCTGGAATTAGTTGCTAAAAAAATGCGTTCTTTGCGCCTTTGAAAAACAGTATTCCATGATACGTATTCTGGCAAATGACGGCATAGATGCCGATGGGAAACTTCTCTTGGAGGATGCCGGCTATCTGGTCGACACGAAGAAGATCAGTCAAGATGATTTGGCACAGTATCTGCCAAACTATCACGTAGTTATCGTACGAAGTGCCACGAAAATCCGTAAAGAGCTGATGGATCAATGTCCAGATTTGAAAATCATTGCCAGGGGAGGTGTCGGTCTTGATAATATCGACGTCGATTATGCAAGGTCGAAAGGAATAGAGGTGTACAACACCCCGGCAGCTTCTTCGTCATCTGTGGCTGAACTTGTCTTTAGTCATATATTTTGTCTGGCGAGATCTCTACATCTGGCCAACAGGGAAATGCCTATGAAAGGTGGCACTGCTTTCAAAGACCTGAAGAAGGCGTACTCAAAAGGGATCGAACTCCGTGGCAAAACCCTGGGTATATTGGGCTTTGGACGGATTGGCCAGGAGGTCGCGAAAATTGGTTTGGGACTGGGTATGAGAATTCTACCTGTTGATCTATTCGTTGACGATGCCACTATTCAGGTTGCTCTGTATGATATGCAGGATGCATCACTTTCCATCAAGATCGACACTGTGTCGCTGGATCATATGTTGGAAAACAGTGATGTTATCACTTTGCATGTGCCATCAACAGGTGGTAAAGCTTTGATTGGATCAAGTGAGATCGCACGAATGAAGAAGGGCGTATTGCTTATCAATACTTCGAGAGGTGGAACGATCGATGAAGAGGAACTTCTGGAAGGCCTTAGGAGCGGGCAGGTCGGTGGCGCTGGTCTAGACGTATTTGAAAACGAGCCTACACCACGACAAGCCCTAATGGAGCATCCCCGGATTAGTGTCAGTCCTCACATTGGAGCATCGACCTTGGAGGCCCAAGAGAACATTGGCCGGGAGCTAGCAGATAAGATTATTGCATTCTACGAAGCTGCCAATGCTACATCATAAGTTCTATCAACTCTATTTCAAAAATCAGGCATTTGTTGGGAGACACCATCGAACCCAACCCTTCTTCTCCATAAGCCAATGAAGAAGGTAGAATGACGAGGATCTTCCCGCCAACCTGAATCCGAGTAAGAGCATCATTCCAACCCGGTATTACATTTCCGAGATAGAAGTCAAATGTCTTACCCTTGTTGTATGTAGAATCGATGACCTGACCATCCAGCAGATAGACATTGTAATGTACTTTGAGCCTGTCTCCCCATTGGGGTTGTTGACCTTTGCCGGGATCAATAATCTGAAAATAGTATCCAAGTTCTGCCCGCTTCATGTCCCATTTCTTCTGGAGGATGAAATCAATCAAGAGTTTTTCATCGATCAATTTCTGACTCTCTTCTGAAGCTGGAAAATAAGGAGCAAAGCGACTGATTAGCGTTTCCTCATCTGTAGTAAGAATCTCAAATTCGTCCGACGGTGCAGAGGTTACTTGAGCACATGCTGCAAGGATTGCAATCAGAACAGCAAGGTGTGCAGACCTTGATAAATTCTGCACTACTTTGCACTGCGGATAGTAGTGTTTTCTTGAATCCAACATCCCACCCGGAAGCTTGCTCCTTCCTGCAATGTTCGTTGAAACACATCTTCTCTTGATGGCATGTATTGCTCGTAACGCTGTATCCATTTATTCGCTTCGGCAGTTACTGAAGGATCCACCCTTTTAGCTTGATTCCATTTGTCAATAGCTGGCCACACTACAATCTGACTATCCCATCCTCTTCCGGGACCGCATAGTGGACCACTTGAGGCATAAAGGCGACCGACCAGCAGGTAAGGTTCTCCCCAGTTCGCTTTATAATTCGCTGCTTCCAGAGCAAACCTCCTGGCTTGAGGGAAGTTTTTCAAATGGCTGTAGTAGATCTTGGCGATCAACAACAGGTAGTTTGCTTTCTTTTCATTGTCATCAGTTGCATCTACTGCATCTTGAAATTTAGCTATAGCCTGCTGAAAGTCACCATCCCTTAATGCCTGATAGGCCAGTTTGGATTCCGAAGGTAGAGGAGGTTCCTTCACACAATGCTTCGATCTAGCCTCATTTAAAGCAATCAAGCTGGGATGATCGTCCGCACAGCCTCCCCACTTCAATTTCCCATAAACATCACCGATCACCTCACAATTAGCAGGATCAGCTTCATAATCCGGAAAGTATTTGATGCTGAAGTAAGTACAATCGTAAAACCCCTTCACTCCTTCAAAAGCTTCCAGGCGCTGCGATGTGTACTCATTGATGATATCCCATTGATTTCGGTTCTTTCCGCTTTTGTATCCTTTTTCCACCCTTTCACTGATCATCTTGGCGTATTTCTGTGCTTCTTCCATCGGAAGCTTTTCTGCATCAAATTGCCGTACGAGTAGATCGGTAAATGGGTTTAAGATGAACAGGTGACTTTCCAGACCATCAGTGTCTATCGACTTGCGAAAGAGTGCAAAAATCTCATCCTGAGTAGCCCGGTCCTTGTATTTGTAATAAAGATCAAATCCCTTACGACCAGCTATGTAACCTTGCTCCCCATAGCACTCCAACATCTCGTCATAGAAGTCAAAGATTCGATCGATGTATTCATTCTTCTTTGCTTCATTAGTCTCTTTCGAAATGAAATGCTCATAAAACCTGATTCCATCTACAAAATGTGTATTTCTTTTGCCATCGGCGGCAGGAGCATAGCTGTAGGCTCTCTCCCAATAAGGAAATGCCTCATCGTATTGATTATTGCGAAGAAAATCCCGGTAAATTACATGAGCATTTAATGCTTGCTCTCCTTCGTCTGTGTTGTCAAACCTCTTACACGGACTAAATCCCTCCTCACCAAGATCATTGACTTGCTCAGATTGATCCGGTTCTCGTACCGTGGTCTCAGCTAATTTGGGAGTGCATCCGAGAATTAAGACAGAAAATAATAAGCCGACTAGGGAAAGCGTACCTGTTTTCATGATATAGTATTCTAGACAAAAAAAGCTCCGTCCTTAATGGAACGAAGCTTTTCTTCAAAAACTACTTTTAAAGTAGCCAATTTTATTTTATTGAACGCGAAGAATTGTACGCTCTGCGATCCAACATCCTGTGCTAATCTCCTGTCCCTCCTTAAATCCCCGCATAAAGGCATCATCCTTACTTGGCTTGTTAGAACTGTAGATCCCAATTTTTCGATTCGCTTCTTCGTCGACAGCGCCATCAATGGAGCGCGCATATAGATACTTGTCTAAAGCTGCAAGTATCACAATTCGCTGGCCCCAGGCATCACCACCACATGACTTCGCGGCTTTGGCATATATGTCGCCAATCAAGAGATATGGCTGGCCCCACCCCGAACGCAGTTCAGCAGCTTTCAGGGCATTTGTCCTGGCGTTTTGCAATCTCCCCAGTTTCCGAAACTCAATGGAAGCTATATTGAAATAGTATTGGGCACGCTTATCGGGGTCCTCTTCACCCTCCAAAGCCAAGGCATATTTATCCAGAGCTCCTTCAAAGTCTCCTTCCCGGTACAAGCGGTTGGCCACCACACCGGGATTGTTGGCTTCAAACTCTGCCTGAATTCTTGCGTTTTCCTCGGCAGCATACTTTTCATATTCAGTCTTCAGTTTTGACAAAAAAGGATCGTCTTTATCGCATCCCTCCTGAAGGAGTTTGTTAAACACATATTTGACCATATCAGGATCATCGGGAGATTCATTGTACCTGGGCTCCAACTTCGACTTGAAATAATCGCAGTCAAATATGTCACTTTCTATCTCAGAGAATTTTGCTAACATTCTGGCCTTGGCCGACTCATAATATGCTTTGTATTGGCCACCTGCTTCAATATTTGCATCAGCAGCTTCCACCAACTTCTCATGAAGAGCTCGAGCTTTCTGAGCATCAAGTTTGTTGTTCTTGTATTGATACACAATAATATTGGCAGCCGGCTCAAAAACGATATACTCCACTTGATCCGGACCAGCACTCAGGGATGCCTCAAAAGCTGTCAGATTGGGCTCATATGGAGAATTCAGTTCGTAATACATATCAAATGCCTTTCTTCCCCTGACTTGAGCAGCCTTTTGCTTATAGCATTCTGCGTCAGAACAACTCGTCAATTTGATTGACTGAGCCTCATAGCAGCTGGCACATTCGTCGTACAATCTGATAATAGCTTGTTTGATCTCATTCTTGGTGGCATCATCAGTAGCCTTCTTAAACTTTTCCTTATAAAGTTTGACACCATCCATGTAATGGAAATCCCGCATCCCATCCGCGGCAGGCGCGATATCGTAGGCTTTTTTCCATTCAGCAAAAGCAAGATCTATGTCATTCATTTTCAAAGCAGAGCGATAGTTACTATGTGCATTCTCTGCTTGTTCTTTCTGAGGAGAATCGTTCCATGTCTCACACTGACCATAACCAATGGACCCGGTCAACAGCGACAGGCAAAACAGAAACACGATATCCTTTGAAGCAACCATAACTAGTTAAATTTTCTTTTGTAAAACCATAAGTTATTGTTTAAGGAAACCCCCACATGCAAACGAAAGAAGTTTTCCTTTATGGGGATTTGACCACCGTGTTGGCCATACTCAACCCCTAAGTTAATAAATGATAATTGCCTTGACAGAATAATAGGCAGTCCGAATCCAAGATTTATTGAAAGATCTTTAATCTGATCTTCTCCTTCTATAACTCTTGGATCTGTCCCAAACTGAAGACCTACACGGTATCGGATTCTCCGATGATAGAACCGGTACGAATCAGCATCTGGTACAAACTCTCCTCCCAAACTAAATTGCCAGGAATTATCAAAACTACCTACATCCACATTATTTTCATAATTCGACCACCCACTGGTTCGGTAATTTAAACCCATCAGAAACTTGGTTCCTCGTTGGTAAGTAATCCCAATTCCAAACTCTGATGGCATCTTTCCCTTATTCTGGATGTCATCAGCGTAGAAAATGGTGTCTGTCTCCTCATCAGGTATGTCATCTGACAAGCCACCCCATACAGAACTCTTTAAAGCAGAGAACTGCTCTGACACAGTCTTGTAGCTCCATCGGGAATTCCCATGAAGCCCGATTGTCAGAGATTTGATTTGTCGCTCATCCTCAAGAGCTTTACCTTGGGAAAGGTCAAAAACATACTGAACACCCCCATTCCAGAAAAAGCCCCTATAGCTATGATCGTCAGCCATATAATCATGAAACTGGAGAATCAAATCTTCAAATAAAACTGCACGTTCGTTGGAGATCGTACCGAAAAGATACCCGACATTCAATCCAAAATACAACTGCTTGTACTTAAATCCATTTCCCCAGGATATCTTGTTAGTACCTCCCGAGCCTTCATATTGCCGCGTGACTTCCCCAACGGAAGGTACAACATCACTAACTTCAGTAGCATGAATCACTCTCGAATGTGGCAACAGCGAAATACTCATCCCCCAGTTGAAATCAGTCTTTTTTCGATCCAATAGTCTATTCAAAGGGTTGAAAATTGGGAATGCAAGCGACATGTGAGTCAGACCACCATCCCAAAATGACTGAGACTCATTTCCAAATGTGTACTTCGACGATCGGGTGTCAAACCCAATTTCAAAAGATGTAGTGCTCAGATGGCCCAAGGACGCCGGGTTCAGGATATTTGTCTGAAATGGACTAGAATAAGCTGCCGAAAGGCCCCCTAATGATCTTAAATGAGAGAATTCATTACTGACCAGATCACCTATACCCAGCCGGGAATAAGGTGAATTTCCTGTCTGAGCGGACAAGCCAACAACCAACGACACAAAGGTAAATAGCCAGATGGTTCTAAGCATAGTAATTAGATATTGACATCAAGGATCTTATTCAGGCCTAAAAGCACCAAATGAGGGCGAACAAATATCTTGATTTTCAAATAATTAACAAAGAAATGACGGTCTCCACCGGTTAAAAGAATGTTAAGACGATCATAAGATTTCTGATACTGCCTGATAAAGCCCTTCATTTCGTGAACTGCTCCACCTTGAGCACCAGTCTGCAAAGCGGTTGTCGTATCATTTCCTATTTCCAAATAACGTTCGACCAGATCTACCTGTGGCAATTGATCAGTGAATCTATGCATTGCTTTGGTCCGTAGTTTTAGGCCCGGTGAAATATTACCCCCTACAAAGTAGCCCAAATGAGTCAGGATGTCGTAGGTGATGCAAGTGCCCGCATCTATGACTAGAGAATTCCGATTTGGAAAAAGATGCCAGGCCCCACACACACCAGCGATTCGGTCTGGCCCCAGCGTTTGCGGACTCTTGTAGTCAATTTTCACCGGCAACCTCAGTTTTGGAGTTAGAATAAAGATCTGATCCTCATTGTCCGCAAGTTGTCGCATCCCCTCGCTCAACCTTCTTACTGAAGAAATGATCGTGAAATCGGGATTTTCCTCACGTACGATCGATCTGTAAACCGGATAAGTGAGCTTAGGTACAGAGAAGTGTCTGGTCAATTTATCACCAATAAACAAACCAACTTTGACGGCAGTGTTACCAACATCAAAGGCAACCTTCATTGCCATATTTTAGTGCTTGAAATGGCGGTTGCCTGTCAAGACCATGACCATATCATGGTGATCACAGAAATCAATGCTATCCTGATCTCTGATAGAACCACCAGGCTGAATCACTGCTAATAGGCCAGCCTCATGACCGATCTCAACACAATCGGGAAAAGGGAAAAAGGCATCAGAGGCCATTACAGCCCCTTTCAAATCAAAACCAAAGTGCAACGCTTTGGAAATTGCCTGCTTTAGAGCATCAACTCTCGATGTTTGTCCGCAGCCCATACCCAAAAGCTGCTCATCCTTTGCAAGAACAATCGTATTTGACTTGAGATGTTTCACACATTTATTTGCAAACAAGAGATCAGTGATTTGTGCTTCAGTGGGCTTGTTATTGGTTACTGGTTTTAGGTCTTGAGCAGACTCCGTCTTCAAATCCATATCCTGGGTAATTATCCCGTTGAGAATACTCCTAAACTGGCTCTTGCTGACGAAAAAATCTTTGCTACGAAGAACAATGCGTTTCTTCTTTTTTAGTAACAAATCGAGCGCAACAGGCTCAAAGGCCGGGGCAATCAACACTTCATAGAATATTTGATCGATCGCTTCTGCAGTACTCAAATCTACTGTACCATTGGTGATCAAGATTCCACCAAAAGCGGAAACAGGATCACCTGCTAATGCCGATTTCCAGGCTTCAAAAACCGTACTTCGTACAGCCACTCCACAGGCGTTGGTATGCTTTAGAATAGCGAAACAGGGAGGTCCGGAAACAAACTCTCTCATTAACATTACGGCAGCATCTATATCCACCAGGTTATTATATGACAAAGCCTTGCCCCCTAGGATATCGAACAGTTCTGATAGATCTCCGTAGTAGGCACCATCTTGATGTGGATTCTCGCCGTAGCGTAGCGTAGCTTTTCCTGATGCAATAACCTGAAAAGACTCCTCATTACTGAAAAAGTCGGAAATAACCCGGTCATAATGCGCAGATACCTTAAATGCTTTTGTTGCAAATGCTTTTCGATCTTCGATATCAGAATATCCCTGTTTGGACTCGATTAGATTCTGAAGGTCGCGATATTCCTGCCGAGAAGGTATCACTACCACGTCATGATAATTCTTGGCAGCTGCCCGAATAAGGGAAATTCCGCCGATATCGATCTTTTCAATGATCTCCGACTCGTCTCTGGTATTGGCTATAGTTTCTTCAAACGGGTACAAGTCTACAATGACCAGATCGAATTCTGGGATTTCGTATTGAGCCAACTGAGCTTGATGGTCATCTTCTCGTCTCGCCAGGATGCCTCCGAAGACTTTTGGATGGAGAGTCTTCACTCTCCCACTTAGAATAGATGGGTATGTTGTTAATTCTTCAACACCATGTACGGGAACCTGCATCTCTTCTATGTAACGTTGAGTGCCTCCTGTAGAGTAAATTTCTATTTGCAAATCAACCAATTGCTTGATTATTTCATCCAACCCTTCCTTGTGATAAACAGAAATTAAAGCAGTGCGAATTTGTTTTGGTTTCATATGATCAAGATTCGAAGAAGAGAGGCTCAGTCGGTGAGGCAAATGTACGGAGAATCAATCAAGGTAGCGCCCTGCCCCGATCACTTCTACGGCTTTAATTCAAACAAAATGAGACGATCTCAGTTGCAGCAAATTATTTGGATCTCAGATCAAGAATATTACCCATGGTGTAACATACTCTACAGCGAGCTTCATACAGATCCCTTTCTCCTATCACCACCGTTGAGGCCTCATTACTGAGTCGATAGGAATGGGTGGCGAGATTGCCACAATGTTGGCATATCGCATGCACCTTGGTAATGTATTCCGCCACTGCCAATAATTGTGGCATTGGCCCGAATGGCCTTCCAGAGTAGTCCATGTCCAACCCAGCGACAATAACTCTTTTCCCATTCAAAGCTAATTTTTCACATACCTCAGGCAATTGCCGGTCAAAGAATTGACCCTCATCAATACCGATGACTTGCACGTGATCTTCAATATTTAGTAATTGCTGAGAGCCCTCGATTGGAGTAGATATTAGACTATTTTCATCATGGGATACAACACTCGCTTCATCATATCGGATGTCGACTACCGGCTTAAATACCTCTACGATTTGATTGGCAATCTTTGCTCTCTTTAAACGCCTGATCAATTCTTCCGTCTTACCGGAAAACATTGAACCGCATATCACCTCGATCCAGCCACTGCGTTGCCCCTTAAAGTGCGGTTCCAAAAACATCGATCAGTGAAATATTGCTACTTTGAGGTATAAATCAAGGAATTGCACATGCAATTTTTTCGTAATGCGTAAATTGCACTAAATAATATGGTTAAAGATACCATAAGCGAACGAGATTTTTCGTTAACAAAAAAACAAACGGAAATGTCACAGGAAAAGATCAATTTGATTCTCAAGAAAATCCAGACTATTCTGGGCCCCAATGGAGAGATCTCAGCATTGGAGAAGGATCTGATTAAGGGGTATCTTCGCGAACTGTATGAAATGGTGGACCAATTGGGTTCTCAACCCGAAGAAGAAAAAGATAAGCAGGCAGAGCCTGCGATGAAATACCCCGTACCCATAGTCAGAAGGCAAGTCGAAGATATACCAAAGAAGCAGGAGCAAAGCTTTGCGTTTGTCGATACTCCGCAACCTCCTGAAGAAATAGAAGTATATGAATCGCCGAATCCAAATGAGGATCACGCTGAAACGGAAGAGGAAGTAACGACAACCCCAGAAACGAATGGAGTTAAGCAGGCTCCTGTCGAAGCAGATTTCAAATCAGCAGCCCTCACAGAGGTAATAACTGCCAAGGCCCCCGCCAATAAAGATTTTGGAGAATTGTTTGCTGTCGAGAACGCTAAAGATCTGTCGGAAAAGTTGAGTCGCAGACCCCTTCATGACCTTCACAAGGCATTCAGTATCAACGATAGACTTTTGGTGACCGAAAGGCTCTTTGGCGGGTCAACAGAAGAATTTCTCGACACGTTAGATATACTAAACTCTAAGCATAACTTTGAAGACGCCAAGGTCTACCTTGAACGCTATGTGATCGAAAAATTCAATTGGTTGGACGAGGCAAGGAAGGATCAAGCTCGTGATTTTATTACCTTGGTATCGAGAAGATATACGGATTGACTTCACCAGTTAGATGTCTAAATTCAAAGATTCTGGTCTATATCAAAGCATCAAGTTTCCTGCAGGTCTCTTAGTCTTGTTGTGGATTATTCAGTTGTTTCAATATCTGACTGGATTTAACCTGGGGGGGTTTGGCATCTATCCCAGACATCTCATTGGATTCAAAGGAGTATTTACCTCTCCATTTATCCATTCCAGCAATGACATGATGCACCTTATCAATAACTCGGTGCCACTATTTGTCAGCATGGCTGTGATCTTATTCTTCTATAGAAGGGTGGCTTATCAGTCGATTGCGATGATATATGTATTGACCGGTCTGGCTGTATGGATATTTGCCCGACCAGTTTTCCATATCGGTGCCAGCGGTGTAATCTATGGCTTGGTGTCATTCATTTTTTGGAATGGAATCTTTCGACGCAACATAAAATCAATTGTGCTGGCGCTTATCATCCTTCTATTATACAGTGGAATGTTTTTGGGAGTCCTACCTAATCAACCAGGAATTTCCTGGGAGAGCCATTTAATTGGTGGTTTAGTCGGAATCGTAGTATCCTTTTTCTTTCGGCACCAGTTGGAATGGGAAGAGATTGCCGAAAAGGAAACTGTCATGATCGAAGAAGGAGAGGAAGGGTTCTTTCTGGAAAGGGACACCTTCGAAAAAACTTTCGATCAAAGAAAACGCGATAGACATCAGGACTGGAATTCAAACACCACCTGGTAAGCTAATTTTGCTTCTGTTCTATTTTCTCGATCGCTCTTCGCACACTCCCCGCTTCCAACAGGAGGTTCTTGGCTGCTTCACTTTCCAAGCCGAACCTTTGCATTAGGATTTCGGTACCCCTCCTTTTCAACTTGTCGTTGGATAAAGCCATGTCCACCATCTTATTATCCTCCACTCGCCCCAATTTGATCATTACGCTGGTACTAATCATGTTCAGAATCAGCTTTTGAGCAGTACCCGATTTCATTCGAGTGCTGCCCGTTACAAACTCAGGTCCCACCACCACCAAAATGGGATAGTCAGCTTGCTCAAGAATTGGTGACCCCGGATTACAGGTAATGCATCCTGTGCTAATGCCTCTGTCTCTGCAGTCCTTCAGGCCATGTACAACGTAAGGCGTGGTCCCGGAGGACGCAATTCCCACCACTACATCGTCAGCATTAATGCCATGGCCATCGAGATCTTTCATTGCTTGGTGAATATCATCCTCGGCATGCTCAATACTGTGTCTTAGGGCCTTATCTCCACCTGCTATCAAGCCAATCACCCAACCTTCCGGCACCCCATAAGTTGGTGGACATTCTGATGCATCCAAGACGCCAAGACGACCGCTCGTTCCCGCACCAATATAGAAGAGCCTACCCCCTAATGCCATTTTTTGAGAAATATGATCTACTAAGGCCTCGACAGATTCCAATACTTTCCCAACAGCCACCGGCACCTTTTGGTCTTCCCGGTTCATATTGGCCAACAGCTCACCTGTGCTCATCTTTTCCAAGTGCCGGTAAAGTGAGCTGCTTTCAGTTATCTTTTCCATATTTCAGATGCAATTTTTCAGGTTTTGTATAGGAGTGCATCAGGTGCCGGCCGATCTCGGTAACTCAAAAGCCAAAGGCCAACAAAAGTGATGAGGCCATTCAAGATCAATAGCTCAAAGCCAAAATGATATCCCCAGAGCAATACAGTCGAGAACTTGTCGATGAGGAAAGTGAGTACCGGCGAAAGCAGACAGATCCAAGGAACAAGTTTGTCCCTTAAGCTGCGATTGATGAAAAATCCAAATGTATAAAGTCCCAGTAACGGACCGTATGTGTATCCGGCAATCTTAAATAGCGCGGCAATAACTGCCTCATCATTGATAAACCAAAAGAGCATAATCATTAGGAAAAGAACGCCAGAAACCCCCAGATGCACCAGTAATCTTACTTTCTTCTTGTTTGACTCTGTCCGACCTGATTTGTTGAAATTGAGAAAGTCAATGCAAAAGGAAGTTGTAAGTGCAGTCAGTGCCGAGTCTGCGCTTGAGTATGCCGCTGCGATCAGGCCAATTAAGAAAACAATCCCAACGGTAGGGTTGAGGTAATTCAAGGCTATCGTAGGATATAATAGATCTGAAGCTGGTCTGGCTTCATCACCAACCAACCTGGTCGGCATGTCTATTCCTTGCTGTGCCGAATAGATGTAAAGTAACGCACCAAGAGCTAGAAACAACAGATTGGCAAAAATGAGGATGAAACTAAACGTCATCATGTTTTTCTGCGCATCCTTTATGTTTCTACAACTGAGGTTTTTTTGCATCATGTCCTGATCGAGCCCGGTCATCACAATGGCGATAAACATTCCAGCAAAGAATTGTTTGAAAAAATTGCGGGCATCAGCCCATCCGCCGGAAAAAAACCAAATCTTGGAAAATTCACTTTCTCTGATCGTTTGAACTAGGCCCAATCCTCTCATATCCATGCTATTACCTATAAAAATGATCGTGAGTATAACAGCAATCAACATGGATGCAGTTTGCAGTGTATCCGTCCACACAATGGTCTTAATTCCTCCTCGATATGTGTAGATCCAGATCAGTGCAATGGTGATTAAAATCGTGGCCCAAAATGGGATACCAAACGCTGCCATCAGAAAATTCTGAAGAACAATCGCCACTAGAAACAATCGAAAGGAAGCTCCAACTGTTCGGGAGAGCAGGAAATACGCTGCCCCGGTTTTATAGCTATGAGTGCCAAATCGTGCCTCCAGATAGGTGTATATTGAAGTAAGCCTCAGTTTATAGTACATAGGCATTAGGATAAATGCGATCACCACGTAACCAAAGAAATAGCCAAGTACCATCTGCATATAGGAAAACTGACTGGCTTCAACCCAACCTGGAACAGATATGAATGTAACTCCAGAAAGAGAAGCTCCGATCATACCGAATGCCACTACATACCAAGGTGACTGCCGACTCCCAATAAAGAAGTCTTCATTGTTTGAATCACGCGAGGTGAAATATGAGATAATCATCAGGAAGAGAAAGTAGGCTATGACTATTGCCAGTATGAGGGTCGGTGAGATTCCTTGCATCTACTCCTGCAACTTTTCTCCATAGAGCAGATCACCTGCATCTCCCAAACCAGGAACGATGAAAGACTTGGCTGTCAACTCCTCGTCCTGAGCCCCCACCCAGATCTTGACTTTCGGGTATAGTCGGCTGATGTAATTTATTCCATCGCTAGAACCAATGATCGTGGCAATATGTATTGATTTGGGTGTTCCATAGTCCTGCAAAATCTTGAGCGCAGCATGAAAAGATGAGCCGGTCGCCAGCATGGCATCAGTAAGGATAAGGATCGAGCCGTCTAAATTTGGACAGGTGGCATATTCCAGATTAATTTCAAAAGTGCCATCCTTATGATGTTTTCGGTACGCTGAAATAAATGCATTCTCAGCATAATCAATAAAGTCAAGCATCCCTTCGTGCAAAGGGAGTCCGGCACGTAAGATGCTGGCTATGATAACTCTCTCGCTAGGTACAGATACCGAAGCTACCCCCAGAGGTGTTTCACGCTCCTCAATTCGGTAGGCAAAAGTCTTGCTAATCTCATAGGCAAAAATCTTTCCCAGTCTTTGCACATTTGTGCGAAATCTCAATCTGTCATGCTGAATTTCCACATCCCTGAGTTCGGCAATAAACTGGCCGGCAATGCTATTTTGTTCGCTGAGATTAATTACCATGACTTAGAGATCCAGGGGGTTTGGGGTAAATATAAGGTTTCTCAGCTATCTAAATTTATACTACTCCATTGCAACCAATGTCCTTCATAAGTCGTTACATTATAGTCTCGGACCTGTTCGTCTGAATTGTTGTTTAAGGAATTGCAAAATCGTATGTTTTCCAGTATCTTAAGTCGTTACACATAGAGTCCTATGACAAGATTTATATCATGTGTTCTCCTGTTCACTTTGGTGAACACCCTTACTGCTCAGCGGATCATTCAACCAAAGCCTATTGGCGAACAAGCGCTGGTATATGAGATTGAACGGGTCGGTGATATCCGTTTCCATACAAATGGGTTTTCATTAGGGTACTCTGTTGCAGACATACAAACATGGTATAGATCAACCTATTATTATTTTGACCTTGGCTCTCTTAAGCATCCGAAAGAATATTCGCAAAATTTCAAATTCTTCAATACCGGGTTTTTCAGGGAGTCCTCCAAACCATTTATCTACGGTAAGCAAAATCGGCTCTACGCTCTAAGAGCCGGTCTTGGAACCAAACGCTACTTTTCTGAAAAGGCCAGACACAAAAGCGTAGTCGTAGGCATCAATTATGCATACGGTTTTACCCTTGGAGTTCTAAAGCCATATTACCTTAAACTAAAGCGGTTTGAGGACGGGGGATCCGAACCCGTGATCACGGTGGAAAAGTATACTGAGGAAAATGCTGAAATTTTCCTAGATGAAACGCTGATTTTTGGAGGGGCAGAGTTCCGTCATGGAATAGATGAGCTTAGGTTGAGGCCTGGTATCCATGGAAAATTTGGAGCAAACTTTTCGTGGGGCAATGTCGATCATATCATCAAGGCACTGGAAGTGGGGATAATGGCCGATCTCTTCCTCGGTCAGGTCCCAATAATGATCACGGAAGAGAACAGACCGTATTTCCTCAATCTTTACATAACTTTGCAGCTCGGAAAAAGGTCTTAATCCTTTTCAAATCCATCTGCATGATCGAGCTACCAGTTGTTGATAAGCGGCCTCAACGAAGGCCAGACTGGCTTCGAGTCAAGTTGCCAATTGGCGAGAGTTATAGGCGGGTCCGCCGACTGGTGGATGAGTATCAGCTCCACACAATCTGCCAGAGTGGCAACTGCCCGAACATGGGTGAGTGCTGGGGAGCCGGCACTGCAACTTTCATGATTCTGGGTAACACTTGTACCAGGTCGTGCAGTTTTTGTGCGGTAAAGACAGGGAGGCCACCCGAATATGATGAAGACGAACCACGCCGTGTGGCCGAGGCCATCAAATTGATGCAAGTCAAGCATGCTGTGATCACTTCCGTAAACAGAGATGAGCTCAAGGACCGCGGGGCGGAAATCTGGCATCAAACGGTACAATCAATTAAACAACTCACTCCTGATACAACCATTGAAACACTCATTCCAGACGTAAAAGGAACATGGTGGGCACTGGAACGTATGATATCAGCTGGGCAAGAGGTAGTCTCTCATAACATTGAAACTGTGGCAAGGCTTTATAAAAAAGTAAGGCCTCAAGCCAAATATGAAAGAAGCCTGGAACAAATAAAGAGGACTAAAGCACAGGGCAAAAGAACAAAATCCGGCATCATGGTTGGATTGGGAGAACAGGTCGATGAGGTGCTGGTCGCCATGGACGATCTACGATCTCATGATTGTGACGTCTTGACGATCGGCCAATATCTTCAACCTACTAAAATGCACCTCAAAGTATCCGAGTTTATTCATCCGGATCAATTTACCAGGTATAGAGAGGAAGGTCTTAATCGTGGTTTCGACTTCGTCGAAAGCGGGCCACTGGTTAGATCATCATATCATGCTGAACGACATCTCTGATTTTATTGCAAGAGATACATCTTTCCCGGAAGTGAACGGAGCATTCCTTTAAATTCCAGATTGAGGAGACCCGAAGCAATCTCACTGGCAGTTAACGTCGACTCCTTGTAAATCCGGTCGATACTTGTTGGAACTTCTTTAGATAAAAGGTCGAAGATCTGGTGTTCGCTGGTACTTAGATCTTCGAAAAGAGATTGTTGTTTTACCATGTGTTCCGGATTAGATTCCCATTGCATCATTTCTGCTAATTCATTTCCCCCTTCTAAAAGATGAGCACGATTTGTTTTGATCAGGAAGTTGCAACCCTTACTGGTTGAGTCACCAATCCTTCCAGGTAGAGCAAAAACATCTTTATGGTAGCCATTTGCCATTTCCGCCGTGATCATTGATCCTCCTCTTCGGTCTGACTCCACTACGACTAGTGCATCACACATCCCGGCAATAATTCTATTTCGCATTGGAAAATTCTCGCGATCTGGTTCAGTTGCCTTGCCAAACTCAGTGACCAATCCACCATGATCCACCATTTCTGATGCAGTGCGGCGGTGGGCTGCAGGATAGATCCTATCCAATCCAGTGCCCATCACTCCAAGGGTTGCAAGCCCCTGCTTCAGTGCAGTGCGATGAGCTGTAATATCTATGCCATAGGCCAGCCCACTGATGATCAATGGATTGGAACCAGATACATCTTCAATTAGCTTTTCGCATTGAGTCCTTCCGTAATTGCTGGGTCGTCTTGTACCGACTACCCCGATAATTCTTGGATGATTTAAATCGCAGACTCCCTTGTGATACAGGATGACCGGAGCATCCTTGATGCGCTTGAGTCGAAAAGGATATTCATCATCGAGGTAAAAAACTGCTTTGATGCCATGCTTTTCGATAAATGCCAATTCCTCCTCTGCTTTCTGAAAACTCTTCTTCTTGACGATACTGTCTGCAATCTTATCTCCGATCCCCGGTATCTTGATTAGGCTAGACTTACGCTGCTGAAATACGGCTTCAACTCCTCCCGAAAAACTAATCACATTTTTAGCGAGTACAGAACCTACCATTGGAATATGGGTAATTGCAATTTTATAAAGTAGCTGCTGATCGTACATGGAGTCGGAGGAAATAACAAAATAGCAAAATCAAGAATTTTATGAATATTTTGAGCCAAATCACATTCTTAATGGCATCAAGCAAGAAGAAATACTACGTAGTATGGGAGGGCAACAGGCCAGGAATCTACCTGACCTGGAATGAATGCCGTGAGCAAATCAGCGGATACCCTGGAGCCAGGTATAAAGCCTTCAAAACTTTGGAGGCGGCTGAGGAAGCATATACCAGTAGCTTTGCAGATTTCATCAGTGAAGGTCAAAGCAAGACGAAAGTTAAGCCTGAAAATCCCTTACCTCCTGAGGTAATTTTAAACAGCTGGAGCGTGGATGCAGCCTGCAGTGGGAATCCGGGAGAACTGGAGTATCGGGGCGTCGTAACCCAGAGTGGGGAAGAAATTTTCAGAGTGGGCCCATATCAGCAAGGAACAAATAATATTGGTGAGTTCCTCGCACTAGTTCATGCATTGGCTTTGTTAAAAAAACAAAATGATGACAAGACACCACTTTATTCTGATAGCCGCACTGCCATCCTATGGGTAAAGAAGAAAAAAGCCAATACACAGCTGAAAAAAACATCCCGTAATCGGAAGATTTTTGACTTGATAGACAGGGCGACAGATTGGCTGGAAAAATATCCCTACAAAAACCAGATCTATAAATGGGATACAAAGAATTGGGGTGAAATCCCTGCAGATTTTGGAAGAAAATAAGTGCCTGGTTAGACAAACACCATTGGATACTCTACATCCACATCTCCCTTTCTAATATTTTCAAGTTTTCTTTTAATAAGCCTTCTCTTCACAGGCTTCAAATGCTGGGTGAAAAGGACGCCCTCCAAATGATCAAATTCATGTTGAATCACCCTGGCTTCAATATTTTCAAACTCCTGTGTATGCTGAACGAAATTCTCATCGTAATAGGAAAGGATCACTCTCTCGGGCCGATCCACATCTCCCCTGATATTGGGTATACTCAAGCATCCTTCTTCATAGGTCCATTGTTCACCATTCTCTTTCACCTTTTCCGGGTTGATAAATACCTGCTTTATACCCCCAGTCTCATCCTCCTCCTTATTCAGCTGAATCGTATCAATAATGAATAGTCGAATAGAATGTCCTACTTGCGGTGCAGCCAATCCCACACCCTGTGCATGGTACATTGTTGTCCACATATTCTCAATCAATGCAGCAAGTTCAGGATAAGTTGGATCCACATCGTCCGCCTTCTTACGCAGCACTTTCGAACCGTATGCAAAAATGGGTAGAATCATTAAATTACCTGTGCTTCAAATGCTGTTGCAAAATTAATACCGCACTCACCTGGTCGACCATTTTCTTATTGGATCGCTTTTTTTTCGGGAGAGCAGCTGCAAACATTAACTCACGAGCTTCCTTCGAGCTGAAAGACTCATCTTCAAATTCAATATCTACCTCAGGAAAGTGCTTTCTTATCCATTTATCGATGCGCTCTATCAATGACTGTAATGCGGTCACTGATCCATCAGCATGACGGGGCAGTCCCATGACAATTTTAACCACTTCCTCATCCCGGAGATAAGATGAAAGGAAATCAAATAAGTGCTCAGTATTCACAGTTTCCAATCCATTCACCGAGATCTGCAGAGGGTCGGTTACGGCCACTCCTGTCCGTTTTTTACCCACATCAAGACATAAAACTCGCGACATGGCGGCAAAGATATGAACAAAAAAAAAGATCCCTCCCCGTTCTTATACGGGGAAGGAATCTCATCCCAAAAACAGTACTAAACTTTTTTCACTTTATCGAATTAGTGCAAAAGCATTCGCCGGGTAGCTGATCCAAACGAGCTTTCAACTTGATAGTAAAGCACGCCCGGCACCAGTTCATCCTTCCTAAGCTCTACACGGTTCATTCCCCTATCAAACTTTTCTTTCTTTTCTAGAAGCACCCGGCCCGCAGCATCAACCACACGAATGATAACCTGATCGTCTTCAGGCAGGTAAAAGCCGATGAAGGTCTGCTCAATGAACGGATTAGGTTCATTCTGATGAAGTACTAGACCCGATTCCTTATCCGTGGTCTCGAAGAACTCCAGTACCAGGCCTACATTATCATCGCCAGTATACATTTCGGCACTCAGTACTTTTCGCGACAAAGCCAGGGCATCTCTTGTTGACCCTGAAGAGTGCGCAATCGCTTTGATATAGAACATCGGAACCCTCGCTTCCAATAATTTTCCATAAGCTTCACTCCAGCTTAGCCGGATACTGCCCTCATCAGACAGGTGTATCATCGATTCATCGAGTAACAAGGAACCGGATTGCAGGGTAGAAATCGAGAGTGATTGTATGTCACTCTGTAGTTCGAGTTGTAAACCTTCGATTTGCACCTGCTCCAGTGGATAGATCGGAACAAGGATCTCTTCTCCCTGCTCAAAGGAGATCTGGTCAATTCCCAGTCTGAGCTCATTGGCAGCTCGGACGTTTCTTCGGGCAATTGCATTGTTGTCGAGATCTCCTAGTTTCACAGCCACAAAATCAACGGATCGGCGGGATCTCTCAGAAATCTGTACGGGCACCGATTCTGGGAACCCTTTTATCAGTGCATCCATTGGCTTGGAAAATCGATGTTGTGCATCCACGAATCTCCACGATGGTGCATCTGGTAAACGATCTACCTTACCTAGCAGCAGCTTCCTGAATTGGATAATGTCAATCGCATTGAGTTTTCGATCAAGATTGGCATCTGCCGCTATAATCTTATAGGGCGAGTCGATCAGTCGAACTCCTAGAATATGCTTCTGAATCTTTAACAGGTCTACAGTGGAAATCCCATTGTTGTGATCTGTGTCTTTTTCCGGGGCAATCAATACCTGGCCGTCACCAACCACCGAAAGAGTGAACTTACCATCATCCCCACTGACTGATATTGTTTCCCGGTCGTTTGACATACCCTTGACATATACCTTCGCAACCTGCTCATTCATTTCCGTGAGAATGTTACCACTGATGCCACCCTGGGGTGGATCCGGACTCCCACAAGCATTATTGTGATCTTGCAATACCACAAAGACGTTGACATAATCTGCTGTGTTTAGACTCATATCTTTCACCCAAAACTGGACCGGCACAAACGTGGGCTCACCCACGTAATCATCGCAGGTAAATGATAGCGAAGTGGAGGTGTCTGGCGGTGGCCCGGGATTGTCATGGCCTGGAGATAGCAGGAAAATCAGGTCATTCGGGTTGCCGCCACAGGGAGGCAAGCTACTCAGATCGAATTCTGCTGCCCAGATTTCAGTCATTGCAATGTCCGGAATCCCATTGCTGTTGGTATCCATTGGGGTGAGAACGGAGACAAGTGAGCTGCGACCAACCACACTTGGCAGGGCTTCGCTACTAATTGTGAAATTGGAAATCTCTTCGGCCACATTATTACAGTCATCTGTGGCTCTCCAAAGCAATGAGTAAGAGCCCGGGAGCAAACTTGCAGATGGGTTAGCCACTTCCCCGGTGCCCTGATCCACCTTAGTGCCATTTTCATCTTTTAAAAACCACTCCACTTCCGGCTCCGGACCACATCCATCTGTTGCATCGATCTCACTGCTAAAAGTGCCCGAGCAGTTCAAAGTCTGAAGATCAGCCACCATCGATAAAACAGAAATCGTTGGCGCTGAAGTGTCAACTACTTTGATGTACTGGTTAAAGGTAAGGACCCCTTCCTGATGTGCGATCTCCGACCAATTCAATCCCTGGCTATCATCCAGGTCACACCAGTCTACGACACACCATGTGCGTAGTATCTTCTGACATCCTTGACCAGCGACCACATCAAACACTTTGTCAAAATAACCCACTCCCATTTGAGCACAATCAGGAAGGGTGCTGGGCAGGTTCGGACCAGGAGTCTGCAGCGCAATCTTACCATCTAAGCCATAGGGTATAGCACAACTATAGACAGTGGTGTCCTCCACGGCGAGCTGGATATCCATCCCGCTGAGGGGACATTTTTCAATATGAATTTTTTGGATATCATAAACAATCTCCTCCATTCCGTTTTTTCCATTGATCAGAGCAATAAACTCACGTTTGAACACGGAATTTTCACAACCTGGCTCGGGGAAAGTATATCGCTCAAACAAACTACCGCCACAGTTATCACTCAATAAGCCATCCCAGTATACGGTGTTTTCCTCCATGGCAGTCTCACAATTGATATCTCGCAGCTCCCATTGTCCCTGGTCAAATTCACTAAGGACGTACTCACCAAATGCATTGCGAATGGCACCGGTATCAGACATTTCTACTGACGATTGATAGAAAGCATCATAGGCAGTGCAGCTAATGGTCACATCGGGGAGCTCTTCTATCACTATCGGCGCTAGTTTGTCCTCCACATATACTATACCCCAACACTTGTCCACATTACAGTTGCCGTCGATCACCATGATCTCGACCATAATCTCCTTTCCCACATCTTCGCAACAGAAGGGAACGGATGGAGCGAAACCAAACTGGAACTCTTCCTGACACAATCCAGGATCATTCAATACCCACTCTTCGTATTGCTTGTAGAATTGATAGGCGCTATTGCTTTCGGATTCTTCATAGCCACATGCTTCCATCCAATCCGTTCTGCGTGCCAATATTTCATACACATAGCAGTTATCATAGCTCTCAGCATCCATGGAACCAGCCTTTAAAAACGTGAAATGGTCGACATTGGTAAGGGAAAGATTGACCGCATCATGACACACTGCAACGGCTGGAGTCATGTCTTCCACAACCACTACTACAGTATCTTCGCTTGCATTTCCACATTCGTCTACAACTTTGTAAGCAATAATGTCTTTTGGGGGTGGTATATTCCACACGGACAAGATCTTATTCTCTCCTCCATAATACTTAATGGCAGCGAAGTTGCCTAGCACCGAACTCACTGAAACGAGTATGTCACTTGTATCCGAACAAAGATCAGATACAACCGGTCTCGGAAGTAGACCGTGACCTTCACAGTCAGTACCCATACGAATGGTATCCGTTTTGTAGGTACCCATTAAGCCCATAAAATCATGCATTTCATCGCTGAGTTTGCTTTCATCAAAGACGATATCGGGAGGAGTGTTGTCTTCAACGATTAGAGTGTCAATGCACATGGTATCTTGCCAGCATTCATCGTGAAGCGTCCAGGTCCGGAAAATGACCCGTTCTCCCGGGCAACGGCCAGGCCATACCTCATCGGAGATTTCGACGGTCACCCCGCAGGCATTATCACCTGGAAGAAGAGGAAATGGTTCCTCACCGGGAATCTGATAAATAGGAGGCCGAAGAGAAGGTTGGTCAGCTGCATTTGGGAAGTCACCACATTCTATCATCGCAGTCCCGGTTGGACAAACCAGCCTGTCGCTACGGATGTCTACTCGCCAAACATAGGTAGTGTCATTACAATCTGAGTATCCGCTACTGGTCGTCAACCGCCAGGATCGAACGATTCCGTGAGAGAAGTCTCCCTCACATTTATCAATAGGTAACGACCACCAACCGGTCATGATCACAGCGGCTTTATCATCGCCACAGTTTTCAGTAATCTCAGGGGTATAACCAGGATCACCGGTAATTTGAGCTTTGGCAGCAGTGCAGATCACTGTGTCATTTACGCAACTTAACATTGGCTCACAGCCTGGCTGAGCAGATAAGTCAGCCATGGTCAGGAAACCAAAGGATATTGTTAAGATGACGGGCACCAGTGCTGAGGAGACACAGTACTCCTGTATCAAACGGTGAATGGACGTTTTCTTCATGAGATCTTAGTTTTAGACTGTTTTTAAAATTGTACGGTGTAGTTTTCCACTGCCTCCATACGATTGCACTTAAATCGAATTGGTGACAGCTCAATGCAAGGATTGGAAATGAATCAGGATCGGCTTCGGTACAATTGGGTCAACAGTTACAAGACAAATATATATTATAATTATTTATAATATATAATCTATTTCAGCTGAAAGGATACTTTATGTTTTATCGAATATGTAAATCACTTAGAATATTTTATTTACATATTAAAACTGGGTGGATCTTGGCCGAACTTTAACAAAAAAGACAGCCGGAACATTAAGCATCCGGCTGTCCGTCTAAAAACTAATCTCATATAAGTGCCTCGTTCTAGTGTTGGGTGTGCAACATTCTGACCAGCAAGTGGCGATCCGCAAGTTTTATCCTCACTAAATAAAGACCACTTCCACCAGCTATGTCGTAGCTGTTCAACATGACTTGATTCTTTCCCAGAGTCACTGAAATATCTTTCTCGGCAATGAAGCGACCTTGTATATCGGAGATGATCAAATTCGCCCGGCCAAGACCTGATGAGAAAAACTCCAGGAAAACGAAGTCAGACCAGGGATTGGGTCTTACCTTTATCAATTCAATCGAGTCAATCATCGGAGAAGAACGAAGACTTCGGGTTTCTGCAGGACCATCCTCGTTCGCAACACTCCATATCGATCTATGATGGATCATAGGCGTCTGAGCCCTGCTGATCTCCATAATTCTTATGATCTGTGAGCATGTATCAGAAAAAAGTCCACAGGAATCCATCGCTACCCACTTACGTATCAACCTGGGAGAAGTAGTGGAAGCAGACGAATCAATGACCATACAGAAAACGGTATCGACTCCACAACACGGCTCAAAAAATTCTGGCTCGCCCAGCGTATCTGGCAGCATTTCGCAGGAGTAATCTGGAAGTGTCTGCAAAATTACGGTGTCGGGTGGGCAGAAAACCAATATCGGTCCTGAGGTGTCCCTCACTGTGATCAGGTAGATACAGGTATCCATATTCCAACAAAGGTCGGCCGCTATAAATTTAATCTCATGAGTACCAGTATCTAACTGGATGGTGAAACCTGGCGTATAGAACTTATCGTTGACGATAAAAGTGGTTTGACCGGTGCCATCGCCTTCGCAATTGTGCTCAATTAATGTGTCTAATCTTGGCAAGGTGTAATCTACCTCGCACCTTGAAGCATCCGTAAAAAGTGTATCATTCTCCGGGCAAGGAATCAGAGGAGGTGTCGTGTCCAACACGGCAATACTCTGAATGACTGTCTCCGTTTCAAAGGTGCATAAGTCCAGCACTGTCCACTCTTTCATGATCCACTTCTGAGCGCCACACACATCAGACTCCTGTATAATCTTGCAGTTGACCGAAAGACCACAAAGCGGATTGATGGGAATGCTATCATGTAACAAAGGAGCTCCTACGCCTTCAATGTTCGGGTCTTCGCAATACATGGTATCCGATAAGGAAAAAGTGACATCTGCCAACAGAGCCTTCTCAAAAGAAACATACTGGGTGCAGTTTGATATATTTCCATTTACATCTACCGCTTGCCACTGGACTTTGAGAGTTTTGAAGACTTCCTCACAATCCCCGGGTTCTGCGCCACAAATGATCGGGTACAAACTGTCAATTCCACAAGCGTCCTCTACCTCGATCCCAAAAGAATCTGGTGGAGAAGTCTCAAGGTCGAGGTGGCATCCAACTGTGATATCATCACACGCTGTGAAGATTGGAGCCATATTGTCCAAAACAGTGGTGCGGCAAAAGATCGGTTGTGGCATTCCTGGACGGTGGATCATAACATCTACCCGCTTACCAGCAAGACGGCAGTCTACGATATCCTCAAATTCATCTCCCACAACATCTACCGTGCAGCCGGTGCAGTCACCATATACTAAATCTCCTGGCTGTAACTGGCGCAGGCCATCTGCATCCAGAAACACAACAGAGTATTCGAGACATTCTACAGCAGGATTAGCGGATGGAAAATTATTAACCTTCTGTTGAGGACTTCCAATCCACTCCAAAGTCATGAGGAGGACAAGGAAATAAGTATTCATTAAAGACGCTTTTAGCTATTACTAAAATGTCTTTGGGATGAGATTCCTTGCGATCTTAATATTACAAATATTTATAATGTATATTATACTGACAATACCAATCTTATGGTATTTTTCGCATGAGATAATCTTATATTAAGAAATCTCCGATATATAACTAAGTGGTAACCTTAAAACGGGCGAGAAGGATCTTGAGAATCCTGATAATGAAAGGTAATAATATGAAAAACCAAAGGTTCATAAATTCATAGCAAATCAGTAACATTAAATACAATTATCATACCAAATTTGGTACTCTGTATTGAGTGATGCTTTGTCACTAATCCTAAATAAGCGACAAAGAAAAAGCCCCCCTCCAACAAGTGGAGAGAGGCCATCCCAAAAACCGATTTTTATTTACCTCTAAAACTCGGTTCGACTTACACAATCGTTACTCATGATCCAGACTGAATGATCTATTCAATCACGATCATTTTCTTCGT